>NZ_JBVIGC010000005.1:225656-272104 GCF_055571015.1 Streptomyces sp. NPDC031049
AAAGTCGGCGGGGAGGGGAAGTGGAAAAAGGAAGCAACCAACAACCCCCCCCCTCCCCCCCCCCCCCCCCCTTCTTTTTTTTTTTTTTTTTTTTTTTTTTTCCCCCCCCCCCCCCCCCCACCGGGCGGTACGGCGGGACGTCACGTCCCGGCTGCCAGTGCGGCCCCTGGCGGAGGTGGCGCAGGATCACGGCCAGGTCGATCGTGACGATCAACCACAGCACTCCACAGGCGAGGGCCCAGCCGGGGCGCCCGGTGAGCGCGAAGGCCGCCGTGCCGAAGACCGTCCAGAGCAGCCCCCACACGCTCAGCCAGAGACGCGCCCGCAGCGCACTGCGCGCGGTCGCCGGTTCACTGCCCGTACGCATGGCGGTCACCGCTCCCGAGGAAAACGTACCTCGCTGCCGTCCCCGGCGCCCGTTCACTCGGTCGGGTGAACGGGGTGGTGGCGGGAACGGGTGTGCGGACCCGGGCCGTTGGACGGGCATGGAGCTGAGAATGCGAGAGGGACACCGAGGGACGGGACCCGGTGCCATGACCCCGGACGGCTGCGCCGTCGAGCTCTACTCGCGGCTGCCCGTCGGAGCCGAGCCGGACGTCGTCGCCGCCGCCGTACCCGCGGGGAGCCACATCCTGGAGCTGGGCAGCGGTGTGGGCCGTGTGACGCACGCGCTGCTGGAGCGCGGGTTCACGGTCACGGCGGTGGACGAGTCCGCCCAGATGCTGGAGCGTGTCCGCGGTGCGCGGACGATATGCGGCGCCATCGAGGGGCTCGACCTGGGGGAGACCTTCGACGTGGTCATGCTGGCGTCGTTCCTCGTCCACACCGGGGACCCCGAGGTGCGGCGAGGACTGCTGCGCACCTGCGCGCGGCACGTGGCGAAGGACGGCTGCGTCCTGATCCAGCGAGAAGGCGGCGACTACCACACGAACGTGCCCCGGGAGCGGGTCGACCCCAGCGGTTTCACCGTGCGCGTCGCGTCGTCCGAACCGGTCGGCGACGGTGTCCACTCGGTCCACGTGGAGTACGTGTTCCCCGACGCCGTCTGGACGCAGACCTTCCGGTCCCGTCCGCTGACCCACGAGCAGTTCGAGGCAGCGCTCGAGGAGGCGGGCCTGAGAGTGGACCGCTATCTGACCGAGGACCGGATATGGGTCCGGGCGGTGCCGGCGGCATAGCGGCCACCGCGCCCTTGGGTCCCGGGGGTCACTGCCCTCGGCTCCCGGGGAGGTCAGCGGCCTCGGGGGCGGCCCCCGAGCCCGCCGCCCATGCCCATGCCGCCCGGGCCGCCGGCCCCGCCCGCGCCACCCAGGCCACGCAGGCGTTCCAGTTCCCGGCGGTCGCGCTTGGTGGGCCTTCCGGCGCCGCGGTCGCGGACACCGGCGGGGGCCACGGCCTCGCGGGGCGGGGGAGGAGGGGAGTTGTCGATGTAGCACTGGGCGGCCACCGGGGCCCCGACCCGCTTGCGGATCAGCCGCTTCACGACGACCACCCGTTCCCGGCCCTCGTGCCGCAGGCGGACCTCGTCGCCCACACGCAGGGCGTGCGCCGGCTTCACGCGCTCGCCGTTCACCCGGACATGGCCGCCCCGGCAGGCGGTCGCGCCGATGGACCGGGTCTTGACCAGCCGGACCGCCCAGATCCAGCTGTCGACGCGGACCGTCTCGCCGGTCTTCGGCCCGGCCGCCTCGGCGGCGGCGATGGCCGCGGCGATCTTCGGGTCGAGCTCCACGGCGGTCTGTCCGGCGGGCACGCCGCCCGTCTCACCTGCGGACTGCCCGGTCGGTGGCGTCGCGTCGCTGCTGCCCTGGTCATGCTCGGAAGCCATGCCCCTGACCATAGCCTCCCGGTGGGGAGGCGGGGGCACGAGCGCCGGTTCCCCGGTACCGGACGAGAAGTTCCGGCCGGCGAACGCCGGACAGGCGGGAATTCAGGAGAGGGGAGGGTTCGAGCCAAGCCGAGCGTGGCGGAGGGGAGGGCTCGAGCCAGCCAAGCGTGAGAGAAGGGAGGGAAGGGGCGGCGAGGGCGGGACACGGCCCTACGGTGGAGAGATGGACAGCAGTGGACTCGGCGAGCTCGACCAGCGCATCGCGGGCTGCCGCGCCTGTCCGAGGCTGGTCGACTGGCGAGAGGAGGTGGCCCGTACCAAACGGGCGGCGTTCGCCGACTGGACCTACTGGGGCCGGCCGGTGCCGGGCTTCGGCCCGCCGGACGCCCGGCTGCTGATCGTCGGGCTCGCCCCGGCGGCCCACGGCGGGAACCGCACGGGCCGGATGTTCACCGGGGACCGCTCCGGCGACGTCCTGTACCGGGCGCTGTACGAGGTGGGCCTCGCCTCGCAGCCCACCGCCGTCTCCACCGACGACGGCCTGGAACTGTACGGCGTCCGCGTCACCTCGCCGGTGCACTGCGCCCCGCCCGCCAACAAGCCCACCCCGGGCGAGCGGGACACCTGCCGGCCCTGGCTCGTACAGGAGCTGCGCCTGCTGCGGCCGACGCTACGGGCCGTGGTCGTCCTCGGAGCCTTCGGCTGGCAGGCGGCACTGCCCGCGTTCGCCGAGGCGGGGTGGACCGTGCCGAGGCCCCGGCCCGCCTTCGCGCACGGTGCCCGGGTCGCGCTGGAGGGGGCGGAGCCGGGAGACGGACGGGACGGGCTGGACCTCTTCGGCTGCTTCCACGTCAGCCAGCGCAACACCTTCACCGGCCGGCTCACCCCCGAGATGCTGCGCCACGTGCTGCGCACGGCGGCACGGACGGCGGGCCTGCCGGTCACGCCCGCGGAGGACGGGGAAAAGGAGACGACCGGCCCCCGGCACCGCGATTAGGGTGCGCCGATGGCCTTGTATCCGGAGATCGAACCCTACGACCACGGCATGCTCGACGTCGGTGACGGCAACCGCGTCTACTGGGAGACCAGCGGCAATCCGCACGGCAAGCCCGCCGTGGTGCTGCACGGCGGCCCCGGATCGGGTGCCGGCCCGAACTTCCGGCGCTACTTCGACCCGGCCGCCTACCGGATCGTGCTGCTGGACCAGCGCGGCTGCGGACGGTCCACGCCGCACGCGAGCGCCCACGACACCGACATGAGCGTCAACACCACGGCGCACGTGATGGCGGACCTGGAACTGCTGCGCCGCCATCTGGGGATCGAGCGCTGGCTGGTGTGGGGCGCGTCCTGGGGCTCCGTGCTCGGCCTGCGCTACGCCCAGACGCACCCGGCCGTGGTGACGGAACTGGTGCTCACCGCGGTCGCGACCGGTTCCGACCCCGAGGTCACCCTCATGACCAAGGGGCTGGGCAAGCTCTTCCCGGCGGCGTTCGCGGACTTCGTGGCACTGGTTCCCGAGGACGAGCGCGACGGGAACCTGCCCGCCGCCTACAACCGACTGCTCGAATCGCCCGACCCGGCCGTGCGGGAACGGGCGGCGCGGGCCTGGACCGACTGGGAGACGGCAGTCGCCTCCGCCCCGCCCCGCTCGGTGGCCCGCTACGAGGACCCGGTCTTCCGCATGGGCTTCGCCCGCACGGTGACCCACTACTGGGGCAACGGCCACTTCCTGGGCGAGGGCAACGACGAGGGCGTCGTCCTGCGCGACGCCCACCTGCTCGCGGACATCCCCGGCACCCTGGTCCAGGGCGGCCTCGACCCCGGCAACCTGCTCGGCATCGTCTGGCGGCTCCACCACGCCTGGCCGGCCAGCGAACTGTTCCTTGTGGACGAGGCCGGTCACAGCGCCACCGCACCGGGCGTGACCGACCTGCTGACCGCGGCGACGGACAGGTACGCGAGACTTCATTGACCACTCCCACGACCGACGATCCCCCTCGGACGGCAGGAGCCCGCCCCATGCCCTCCCTCACCGACCACGCCTTCCTCGACGCCACCGCCGACCGGCTGGCCGCTCTGCCCGGCGTCCGTGCGGTCACCCTGGGCGGCTCCCGGACCCTGGGCACCCACGGGCCCGGGAGCGACTGGGACCTGGCGGTCTACTACCGAGGCTCCTTCGACCCCGCCGACCTCCGTGCCGTCGGCTGGGAGGGCGAGGTCTCCGGGCTGGGCGAATGGGGCGGCGGTGTCTTCAACGGCGGGGCCTGGCTGACCATCGACGAGCGGCGGGTGGACGTGCACTACCGCGACCTGGACGTCGTCGAGCACGAGGTGGAGGAGGCCGAGGCCGGCCGCTTCCGCGTCGAGCCGCTGATGTTCCACCTCGCGGGCATCCCCACGTACCTGGTCGTCTCCGAACTGGCCGTCAACGAGGTGCTGCGCGGTGAACTGCCCCGCCCCGCCTACCCGGAGGCGCTGCGCCGCACCGCCCCCGGGTTCTGGCACGGCATGGCCGCCGCGACTCTCGCCTACGCCAAGGCGGGCCACGCCCCCAAGGGCGCCGTCGCCCAGGTCGCGGGCGCGATCGCCCTCGCCGCGACACAGACGGCGCACGCCGTGCTCGCGGCGCGCGGCGCGTGGGTCACCAACGAGAAGGGGCTCGTCCTGCGGGCCGGGCTGACCGAGGCGGACGCGCTCGTGGCCGGGCTGTCACCGGCTCCGGAGGCGCTGACCCGGGCGGTCGCCGAGGCCGAGACGCTGTTCGGACGGGCCGTGGAGGCGGCTCGCGGGGAATAGCCGCACGGGCGTCGCGAGCGGTGCCGGCGCCCCGGGCCGGCCTCCCGCTCCCGGCCGGACCTCCGCCGCGGGCCGTCCGGGCCCGGACACCGTCACACCTCCGCAACACGCCCTTTCCCTCCGCTCAAAGAACGCCCCCTACCCTGGACGGGACCCCCTGCCCGGCCACCGTCGCCCGAAGGCTCACCCCTGCCCTCGACATGACGACAGGAGCCCCGCGCCCTTGCCCCGCCGCTCACCCGCTCCCGGACCCCCGCACGAACCCGAGCCCCGCCCCGGTCACGCACCCAGGCCCCGCCCCCGTCACGCACCCGAGCCCGGGCCCCGGCACCAGCCCGCGCCCCGGCCCGAAGACGAGCCCGCGCCCCGGTCCGTGACCGGGCCCGAAGACGAGCCTGTACCCCGGCCCTCGCGCCCCGGGCGTCGGCGGCACCGAGCCGCATCGCCCGGCCCCCGCCGCCACGGGAGGCTCGCCGTCCCGGCGCTTCCCCTCTGGCTCGACCACGCCTTCCGGGCCCAGCGTGGGCCCGTGCCCTGGGACGCCGTCGCGCGCGGTGCGCTGGCCGGCGGGCCGTTGCTGCTCCTCGCCGTGCTCGCCGGGCACCCCTCCGTCGGTGTGGTCGCCGCCATCGCCGCGATGCTGGCCGGGATCAACGACCGGCCGGGAAGCCGACGGGCCGCCGTCCGGCGGATCGGCGTGCCCGCGCTCGCCGGGGCCGCCGGGCTGTTCGTCGGCACGTACGCGGGCGAGCACCTCGGCGCCGTCGCCCTGACCCTCGTACTGACCCTGCTCGGACTGCTCGCCGGGGGCGCCAGCGCCGTCGGGCCCGTGGCGTCCGCGGCCGGGACGCAACTGCTGGTCGCCGGTGCCGTCGGGGCCGGGATGCCGCTGCCCGGCACCGGATGGCAGCGGGCGGCCGCCTTCCTCGCCGGCGCCGGATGGCTGCTCGTGCTGAGGCTGGCGCTGCCCACGCCCGGTGCGCTGACCGGCGACTTCCGGTTCGACGGGGAGCGGGTCGCGGTCGCCGACGTGTACGACGCCGTCGCCGCGCTCCTCGACGCCGCCGGCACCGAGCACGCCGTCGCCCGTCGCGCCGCGCTCACCGCCGCCCTGGACCGTGCGCAGGACGCGCTCGCCGGGCCCCGGCTGCGCCGGTACGCCTCGTCCGCGGCCGAGCGGCGGCTGCACGCGCAGTACGCCGCCGCGCTGCCCCTCGCCGAGGCCGCGACCGCGCTCGCCTGGGCGGGGGAGGCGGTGCCCGCGCGTGCCGGTGAAGGGCCCCGGCGGCTGGCGGCGGCGGTGCGCGGCAACACGCACACCGGGCCGCTGCCCGCGCCCGCCCGCTCCCTGCCCGCCCTGCGCGCCCTCGACGACGCCCTGCTGCACGCCGCCGAGGCCTTCGACCGCGGCCGGAGCGGTGACCTCCACACCCGCAGGCGCTCGCCCGCCGCCCTGGCCCGCACCGTCCTCGGCCCCGGCGGGCGCGAGTACGGGCTGCGGGTCGCCCTGAGCTTCGGGGCCGCCGCCGCCGTCGCGCAGGCACTGCACCACGCCCACTGGTACGGGCAGCACCGGCACTGGTACTGGCTGCCCGCCACCGCCGTCTTCCTGGTCAAGCCGGACCTGGGGCCGCTCGCGTCCCGGGTGCTGTGCCGGGCCGCCGGAACCGTCCTCGGGGCGCTGGCGTTCGCCGCCCTGGCCGCCGTGCTGCCCAGGCCGGCGGGCCTCGTCGCGCTCGTCGCCGTCTGCGGCGCCCTCATCCCGGTCGCCGCCCGGCACTTCGCCGCCCAGACCGCCGTCGTCACCGTCCTCGTGCTGGCCCTGGTCATGGCCGGCGGCGAACCGCAGGCCTCGGCCGCCCGGATCGGCGAGACCCTGCTGGCCTGCGCGATCGTGCTCGTCGCCGGACATCTGCCGTTGCCGGGGCAGCGCGGCGGCGGTGTCCGGGACCGGCTGGTCGCGGCGGGCGACGCCGCCCACGCCTACCTCGCCCATGTGCTCGGCGGGTCCGGCGACCGCGCGACGCGGTGGAGACTGCGCCGGGAGGCCTACCGCGCGCTGGCCGAGGCCCGCGCGGCGATCGCGCTCGCCGCCGCCGAACTGCCCGCCCTCGCCCGTCACTCCGCGGGCGCCGACGACCTCGCCGCCACCCTCGAACTGCTCGTCGACACCACGACCGCCTGCGCCGTGCACCTCGACGACACCGGCCGGCTCACACCCCGCCACGTCCGCCGGCTCGCCGAACTGCGCGACGACCTCGCCCGGCACCGGCAGCGGGTGCCGCTGCGCCTGCCCGGCCTGCCGCTCGCCGGATAGCGCACCCGCCGTGCCGGTCCGGTCACCGACGCCCCGCCCGT
This sequence comes from Streptomyces sp. NPDC031049, assembly GCF_055571015.1. Taxonomy (NCBI): domain Bacteria; kingdom Bacillati; phylum Actinomycetota; class Actinomycetes; order Kitasatosporales; family Streptomycetaceae; genus Streptomyces; species Streptomyces sp. NPDC031049. The sequence continues at coordinate 232,639 of NZ_JBVIGC010000005.1, forward strand.
GCAGCCCCGTCGGCCGGGCGGGGCGTCCCCGATACCGGCCCCGGCGCGCCGTCCGGCGCCGTACGTTGTCCTCATGACGCACCCCGCGGATCTCGTCATCACCGGCTGTACCGTTCTCGTCCACGACGCGCAGGAGGAGGCCGGCTTCGAGGAGGACGCGGGCATCGTCGTCCGCGACGGCGTCATCGAGGCCGTGACGACCGGCGAAGCCGCCCGCGGCACCCCCGCCGCCGAACGCATCGACGCCCGCGGCCAGGTCGCCCTGCCCGGGCTGATCAACTGCCACACGCACGCCCCGATGGTCGCCCTGCGCGGCCTGGCCGAGGACCTGCCGACCGAGGAGTGGTTCAACGACGTCGTCTGGCCCGTCGAGACCAATCTGACGGCCGGGGACGTCGAGCTGGGCGCGCGGCTCGCCTGCGCGGAGATGATCCGGGCCGGCGTGACCTGCTTCGCGGACCACTACTTCGCGATGGACGCCGTCGCCGACGTCGTCGCCGAGTGCGGCATGCGCGCGCTGCTGGGCGAGGCGTACTTCTCCTCTCAGGGACCCGAGGGCCGGGAGCGGTCCCTGGAGTTCGCGCTGCGGCACCGGGGCGCCGCCGACGGCCGGATCACCACCGCCCTCGCCCCGCACGCCCCCTACACGGTGACGGAGGCCGACCTCACCGCCACCGCCGCCCTCGCCCGCGAACACGGCCTGCCCGTCCACCTCCACGCCGCCGAGAACCGCGACCAGACCGAGGCCAGCCTCGCCCGGCACGGTGCCACCCCCGTACAGATCCTCGAACGCACCGGCATCCTCGGCACCGACGTGCTCATCGCGCACGGCACCGGCATCGTCGAGACCGATCTGCCCGTCCTCGCGCGCGCGGAAGGACGTACGGCGGTGGCGAGCGCGCCGCGCGGCTACCTCAAGTTCGCCTGGCCGACCACCACACCCGTGCGGGCCCTGCGCGACATCGGCGTCGCCGTCGGGCTCGCCACGGACGGCGCGGCCTCCAACAACTCCCTCGACGTGTGGGAGTCCATGGCGCTCACCTCCCTGATCCAGAAGTCGACCGAACGTGACCCGAGATGGCTCACCTCCCGTCAGGCCCTCCACCACGCCACGCTGCAGAGCGCCCGCGCGGTCGGCCTGGGCGACAGCGTCGGCAGCATCGCGCCGGGGCGGCGGGCCGACCTGGTCCTGGTGGACCTCACCGGCCCGCACACCCAGCCGGTCCACGACCTCGCCGCCACCCTCGTGCACAGCGCCCGTTCGTCCGACGTGCGGACGACGATCGTCGACGGCCGGGTGCTCATGCGGGACCGGGAACTGCTCACGCTCGACGTCCCCGCGGTCGTCCGGGAACTGGGGGAGCGGCTGCCCGCCCTCACCGACCGCGGTCACGGCCGGCGCATCCAGCGGTACGGTCCCTGAGCCGAGAGAAAAATTCTCGCCGCGCCGCGATGAGTTCCGCCGACGCCGACGGTCACCACCTCCGGACGGACCGTTGCACAGGAGGAGCCCCATGTCGCTTCCCGAGATCGTCTCGCGCGACGCATGGCGCGCGGCGCGCGAAGCCCTGCTGGCCAAGGAGAAGGCGGCCACCCGCGCGCGCGACGCGCTCAACGCCGAGCGGCGCAGACTGCCCATGGTCGGAATCGACAAGGAGTACGTCTTCGAGGGCGGCGACGGGAAGGCCTCCCTGCTCGACCTCTTCGAGGGGCGGCGGCAACTCGTCGTCTACCACTTCATGTTCGCCCCCGAATGGGACGCCGGCTGCCGCAGCTGCTCGGCCTTCCTGGACCAGATCGGGCATCTGGCGCATCTGCGGGCGCGCGGCACGTCGTTCGCCGCCGTGTCCCGGGCGCCGTACACCAAGATCCTTCCGTTCAAGGCGCGGATGGGCTGGACGCTGCCCTGGTACTCGTCGTACGTCAGCGACTTCAACACGGACTTCGAGGTGACCCTCGAACACGAGGGGGAGCTGCTGGAGCGGCCGGGCCTGAGCTGCTTCCTGCGGGACGGGGACCGGGTCTTCCACACCTACTCGACGTACGAACGCGGTCTCGACGGCCTCGGCTCGACCACCAGCCTGCTGGACCTGACCGCGCTCGGCCGGCAGGAGGCCTGGGAGCAACCCGAGGGGCGCGCGTCGGCTCTCGGGGCGCCTGCGGGCAGCGAGCACATCCGCTACCACGACGAGTACGAGGAATGATGCGCAACGTAACGAAAACGGCCGAACAGCTGAGATGTTCATCACTCTTTGCGGTGAACGAGTGTCAACTACGTCTCAGTACCGTCACTTCGCGAGGCGTTCACCTCATGGTTGGCGTTTAACTCTACGAGTACAGCGCTACATGGAGGTGCAGGGTGAACGGGCGAACGGTGCTCGAACGCTTTCCCGCCGGTGGGCCGCGTGGCTCCTGGCCGGCGGAGGAGTTCGCTCATGCGCGGCGTGCCGAAGGCCTGCCCGCCGAGGTCGTCATGGATCTGTCCACCGACATGTTCCTGGTGATCGTCCGGAGCGTCGACGCGGCCGGTGACGCCGCGGCCTGATCCCTTGTGCCGGCCGCCGGGCCCGAGCAGTCCTCAGCCCGCCTCGCGGGTGGGCACCGGCGCCTTCGTGAGCTGGTCCGCCTGGAGGGAGTACAGCTCCGCGTAGACACCGCCGGAAGCGAGCAGCTCGTCGGGTGTCCCGGACTCCACCAGCCGGCCCTGGTCCAGGACGTGCACCAGGTCCGCGTGGCGCACCGACGCCAGCCGGTGGGTGATCATCACGACCGTCTGACCGCGCCCGCCAGGGCGCGGACCCTCTCGAAGATCTCCAGCTCGGCCCGTGCGGCCAGGGCCGCCGTCGGTTCGTCCACGACCAGGATGCGGCCCCGCCGGTAGGCGGCACGGGCGATCCCGAGCCGCTGCCACTGCCCGCCGCACAACTGGTGGCCGCCGCTGAAATGACGGGCCAGCAGCGTGTCCAGTCCGCGCGGCAGATCCGCGATCACGTCCCCGGCACCGGCCTCGGTGACCGCGTCCGTCACGTGCGCGTCGTTCACGGGGGCCGAGCTGCGGCCCAAGGCGACGTTGACGCGTGCGGTGAACGGCCACCGCCTGAAGTCCTGCGCCACCATCGCGACGCGCTCGGCGAGCGCCTGGCGGTCCGCCGCCGGGGCGTCCACCTGTGTTAGGCGCTGAGCGGGCGCGACCAGGTCGGCGTCGTGCCCGTCACCCGGCACAGGGCCAGGTACAGGGGGATCGGCGGCGTGTAGGGAACCGTGCCCTCCGGGCGGTGGATCAGGCCGGGCACGCGCTGCGGGCCGGAGGATTCGGGCAGGAGCGCGCCGGTGGCGTACCGCGCGGGCTCGGGCCACTCCATGGCGTAGTCCGAGTCGGACGGCACGATCCACCACCACTGCGTGTCATCGGCGTAGACGCAGCCGACGCGCGGCAGCCGGGGGAGCACCTGCGGGCCGAGGCCGGCGGGCGCCGCCACCGCGTCGCAGCCCAGCGGGGCGCTCATGCCCTCCGGCACGGGGAGCCGACGGGGAGTGTCCGGCGTGTGCAGGCCGCGCTGGAGACGGACCAGTGTGTCCAGGCCGAGTACCTGGCCGCCGGACCAGGCCCTCACAGCCATACGCCCCCCGCCCTGCGGTGGGTCCGGGCAGGTGGCTCCGTGGGTGGGTGGGGCTGGGGCGCGTGCGGCTGGGGTGCGTGGGTTTGCGGCGCGTGCGGCTGCGGCCCGGGGGGCTGGGGCGCGTGTCCCCGCGGTGCCCTCGGCGGGTGGGGCTGCCGGGTGTGCGCCTGTGGTGCCCGTACGGTCGACTCCCGGGCCTGCGACTCCGTCTCGTCCTCGTTCTCCGAGCCGTCGTCGGCCGGGCCCGGCTTGGGGCGGGCGCCCCAGCCCAGGTCGTTGCGGGGTTCGGACGGGTCGCGCGGAATGTCCGCCTTGCGGGGCAGCTCGGCCCAGACCAGCAGCCCGGCGTCCTGCTCGTGCGCGCCCCAGGCATGGCACATCGCGTCGACCAGCAGCAGGCCCCGGCCGTGCTCCTCTTCGGGACGGCTGCGGGCCGCCGCCTGAGGCTGACCCGGCGCGCACCCCTCGTCACGGACGGCTATGCGTACCAGTTCCTCACCGTCGTGCAGCTCGCACACTATGTGCCTGCTCGCGGTGTGGACGATCGCGTTGGTCACCAGCTCGGAGACCACCAGAGCTGCGGTGTCGCAGGTGTCCTCGCACACGGACCAGCCGGTCAGCCGGGCCCGTGTCAGGCGTCTGGCCTGTGCGGGGGAACCCGGATGCGCGGCCAGCTCGAAGCGGAACCGGCGCTCGGCAGCCGTCCCGGAGGGACCGGCTCCCGAGGCGACACCGAGGCTGGAAAGGCCCGCGGCGGTGTCTGTTCCTAAGGGCGCGGACGGAATCACGCTTGCCACTATCTCCCCGGCGTGAACACTTGGCAAGTGTCACTCTGAAAAATGCAGAGTGCAGTGTGACGGCTCGGGCGGTCGTGGCACACTGCTCGCAACAGAACGTCGAGCGGCGCCACTTCAGATCGGCGAAGGTCTGCCCAGGCCTTCGAAAAGGTCTTCGAATGGCGCCGCCGGGCTGTCCGCACGCTGACGCGGCGGCCCTCGGCGTAGGGGCGTCGGGAACACGGCGCCCGGAGCGCGGCGCCCGAAGCGCGGCGTCCGGCGAGCGGCGTCGAGTCAGGGCCGGCGGCACGGTGGAAGCGTGCCGCTCGGGCGTGCCGTCGGGCGCCCCGACCGGGAACCGGGAATCAGGGACTCTGCATGGAGGTGGAGCGGTGAGCGAACCGCGGTCTGCGCCGACCGTCGGCCAGGTCGTCCTCGGTCGGCGCCTGCTGGACCTGCGGGAGCGCGCCGGGCTGAAGCGCGAGGAGGCCGCGAAGGTCCTCCGGGTCGCCCCGGCCACGGTCCGCCGCATGGAGACGGCCGAGGTCTCGCTCAAGATCCCGTACCTCCAGCTGCTGCTGAAGGCGTACGGCGTCTGCGACGAGGAGGCCGACGCCTTCGTCCGGCTGGCCGAGGAGGCCAACAAGCCGGGGTGGTGGCAGCGCTTCCACGACATCCTTCCCGGCTGGTTCTCGATGTACGTCAGCCTGGAGGGCGCGGCCAGCCTCATCCGTTCCTACGAACCCCACTTCGTCCCCGGTCTGCTCCAGACCGAGGACTACGCGCGCGGGGTGCTGCGGTCGGGCGCCATCGCCCAGACCCGGCCCGACGACATCGAACGCCACGTCGCCCTGCGCATGCAGCGGCAGGAACTGCTCACCCGCGAGGACGCGCCCCGGCTGTGGGTCGTCATGGACGAGACCGTGCTGCGCCGCCCCGTCGGCGGCCCGGAGGTGATGCGTGCCCAGATCGACCGACTGCTCGACGCCACGAAGCTGCCCCACGTGACCTTGCAGGTCGTCCCGTTCGAGAACGGGCCGCACCCCGGCACGTACGGGCCCTTCGTGCTGTTCCGATTCGCCATGCCGGAACTGCCGGACATGGTCTACAGCGAGTACCTGACCGGCGCGGTCTACCTGGACGCGCGCGCCGAGGTGGCGACCCACCTCGAGGTCATGGACCGCATGGCGGCGCAGGCCGCTACGGCACATCGCACGAAGGAGATCCTCCGGGATCTCCGCAAGGAGCTGTGAATGGAACGCATGATGTCCCAGCCCGCGCCGCCGTCCCGCGGCGAGCGGATCTACAACGGCATGCCCGCGCGGGAGCTGGGCACCGAGGGCTGGCACAAGCCGTGGAGCGGCGGCAACGGGGGCAACTGCCTGGAGGTCATGAAACTCGCCGACGGGCGCATAGCCCTCAGGCAGTCCACCGACCCCGACGGGCCCGCGCTCATCTACACCTCGGACGAGATGACGGCGTTCATCGAAGGGGCCAAGGCGGGGGAGGCGGACTTCCTGCTGTCCTGAACCCCGCGGGGGCTTGTTGGTTAACTCGTTGCGTTGCGTCACCTGCCTCGGTCCGTCCACCGTCCTGTCCCGACGATGAGTTGATCACCACAGGGGCGGCCGTCAGGCCGTCATCACCCGGGCGGCCGTCAGACCGTCATCGGCCGGTCGTACGGTCCGATCGGCGCCGGCAGGCGTGTCGTCCCGCCCGACAGCTGGCGGTCCACGGCCGCGGCCACCGCCCGCCCCTCCGCGAGCGCCCAGACGATCAGCGACTGCCCGCGGGCCGCGTCCCCGGCGGCGAACACCCCGGGGACGTTGGTGGCGAACCGGCCGTCCCGCGCGATCGTCCCGCGCGGTTCCAGCTCCAGTCCCAGCTGGTCGACCAGCCCGTCCGCGCGGTCGGGGCCCAAGAACCCGAGGGCGAGCAGCACCAGCTCGGCGGGGATGGCCCGCTCGCTGCCCGGCACCGGTCGGCGCGCCGCGTCCACGCCGACCAGATGCAGCCACCGCACATGCCCGTCCGGGTCCCCGGTGAGCCGGAGCGTGGACGCGGCGAACAGCCGGGCGTCCGCGTCGGCCGCCGGCGCGGACCCCAGATCACGCGCCTCCTCGTGAGCCGCCGACAGCCGGTACAGCTTCGGATACGTCGGCCACGGCTCGCTCTCCTCGTCGCGGGCCGTGCCCGGCTGGGCGTAGATGTCCAGCTGGGTCACCGACGCAGCGCCCTCACGCACCGCCGTGCCCAGGCAGTCCGCTCCCGTGTCACCGCCGCCGATGATGACGACGTGCTTGCCCGCCGCCGACAGCGGGGAGGTCTCCAGGTCGCCCTCGCACACCCGGTTGGCCAGCGGCAGGTACTCCATGGCCTGGTGAACGCCCCTCAGCTCCCGCCCGGGAACGGGCAGTTCCCGCCACGCCGTCGCCCCCGTGGCCACCACCACCGCGTCGTACCGGGCGCGCAGCCCGGCGGCGTCGACGTCCCGCCCGACCGCCGTCGACGTCCGGAACCTCGTCCCCTCGGCCCGCATCTGCTCGATGCGCCGCTCCAGATACCGCTTCTCCATCTTGAACTCGGGGATGCCGTACCGCATCAGCCCGCCGATGCGGTCCTCCCGCTCGTACACGGCCACGGTGTGCCCCGCGCGGGTCAGCTGCTGGGCCGCGGCCAGCCCCGTGGGGCCCGACCCGATCACCGCCACGGTCTTGCCCGACAGCCGGTCCGGTGGCCGGGGCGCGGTGAAGCCCTCCTCCCAGGCACGGTCGGCGATGGCGCACTCGACGTTCTTGATGGTGACGGCCGGCTGGTTGATCGCCAGCACGCAGCCCGCCTCGCACGGGGCGGGACACAACCGGCCGGTGAACTCGGGGAAGTTGTTCGTGGCGTGCAGCCGGTCGCTCGCCGCCCGCCAGTCCTCCCGGGAGACCAGGTCGTTCCACTCGGGGATCAGGTTGCCGAGCGGGCAGGCCTGGTGGCAGAACGGGATGCCGCAGTCCATGCAGCGGTCGGCCTGCCTGCTGATGATCGGCAGCAGCGCCCCCGGCACATAGACCTCGTCCCAGTCGCGGACCCGCTCCTCGACCGGCCTGCGCGGCCACTCCTCGCGGGGGGTTCTCATGAAACCCTTGGGATCGGCCATGGCCGTCTTCCTTGCGTGCGCGGGTCGCGGGCCGTGCGTCGCCGGGTGCGTCCCCGGGTGCGTCGGCGGCGGCACTCCTGCGGCCACGATACGTCCGGCCGACCGTGCGCGCAGTGCGGCCGGCAGCGCCTTCTCGCAGGCCGGGTGGTATGCGAGGGGTGTGCGGGGAGCGCGTGGACGGGCCGGGACTAGGTGAGGGCGAGTACGTAGGCCCCTGCGGCCGCTGCCGAGGCGATCGTGCGCACGTGGTTCCACGCCGTCCACTCGCGCACGTACGCCGGCCAGTACGCCGCCGCCTCCGCACCGCCCGGCTCCAGCCGCCGCAGCGCCTCGTTGCGGGGCACGTTGGCGACGACGGTCACACCGAACGACCCGAACAGGTACAGCGCACTGCCCGACAGCAGCTCCACCGCCCCCTCGTCCGGCCACACCGCGAACGTCGTCACGGCGATCACCGCGCACAGCACCGCCGACCCCAGGAACAGAACCATGAAGGGCGGCGTCACCGCGGCCCCGTTGATCGCCTGCATCGCCGCGACACCCTGCGCGGGCGGCAGGGCACCGAGACCGCGCATGACGAACGCCGAGAACCCGGCGAAGACCCCGGCCACCAGCCCGGTTCCCAGCGCGCCCAGCAAGGCCAGCACGACGTACGGTCCGTCGATCATGTTCTGTCAGCTCCCCCGTCGGTCCGGGCGACGCCCGCAACCCATCCGTCTCCACAGCACGTCCAGTCAAGCGCGCCGGCACCCCCGGGGCCATGGCCGGAAGACGCGCGCACATACGCGGGCGTCCACGCCCGGGAGGGCCAGGCGGGCGGCTCGTGGCCCGGTGCCCTGCCGGTGACCTCCCGCCGGCCGTCCCTGCCCTCCGCCCGGAGGCTGACGCATCATGGGCCCTGTGCGACTGGAAGCGATCACCTGGGACCGCCTCGGCGAGCAGCTCGCCGAGCGCCTCCTCGCCATCGAGCCCGCCGACGGCGGTGCCTGGCCGCGCATCGCCTTCGACGGAGCCCCCGCCGCCCGCCCCGGCGACCTCGCCGACCGTGTCCACGAGGCACTGCGCGTCCGCGGACGCCCGTCCCTGAGCGTCGGTACGGCCGGCTTTCTGCGTCCCGCGTCGCTGCGCCTGGAGTACGGGCACCGCGACGTCGACTCCTATTACGACGGCTGGTACGACACCGGCGCCCTGTGGCGCGAGGTCTTCGGCCCGCTCGAGCCGGGCGGTGACGGACGCGTCCTGCCCGACCTGTGGGACCCGGTCACCGACCGGGCCACCCGCAGCCCCCGGGCCCACCTCCCGCCGGGCGGCTTCCTGCTGCTGCACGGCCCCTTCCTCCTCCGTCACTGGTTCCCCTTCGACCTGAGCGTGCATCTCCTCCTCGGCCCGGCCGCCCTGCGCCGCCGCACCCCGCAGGACGAGCACTGGACGCTGCCCGCCTTCGAGCGCTACGAGCACGAGACCGACCCCGCCTCCACCGCGGACGTCCTGGTGCGCGCCGACGACCCCCGGCACCCCGCGTGGAACGGCTGATCCCCAAAACGGCCGATCCGCTCCCCGCCGCCGCCCTGCCCGGTGTGCCTCAGAGCCAGCCGTTGCGCCGGAAGCCCCGGTACAGCGTCAGGCAGGCGACGGCTATGACGCCGATGACCAGTCCGTAGCCGTACCGCCAGCCGAGCTCCGGCATGTGGTCGAAGTTCATGCCGTACACCCCGCACACCATGGTCGGCACGGCGACGATGGCGGCCCACGCCGTGATCTTCCGCATGTCCGCGTTCTGCGCGACGGTCACCTGGGCGAGGTGCGCCTGGAGGATCGAGTTGAGCAGCTCGTCGAAGGCGGCGATCTGCTCCGTGGCACGCAGCAGGTGGTCCGAGACGTCCCGGAAGTAGGCCTGTATCTCCGGGGCCACCACCCGGATCGGGCGGGTGGCCAGTTCCTCCAGCGGCCGGCCGAGCGGCATCACGGCCCGCTTCAGCTCCAGGAGTTCCCGCTTGAGCTGGTAGATCCGCCCCGGGTCGACCAGCGCGCCGTTCTCCGCGAACACCTCCGATTCCACCTGGTCGACGTCCGCCTGCACCGCGTCGATCGTGGTGAGGAAGTCGTCCACGACATGGTCCGCGATGGCGTGCAGCACCGCCGACGGCCCCTTCGCCAGCTGCTGCGGATCGGACTCCAGCTCCTCGCGGAGCGGGCCCAGCGAACCATGCCGCCCGTGCCGCACGGTGACCACGAAGTCCCGGCCGACGAACACCATGATCTCGCCGGTGCTCACCACCTCGCTCGTGGCCGTCAGCTGTTCGTGCTCGACGTGGCAGACCGTCTTGAGCACGGCGAAGAGCGTGTCGTCGTACCGCTCCAGCTTCGGTCGCTGATGCGCCTCGACGGCATCCTCCACCGCCAGAGGATGCAGGCCGAACAGCTCCGCGATGCCCGCGAACTCCTCGTCCGCCGGCTCGTGCAGGCCGAGCCAGACGAAGCCGCCGCCGTGCTTGCGGACCTCCTCGAGGGCGTCGACCGGGTCGTCGCTCGCGGGGGTGCGGACGCCGTCCCGGTAGGTCACGCAGTTCACCACCGAGGAACCCAGAGGAGAACGGGCTGGGTGACTGAGGTCGACGCGGGGGCGCCGCCGGGCCATCCTGGCCACCCTGCGCAGCCCGCCGACACCGCGGAAGCCCGTGACCTTCCGCAGATTCCCGCCCATGGACATCCCGACCTCCCCGTGCGCCATCCCGTTCCGTCCCACCGCGCTTCCAGCGCCGTGGCGCGCCAGTCTGCCAGTCGGCCGCGAACGGCGCGGAGGCCTGTGGAAAGGGAGCGTTCCGCTTGGTTCCCGGCTGTGGACACAGCCGGGTCGGCACCTCGGCCCGCGCCTACCCGCACCGACCCGCGGGCGGCCCGGCACCGGCCCGGTGTCCGTCACCCGCACGAGGCTCCGGAGCGTCGCCCCCTCCCGACAAGCCGGGCAACTGGGATGATCGTCGCATGACGCGAACCGACGGATACCTCCTCGACAACCGGCAGACCGAGGCGGCGGAACGCTTCGACGCGTTCGCCGCCCTTTTCGACCCGACCACCTTCCGGCACCTGGCGGCACTCGGCGTCGGCCCCGGCTGGCGCTGCTGGGAGGTCGGGGCCGGCGGCACCTCCGTGGTGTCGTGGCTGGCGAAGAAGGTGGGTCCGACCGGCAAGGTCGTCGCCACGGACATCGACACCTCGCGCCTCCTCCCGGCGGCCCGCCCGCCGGTCGAGGTACGGACACACGACGTGGGCGCGGAGGAACCGCCGGGGGAGGGCTTCGACCTGGTGCACGCCCGCCTCGTCCTGGTCCACGTGCCGGAGCGGGAGCGGGCGTTGCGCTCGATGGTCAAGGCGCTGCGTCCCGGCGGACGGCTGCTGGTCGAGGACGCCGACCCCGCATTGCAGCCGCTGCTCTGCCCCGACGAGTACGGCCCCGAGCAGCAGCTGGCCAACCGGCTGCGGCACGGCTTCCGTCAGCTGCTCTCCCGCCGCGGCGCCGACCTCACCTACGGCCGGCAGCTCCCGCGGCTGCTCCGGCAGGCGGGCCTGACCCGGGTGGAGGCCGACGCCCACTTCCCGGTGGCCTCGCCCGCCTGCGCCGCCCTGGAGTCCGCCACCATCCGCCAGGTCCGCGACCAGCTCGTCACCGCGGGGCTGGCCACGGACCAGGAGATCGACCGCCACCTCGCGAACGTCGCCGCCGGCGGCATGGATCTGGCGACGGCACCGATGATCTCGGCGTGGGGGCGCAGGGCGTAGCGCTAACCGCTCGGCGGAGCGGCTGGTGAGCGCCCGGCGAGTCCCCGCGGAGCCTGGGATCGTCGTGCGGAGGTCCCTGGCGAGTGCCCGGCGACCGGTGTCGGCACGGGTGGTCTCCCGCCCACCTGTTCGACGGCCAGCGCCCCCGCCCGGCACCCCTCCTCCGCCGCCTCCTCCGGAGCGGCGCCGGCCAGCAGGGCGGCGAGGAACGCGCCCGTGAAGGCGTCACCGGCGCCCGTGGTGTCCCGTGGCCGCGCCGCCACGGCGGGGACGCGTGCCGTCACGATGCCGGCGGACGCCACCAGCGCACCCTCGGGACCCTGCTTGACGACGACCAGCGGGACCCGGCGGCTCAGCTCGACCGCGGCGCCCGCCGCATCGGCCCCGCCGGTGAGCAGACAGGCCTCGTCCCGGCTCGGCAGCAGGACGTCCACACCGCCGGTCAGGGCCAGGAACCGGTCGATGCCCAGTTCCGTGAGGAAGCCCGCCGAGGCGGGGTCCAGGCTCACCGGGACACCACGCGCGCGTGCCGCGGCCAGCGCCGCCGCCACGAGCGCCCGGCTCTGCTCGGAGAACAGCAGGTAGCCCGACAGATGCAACCGTGCGACACCGTCCAGCATCGCCTCGGACCAGTCACCCGGCCCGAGCCGCAGCGAGGCGCCGCTGTCGGTGAGGAACGTCCGCTCGGCCGCGGCGCCCCCGTCGACCAGGCAGATCACCGTCCCGGTCGGCGCCTGTGCGTCCACGACCAGGTCGGGTCGCACGCCGCAGGCCGCCAGCTCCCGCGCGTGCCAGTCCGCCGCGTCCGCGCCGACCCGCCCGAGCAGCCGCACCTCCGGGCAGCCCCACCGGGCGGCCCAGCAGGCCACGTTGGCGCCCGCCCCGCCGGGCAGCCGACGGATCGAGGCGGCCGTGTCCGTGCCCGCGGCCAGCGGGCCCCGGTGCCGGGCGACGATGTCCGTGACGACGTCCCCGACGACCAGCAGCGCCCCGCCCGGCGCCGTGGTCACGCCGCGGCCCAGGACGCCGCGACGCGTGCCGCGAGCCGTACGTTGCCGCGCACCGCCGCGAGATTGGCCTCCAGCGACGCCCCGTCGGTGTGCCGTACCAGATGGTCGAGCAGGAACGGGGTGACCGCCTGACCGGTGATGCCCTCCCGCTCGCAGGCGCGCAGTGCCTCGGCGAGCACGCGCGCGTGCAGACCGGGATCGAGCTGCTCCGCCTCGGGCACCGGGTTGGCGACGACCAGCGCCGACTCCTGGCCGCCGAGCGCGTCCTGCGCCCGCATGACCTGCGCGACCTGCTCCGGCGTCCCGAGTGTCCAGTCCACCGGATGCCCGGAGTCGGTCAGGTAGAAGCCTGGGAAGCGGTCCGTGCCGTACCCGGCCACCGCGACGCCCAGTGTCTCCAGCCGCTGCAACGTCGCCGGCACGTCCAGGATCGACTTGACCCCCGCGCACACCACGGTGATCCGGGTACGCGCCAGCAGCCCCAGGTCGGCCGACTCGTCCTGCGTCTGCGTCCACTCCCGGTGCACGCCGCCGAGGCCACCGGTCGCGAACACCCGCACGCCCGCCAGGGAGGCCAGCAGCGCGGTCGCCGACACGGTCGTCGCGCCGCTGGCTCCCGAGGCCACGGCGAGCGGCAGATCACGATGGCCGAGCTTGCGGATGCCGTCCTCGTCGGCGATCCGCTCCAGCTGCTCCTTGCTCAGCCCGACGTGCGGCCGCCCGTCCAGCACGGCGATGGTGGCCGGCACCGCACCCTCCTGCCGCACCAGCCGCTCCAGCTCCCGGGCCACCTGGAGATTGCGCGGACGGGGCAGCCCGTGCGCGATGATCGTGGACTCCAGCGCCACCACCGGGCGACGGGCCTCCATCGCCTCGCGGACCTCTTCCGACACCACCAGCACCACGCGTATGCCTCCCGTCCGTCGGCTCCTCCCTCATCCCTGGCGGGCGGCGCAGCCGATCAAACCCCTTGCGGGTGAACGCGGGCGCCAGGAGCCTGGGGACCATGACTGACAACACGACGCGCCTCGACCACGTGGTCCTCTGGGTGCGTGACCCCGTCGCCGCAGCGGACTTCTACGAGAAGGCCCTGGGGATGGAGCCCCTGAGGGTCGCCGAGTTCGCCGCGGGGACGGTGGCGTTCCCCTCCGTGCGCCTCAACGAGGAGACCATCCTCGACCTCGCACCGCTGACCATGGCGGAGCGCATGACCATGCTGCCCGGTTCCGCCGCGAGCTCGGGCCACCCCGTCAATCACGTCTGCCTGGCCCTGCCGGAACTGGACTTCGACGCGCTGCGCAGCCGGCTCGAGGAACAGGGCGTCCCGGTCTCCGGCATCTCCCACGACGCCTTCGGAGCCCGTGGCCCGGCCCGGCGCAGCTTCTACTTCACCGACCCCGACGGCAACATCTTCGAGGCCCGGCACTACGCCTAGCCGGAGCCGGCCGGTGCCGCCCGGGTCTCAGAACAACGGCTCGGGCAGCACGCCCTCCAGCGCGAGCAGCCGCCGCTTGGTGTCCAGGCCGCCCCCGAAGCCCCCGATGCCGCCGCCGCTCTCCACGACCCGGTGGCAGGGCACGACGACCGGCAGCGGATTGGCCCCCATGGCCATGCCCACCGCTTGGGCGGCGCCCGGCTGACCCACCCGCCCGGCGAGGTCCCCGTAGCCGACCACCGAGCCGTAGGGCACGCCGGACGCCAGCTCGCGCAGCACCTGCCGGTTGAAGCCCGAGATCAGCGACCAGTCCAGTGGCAGCTCGAAAGCCTGCCGGTCGCCCGCGAAGTACGCCTGGAGCTGGCGTATCGCCTCGGCCAGGAGCGGGGAGCCGGGCGCCTCGACCGGTTCGGCGCCCATCCGGGAGGCGAGCCGGCCGAGCGCCCGGTCGCGCACCGCCTCCGTGGCGTGGAACACGACATTGACCAGGCCGTCGCGGGTCGCGGCCAGCAGCAGCGGGCCGATGGGGGTGTCGGTGACCGCCCACACGACCTGCTGCTCGCCCTGCCCATTGCTGTCCATGCGCCCACCGTACGGCCCGCCACCGACAACGCCGGGGCCGCGGGCACCGGCCCTCGGCCCCGGTGCGGGGTCAGAACCGGGCGCCGTGCCGGTCGGCCTGCCCGCGTACGGCCTCCCGGATCACGTCCGGCTTGTTCGTGATGATGCCGTCGACCCCGTACCCGGCGACCTTGCGGGCCGTGCCGGCGTCGTCCACCGTCCAGGTGAAGACCTCCATCGGCCTGCCGTGCGGGCCGGTGAAGGCCTGTACGGCGGACACGTAGCCCATGGACACGGTGCCGTGCGAGGGGTTGATCTGGTCGGCGAACTCCGCGTACTCGGGCAGCTCGTTCACCGGCGGCGTGCCGAGGAAGCCGGTCTTGACGGCCGGCTTCAGCTCGTGGACGGTCCGGACGCTGTCCGCGCTGAAGCTCTGCACGATCAGCCGGCCCTTCACGTGCCGCCGGTCGAGCCAGCCCTCGTTGGCGAGGACCTTCAGGGTGTCCCATTCGATGCCCGGGTACAGCTGGGGGTGCTTCAGCTCCAGCAGGAGCTTCTGGTGGTGACGGTCGATGCGCTTGAGGAACTGCTTGAGCGTCGGCACGCGCGTGCCCGCGTGGCCGGCGCCGAACCAGCTCCCGGCGTCCAGTCGCGCGATCTCGGCCGCGGTGAAGTCCTTCACCTTCCACGGCGCCCGGTCGGGGAAGACCTCTTCGACGTTGGTCGTGCGCTTCAGGTTGTCGTCGTGAAGGACGACCAGCTCGCCGTCCTTGGTGCGCTGAACGTCGTTCTCCACCCAGCGGATGCCCAGCTCGGCCGCCTTGTCGACAGCGGCCAGGGTGTTCTCCGGGGCGTACGCGGAGGCGCCCCGGTGGGCGACCACCGTCGGTCCGGAGCCGCTGTGGGAGGCCTGGGCCGGGGAGGCGGGCACCAGTGCGGCGACGGCACCCAGGAGCGCGGTCGTCGTGACGGCAACTGCACGCGCGTGCATGCGAACTCCTCGCGTCGATCGATCACGGACAGCACCACTGTGACAGCAGGGAGTCAACGGCAGAGGGGTGCGGGATGGCCATTGTCTGAATGGAGGTGCTCAACTCCGCTCACCAGGGCCGCACAACTGGGGCAGAGCCGTGATTCTTTGCCGCAGACTCGTTCGGCCATTCCGGTGGGAGTCATACTCTCTGCCTCGACCTTGACCGTTCGTACGGTCCAGGGAGGGGGTGCACACCGGATGAAACCGGACGGAAGAGGGCGGAAGGGCAGCCGCGCATGGACAGCACGGTCGACGGGTTCAATTACCGAATCGTCACACCGCTGGTCGCCTACCTCATGGCCTGCCTCGGCGGTGCCCTGGGTCTGCGCTGCACCGCCAGGTCGCTCCGCGCACCCCGGTCCTGGCGCCCCGGATGGCTGGCCCTCGGCGCGGCGGCGATCGGCTCCGGCATCTGGACCATGCATTTCATCGCCATGATGGGCTTCACCATCGAGGGCACCCCCATCCGCTACGACCTGGGCATGACGTTCGCGAGCCTGGCCGTCGCCATCGTCATGGTCGGGATCGGGATCTTCATCGTCGGCTACCGCGGCGCCAGGGGCACCGCCCTGTTCACCGGCGGCACCATCACGGGACTGGGCATCGCATCGATGCACTACCTGGGCATGGCCGGAATGCACCTCGACGGGGAGCTGAGGTACAACACGCTCACCGTCGCCGGATCCGTGGTCGTCGCCATGGTCGCCGCCACCGCGGCCCTGTGGGCGGCCGGGCAGGTCCGGGGCTGGCGGTGGAGCGTGGGAGCGAGCCTGGTGATGGGGCTCGCCGTGAGCGGCATGCACTACACGGGAATGGCCGCGCTGGAGGTCCACGTCCACGGCACGGCCGAGCCCGCCGTGGGCGAGTCACCCGCCGCCCTGCTCGCGCCCATGCTGATCGGCCCGCTGGCCTTCCTCGTCCTGGCAGGGGCCGTCGTGATCTTCGATCCGTTGCTGGCGGCGGGACAGCCCGCCTGGGTCCCGGCCGAACGGAAGCCGGGCGTCCCCGCCCGCACGGTCGTCCACCACAGGCCCCACGAGCCGGTGCACCACCACCCGCCGCGGACCCGTCGCACCCTCGCCCACCGCCGCTCGCGCACCCCGCAGAACGGCTGACCCCGACCCGTTGTCAGTGGCGAGTCGTACGGTTGACTGCATGCGGCCCGTTTCCCAGATCGAACGCACGGTGGCGCCCTTCGAGGTCGTCAGCCCCTACCAGCCGAATGGCGACCAGCCGACGGCCATCGCCGAGCTCGCCCGGCGCATCGAAGCAGGTGAGAAGGACGTCGTCCTGCTCGGCGCCACCGGCACCGGCAAGTCCGCCACCACCGCGTGGATGATCGAGAAGCTCCAGCGCCCCACCCTGGTGATGGCGCCGAACAAGACCCTGGCCGCCCAGCTGGCGAACGAGTTCCGCGAGCTCCTGCCGAACAACGCGGTCGAGTACTTCGTCTCGTACTACGACTACTACCAGCCCGAGGCCTACGTCCCGCAGTCGGACACCTACATCGAGAAGGACTCCTCGATCAACGAGGAGGTCGAGCGCCTGCGCCACTCCGCCACCAACTCCCTGCTCACCCGCCGCGACGTCGTCGTGGTCGCCTCCGTCTCCTGCATCTACGGCCTGGGCACCCCGCAGGAGTACGTGGACCGCATGGTCCCGCTGCGCGTCGGCGACGAGATCGACCGGGACGAGCTGCTGCGCCGCTTCGTCGACATCCAGTACACGCGCAACGACATGGCGTTCACCCGCGGCACCTTCCGGGTGCGCGGCGACACCATCGAGATCTTCCCGGTCTACGAGGAGCTCGCCGTCCGCATCGAGATGTTCGGCGACGAGATCGAGGCCCTGTCCACCCTCCACCCGATGACCGGCGAGATCATCAGCGACGACCAGCAGCTGTACGTCTTCCCGGCCTCCCACTACGTCGCCGGCCCCGAGCGCCTGGAGCGGGCCGTCAACGACATCGAGAAGGAGCTGGCCGAGCGCCTGACCGAGTTGGAGAAGCAGGGCAAGCTCCTGGAGGCCCAGCGCCTGCGGATGCGCACGACGTACGACATCGAGATGCTCCGCCAGATCGGCTCCTGCTCCGGCGTGGAGAACTACTCGATGCACTTCGACGGCCGCTCGCCCGGCTCCCCGCCCAACACCCTGCTGGACTACTTCCCGGACGACTTCCTCCTCGTCATCGACGAGTCGCACGTCACCGTGCCGCAGATCGGCGCCATGTACGAGGGCGACGCCTCCCGCAAGCGCACCCTGGTCGACCACGGCTTCCGGCTGCCCTCCGCGCTGGACAACCGCCCGCTGAAGTGGGAGGAGTTCCAGGAGCGCATCGGCCAGACCGTCTACCTGTCGGCCACTCCCGGGCAGTACGAGCTGTCCCGCTCGGACGGCGTCGTCGAGCAGATCATCCGCCCCACCGGCCTGGTCGACCCCGAGGTCGTCGTCAAGCCCACCGAGGGGCAGATCGACGACCTGGTGCACGAGATCCGCAAGCGCACCGAGAAGGACGAGCGCGTCCTGGTCACCACACTCACCAAGAAGATGGCCGAGGACCTCACCGACTACTTCGTGGAACTGGGCATCCAGGTCCGCTACCTGCACAGCGACGTCGACACCCTGCGCCGCGTCGAACTCCTCAGAGAGCTGCGCGTCGGTGACTACGACGTCCTGGTCGGCATCAACCTCCTGCGGGAGGGCCTCGACCTGCCCGAGGTGTCCCTGGTGGCGATCCTCGACGCCGACAAGGAGGGCTTCCTGCGCTCCGGCACCTCCCTCATCCAGACCATCGGGCGTGCCGCGCGCAATGTCTCCGGCCAGGTCCACATGTACGCCGACAAGATCACCCCGGCGATGGAGAAGGCGATCGAGGAGACCAACCGCCGCCGCGAGAAGCAGATCGCCTACAACAAGGCGAACGGCATCGACCCCCAGCCGCTGCGCAAGAAGATCAACGACATCGTCGCGCAGATCGCCCGCGAGGACGTGGACACCGAGCAACTGCTCGGCTCCGGCTACCGCCAGTCCAAGGACGGCAAGGGCGCCAAGGCCCCGGTGCCCGCCCTCGGCGGCAAGGGGGCGAACGGCGCCAAGGCCGCCAAGGGCAAGGGCAAGGCGGCCAAGGAGACGGTGCCCACCGACCGTCCCGCGGCCGAACTCGCCGATCAGATCGAGGAGTTGACCGCGCGGATGCGGGCCGCCGCCGCGGACCTCCAGTTCGAGATCGCGGCCCGGCTGCGCGACGAGGTCTCGGAGATGAAGAAGGAACTGCGCCAGATGCAGGAGGCCGGCCTGGCCTGACGGCGTGCCCGGGCACGGACTGTGTTGCAAGACCGACACAAAGTGCGGGCCCGGGTACGGCACGGTCAGTGCCTCTGCGTAGTGTTCGGACAACCGCGGACGCCGCGGCAACAGGGGACCGTTCGAGAGGGGATCAGCCCGTGACCGTCAACATGACCAAGGGCCAGGCCATCAGTCTGCAGAAGAACGACGGCGGCAGCCTGACGTCGGTGCGCATGGGTCTCGGCTGGCAGGCGGCTCCCCGGCGCGGCCTGTTCGGCTCACGCACACGGGAGATCGACCTGGACGCCTCCGCCGTCCTGTTCGCGGACAAGCAGCCGGTCGACGTCGTCTTCTTCCGCCACCTGGTCAGCGACGACGGCTCCGTCCGCCACACCGGCGACAACCTCGTCGGCGGGGTCGGGCAGGGCGGCGACGACGAGGCCATCCTCGTCGACCTCCAGCGCGTCCCGGTCCACATCGACCAGATCGTCTTCACCGTGAACTCCTTCACGGGCCAGACCTTCCAGGAGGTGCAGAACGCCTTCTGCCGCCTGGTCGACGAGACCAACGGCCAGGAGCTCGCCCGCTACACGCTGGCCGGCGGCGGCGCCTACACCGCCCAGATCATGGCGAAGGTGCACCGCGCGGGCCAGGGCTGGTCCATGACGGCCCTCGGCGTCCCGGCCAACGGCCGCACCTTCCAGGACCTGATGCCGGCCATCCTGCCCGTCCTCTGAGCCGGACGCCGCCCGGCCGGGCGACCGGCCGATCCCGTGCCCCGGCGGACGGCCGGGGCACGACACGACACGAGTGACCAGCCACAGCACGAGTGACCGCCAGCGAAACAGGGGGAGAAGGCGATGACGGCCGAGCTGGTGCGGGGGCAGAACCACCCGCTCTCCCAGGCCCGCCTGGAGATCCGGGTCTCGGCCGGCACGCCCGTCGTGGCCGCGGCCACGCTCGGCGACGAGAACGGCGAGGTCCCCGGGGCCGAGTCGGTCGCCCACCCGGGTTCGCCCACCCGGCCGGGCCTGGAGGTCTCCCGCCAGGCGGCCGCCGACCACCGCCTCGCGGTGGACCTGGACGCCATGCCGGACGCCGTGCACCGCATCACCGTGCTGCTCGCGCTGCCCACCGCCGACGCGACGGCACCCGCCCGCTTCGGCGCCGTCGCCGCTCCCTTCGCCGCCGTCACCGGTCTCGACGGCACCGAGATCGCCAGCTACACCCTCACCGGCCTGGACGCCGAGTCGGCCGTCGTCGCCCTGGAGCTCTACCGCAGGCAGGGCGCCTGGAAGGTGCGCGCGGTGGGCCAGGGGTACGCGGGCGGTCTCGCGGAGCTGTTCACCGACCAGAAGCTGCCCGAGGCTTGCTCGCTCGCCGCGGACATCCACGAGGCGGTGGCCCGCGGCCTGGCCCGTTCGGTGCCGGCCCCGCCGCCGCGCACCACCGACGGCGACCGCACCCGCCGGGCCGCGACCCCGGCCGCCCGCCCCGACCAGGGCGGTGCCCGCACCGACCACGGCGGCGCGGCACCCCAGCCGACCCCGGGCCCCGTCGCGCCGCCCGGCCCGTACGGCGCTCAGGCGGCTTACGGCACTCAGGACTCGACCGGTACGCAGGGAACGTCTGGCATCCACGGGACGCCGGGCGTCCAAGGAATGCCCGGTGCCCAGGCCCCGTCCGCCGCACCCGGCCAGCCCGGCCAGCCCGGGCACGCCGCCCACCCCGGCCCCCAGCAGCCCCCGCACACCGGCGGCGGCGCGGGGGAGACCGCCGGCCAGCATGAGGCCCCCGCCTCCCGTGGCCCCATCGACTACAGCCACCCGCGCCGGCGGCCGGCCGCCCCGCCTCCGCCCCCTCCGACCGCGCCTCCCGCCGCCCCCGGGCAGCCCGCGCGCCCCGTCGCCGGTGACGCGACCGGCTGGTCCATGGACGAGCGGCTCTACAACCAGGTGTGGGGCATGTTCGAGGACCTGGCCCGCACCACCGCCGCCTACCGCAGCGCCGTCGACTTCGCCGAGTCCCGTATGGAGAAGGAACTCGACCGGGTCCTGTCCGACCCGCGCAGCCGCATCGGCGGTCAGGGCGACGCCGCCCGCGAGGCGGCCCGCGCCCGGCACGACGCGCTGGTCGACCAGGCCAGGGAGGCCCTCGACCGCGACCTCGCCCAGCTCGCCGCCGAGGCCGAGGTGGTCGAGCCCGCCCTGCCGCCCGCCTACGCCGGCTGGGACAACCCCGTCTGGCACGGCTACCGCGTGCCGATGGAGCTTCCCATGGCCATGCGCCTGGGCGACCTGCATCTGCCGGAGGCCGATCGGATACGCATTCCGCTGCTCGTCCGGCTGCCGCTGGAGCGCGGGCTGTGGATCGACAGCGGACGGTCCGGGGCGTCCGGCGGTTCCTTCGCCGACTCCCACGAACTGCGCCGCCTCGCCCTGGACGCCGCCGTGGCGCACGCCGCCCGGCTGCTCGCCGTCCACCCGGCGGGCGACTTCACCGTGCACGTCGTCGACCCCGCCGGGGCCGGCGCGCAGGCGCTGGCGCCGCTGGCCGGAACCGGCGTGCTCGCGGGCCCGCCCGCCCTCGGCGCCGCGGGCGTCGCGGACGTCCTCGCCCGGCTCACCCAACGCGTCGACCTGGTGCAGATGGCGGTCCGCGGCGGTGCCGCCGACTCACTCCCGCCCGGCTTCGACACCTCACAGCAACTGCTCATCGTCAACGACTTCCCGCACGGCTTCGACGACCGCGCCGTCAACCAGCTCCGCTACCTCGCGGACGAGGGCCCGTCCGTCGGCGTCCATCTGATGATGGTCGCCGACCGCGAGGAGTCGGGCGGCTACGGGCCGCTGCTGGACCCGCTGTGGCGGTCGCTGCTGCGGCTGACCCCGGTGGCCGACGACCATCTCGCCGACCCCTGGGTCGGACACGCCTGGACCTACGAACCCGCCCTGGTGCCGCCCGGCAGCCAGGTGCTCCAGCAGGTCCTCACGCGTGTCGCGGAGGCCCGCCGCACGTGGAACCGGTAGGCCGGTGGGCCGGGGCGGAACCGGTGGTCCCATGACCCGGTCCGGGCGGAACCGGTAGTCCATGGCCCGGTCCGGGCGAGAGCGCTCCCACCAGCCCCTTTGAGCTTTATTTGCAGATCTCTTTACCTTCCTTTGGGGAATGGGGTACTGTCGTCCGTACGGAGGGGAGTACTCCCTGTCTGCTGCGGCGTCCCCGTCAATACGGATCAGGCCAGATCCCGGGGCGTCGGCCCGCGGGCTGCCGTGCGCGACATGCGCACCGGTCGCCCGGGGTGGAAGAGACCTCCGGCAGCGACGACGCTGACATCTGCCGTGTGACGTACTGCCGGAGGCGTAGTGGAAGTTTCGACGACCCTGTGGGTCCTGACCGTCGTGGGCCTTGCCGCCCTCATTGCCGTCGATTTCTTCATCGGCCGCAAACCGCACGACGTATCGATCAAGGAAGCCGGTATCTGGACGGTCGTCTGGATCGTGCTGGCCGGACTCTTCGGCATCGGCCTGTTCATCTTCGGCGGCGGCCAGCCCGCCGGTGAGTTCTTCGCCGGCTTCATCACCGAGAAGTCGCTGAGCGTCGACAACCTCTTCGTCTTCGTCCTGATCATGGCGAAGTTCGCGGTGCCGTCGCAGTACCAGCAGCGGGTGCTCCTCGTCGGTGTGCTCATAGCCCTGGTCCTCAGGGCCGTCTTCATCGCCGCGGGCGCCGCGATCATCGCCAGCTTCTCCTGGGTCTTCTACATCTTCGGTGCCTTCCTGATCTGGACCGCCTGGAAGCTCATCCAGGAGGCCCGCGCCGACCAGGAGGAAGAGGAGTACGAGGAGAACAAGCTCCTCAAGGCCGCCGAGCGCCGCTTCGGCGTCGCCGACCGGTACCACGGCACCAAGCTGTGGATCCAGGAGAACGGCAAGCGGGTCATGACCCCGATGCTGGTCGTGATGCTCGCGATCGGCACCACGGACGTGCTCTTCGCGCTCGACTCGATCCCCGCGATCTTCGGCCTGACCCAGGACCCGTACATCGTCTTCACGGCCAACGCGTTCGCCCTGATGGGTCTGCGGCAGCTGTACTTCCTCATCGGCGGCCTGCTGAAGAAGCTGGTCCACCTCTCGTACGGCCTGTCCATCATCCTGGGCTTCATCGGCGTCAAGCTGGTGCTGCACGCGCTGCACGAGTCCGGCGTCCACGTCCCGGAGATCAGCATCCCGGTCTCGCTGGGCGTCATCTGCTCGGTCCTCGTCGTCACCACGATCACCAGCCTGCGCGCCTCCAGGAAGCAGGCGGCGGCCGAGGCGGAGCGCCCCCAGGACGGCGACGTCGCGAAGGACAGCGTCGACGCCTGACGGCTCCGGTCCTCCGGAGAGTCTCAGAGCGCCGGGAGCGGTGCGCGGCCAAAGCCGCCGCCGCTCCCGGCGCTCACGCCGTGCCACGACGGCGTGCGGGCCCCCGGCGCCTCTGCGACGATCACGGCATGATCACTCGGTCCTGGGCGCTCATGACGCAGTGGACGACCGTCGTGCCCGTGATCGCGGTGGTGCTGCTGCTGTTCACCTGGGGGCGCGAGGTGCCGGGAGTGGTCGTCGGCCTGGCGACGCTCGTCCTCGCGGGGGCCGTCCTGGCCGCCGTCCACCACGCCGAGGTCGTCGCCCACCGGGTCGGCGAACCCTTCGGCTCGCTCGTCCTCGCAGTCGCCGTCACGGTCATCGAGGTCGCCCTCATCGTGACTCTGATGGCAGACGGCGGCGACAAGAGCGCCACCCTCGCCCGGGACACCGTCTTCGCGGCCGTCATGATCACCTGCAACGGCGTGGTCGGCATCAGCCTGCTCGTGGCCTCCCTGCGGCACGGCACGGCCGTCTTCAACCCGGAGGGCACCGGCGCGGCCCTGGCCACCGTCGCCACGCTGGCCACCCTCAGCCTGGCGCTGCCGACGTTCACCACCAGCAAGCCGGGACCCGAGTTCTCCACGGTGCAGCTCACCTTCGCCGCGGTCTCCTCGCTGATCCTGTACGCGCTGTTCATCGCGACCCTGACGGTGCGGCACCGCGACTACTTCCTGCCGATCACCCGGCAGGGCGAGGTGATCACCGCCGAGCGGCACGCCGAGCCGCCGACCGCCCGTGTCGCCCTGCTCAGCCTCGTTCTGCTGGGCCTGGCACTGATCGGCGTGGTCGGCCTG
Organism: Streptomyces sp. NPDC031049; assembly: GCF_055571015.1. Lineage (NCBI taxonomy): Bacteria > Bacillati > Actinomycetota > Actinomycetes > Kitasatosporales > Streptomycetaceae > Streptomyces > Streptomyces sp. NPDC031049. The sequence goes on from NZ_JBVIGC010000005.1 coordinate 256,490, forward strand.
GCGAAAGGCGTCTCGCCCACCATCGAGGACGGCGTGGAGGCGGCCGGACTGCCCCACGCCGTCGTCGGTGTCGTCATCGCCCTGCTGGTGCTGCTGCCCGAGACCATCGCCGCGGTGCGCACCGCCCGCCGCGACCGGGTGCAGACCAGCCTGAACCTCGCGCTCGGCTCGGCCATGGCCAGCATCGGCCTGACCATCCCCGCCGTCGCCCTCGCCTCCGTCTGGCTCTCCGGACCCCTCGTCCTCGGCCTCGGCGCCACCCACATGGTGCTGCTCGCCCTGACCGTCGTGGTCGCCTCGCTGACCGTCGTACCGGGCCGCGCCACGCCGCTGCAAGGAGGCGTCCACCTGGTCCTGTTCGCGGCCTACCTGGAGCTGGCGATCAATCCGTAGGGCCGTGATAGACCGGGGGCAGCAGCGGTCCGGCCGGACCGCGTACCGCGAACGGACCGGAGGAAGCGCACCGTGCCCCGCAGCCTGGCCAACGCCCCGATCATGATCCTCAACGGCCCCAATCTGAACCTGCTCGGCCGGCGGCAGCCGGAGATCTACGGCTCCGACACCCTCGCCGACATCGAGGCGATGTGCGCCGAGGCGGCCGCGGCGCACGGCGGCACGGTGGACTTCCGGCAGTCCAACCACGAGGGCGAGCTGGTCGACTGGATCCACGAGGCCCGCCTGAACCACTGCGGGATCGTGATCAACCCGGCCGCCTACTCGCACACGTCCGTCGCGATCCTGGATGCGCTCAACACCTGCGACGGGCTCCCGGTGGTGGAGGTCCACATCTCCAACATCCACAAGCGCGAGGAGTTCCGGCACCACTCCTATGTGTCGCTGCGCGCCGACGGCGTCATCGCGGGCTGCGGGGTCCAGGGGTACGTCTTCGGCGTGGAGCGGATCGCCACCCTCGCGGGGGCCGGGCAGGCCAGGACCTGAGCCGGCGGCCCGGGCTCGATGCTGTGTCGCGGACTCGGCCCCGTGCCACGGTCACGCCCGACTCCGCCTCCCGCCCGACTCTCTGCGGATCCGCCCGGCGGGGACGCCGGCTCACCACCCGCGCGCGTGCCACTCCGGCAGGTGCGGGCGCTCCGCGCCCAGCGTGGTGTCGTTGCCGTGGCCCGGGTAGACCCAGGTCTCGTCCGGGAGGACGTCGAAGATCTTGGTCTCCACGTCGTGGATCAGGCTCGCGAACGCCTTCGGGTCGTCGTGGGTGTTGCCCACCCCGCCCGGGAAGAGACAGTCCCCGGTGAAGACGTGCGGGTGCCCGTGCGGGTCGTCGTAGACCAGGGCGATGGAGCCCGGCGTGTGCCCGACCAGGTGGCGCGCGGTGAGTTCCACGCGCCCCACCCGGACGGTGTCGCCGTCGTCCAGCAGGACGTCGGTCGGCACGGGGATGCCCTCGGCGTCGTCGCGGCCCGCGTGGGTGCGGGCGCCGGTGGCGGCGACCACTTCGGCCAGTGCCTGCCAGTGGTCGCCGTGCCGGTGCGTGGTGACGACGGACGCGATGCCGTCGCCGCCGATCATGCCGAGCAGGGTCTCCGCGTCGGCGGCGGCGTCGACGAGCAGCTGCTCGTCGGTGGCCCGGCAGCGCAGCAGGTAGGCGTTGTTGTTCATCGGGCCGACCGCGATCTTGGTGATCATCAGGTCTGCCAGCTCATGCACGTCGGCGGGCCCGCCCACCGTCACCTCTCCGCTGTACGTCATGGCCGCCAGCCTAGGCCCTGTCGTCCGGGTCCCGCAGGCGCGGGGCCTACAGCGGCGGGAGGGCCGGCAGCGCCCCACCGGTCACGGTCAGCCCGGAGCCGTCGCGCCGGCCGGCGAGCCAGCCGAGCAGGTCGGCGGGTGTGCCCTCGACCGTCACCGGGCCCCCCTCGGCGCCGCCCCCGGTGCTCCACGCGTGCGTGCCGTCCGTGAGCCGGACCGCAGGGACGTCCTTGTGCCCGGCGAAGCGCTCCGCGAGGAACGCGGTCTCCCGTTCCGTGAACTCCGCCGGGAGATCCTCCAGCTCATACCCGACGCCGAGGTCCACGTGGTGCAGCTCGACCTCGACCCACCGGCGGAACGGCACCCGGGACGCCGAGTCGGTGACCCCGTTGCGCAGCTCCACCGTGCGCGACCAGTCGGCCGGCGCGGCCCCGGCCTCCTGGAAGCGGGCACCGCTGTCACGCACGTCGGCGAGGTGCACGTCCAGGGGCCGCGGGGCGTCCCGCTCGATGTCGGCGTCCCGCGCCTCGGCGGAGGCGTACATGGGGCGGCCTTCGAGGACGTTCACGAGCGCGTCCGCGTTGCGGGCGACGTGGGCCAGCACATGGCCGCGGGTCCAGCCCGGCAGCCGTGACGGCTCCGTCACGGCCGCGTTGTCCAGTTTGCCGACCGCGGTGAGCAGCCGGTCGGTCGCGTCGCGTACAGACGCCAGGTCATGAGCGTGATCAATCATGGTGCTGACCCTAGCCGGGGCCACACCTTCGGGTGAAGGTTCCGGACAGCGTCCTCAAATCGAATGCACGTGCTATATGGTCGAGTGCGGCGTCGGGCATGCTGGAGAGCCGGGGTTTGTTGACAACCCGTGAATCCGACCGGCGTTGTCAGTGGCTCCCCCTAGTCTGAGAAGGACGGGGGCCCCGCCCCTGTCGCTTCTCTCAAGAAAGGTGCGGACCGGCGTGGCCGACCGTCTCATCGTCCGTGGCGCGCGCGAGCACAACCTGAAGAACGTGTCGCTCGACCTGCCCCGGGACTCGCTCATCGTCTTCACGGGCCTGTCCGGCTCGGGCAAGTCCTCCCTGGCCTTCGACACGATCTTCGCCGAGGGCCAGCGGCGCTACGTGGAGTCGCTCTCCTCCTACGCCCGGCAGTTCCTCGGCCAGATGGACAAGCCGGACGTCGACTTCATCGAGGGGCTCTCCCCGGCCGTCTCCATCGACCAGAAGTCGACCTCGCGCAACCCGCGCTCCACGGTCGGCACCATCACCGAGGTCTACGACTACCTGCGCCTGCTCTTCGCCCGCATCGGCAAGCCGCACTGCCCCGAGTGCGGCCGGCCGATCTCGCGCCAGTCGCCGCAGGCCATCGTCGACAAGGTGCTGGAGCTGCCCGAGGGCAGCCGCTTCCAGGTGCTGTCCCCGCTGGTGCGCGAGCGCAAGGGCGAGTTCGTCGACCTCTTCGCCGACCTCCAGACCAAGGGCTACTCCCGCGCGCGCGTGGACGGCGAGACCGTCCAGCTCTCCCAGCCGCCCACGCTGAAGAAGCAGGAGAAGCACACCATCGAGGTGGTCGTCGACCGCCTCACGGTGAAGGACTCCGCCAAGCGCCGGCTCACCGACTCCGTGGAGACCGCGCTCGGCCTGTCCGGCGGCATGGTCGTGCTGGACTTCGTCGACCTCCCCGAGGACGACCCCGAGCGCGAGCGGATGTACTCGGAGCACCTCTACTGCCCGTACGACGACCTGTCCTTCGAGGAGCTGGAGCCGCGCTCCTTCTCCTTCAACTCGCCCTTCGGCGCCTGCCCCGACTGCACGGGCATCGGCACGCGCATGGAGGTCGACCCGGAGCTGATCGTCCCCGACCCGGACAAGTCCCTGGACGAGGGCGCCATCCACCCCTGGTCGCACGGCCACACCAAGGACTACTTCGGCCGTCTGATCGGCGCCCTGGCGGACGCCCTCGGCTTCCGCACCGACATCCCCTTCGCCGGGCTGCCGCAGCGTGCCAAGAAGGCCCTGCTGCACGGCCACAAGACCCAGGTCGAGGTCCGCTACCGCAACCGGTACGGCCGCGAGCGCCGCTACACCACGGCCTTCGAGGGCGCCGTCCCGTTCGTCAAGCGCCGGCACAGCGAGGCCGAGAGCGACGCCAGCCGGGAGCGCTTCGAGGGCTACATGCGGGAGGTGCCCTGCCCCAGCTGCGCGGGGACCCGCCTCAAGCCCGTGGTCCTGTCGGTGACGATCATGGGCAGGTCCATCGCCGAGGTCTCCGCCATGTCCATCAGCGACTGCGCGGACTTCCTGGGCGAGCTGAAGCTCACCGCCCGCGACAAGAAGATCGCCGAGCGGGTGCTGAAGGAGGTCAACGAGCGGCTGCGGTTCCTGGTCGACGTCGGCCTGGACTACCTCTCGCTGAACCGCGCGGCCGGCACGCTCTCCGGCGGCGAGGCCCAGCGCATCCGCCTGGCCACCCAGATCGGCTCCGGTCTCGTCGGCGTGCTCTACGTCCTGGACGAGCCCTCCATCGGACTGCACCAGCGCGACAACCACCGGCTAATCGAGACCCTGGTCCGGCTCCGCGACATGGGCAACACGCTCATCGTCGTCGAGCACGACGAGGACACCATCAAGACGGCCGACTGGATCGTCGACATCGGCCCCGGCGCCGGTGAGCACGGCGGCAAGGTGGTGCACAGCGGCTCCCTGAAGGAGCTGCTCGCCAACGCCGAGTCGCAGACCGGCCAGTACCTCGCAGGCAAGAAGGCCATCCCGCTGCCCGACGTCCGGCGCCCGCGCGACCCGTCCCGGCAGCTGACGGTGCACGGCGCCCGCGAGAACAACCTCCAGGACATCGACGTCTCCTTCCCGCTGGGCGTGTTCACGGCCGTCACCGGTGTCTCCGGCTCCGGCAAGTCGACGCTGGTCAACGACATCCTCTACACCCACCTCGCCCGCGAGCTGAACGGTGCCCGCAGCGTTCCGGGACGGCACACGCGCGTGGACGGCGACGACCAGGTCGACAAGGTGGTCCACGTCGACCAGTCGCCCATCGGCCGCACCCCGCGGTCCAACCCGGCGACGTACACCGGTGTCTTCGACCACATCCGCAAGCTGTTCGCCGAGACGACCGAGGCGAAGGTCCGCGGCTACATGCCCGGACGCTTCTCCTTCAACGTCAAGGGCGGACGCTGCGAGAACTGCGCGGGCGACGGCACCATCAAGATCGAGATGAACTTCCTCCCGGACGTCTACGTCCCGTGCGAGGTCTGCCACGGTGCCCGGTACAACCGGGAGACCCTGGAGGTCCACTACAAGGGCAAGTCCATCGCCGACGTCCTGAACATGCCGATCGAGGAGGCCACGGAGTTCTTCGAGGCGGTCCCCGCGATCGCCCGCCACCTGAAGACGCTGAAGGACGTCGGTCTGGGGTACGTCCGGCTCGGCCAGTCGGCGACCACCCTGTCCGGCGGCGAGGCGCAGCGCGTGAAGCTCGCCAGCGAGCTGCAGAAGCGCTCCACCGGCCGCACGGTCTACGTCCTGGACGAGCCGACCACCGGTCTGCACTTCGAGGACATCAGCAAGCTGCTCAGGGTCCTGTCCGGCCTGGTCGACAAGGGCAACACGGTCATCGTCATCGAGCACAACCTCGACGTGATCAAGACCGCCGACTGGATCGTCGACATGGGCCCCGAGGGCGGCGCGGGCGGTGGCCTGGTCGTGGCGGAGGGCACCCCCGAGCAGGTCGCCGCGGTCCCGGCCAGCCACACCGGCAAGTTCCTGCGGGACATCCTGGGCGCCGAGAGGATCAGCGACGCGGCACCGGTCAAGGCCCCCCGCAAGGCGGCGGCCAAGACCGTGGCCGCCAGGACGGCCGCGAAGAAGACGGCCACCAAGAAGGTCGACGGTGCGTCCGCCAGGACGGCCGGGGCCACCAAGGCCGCCGCGAAGAAGACGACACGGACCCGCAAGGCCTGACGCCCGGCACGCCCGGCGGCAGCACGACGCGCCGTGTCCCCCGCAAACGCCGGGGGACACGGCGCCTCCGTATGCGCTGCCGCCTCCGACTGCACATGCCGCGCCCGTATGCGTACGGCGCCCCCGTAGGCGCACACCGCTTCCGTAGGCGCACGCCGTCTCCGTAAGCGCACGGGACGCCCGCCCGCGCACGGCGCGTCCGCCGGCCTGGCGCCCGGATTGCGACGTGGGGCCCCGCTGCGTGGGGCCCCGCGTCGCCGAGCCGGTCGACGAGTCGGCGGTGACGGCCGGAGCCGGGCCCGTCAGCCGGCCATCTCGTGGGCGTACGGCGGCTCCGCGCCCGCGCGGGAGCAGGTGACCGCCGCGGCCCTGGCGGCGAAGCCCAGCAGGTCCGCCCAGCCGTCCGGGCCCAGCGCGGCCAGCGAGTCCTGGTCGAGCGCGTCCCGCGCCGCCAGGCCGTGCAGCAGCGCCGCGTTCACCGTGTCGCCCGCGCCGATCGTGTCGACCACGTCGACCCGCTCGCCCGGCACCGCGTACTCGCCGCCGTCGCGGGTGAACACGGTCAGCCCGTCGCCGCCCCGGGTGACGACGACCGCGGCAGGGCCGGCCGCCAGCCACTCGCGCGGGCCGCCGCCGAGCCACTCGGCGTCCTCGGCGGACAGCTTCAGCAGCGACACCGACGGCAGCCAGCTCTTGAACCGGGCCCGGTAGGCGTCCGGGTCCGCGATCAGCCCGGCCCGGATGTTCGGGTCCAGCGCCGTGAACACCCCCTGGGCCGCCGCGCCGCGCATCAGCTCCTCGTACGCGCTCGCCCCGGGCTCCAGCACCAGGGAGCACGTGCCGAACGACACCGCTCTGGTGCCGGGCGGCAGTGCGGCGGGGGCGCTGAACAGCCGGTCGGCCGTCCCCTCGACGTAGAAGGAGTACGCGGCCGAGCCGTCCGCGCCGACCGTGGCGACGGCGAGCGTGGTCGGCTCGGCACCGCGCTGCACGGGGGTCACGTCCACGCCCGTCTCCCGCAGCCGGTCCAGCAACGCCTCGCCGAAGGCGTCCTCGGACACCCGGGAGCAGAAGGCGACGGGCGAGCCGAGCCGGCCCAGCGCCACGGCCGTGTTGTACGGGCCGCCGCCGAGCGCCGGAGTCAGCGCGGCGAGGGCGCCCGTGCCCTGCGGTACCAGGTCGATCAGTGCCTCACCGGCGACGACGATCATGCGGGGGTTCCTTTCTCGGCCGACTGTTCCGGGCAGCCGCACGAGGTGCGGTGGACGAAGGAGCAGGGCAGGCGCACGGTCCTGGCGGGCCGCTCCGGCTCGGCCAGGCGCTCCAGCAGCACGCGTACGGACCGGGCGCCGATCTCCCTGCTGGGCTGGGCGATCGCCGTGAGCCGGGGTTCGAACAGATCCGCCCAGGCGAAGTCGTCGAAGCAGCACAGGGCGATGTCGCCGGGCACGGACAGACCCTGGTCGCGCAGGGCGCGCAGGGCACCGATGGTCATCGCGTTGTTGGCGGTCACCAGCGCGCTGGGCGGCACCGCCAGGGACAGCAGGTCCCCCGTGGCGCGGGTGCCGCCGGTCGCCTGGGAGTCGCCGTGCACGACCAGCCGTTCGTCGTACGGCAGCCCGGCCGCGGCGAGCCCGTGCCGGTACCCCGTGATCCGCTCCCGCGTGGTGCTGAGCCCGGACCGGCCGGCGACCAGGCCGATCCGCCGGTGGCCGAGCCCGGCGAGGTGGGTGACCAGCCGTGCCGTCGGCTCGGCGCTGTCGGCGCACACCTGGTCGAACCGCGGGGTGCCGTCCTCGGGGGCGTCCACGACGCGGTCCAGGAGCACCGCGGGCACCCGGTGCCTGCCGAGGTAGGCCAGGAGGTCGCGGGGGTCCGGCGAGGGGGCGACGATCATGCCGTCCACCCGGCGTTCGTGGAGCAGCTGGACGACCGTGCGCTCATGGCCCGGGTCGTCGTGCGGATCGGCGATGAGCAGCCCGTAGCCGTGCTCCAGGGCGGCGGCCTCGACGCCCTGGAGGATCTCCGTGAAGTAGGGGTTGCTGATAGCCGAGACGGCGAGCCCGATGGACCGGGTGCGGGCGGTCACCAGGGAGCGGGCGAGGGTGTTGGGGGTGTAGCCGAGTTCGTCCACGGCGTCCAGGACGGCCTGGCGGGTGTGGGGGAGTACCGGCCGGGTGCCGTTCAGCACGTGCGAGACGGTCGCGACGGAGACGCCGGCGCTCCGTGCGACGTCGGCCATGGTCGCCATCGGCCCGCCCCCTCCTCGTTTCGCCGTCGGCGGGGACCGTATCCCATTCGGAGGCGGACGTAAACGCTTGCGCAAGCGTTTACGTCACCCGGCCCCGGTGCCGCCCCGCACGCGACCGCTCGCTATGGTCGGCGTGCACAAGCCCCTGACCTGTGGAGAGCCCCCATGCCCGGCCGCCCCGCCCCGAGCCGTCGTACCGTCCTGCGGGGAGCCGCCGTCGCACCCGTCGCCGGTCTGGGCGCCGCCGCGTGCGCGCCGGGTGAGGGCGCCGAGGGGCCCGGCAGGCTGACCGAGCCCGTGGAGCTGGGCGGCGAGAACGAGGTCGCCCAGGGCGGCGCGAAGCTGTACCGGGACCAGAAGGTGGTGGTCAGCCGGGCCGCGGACGGCTCGCTCAAGGCCTACAGCTCGGTGTGCACGCACGCGGGGTGCCCCATGACCAAGCTGGAGGGGACCAGGCTGACCTGCTTCTGCCACGGCAGCGAGTTCGACGCGACGACCGGCGAGGTGCTGCACGCTCCGGCGACCGTCCCGCTGAAGGAACTGCCGGTCCAGGTGGACAACGGCAGGATCGTCGCCGGCCCGGAGTCCTGACGCCGCCGCCTCAGGCCGCGCGGGTCGCTCCCGGTCCCGGCCGGTGCCGGGCCGCTTCCGCTCCGCGCCCCGGACGCGTCACTCCCAGTCCCAGCCGATCCCCAGGATCCCCGACCTGACCCGGGGCTCCACCAGATGCACCGAGTGGTGCCGCCCGCTGAGCTCCAGCTCCTGACGCCCCCCGCGCGGCGCCGCCGCCGAGTGCTGGGTGAACCGGTGGCAGCGGGCCGGCAGGGCCGCCGCGTCGAAGCGCACCTGGAGCGCGTACTGCCCGCCCGCCGTGTCGAACTCCCGGACGCACTCGCGGGACGCGCCCGCCGTGCCGTCCTCGACGCCGTAGCGGAACAGATGGGTGTCCCCGGCACGCAGCCGGGTGTCGAAGAGCAGCTCGACGACCAGTATCCCGGTCTCGTGATGCCGGCGGACGCGTCCGGTGCGGCAGTTCTCCAGGGCGTGCGCTGCCATCCGGCCGGGCGCGCACCCGGGGTCGCCGTGGTGGACGGCCAGGAAGCGGTCGACGCCGTCCCGGTGGGCGCGGACGATGAGGTGCGACTCCCGGGCGGCCAGTTCGCGGTGCGGCCCGATCCGCACCCGCTCGTGGTGGGCGACGGCGTGCAGCCCGCCGTCCGGCGGATGGTCCAGCTCGGCCAGCAGCCGGTCGAGGACCCCCGACGCCGCCACCCGGGCGCGGTAGGAGCGGTGCGTGGGCCGCTGCTCCGACGGGTGTCCGCCGGCCTCGGCCAGCAGCCGGATCAGCGACTCCTCGGGCAGCTGGAGTATCTCCTCCAGGGCCCGCACGGCCCGCAGCGACTCCGGGCGCTGCGGGCGCCGGGCACCCTGCTGCCAGTAGCTGAGGCTGGTGACACCCACCTTCACCCCGTGCCGGGACAGGTGGTGCTGCACACGCTGCAACGGCAGCCCCCGCGCGGCGATCGCGGCGCGCAGGGCGACGTGGAAGGGGCCACCGCGCAGGGCGGAGTCGAGTTCGGCGGTGGCGACGTCCGCGTGCTGTGTGGCGTGCGGCATGCAGGGGCCTTTCTGTGAATGTTCACGACGGCTGGTCAGACCGTTCGACGCGGAGCCCCGGAGCCGGCCGCCCCCGTCGCGGCGCAGGCGCGTCCGCACGTCCGTGCACCCCGTTCAGGGGCCCCGAGTTCCCCCGCATTGAAGCGTGTTGACCTAGTCCCGACAACACCCTCGACGTGAGCCGGACGCTCGGCTGGCCGAGATCGCACCGGGTGCCCCGCGGGCGGGAGGGCCGGGACCGCGGGGGCGTCGGCCGGATGGCCGGACCGGTGATCCACAGGCCCCGCGGGGCGCTGTCCACAGGCCCGCCGGAGTGTCGGTCCGCGCCAGTAGGGTGTGAGTCATGGCCGACCCCTCCAGCTACCGCCCCAGTCCGGGACAGATCCCGGACACCCCCGGGGTGTACAGGTTCCGGGACGAGCACCGCCGGGTGATCTACGTCGGAAAGGCGAAGAGCCTGCGCCAACGCCTGGCGAACTACTTCCAGGACGTGGCGAACCTGCACCCGCGCACGCGCACCATGGTCACCACGGCCGCGTCCGTGGAGTGGACGGTGGTGTCCACGGAGGTCGAGGCCCTCCAGCTGGAGTACTCCTGGATCAAGGAGTACGACCCCCGGTTCAACGTCAAGTACCGCGACGACAAGAGCTACCCGTACCTCGCGGTGACGATGAACGAGGAGTTCCCCCGCGTCCAGGTGATGCGCGGCCACAAGAAGAAGGGCGTGCGCTATTTCGGGCCGTACGCGCACGCGTGGGCGATCCGCGACACGGTCGACCTGCTGCTGCGCGTCTTCCCGGTCCGCACCTGCTCGGCCGGCGTCTTCAAGAACGCCGCCCGCACCGGCCGCCCGTGCCTCCTCGGCTACATCGGCAAGTGCTCCGCGCCCTGTGTCGAGCGTGTCTCCGCCGAGGAGCACCGGGAGCTGGCCGAGGAGTTCTGCGACTTCATGGCCGGCCGTACGGGCACCTATCTGCGCCGGCTCGAGCGGCAGATGGGCGAGGCCGCCGAGGAGATGGAGTACGAGCGGGCGGCCCGCCTGCGCGACGACATCGGCGCGCTGAAGAAGGCCATGGAGAAGAACGCGGTCGTACTGGCCGACGCCACCGACGCCGACCTGATCGCCGTCGCCGAGGACGAGCTGGAGGCGGCCGTCCAGATCTTTCACGTGCGCGGCGGCCGGGTGCGCGGCCAGCGCGGCTGGGTCACCGACAAGGTGGAGGAGATCACCACCGGCGCCCTCGTCGAGCACGCCCTCCAGCAGCTCTACGGGGAGGAGAGCGGCGACGCCGTCCCCAAGGAGGTGCTGGTCCCGGCACTGCCCGACCCGGTGGAGCCGGTGCAGGAGTGGCTGGCCGGCCGGCGCGGCTCGGGCGTGTCCCTGCGCATTCCGCAGCGCGGCGACAAGAAGGCCCTGATGGAGACGGTGCAGCGCAACGCCCAGCAGGCGCTCGCGCTGCACAAGACCAAGCGCGCCTCCGACCTGACCACCCGCTCGCGCGCCCTGGAGGAGATCGCCGAGGCCCTCGGCCTGGACAGCGCCCCGCTGCGCGTGGAGTGCTACGACATCTCGCACCTCCAGGGCGAGGACGTGGTGGCCTCCATGGTCGTCTTCGAGGACGGACTGGCCCGCAAGAGCGAGTACCGGCGCTTCCAGATCAAGGGATTCGCCGGTCAGGACGATGTCCGATCCATGCACGAGGTGATCACCCGCCGGTTCCGCCGCTACCTCGCCGAGAAGGAGAGGACCGGCGAGTGGTCTCAGGGCCAGGAGCAGGGCAACGGGGAGGTCGTGGAGGCGCTGGACGCCCTCCAGGACGACGACGGCCGCCCGAGGCGCTTCGCCTACCCGCCCCAGCTCGTCGTCGTCGACGGCGGGCAGCCGCAGGTGGCCGCGGCCCAGCGGGCCCTCGACGAGCTGGGCATCGACGACGTGGCGGTGTGCGGCCTGGCCAAGCGGCTGGAGGAGGTCTGGCTGCCCGGCGAGGACGACCCGGTGGTCCTGCCACGCACCAGCGAGGGGCTGTACCTGCTCCAGCGCGTCCGTGACGAGGCCCACCGCTTCGCCATCACCTACCAGCGCAGCAAGCGGGCCAAGCGCTTCCGGTCGAGCCCGCTGGACGACGTGCCGGGACTCGGCGAGACGCGCAAGCAGGCGCTGATCAAACACTTCGGTTCGGTGAAGAAGCTGCGGTCCGCGACCCTCGACCAGATCTGCGAGGTTCCCGGCATAGGCCGCAAGACGGCCGAGACCGTGCTCGCGGCCTTCGCCCGCGCGGCCCCGGCCGCACCCGCCGTGAACACGGCGACCGGAGAGATCATTGAAGACGACGAGGACGGGGCGCCCGAGACGACGGCGGACGCTCCGGGGGAGCCCGTGACCGCGGGATCCCCGGACGAACGACGGGGGCAGGAGAGATGACCGAGCACGACACACACCGCACAGCGGAACCGGCCCGGGCCGACGGCCCGCCCGAGCGCACCCCCGACGACCCCGCCACCGGCGCGGGCGGGCCGGACCGGGCCCGGCCGACGGCCGAAGGCGCGGCGGAGCCGGGACGGACGAGCGGAACGGCAGGTCCGGCCCCCGCCCCGACCGCCTCGGGAGCGGGTGAGGAACCGGGAGACGGACCGGGCGAGGGACACGGCAGCGCCGCCGTGGACGCGCCCGCGCGCGAGACCGGCCCCGGCCGGAGTCAGGACGACGGAGCACAGGTGAGTACGGGCAAGGACAACAACGGCGCCGCCGACGCGGCCATCCCCGAGCTGGTGATCATCTCCGGCATGTCCGGGGCCGGCCGTTCGACGGCCGCGAAGTGCCTGGAGGACCTCGGCTGGTTCGTCGTCGACAACCTGCCGCCCGCCCTGATCCCCACCATGGTGGAACTGGGCGCCCGCTCGCAGGGCAACGTGGCCCGGATCGCGGTCGTCGTCGACGTCCGCGGCCGGCGCTTCTTCGACGCCCTGCGCGAGTCCCTCGCGGACCTCGACGCCCGCGGCGTCACCCGGCGGATCGTCTTCCTGGAGTCCTCCGACGAGGCCCTGGTCCGCCGCTTCGAGTCGGTGCGCCGTCCGCACCCCCTCCAGGGCGACGGCCGCATCGTCGACGGCATCGCCGCCGAGCGGGAGCTGCTGCGCGAGCTGCGCGGCGACGCCGACCTGGTGATCGACACCTCCAGCCTCAACGTCCACGAGCTGCGCGCCAAGATGGACGCCCAGTTCGCCGGCGAGGAGGAGCCCGAGCTGCGGGCCACGGTGATGTCCTTCGGCTTCAAGTACGGCCTCCCGGTCGACGCCGACCTGGTCGTGGACATGCGGTTCCTGCCCAACCCGCACTGGGTGCCGGAGCTGCGCCCCTTCACCGGCCTGAACGAGGAGGTGTCGGCGTACGTCCTCAACCAGCCCGGTGCCAAGGAGTTCCTGGACCGCTACGCCGAGCTGCTCCAGCTCGTTGCCGCGGGCTACCGTCGTGAGGGCAAGCGCTACGTGACCATCGCCGTGGGCTGTACGGGCGGCAAGCACCGTTCGGTGGCCATGTCGGAGAAGCTCGCCGCGCGGCTCGCCGCCGAGGGCGTGGAGACGGTGGTCGTCCACCGGGACATGGGACGGGAATGACCGAACGTACTCCGCGGCTGAGCAGGCTGCGCAGGGTGATGCCCGAGGGGCGCGGCGGCCGGGGCGGCGGTGCCCGCACCGGCCGGTCCGCCGAGGCGCGCGGCGGCCGGCCGCGCCGCCGGGGCACCCAGCCCAAGGTCGTCGCCCTGGGTGGCGGCATGGGCCTGTCCGCCTCGCTCGCCGCGCTGCGCCGGATCACCGGCGACCTCACCGCCGTCGTCACCGTGGCCGACGACGGCGGCTCCAGCGGGCGTCTGCGCGACGAGCTGGGCGTACTGCCGCCCGGTGACCTGCGCAAGGCGCTCGCCGCGCTGTGCGGCGACGACGACTGGGGCCAGACCTGGGCCCGCGTCATCCAGCACCGCTTCCAGTCCAGGGGCGAGATGCACGGCCACGCGGTCGGCAATCTGCTGATCGTCGCCCTCTGGGAGCAGCTCGGCGACCACGTCCAGGCCCTGGACCTGGTCGGCAAGCTGCTCGGCGCGCACGGGCGCGTGCTGCCCATGTCCGCGGTGCCGCTGGAGCTCCAGGCACTGGTCAGGGGGCACGACCCGGAGCGGCCCGAGGAGGTCGACACGGTCCGCGGCCAGGCGACCGTGGCCCTGACGCCGGGGGAGGTGCAGTCCGTGCACCTGGTGCCGGCCGACCCGCCCGCCGTCCCCGAAGCCGTCGAGGCGGTCCTCGACGCGGACTGGGTGGTGCTCGGGCCCGGCTCCTGGTTCTCCTCGGTCATCCCGCACCTGCTGGTCCCCGACCTCCTGGACGCGCTCACCGAGACCAAGGCGCGCCGGGTGCTCTCCCTGAACCTCGCCCCGCAGCCCGGAGAAACCGAGGGCTTCTCCCCGCAGCGTCATTTGGAGGTTTTGGGACGACACGCCCCTAAACTCGCCCTGGACGTGGTGCTGGCCGACGAGGCCGCCGTGCCCGACCGGGACTCGCTGACCGACGCCGCCAAGCGGTTCGGCGCCGCGGTCGAGCTGGCTCCGGTGGCCCGGACCGACGGGACCCCGAGGCACGACCCGGAGCTGCTGGCCGCCGCGTACGACCGTATTTTTCGGATGCATGGAAGGATCGGCCCATGGCGATGACGGCAGCGGTGAAGGACGAGATCTCCCGTCTTCCCGTCACCCGGACCTGCTGCAGAAAGGCGGAGGTCTCGGCCATCCTGCGGTTCGCCGGCGGCCTCCACCTGGTCAGCGGGCGGATCGTGATCGAGGCGGAGCTGGACACCGCGCGGGCGGCCCGCCGGCTCAAGCGGGACGTGCTGGAGATCTTCGGCCACAGCTCCGAGCTGATCGTGATGGCGCCCGGCGGGCTGCGCCGTGGTTCGCGGTTCGTGGTCCGGGTCGTCGCCGGCGGTGACCAGCTCGCCCGGCAGACGGGGCTGGTGGACGGGCGGGGCCGGCCGATCCGGGGCCTGCCTCCCCAGGTGGTGTCGGGCGCCACGTGCGACGCCGAGGCCGCCTGGCGCGGCGCCTTCCTCGCACACGGTTCGCTCACCGAGCCCGGGCGTTCCTCCTCCCTGGAGGTGACCTGCCCCGGTCCCGAGGCCGCGCTCGCCCTGGTCGGCGCCGCCCGCCGGCTGTCGATCGCGGCCAAGGCCCGTGAGGTGCGGGGTGTGGACCGGGTCGTGGTCCGCGACGGCGACGCGATCGGCGCGCTGCTCACCCGGCTCGGTGCGCACGACTCCGTGCTCGCCTGGGAGGAGCGGCGGCTGCGGCGCGAGGTGCGGGCGACCGCCAACCGGCTCGCCAACTTCGACGACGCCAATCTGCGCCGGTCGGCTCGGGCGGCCGTCGCGGCGGGGGCGCGTGTGCAGCGCGCTCTGGAGATCCTCGGCGAGGACGTCCCCGAGCACCTCGCCGCCGCGGGGCGGCTGCGGATGGAGCACAAGCAGGCCTCGCTCGAGGAACTGGGCGCGCTCGCCGACCCGCCGCTGACCAAGGACGCCGTCGCCGGCCGTATCCGCCGGCTGCTGGCCATGGCCGACAAGCGCGCGGCCGACCTCGGTATTCCGGGGACGGAGGCCAACCTCTCCGAGGAGCTGGCGGACAACCTCGCGGGCTGACGGCGCCGGCCGTCCGCCTGAGGGTTCCCGAGCCGACGGTCCGAGGGGGCGCCCGGGTTCCGCCGACCCGGACCGGACGCGGGCCGCCCCGCAGCCGGCCCCGCCCCGCCCGGCGTCACAAGGTGCCGCAGGCGCGGGCTCCGGCCGGCCCCGTGCCTGTCTGCCCGGCGTTGTGGGTGCCGCCGCGCCCACCCGTGCCGCTCTGCGGCACGTCTGCCCGCGGCTGCGGCGATGTGAGGCCTGCGGGTGCGGGCTCCGGCCGTCCCCGGTCGCGGGGGGGGGGGGGGGGGGGGGGGGGGGCGGGGGGGGGGGGGGGGGGGGGGGGGGGGGGGGGGGGGGGGGGGGGGAGCGGGGGGGGGGGGGGGGGGGGGGGGGGGGGCCCCTCG
>NZ_JBVIGC010000005.1:272114-317974 GCF_055571015.1 Streptomyces sp. NPDC031049
CACCTGTGCCGCTTGGGGGCACTTCTGCCCCGGGCGGAGGGGGGGGGGGGCGGGGGGGTGGGGCCTCAGCCCTCCCCCGGCCGTGGGGCCGGGCGCTCCCGCCCCCCGCCTCCGCTGGTGCCGACCGAGCGCGGCTCACGGGCGGCGCTCCGCATCACCGACCCCCACCCCACCACCCCCCACCCGAGTGACCCCTGCCCCCGCGCAGGGGTGACCGGGAAGTGCCGTGCGTGTCGCAGTCGCGCTCTTGACTCGATCATCGAGTGTCATGAGCCTGGCAACCTGTTCGCTGCTGTGGCGAACCTCTGCAAGGGGGGTTCATGAGACACAAAGCGAGATCGATCCTCGCTCTCGGCGCGCTCCTGCTCGGCGGAGCGGGCCTCGCACCCGTCGCACAGGCGCAACCCGCCGCCCAGGCACGCCCCGGAGAAGCCGCGTCCCCCGACAAGGGCACGGACGCGGACGAAGTGAAGGTCTTCCGCGCCGACGTCACCCAGCGGCAGGTACCGCTGCTGCTGGCGGCCGGCCAGGACGGCCACGAACTCGGCGAGCAGGTACCCGACAAGGGCACGGCCACCGTCGAGGTCTACCTCACCGAACAGCAGGCCGAGAAGCTGGAGCGGCAAGGGGTCCGGCTCACCGAGCACACCCTGCCCGCCGGTGCCGAGAAACGCCTCGATGCCGCCGCCGACGGCGTCTTCCGGCCGTACGGCGGACGCGGCGGACTGAAGGAGGAGATCCTCCGCACCGCGCAGAAGCACCCCCGCCTCACCAAGGTCGTCTCCATCGGCAAGACGATCAAGGGGCAGGACATCCTGGCCCTGAAGCTCACCAGACACGCCGACCGGACCCGGGACGGTGCCAAGCCCGCCGTCCTCTACATGTCCAACCAGCACGCGCGTGAGTGGATCACCCCGGAGATGACCCGGCGGCTGATGCATTACTACCTGGACAACTACAAGAAGGACCGGCGGATCAAGAAGATCGTCGACTCCACCGAACTGTGGTTCGTGCTGTCGGCCAACCCCGACGGCTACGACTACACCTTCGAGAGCGACGACAACCGCCTGTGGCGCAAGAACCTGCGGGACGTCAACGGCGACGGCGAGATCTCCACCGGCGACGGCGTCGACCTCAACCGCAACTTCGCCTACAAGTGGGGCTACGACGACGAGGGTTCGTCCCCCAGCCCCACCAGCCAGACCTACCGCGGCGCGGGCCCGAACTCCGAGCCCGAGACCAAGGCCATCGACGCCTTCCAGAAGCGCATCGGCTTCACGTTCGGCATCAACTACCACTCGGCCGCCGAACTGCTCCTCTACGGCGTCGGCTGGCAGGTCGCCACCCACACCCCCGACGACGTCCTCTACAAAGCGCTCGCCGGAACCCCGGAGAACTCCGCGATCCCCGGCTACCGTCCGCAGGTCTCCTCGGAGCTGTACACCACCAACGGCGAGGCGGACGGCCACGCCGCGAACGTCAACGGCCTGGCGATGTTCACCCCCGAGATGTCGACCTGCCAGTCCATCTCCAACGCCCACCCGGACGACGAGTGGGAGGCGCGCGACTGCCGCTCCATCTTCACCTTCCCGGACGACGAGAAGCTGATCCAGGAGGAGTTCGAGAAGAACGTCCCGTTCGCGCTGTCCGTCGCCGACTCCGCCCCGCACCCCGACCGGCCCGACTCCGCGGTCGGCGCGGAGGCCGCGGACTTCACGCCGGCCGCGTTCTCCACGTCGTACGGACGCGGCGCCGACCAGGAGGTGTCCGTCGTCGTACGCAAGTCGGTGCGCGACAAGGAGCTGAAGTACCGCGTCAACGGCGGCCGGGTGCACGACGTGCCCCTCAGGCCCTGGAAGGGCGGCGAGACCTACGGTGGCGAGGACAACCTCTACTTCGACGAGTACCGCGCCCGGGTGAAGCACGGGGAACCGGGCGACGAGGTCGAGGTGTGGTTCACCGGCCGCACGGGCCACGGGCGGTACGGGAAGCACGGCAATCCGGTCACCAGTGAACGCTTCACCTACACCGTCGCCGAACGGCCCCGCGCCGACGTCCTCGTCGTCGCCGAGGAGGGCGCGAAGGCCGCACACGCCCAGGCCTACCTGGACGCGCTGCGGGCCGACGGCCGCCGGGCCGTGGTCTGGGACGTCGCCGAGCGGGGCGCACCCGACGCGCTCGGTGTCCTGTCCCACTTCGACACGGTCGTCCACTACACCGGAGCGGCCACCCCGGGCAACGCCACCCAGCTCCAGCTCCGCGCGTACCTCAACGAGGGCGGCAAGCTGATCGAGGCGGGCGAGCAGGCCGGCGGCAGCGTCGACCTCGGCGACGGCACCCTGTCGAACGACTTCAGCCAGTACTACCTGGGCGCCTACACCCGCACCTCCACCCCCGGCGCCACCGCCTTCACCGGCTCCGGCCGGCTCGACGGCGCCGGCGGCCCGCTCGGCGACGCCCCCGGCAACCCGCTGGACCGGGCCGGGACGTACAGCGTGACCTCGGACGAACTGCCCGCCGCCGACCACCCGCAGTTCGCGAGCGAGGGTGCGGGGGAGTTCGCCGGGACCGTCAACCCGTACGGGCCCTACGCGGGCGACTTCATGGCCGCCGCCGTTCACACCGACGACGCCTACAAACGCCTCACCCGCACCATCGACCTCGGCGGCGTGAGCGCGGCGGACGAGCCTGCCCTGCGCACCCACCTGCTGTGGGACACCGAGGAGGGCTACGACCACGTCCTGGTCGAGGCCCGCACCGCGGGGTCCGACGACTGGACGACGCTCCCCGAGGCGGGCGGCGCCACCGGCACGGCCGTCCCGGCCGAGTGCGCGGCCGGGTTCTACGTGGGCGGGCACCCGTGGCTGGAGCGGTACCTGACGGTCTCCTCCGACGGATGCGCCCCGACCGGCACCAGCGGGGCGTGGCACAGCCTCACCGGGTCCTCCGGCGGCTGGCGGCAGGTCGAGTTCGGCCTCGGCGCGTACGCCGGGAAGACTGTCGAGGTGTCGATCAGCTACGTCACCGACCCCAGCACCGGCGGACGCGGCGTGCTGGCCGACGAGGCCGCGCTCGTCGTCGGCGGCACCGCGACCGGCACCGAGGGCTTCGAGGCGTCGCTGGGCGCCTGGCAGGCAGCCGGACCGCCGCCGGGCAGCCCGGCCGTCCGCAAGGACTGGACCCGCACCGGAACGCTCTTCCGCACCCACGCGGCCGTCACCACGGACGACACCGTGCTGCTCGGCTTCGGCCTGGAACACCTCACCTCGGCGGCCGACCGGGCGGCCCTGATGAGGAAGGCGCTCAGAGCCCTGGACGAGTGACCCGACCGGTCGGCAGGGGCTGACGTCCGGTAGCGAAATCGGGTGATCCGTCCCCCGGCCGCGGGCGGTCCGTACCCCTACTGACGGGTACGGACCGCCGTGCCGTGTATGGGCCGTCTCGATGTCACTCACGAGGCGCCGGAGAGGTAGGGTCGTAGGCGGTCGGGGACATCCCAAACACAGCTCGCCGGCACATCGGGCCGGCGTACCCAACGAGGAGATCGGTTCGTGACGATCCGCGTAGGCATCAACGGCTTCGGCCGCATCGGTCGTAACTACTTCCGCGCGCTGCTGGAGCAGGGTGCAGACATCGAGATCGTGGCTGTCAACGACCTGGGTGACACCGCGACCACCGCTCACCTGCTGAAGTACGACACCATCCTCGGCCGCCTCAAGCAGGAGGTCTCGCACACCGAGGACACGATCACCGTCGGCGACAAGACCGTCAAGGTCCTCTCCGAGCGCAACCCCGCCGAGATTCCCTGGGGCGAGCTGGGCGTCGACATCGTCATCGAGTCGACCGGCATCTTCACCAAGAAGGAAGACGCCGAGAAGCACATCGCCGGCGGCGCCAAGAAGGTCATCATCTCCGCCCCCGCGAAGAACGAGGACATCACCCTCGTCATGGGCGTCAACCAGGACCAGTACGACCCGGCGAACCACCACGTCATCTCCAACGCCTCCTGCACCACCAACTGCGTGGCGCCGATGGCGAAGGTCCTCGACGAGAACTTCGGCATCGTCAAGGGCCTGATGACGACGGTGCACGCGTACACCAACGACCAGCGCATCCTGGACTTCCCGCACAAGGACCTGCGCCGCGCCCGTGCCGCCGCCGAGAACATCATCCCGACCACCACCGGTGCCGCCAAGGCCACCGCCCTGGTGCTGCCGCAGCTCAAGGGCAAGCTGGACGGCATGGCCATGCGCGTCCCGGTCCCGACCGGCTCCGTCACCGACCTGGTGGTCGAGCTCTCCCGCGAGGTCACCAAGGAAGAGGTCAACGCCGCCTTCCAGAAGGCCGCCGAGGGCGAGCTGAAGGGCTACCTCGAGTACACCGAGGACGCCATCGTCTCCTCCGACATCGTCAACGCCCCCGCGTCCTGCACCTTCGACTCCTCCCTGACCATGGTCCAGGAGGGCAAGAACGTGAAGGTCATCGGCTGGTACGACAACGAGTGGGGCTACTCCAACCGCCTCGTCGACCTCACGGTCTTCGTCGGCAACCAGCTCTGATCGCCTGAAGCAGGCATCTCGATGCGGTAGCAGGGCTCGGGCAGCGCAGCGTCGCGCCGTCCGGGCCCTGCCTCGCGTCCAGCACCACCTGTCCTCGTAGGATCACGAGCGATCAAGAGCCCCCGGGAGCCCTGCATGAAGACGATCGACGAACTCCTTACCGACGGCGTGGCGGGCAAGCGTGTCTTCGTCCGCGCCGACCTCAACGTGCCGCTGGACGGCACCACCATCACCGACGACGGCCGCATCCGCGCCGTGCTGCCCACCGTCAAGGCCCTGGCCGACGCGGGCGCACGCGTGATCGTCGCCTCCCACCTGGGCCGCCCCAAGGGCGCCCCGGACCCGGCCTTCTCGCTGGCCCCGGCCGCGAAGCGCCTCGGTGAGCTGCTCGGCGCCGACGTCGCCTTCGCCGAGGACACGGTCGGCGCCTCCGCCGAGTCCGTCGTCTCCGGCCTCGCCGACGGGCGGGTGGCGGTCATCGAGAACCTGCGCTTCAACGCGGGCGAGACGTCCAAGGACGACGCCGAGCGCGCCGCCTTCGCCGACAAGCTGGCCGGCCTCGCCGACGTCTACGTCGGTGACGGCTTCGGCGCCGTGCATCGCAAGCACGCCTCGGTCTTCGACCTGCCGAAGAAGCTCCCGCACTACGCCGGGTACCTCATCGCCACCGAGGTCGGCGTCCTGAAGAAGCTCACCGAGGACGTCCGGCGGCCCTACGTCGTCGCCCTCGGCGGCGCCAAGGTCTCCGACAAGCTCGCCGTCATCGACCAGCTGCTCGGCAAGGCCGACCGCCTCCTCATCGGCGGCGGCATGGCCTACACCTTCCTCAAGGCCAAGGGCTACGAGGTCGGCAGGTCCCTCCTCCAGGAGGACCAGATCCCGGCCGTCAAGGAGTACCTGGAGCGCGCCGAGAAGCAGGGCGTCGAGCTGGTCCTGCCGGTCGACGCGCTCGTGGCCGGCGAGTTCCCGGACCTGAAGACCAAGGCCCCGGCCCACCCCACCACCGTCGCCGCGGACGCCATCCCGGCCGACCAGGAGGGTCTGGACATCGGTCCCGAGACCCGCAAGCTGTACGCCTCGAAGCTCGCCGACGCGGCCACCGTCTTCTGGAACGGCCCGATGGGCGTCTTCGAGCACCCCGACTACGCCGAGGGCACCAAGGCGGTCGCCCAGGCCCTCGTCGACTCCGACGGCTTCTCCGTGGTCGGCGGTGGCGACTCCGCCGCGGCCGTCCGCACCCTCGGCTTCGACGAAAAGGCATTCGGCCACATCTCGACCGGCGGCGGCGCCTCCCTCGAGTACCTCGAGGGCAAGACGCTCCCCGGCCTCGCCGCACTGGAGGACTGACCTTTGAGCACGCGCACGCCGCTGATGGCGGGCAACTGGAAGATGAACCTCAACCACCTGGAGGCCATCGCCCACGTCCAGAAGCTCGCCTTCGCCCTGGCCGACAAGGACTACGAGGCCGTCGAGGTCGCCGTCCTGCCGCCCTTCACCGACCTGCGCTCGGTGCAGACGCTGGTCGACGGCGACAAGCTGAAGATCAAGTACGGTGCCCAGGACATCTCCGCCCACGACGGCGGCGCCTACACCGGCGAGATCTCCGGCCCGATGCTGGCCAAGCTGAAGTGCACGTACGTCGCGATCGGCCACTCCGAGCGCCGGCAGTACCACGCCGAGACCGACGAGATCGTCAACGCCAAGGTCAAGGCCGCCTACAAGCACGGCATCACCCCGATCCTGTGCGTCGGCGAGGAGCTGGAGGTCCGCGAGGCGGGCAACGCCGTCCCGCACACGCTCACCCAGGTCGAGGGCGGTCTGAAGGACGTCCCCGCCGAGCAGGCCGAGACCGTTGTGATCGCCTACGAGCCGGTCTGGGCCATCGGCACCGGCAAGGTCTGCGGCGCCGAGGACGCCCAGGAGGTCTGCGCCGCCATCCGCGGCAAGATCGCCGAGCTGTACTCGCAGGAGGTCGCCGACAAGGTGCGCATCCAGTACGGCGGCTCGGTCAAGTCCGGCAACGTCGCCGAGATCATGGCGCAGGCCGACATCGACGGCGCCCTGGTCGGCGGCGCCTCCCTGGACGCCGACGAGTTCGTCAAGATCGTGCGCTTCCGCGACCAGTGAGTATGCGGTAGCGGCGTTACGTCGTACCCTTGCGGGGGCATGGTGGCCCACTCCCACCGTGCCCCCGTCGTCCATCCGAATCCGAGGAAGTTGGTCCAGCCGTGGTTATGGGGTTCTCCATCGCCCTGATCGTCTTCAGCCTGCTGCTGATGCTGCTGGTGCTGATGCACAAGGGGAAGGGCGGCGGCCTCTCCGACATGTTCGGTGGCGGCATGCAGTCCTCCGTCGGCGGCTCCTCGGTCGCCGAGCGCAACCTCGACCGGATCACCGTGGTGGTCGGTCTGGTGTGGGTCGCGTGCATCGTCGTCCTCGGCCTGCTCATCAAGGCCAACAACTGAAGACGCAGACGCCCCGAGGGCACGTCCCTCCGTTCGTAAGGCCCCATGTCCGGGTCCGCGCCTCGATGCGCGGCCTATCATGGGGCCTGCGCCGTCTGAGCGGTGGTAACTCCGCTCACTGGACGCGCGTTGGGCCTTACGTAGACTGAGGCGCTCGCAGCGAAGCGGAACGCCGACTCGCTTCGCGGCACCATCACGCAGGGAGTTACGACCGTGGCAAGTGGCAACGCGATCCGGGGAAGCCGGGTCGGTGCGGGGCCGATGGGCGAGGCCGAGCGCGGCGAGTCCGCGCCCCGCCTGCGCGTCTCCTTCTGGTGCTCCAACGGACACGAAACCCAGCCGAGCTTCGCCAGCGACGCGCAGGTGCCCGAGACCTGGGACTGCCCGCGCTGCGGCTTCCCGGCCGGGCAGGACCGGGACAACCCGCCGGACCCCCCGCGCACCGAGCCCTACAAGACGCACCTGGCGTATGTGCGCGAGCGTCGCAGCGACGCGGACGGCGAGGCGATCCTCGCCGAGGCACTCGCCAAACTGCGGGGCGAGATCTAGGAGTCGGTGTCCGGCCGGGCATGGAGCGGTGCCCGGCGAAGCCGCTCGGCGTTCGGAACGCAGGTGCCGATCAACTAGGTTGGGGCCATGAACGCAGACGGCCGTACCAGGCTGAATCAGACACCCGAGTGGACCGCTCTGGCCAAGCACCGTGAAGAGTTCGCGGACACCCATCTGCGGGATCTGTTCGCGGCGGACCCCGGGCGCGGCTCCGGCTACTCGCTCCAGGTCGGTGACCTGCTCATCGACTACTCCAAGCACCTCGTCACCGACGAGACCCTGCGGTTGCTGCGGGAGCTGGCCGCCGCCACCGACGTCTTCGGGCTGCGCGACGCCATGTTCCGCGGCGAGAAGATCAACGTCACCGAGGACCGGGCGGTGCTGCACACCGCCCTGCGCGCCCCGCGGGACGCGGTGGTCGAGGTCGACGGCGAGAACGTGGTGCCCAAGGTGCACGCCGTCCTCGACAAGATGGCGGGCTTCGCCGAGCGGGTCCGCTCCGGCGCCTGGACCGGCCACACCGGCCGGCGCATCAGGAACGTCGTCAACGTCGGCATCGGCGGCTCCGACCTCGGCCCGGCCATGGCGTACGAGGTGCTGCGCGCCTTCACCGACCGCGACCTGACCGTCCGTTTCGTCTCCAACGTCGACGGCGCCGACCTGCACGAGGCGCTGCGGGACCTGGACCCGGCCGAGACCCTGTTCATCATCGCGTCGAAGACCTTCACGACCATCGAGACGGTCACCAACGCCACCTCCGCGCGCAGCTGGTTGCTCGGCGCGCTCGGTGACGAGGCCGCCGTCGCCCGGCACTTCGTCGCCCTGTCGACCCATGCCGAGAAGGTCGCGGAGTTCGGCATCGACACGGCCAACATGTTCGAGTTCTGGGACTGGGTCGGCGGCCGCTACTCCTACGACTCGGCGATCGGCCTCTCCCTGATGATCGCCATCGGCCCGGACCGCTTCCGGGAGATGCTCGACGGCTTCCGCCTCGTCGACGAGCACTTCCGCACCGCGCCCGCCGAGTCCAACGCCCCGCTGCTGCTCGGCCTGCTGGGCATCTGGTACGGCAACTTCCTGGGCGCCCAGTCGCACGCGGTGCTGCCGTACTCGCACTACCTGTCGAAGTTCACCGCCTATCTCCAGCAGCTCGACATGGAGTCCAACGGCAAGTACGTCGACCGGGACGGGCGCGAGGTCGACTGGCAGACCGGGCCGATCGTGTGGGGGACGCCCGGCACCAACGGGCAGCACGCCTACTACCAGCTGCTCCACCAGGGCACCAAGCTGGTCCCGGCCGACTTCATCGGGTTCGCCCGGCCGGTGGCCGAGCTGAGCGAGGAACTGAAGGCGCAGCACGACCTGCTGATGGCCAACTTCTTCGCGCAGACCCAGGCGCTGGCGTTCGGCAAGACGCCGGACGAGGTGCGGGCGGAGGGGGCGTCCGAGGAGCTGGTGCCCCACAAGACCTTCAAGGGCAACCACCCGACGACCACCATCCTGGCGCGCGAGCTGACGCCGTCGGTCCTGGGCCAGCTCGTCGCCCTCTACGAGCACAAGGTGTTCGTGCAGGGCGCCGTGTGGAACGTCGACTCCTTCGACCAGTGGGGCGTGGAACTCGGCAAGGTCCTCGCCAAGCGTGTCGAACCCGCCCTGACCGAGGGCGCCGACGTACCCGGTCTGGACGCCTCCACCCGGGCCCTCGTCGCCGCCTACCGGGAGCTGCGCGGCCGGTCCTGACCGTCCGGCCCCGCGCCCGGGCCGCCCGCCGCCGTCAGGCCACCGCGCTCAGCGTGTCCGCCAGCCGGCGGCGCGCGGCGCGGGACGCCGGGAGGGCGGCGAGCGCCGTCGCGCCGAGCACCGCGCCCGCGCCGAGCGCCAGCAGCAGCACGGGGGCGGGGCTCCGCGCGATCCCGGCGCCGATGCCGCTGGACGCGCCCTGGGCGTCGATCAGCCAGCGCGCGAGCGGCAGCCCCAGGGCGGTGGCGAGGATCACGGCCGCCAGCGCGGTACAGCCGGTGGCCGTGACCGTGATCGCGGTGATCTGCCGCGGGGACAGGCCGATCGCCTTCAGCGCCAGCAGGTCCCGCTCGCCGTCGCGGACCGTGCCGCCGATCGCGGTGAGCAGCTCGAGCAGCCCGATCAGCGCGAGCACGGCGATCAGTCCGAGGACCACCCCGCGCAGGGAGGACAGCCCGTCCGCCGGGTTGGTGACGGCGTGCACGTCCAGCCGGCCCTGCCCGGCCTCGGCCAGGCGCCCGGCGACCCGCTGCGGATCGGCGCCGGAATCGAGCGTGACCTGATGGAAGGTCGGCCGGAGCCCCGGGTCGTTCTCGCGCAGGGTGTCCAGGGACGTCGAGACCACTCGCCCGGCGTTCTCCGGCTCGATGCTGCGGCCCACGATGTGCAGGATCTGCGGCGTGTCGCCGACGGTCATCCGCACCCAGTCGCCGACCCGCACGTCCAGCAGGTCGAGCAGCCCCTGCCCGGCCACCGCCTCGTCGGGACCGGTCGCGGCCCGGCCCTCGGCCAGGGCGTACGGGTAGGGAGCCGCGCGGGTGCCGAGGCCGCGCAGGGCGATGGTCGCCGTCTGGCCCGGCACCAGCGCGGCCACCTCCACGCCCGGGTGGGCGGCGGCGACCTGCGGGTCGCGCTCCAGCAGCGCCCGTACGTCCGCGTCGTCCAGGCCGGCGTCCGCGCGGACGGTGAGCGCGGCGGGCAGACCGATCTGCTCGGGACGGCTGTGGAAGCGGTCGATCGTGCTCCAGGCGCTCATCGCCACCACGATCAGCAGCAGCGGCAGCGCCAGCCGGGCGACCGTGGCGGGGGAGCGGGTACGGCGCGCGAACGCCGTACGCCAGCCCAGCACCAGCGCGGCCGGCACCCCGAGCCCCAGCGCCCGGCGCGCCGGGCCGGACAGCCGCCCGCCCTGCGCCGCCGGCGGACGCGGCACCGGCACCGGCGGCACCCGGCCCGCCCGCCAGGCCGCGAGCCCGGTCGTCGCGCCGATGAACAGCACCACGGCCGCCGGCACCGCGAACAGCGCCACCGTGTGCCCGGGCAGGCCCTGCCACACGCCGACCGCGTCCCCGAGCCGCCCCGGGATGCCGCTGCCCAGGGCCTGGGTGAGCGCGGCGGCGGCCACGGCGCCCAGCAGCGCGTAGGCCAGGTGCTGGAGCAGGAACACCCGGACCACCTGGCCGGGCGTGAACCCGATCGCCTTCAGCACCGAGATGTCCCGCAGATGACCGCGGATGCGGGTGCCGATCGCCCCGTGCACCGCCAGCCCGGCGGCGAGCAGCGCGCCCAGGCCGAACAGGCCCAGCACCTGGCCGAGCAGCCGGTTGTCGCCCTGCGCCTCGGCCCGCGCCTGTTCCCAGGTGGAGACCGTCCCGATCGCGCCGGCGCCCAGCACGGTGACCGCGCGCTGCACGGCGTAGCCGGTGTCGTCGGGCTCGGTCAGCCGCAGCCCGACCACCTGGCCGTCCGGGTCGGGCACGGCCGCCGGCGGCGCCCAGACCAGGCCCGGCTGCTCGCCGGGCCGGTAGCGCCGCTCGGGGCTGTCGGCGATACCGGCCACCGTCAGGGTCCGGGCCGTGCCCGGCAGGGTGAGGGTGTCGCCGGGCTGCGCCAGCAGGGCGCGGGCCAGCCGGCTCTCCAGGACGACGCCGTCGGGGTCCGCGGGGTCGAGCCAGTCCCCGGCGGTGATCAGCGGGCGGCCCACGGAGGGCCGTTCGGCGGTGCCGCGCAGCTCGACGGAGGCGCGGCTGCCGCGCACGGCGACGGTGGTCTGGGCGGTGGGGTAGGGGCCGGCGACGGATTCCACACCGTCCAGAGCCGCCAGTTCGCCAGTGCCGGCGGCCGGGGTGGTGTGCAGCCAGACGTGGGCGCCGCGCGCCTGGGTGAAGACGCGCTGCCACGGGTTGGTGGCGTAGCCGAACAGGGCGGTGGCCAACAGCAGCGAGGCGACGATGCCCGCGGTCGCCAGCACCAGGAAGAGGGCCTCGCCACGGTGCGCGCGCAGGTCGGAGTGGGCCCAGCGAAGAGTGGCTCGCACGGTCCTCAGCCCCTCACGAGGCCGCGACCGCCCACGCCGGTGGTGGGGTGCGGGCCGGTCGTGGGGCGTGAGGCCGCGCCGGGGCGTAGGCCGGGCGGGCCGGTGACGGGGGGCGTCGGAGCGGGCAGGCCGGGCCTGGGGGCCGGGCCCGTCCGGTCGGCGGGGCCGGCGGTCGTGGGGCGGAGGTCGGTCCGGAGGCTCATGTCAGTCCCTGAGCTCCAGTACGCCGGAGGTGCCGGCGCGGCGCGGTGGCGGGCCGCCGTCCAGCTCGGCGTCGTCGGCTATGCGCCCGTCGAAGAAGCTGATCACCCGGTCCGCGGCGCTCGCCAGCCGGGCGTCGTGCGTGACCAGCACGATCGTCTGGCCACGCTGGTGGAAGCGGGACAGCAGCCGCATCACCTCGCGGGTGCCCTTGCTGTCCAGGCTGCCCGCGGGCTCGTCGGCCAGCAGCAGCGGCGGGTGGTTGACCAGCGCCCGGGCCAGGGCGACCCGCTGCTGCTCGCCGCCGGACAGTTCGCCGGGCATGCTGCGCTCCTTGCCCGCGAGGCCCAGCTCGGCGAGCAGCTCCTCCCGCTCGGCGCGGGCCCGCTTCGGCGACGCCCCGGCGAGCAGGGCGGGCAGCTCGACGTTGTCGGCGACGGAGAGGTTCGACACCAGGTTGAAGAACTGGAAGACGATCCCGATGCGCTTCCTGCGCTCCACCGCCCAGCGCGCCTGGGACCAGCCGTCCGTGGACTCGCCGTCCAGCCGGATGCTTCCGGAGTCGGGCTTCTGGAGACCGCCGAGCAGGTGCAGCAGCGTCGACTTGCCGGCCCCGGACGGGCCGGTGACCGCGACGAACTCGCCGCGCCGCACGGACAGGTCCACCCCGCGCACGGCACGGGCCGGCGCCCCCTCGCCGTGGTGCGTCTTGACCAGGCCCTCGGCGCACAGCACCGGAGCGGAGACCTCGCTCACTCCAGCTCCTCCAGCTCTTCCTGGCACCGCTCCAGCCAGTCGAGGTCGGCCTGGAGGTGCAGCATCGCGCCCTCGATCAGCAGGTGCGCGATGCGGTTGTCCCGGTCTTCGGCGGCGGCCAGCTTCGACAGCTGCCGCATCGTGTTGAGGTACTGCCGCCGCTGCCTGTTGATGAGGGCGATCTGGTCGGCGAGGCCGGTCTGCGGCGCGAGGGCGAGCTTCATGAAGAACTCGTCCCGCACCCGCGGCTCGTCGGCCGTCTCCTCGTACCAGGCGCGCAGCTCCTCCCGACCGGCGTCGGTGAGGTGGTAGACCTTCTTGTTGGGCCGGCTCGACTGCTCGACGTCCTCGCCCTCGATCAGTCCCGTCTTCTCGAGACGGCCGAGGGTGACGTAGATCTGGCCGACGTTCGGCTGAGGGTACGCGGAGCCCAGCAGTTGCTCAAGGTCCTGCTTCAGCTCGTAGCCGTGGGCGGGGCCGCGCGCGAGAAGGGCCAGGAGGGGCAGGCGCACTCGGCGGTCCTCCTGTTCTCGTCATGTGCCGCAGACCCTAGTATCGCGCATACCTAACGGGTATACATGTCCTCCAGCCGGGCGAAGCGGCCCGGTGCCGGTGCCGCCCGTGGTGTGCCCCGGTGTGCGAGGTCGTGCCAGGAGGAACCTATGCGGTGGATACGCGCCGCCGGAAGGGGCCTCCTCGTCCTCGTCGTGGTCCTGACCGGCTACGTCGCCTCCGGCGCCCGCGCCGACGAGGGCTCCGCGGACGGCCGCGGGCCGCTGACGCTGGCCACCGCCGGCGACCTCACCAACTATCTCGGACCCCTCCTCCAGGGCTGGAACCGGGCCCACCCCGACGAGAAGGTCACGCTCGTCGAGCTGCCCGACTCGGCCGACGAGACCCGCGCCCAGATGGCCACCGACCTGCGCGACGGCGACCGCCACCGGTTCGACGTCCTCAACATCGACGTCAACTGGACCTCCGAGTTCGCCGCGGCGGGCTGGATACGCCCGCTGCCCCGCGACCGCTTCCCGCTCGACACCTTCCTGCCGCCGGTGGTCGGCACCGCCACCTACGACGGACGGCTGTACGCCGTGCCGTACGTCACCAACGCCGGGCTGCTCCTGTACCGCAAGGACGTCCTCGCCGCCGAGGGCGTCGCGCCCCCGCGCACCTGGGCGGAGCTGGAACGGCAGGCGAGCACCATCGCCCCGAAGCACGGCCTCGACGGCTACGCGGGCCAGTTCCTGCCCTACGAGGGCCTCACCGTCAACGCCGCCGAGGCCGTCTACTCGGCCGGCGGCACGATCCTCGGCGACGAGGGCGAGCGGGTCACCGTGGACTCGGCGGCGGCCCGGCGGGGCATCGGGTTCCTGGTGCGCGGGGTGCGCGAGGGCTGGATACCGAAGGAGGCGCTGGCCTACAAGGAGGAGGAGTCCAAGCGGGCCTTCCAGGACGGCCGCCTGCTCTTCCTGCGCAACTGGCCCTACGCCTACGTCGGCGCCTCGGCCCCCGGCTCCAAGGTCGCCGGCAAGGTCGGTGCGGTACCGCTGCCCGGCCCGGACGGTCCCGGCACCAGCGTCCTCGGCGGCTCCAACCTCGCCGTCAGCACCCATGCGCGCCACCCCGACTCGGCCGCCCGGCTGCTGGCGTACCTCACCGGTGAGCGCGTCCAGCGCCAGGTCCTCACCCGCGGGGCGCTGCCGCCCGTACGGGCAGATCTGTACGAGGACCCGGAGCTGATCGAGGCGTTCCCGTATCTGCCGACCCTGCGCCAGAGCGTGCTGGCCGCCGCGCCGCGCCCCAAGAGCCCGCAGTACGACCAGGTCAGTCTGGCCGTCCAGGCGGTCGTGCACGACGCCATGGCGGGGCGCGGGACGCCCGAGAGCGCCGTCCGCCGGCTGGCGCGGGAGCTGGCCGCGATCTCCCGCCGCTGAGCCGGGCGGCCCAGCACCCTCCTCCTCTAGTTACCTGTTAGGTAACGCGCACATCTCATTCCCTTGCGTATTGCCCGTATTGCTCCTGCTTTGTTCTGCTCAACTCCTCGGTAGCTTCGGTACGTTCGTTGACACCCGCTCGACACCGCTACTTAACATGCATGCATAACCGTCAGCTCGACAGACAGGCCAACGGGTGAACACGCACCACTGGTGGCGGGACGCGGTGATCTATCAGGTCTACGTCCGCAGCTTCCTCGACTCGACCGGCGACGGGGTCGGTGATCTCGCCGGCGTGCGGGCCGGACTGCCGTATCTGCGCAAGCTCGGCGTGGACGGGATCTGGCTGAGCCCCTTCTACCCCTCGCCGCAGCACGACCACGGCTACGACGTCGCCGACTACTGCGAGGTCGACCCGCTCTTCGGCGACCTCGCCGAGTTCGACGCGCTGGTGACGGCGGCCCGGCGGCTGGGCGTCCGGGTGCTGCTGGACATCGTCCCCAACCACTGCTCCAGCGAGCACCCGTGGTTCCGCGAGGCGCTGGCCTCCCCGCCCGGCAGCCCGGCCCGCGCCCGCTTCCACTTCGCCGACGGCCGCGGACCCGACGGCGCCGAGCCGCCCAACAACTGGCACGCCATGTTCGGCGGCCCGGCCTGGACCCGCGTCACCGAGGCCGACGGCCGGCCAGGCCAGTGGTACCTGCACATGTTCACGCCCGAGCAGCCCGACTGGAACTGGCGCAACCCCGGGGTCGCCGCCGAGTTCGACCGGATACTCCGCTTCTGGCTCGACCGGGGCGTCGACGGCTTCCGCATCGACGTCGCCGCCGGCCTCTTCAAGCACCCCGGACTGCCCGACTCCCCGGACCCGGAGGCCGACGCCCGCACCCGCGACTCGGTCAACCCGCTGGCCTGGAACCAGCCCGAGGTGCACGACGTCTGGCGGCACTGGCGGTCGGTGTGCGAGGAGTACACCGCCCGCGACGGCCGCGAACGGCTCCTGGTCGGCGAGGTCTCCGTCCCCTCCGCCCGCGAACACGCCCGCTACGTCCGCCCCGACGAACTCCACCAGGCCTTCTTCTTCGACCTCCTCGGCGCCCCCTGGGACCCCGACGCCTTCCGCAAGGTCATCTCCGAGGCCATGCAGGACATCGCCGGCACCGGCTCGACGGTCACCTGGGTGCTCAACAACCACGACCAGGTCCGCACCGTCACCCGCTACGGCGAGCCCGCCCCCGGCGGCAGCGGCCTCGGCGCCGCCCGCGCCCGCGCCGCCGCGCTGCTGATGCTGGCGCTGCCCGGCGCCGCGTACATCTACCAGGGCGAGGAACTGGGTCTGCCCGAGGTCGTCGACCTGCCCGACGACGTGCTCACCGACCCGATCTTCCACCGCACCGGCAGCCGGGCCCGCGTCCGCGACGGCTGCCGGGTGCCGCTGCCCTGGTCCGGACAGGCCTCCCCGTTCGGCTTCACCTCCGGCACCGAGGGCGCCCGGCCCTGGCTGCCGCAGCCGGACTGGTTCGCCGAGTACGCCACCGACCGGGCACTGGCCGACACCCGCTCCTTCTGGCACCTCTATCGCGACGGCCTGCACCTGCGCTCCGCCCTGCCGCAGCTGGGCGAGGGCACGCTGCGCTGGCTGGACACCCCGCCCGGCGTGCTCGCCTTCGTCCGCGGCGACGGCCTGGTCTGCGCCGTCAACTTCGGCACCGCCCCCACCCCCGCACCGGCCCCGGGCACTCCGCTGCTGTCCAGCAGCCCCTGCCCGGCCGGCGTACTGCCCGGCTCCACGGCGGCCTGGTGGATCGCCGACGCCGGCCTGTGACCCTCCCGCGTCACCCCAACCCGAAGGGACATCGACGATGATGCGACGACGTACCACCCTGCTCACCGGCTGCACCGCCCTGGTGCTCGCCCTCGGCGCGACCGCCTGCGGCGGCGGCGACCCCGTCACGGCCGGCGGCGGCGACAAGCCGTACAGCGGTCAGACGGTCACCGTCGCCGGTGTCTGGTCCGGCACCGAGCAGAAGAACTTCCAGAAGGTGCTGGACGCCTTCACCGAGAAGACCGGCGCGAAGACCGAGTTCGTCTCCACCGGCGACAACGTCTCCACCGTCGTCGGCAGCAAGATCGAGGGCGGCAACGCCCCCGACGTCGTGATGGTCCCGCAGGTCGGCGTGCTCCAGCAGTTCGCCGAGGCGGGCTGGCTCAAGCCGCTGTCCGACACGACGCAGAAGGCCGTCGACGCCAACTTCGCCGAGGTCTGGAAGAACTACGGCAGCGTCGACGGCACCCTCTACGGCCTGTACTTCAAGGCCGCCCACAAGTCGACCGTCTGGTACAGCCCCGACGCCCTCGACCAGGCCGGCGTGAAGCCGCCGACGACGTACGACGAGATGCTGGAGGCCGGGCGCACCGTCTCCGACTCCGGGCTCGCCGCCTTCGCCGTCGCCGGGCAGGACGGCTGGACGCTCACCGACTGGTTCGAGAACGTCTACCTCTCCCAGGCCGGCCCCGAGAAGTACGACGCCCTCGCCGCCCACGAGCTGAAGTGGACCGACGCCAGCGTGGTGAAGGCCCTCACCACGCTCGGCGAGCTCTTCCAGGACGAGCAGCTCATCGCCGGCGGCCAGAAGGGCGCCCTGACCACCGACTTCCCCGGCTCCGTGGAGAAGGTCTTCGGCCCCGAGCCCGAGGCCGGCATGGTCTACGAGGGCGACTTCGTGGCCGGTGTCGCCAAGGACCAGTTCGGCAAGGCGATCGGCGAGGACGCGGACTTCTTCCCGTTCCCGGCCGTCGAGGGCGGCAAGGCACCCGTGGTCAGCGGCGGTGACGCGGCCGTCGTCCTGAAGGACGGCAAGAACGCCGAGGCCGGCATGGCGCTCCTGGAGTACCTGGCCACGCCCGAGGCCGCGGAGGTCTGGGCCGAGGCGGGCGGGTTCCTCTCCCCGAACAAGAAGGTCGACCTCGCCTCCTACGGCGACGACGTCACCCGGTCGACCGCCGAGTCCCTCGTCGAGGCCGGCGACTCGGTCCGCTTCGACATGTCCGACCAGGCCCCGGCGGCCTTCGGCGGCACCAAGGGCA
The DNA here is from genome assembly GCF_055571015.1 of Streptomyces sp. NPDC031049. Classification (NCBI taxonomy): domain Bacteria; kingdom Bacillati; phylum Actinomycetota; class Actinomycetes; order Kitasatosporales; family Streptomycetaceae; genus Streptomyces; species Streptomyces sp. NPDC031049. Next base: position 289,723 of record NZ_JBVIGC010000005.1, read on the forward strand.
CCGGCGAGTGGGCGATCCTGCAGGACTTCCTGCGCGACCCGTCCGACCCGAAGGCGACCGCGGCGAAGCTCGAGGCCGCCGCGGCCAAGGCCTACAAGGACTGACCGGACATGACCGCGACCGTGGTGAAAGAGGCGCCTCCGCCCGCCGCCGCCCCCGGGAGACCCGTACGGCGTCCCCGGCGGCGCGGGCGGACCGCCGCCGTCCTCTTCGTCCTGCCCGCGCTGCTCCTGCTGGGCGCGCTGGTGGTCTACCCGGTGCTGTTCTCCGTCGGCCGCAGCTTCTTCGACGCCTCCGGGACCCGCTTCGTGGGCGGTGAGAACTACGCCGAGATGTTCCGTGACCCGGCCACCCTCAAGGCCGTCCGCAACACCGCGATCTGGGTCGTCGTGGCGCCCGTCCTGCTGACCGGCCTCGGCCTGATCCTCGCCGTGCTGGTGGAGAAGGTCCGCTGGGCCACCGCCTTCAAACTGCTGCTCTTCATGCCGATGGCGGTGTCCTTCCTCGCGGCCGGCATCATCTTCCGGCTCGCCTACGACGAGGACCCGGACAAGGGCGTGCTGAACGCCGCCGTGGTCGGCGTCCACGACGCCTTCGCGGGCACGTCGACCTATCCGACCGCGCGGGCCCGGGACGGCGAGGGCCTGACCAAGGCCGCCGACGGCTCCTACCGGGCCCGTGTCTCCCCCGGGGACACGGTGGCGCTCGGCCTGGTCGGCGTGCGCCCGGACGAGGTGCCCTCCGGCGCCGAGCCGGCCTACGAGGCGGCCCGGGCCGCGTCCGCCCCCGATGAACTGCGCGGCGTCGTCTACCTCGACTTCACGCCGGGCGGCGGGGGAGAGCGGGGGGCCGTCGACCGGCGCGAGAGCGGACTGCCGGAGATGACGGTCGAGGCGGTGCGCGACGGAAGGACGGTCGCGGCCACGACCACCGCGGCCGACGGCTCGTTCCGCTTCGAGGGCCTGGACGAGGGCACGTACGAGGTGAGACTCCCGGCGGACAACTTCGCCCCGCCGTACGAGGGCGTCTCCTGGCTCGGCCCGGCGCTCGTCACTCCGGCGATCATCGGCGCCTACCTGTGGATCTGGACGGGCTTCGCGATGGTCCTCATCGGCGCCGGCCTGTCCTCGCTGCCGCGGGACGCCCTGGAGGCGGCGCGGATGGACGGCGCCAACGAGTGGCAGATCTTCCGGAAGATCACCGTGCCGCTGCTGGCTCCGGTGCTCACCGTCGTCTTCGTCACCCTCGTGATCAACGTGATGAAGGTCTTCGACCTCGTCTACATCATCGCGCCCGGTCCCGTGCAGCAGGACGCGACCGTGCTCGCGACACAGATGTGGCTGGTGTCGTTCGGCGGCGGCAACAACCAGGGCCTCGGCAGCGCGCTCGGTGTGCTGCTCCTGCTGCTGGTGGTCCCCGCCATGGTCTTCAACGTCCGGCGCTTCAGGAGGAACCAGCGATGAACGCCGTCAAGCGCTACGTGGGCAACGGGTTCGTCCAGGCCTTCCTCGTACTGGTGGGGCTGGTGTGGATGACCCCGCTGGCCGGACTGTTCCTGTCCTCCCTGCGCTCCTCCGAGGACACCGCGAAGGGCGGCTGGTGGACGGCGCTGGCCAGCCCCGGCCAGCTGTCCCTGGACAACTACTCGGCGCTGCTGGAGAACGCGGGCATCACCCAGGCCTTCTGGAACACCGTGCTGATCTCGGTGCCGACCACGGTGCTGGTCGTGGTGGTCGCGGCGCTCGCCGGGTACGCCTTCGCCTGGCTGGACTTCCCCGGGCGGGACGCGGTCTTCCTGGTCGTGGTGGCGCTGCTGGTGGTGCCGGTGCAGATCGGCCTGCTGCCGGTGGCCAAACTCTTCGGCCAGCTGGGGCTGTTCGGCACGATCCCGGGCGTGGTCCTGTTCCACGTCGCCTACGGGCTGCCGTTCGCGGTCTTCCTGCTGCGGAACTACTTCGCCGAGATGCCGAAGGAGATGCTGGAGGCCGCGCGGATGGACGGAGGCAGCGAGTGGCGGATCTTCACGCGGCTCGTGCTGCCGGTGGGGCGGCCGGCCATCGCCAGCCTCGCCATCTTCCAGTTCCTGTGGGTGTGGAACGACATGCTGGTCGCGCTGCTGTTCGCGGACAGTTCCGCGCAGCCGCTCACCGTGGAACTCCAGTCGCAGATCCGGCAGTTCGGCAGCAACATCGATGTGCTGGCGCCCGGGGCGTTCCTGTCGCTGATCGTGCCGGTGGTCGTGTTCTTCGCGTTCCAGCGGCAGTTCGTGCAGGGGGTGATGGCGGGGTCGGTGAAGTAGGGCCGACCCGGGGGTTCTTCGCCCCCGCCGCCCCTACCCGTCCCATCCCGGGGGCTCCGCCCCCGGACCCCCGCTCCTCAAACTCCCCCAGAGGGGGCACCCCCAGAGGGGCTGACTCACCAGCCCGTCCGGCGTTTGAGGACGAGGCCGTTCAGGCCGAAGCGGGGGCCTGGGGGCGGCAGCCCCCAGAAGGATGGGAATGGGTAGGGGCGGCGGGGGCGGAAACCCTCTTACGCGGACGCCGGTGGGTAGAGTTCCCGGGGCAGACCGGACGCCGCTGCCGCGTCCAGGAGCCACAGGGTACGGGCCCGCCCGCGGGCCCCGGCCGCCGGCGCCTGGACCTCCCCGGCCCCGGACAACGCGATCGCCGCGGCCTGCGCCTTGTCCTCCCCGGCCGCCAGCAGCCACACCTCACGGGCGGCACGGATCGCCGGCAGGGTGAGCGTCACCCGGGTCGGCGGCGGCTTCGGCGAGCCGTGCACGCCGACCACCGTCCGCTCCGTCTCCCGCACCGCCGGCAGCTCCGGGAAGAGCGAGGCGACGTGCGTGTCCGGGCCCACACCGAGCAGCAGGACGTCGAAGGACGGCACCGGCGCATGGTTCTCCGGCATCGCGGCCCGCGCCAGCTCCTCGGCGTACGCCGCCGCCGCGGCGTCCACGTCGTCCCCGTGCGGCCCGTCCGACGCCGGCATCGCGTGCACCCGCCCGGGGTCCAGCGCCACCGAGTCCAGCAGCGCCTCACGGGCCTGCGTGACGTTCCGCTCCGCATCACCCTCGGGCAGGAACCGCTCGTCACCCCACCACAGATCCAGCCGGCCCCAGTCGATCGCGTCCCGGGCCGGCGAGGCCGCGAGCGCCGCCAGCAGGCCGTTGCCGTTGCGGCCGCCGGTCAGGACCACGGACGCCGAACCCCGGGAGGCCTGCGCGTCCACGATCCGCGTGATCAGCCGGGCCGCGGCGGCCTGCGCCATCAGCTCCTTGTCGCGGTGCACCACCAGCTGCGGGGTCTGCGTGCTCACTTCGCCGCCGCCTTCCTCACCGGTGCCTCCTCCTGCGCCGCGTCCTTCGCGGGAGCTTTCGCAGCCGTCTCGACGGGAGCGGGGACCGCGACCGGCTCGCCCCCGGACGCTCCTTTGGCGCCCCCGTCACCCGGCCCCGCGTTCAGCCGCTCCACGCCGTACCGCAGCGCCGACGCGTAGGTGTCGTCCGGGTCCAGCCGCCGCAGCTCCTCCGCGATCAGCTCCGCGGTGTCCCGGCGCTTGAGCGCCACCGCGCGGTTGGGCTGGCCCTGGATGGAGAGGTTGGCCAGCGTGCCGTCGCCGCGGTCCAGGACGATCGGCCCGCAGTCCGTGTCCATGCGGACCGCCGTCAGGCCGGGCCCGGCGGACACCGACCGCCGCACCGGCACGTCCAGCCGGTCCGCCAGCCACATCGCCAGCAGCTCGCAGCTGGGGTTGAACTCCTCGCCCTCCACCTCGACGCCCTGCACCTCGCAGGCCACCTGGTCCAGGGCCGCCGCCAGCATCGAACGCCACGGCGTGATCCGGGTCCAGGACAGGTCGGTGTCGCCGGGCGTGTACGTGCCGGCGCGGGCGATCAGCTCCTCCACCGGCTCCTCACAGGCGTAGGTGTCGGTGACGCGGCGCTGCGCCAGCGAGCCCAGCGGGTCGTCGGCGGGGTCCAGCGGCGCGTTCACCGGCCACCACACCACCACCGGCGCGTCCGGCAGGAGCAGCGGCAGGACCACCGACTGGGCGTGGTCGACCACCTCGCCGTGCAGCCGCAGCACCACCGTCTCACCGGTGCTGGCGTCCGCGCCGAGGCGCACCTCCGCGTCCAGCCGGGACTGGGTGCGGTCCCGGGGCGAGCGGGAGATCCGCTTGATGACGACGAGCGTGCGCGAGGGGTGCTCGTGCGAGGCGTCGCTCGCCGCCTTCAGCGCGTCGTAGGCGTTCTCCTCGTCCGTGACGATGACCAGCGTGAGCACCATGCCGATGGCCGGCGTGCCGATGGCCCGCCGGCCCTGCACCAGCGCCTTGTTGACCTTGCTGGCCGTGGTGTCCGTGAGGTCGATCTTCATGGCCGGCGCCAGCTCCGTCCGTCTCGCTCGAGCATTTCGTCCGCCTCGACGGGTCCCCAGGTCCCGGCCGGGTAACGGGCCGGGGTGCCGTGCCGGTCCCAGTACTCCTCGATCGGGTCGAGGATCTTCCAGGACAGCTCGACCTCCTCGGTGCGCGGGAAGAGGTTGGCGTCGCCGAGCAGCACGTCGAGGATGAGCCGCTCGTACGCCTCCGGGCTGGACTCGGTGAACGACTCGCCGTAGGCGAAGTCCATCGACACGTCCCGGATCTCCATCGAGGTGCCGGGCACCTTCGAACCGAAGCGGACGGTGACGCCCTCGTCGGGCTGGACCCGGATCACGATGGCGTTGGAGCCGAGCTCCTCCGTCGCCGTGGTGTCGAAGGGGGAGTGCGGGGCGCGCTGGAAGACGACCGCGATCTCGGTGACCCGGCGGCCCAGCCGCTTGCCGGTGCGCAGGTAGAAGGGGACGCCCGCCCAGCGGCGGTTGTCGATCCCCAGCTTGATCGCCGCGTAGGTGTCGGTCTTCGACTTCGGGTCGATGCCCTCCTCGTCGAGGTAGCCGATGACCTTCGCGCCGCCCTGCCAGCCCGCCGCGTACTGGGCGCGCACGGTGTCCCGGCCCAGGTCCTTGGGCAGCTTCACCGCGCCGAGCACCTTGGTCTTCTCCGCGGCCAGCGCGTCGGCGTCGAAGGAGGCGGGCTCCTCCATCGCGGTCAGCGCGAGCAGCTGGAGCAGGTGGTTCTGGATGACGTCGCGGGCGGCGCCGATGCCGTCGTAGTAGCCGGCCCGGCCGCCGATGCCGATGTCCTCGGCCATGGTGATCTGCACGTGGTCCACGTAGGACCGGTTCCAGATCGGCTCGAACATGGTGTTGGCGAAACGCAGCGCCAGGATGTTCTGGACGGTCTCCTTGCCCAGGTAGTGGTCGATGCGGAAGACCTGGTCCGGGGCGAAGACCTCGTGGACGATGGAGTTCAGCTCCTCGGCCGACCTCAGGTCGTGGCCGAACGGCTTCTCGATCACCGCGCGCCGCCAGGAGCCGCCCGTCTGGTCGGCCAGCCCGTGCTTCTTCAGCTGCTGGATGACCACCGGGAAGGACTTCGGCGGCACGGAGAGGTAGAAGGCGAAGTTGCCCCCGGTGCCCTGCTGCTTGTCCAGCTCCTCGATGGTGCCGCGCAGCCGCCGGAACGCCTCGTCGTCGTCGAAGGTGCCCTGGACGAAGCGCATCCCCTGGATGAGCTGCTGCCAGACCTCCTCGCGGAACGGCGTGCGGGAGTGCTCCTTGACGGCGTCGTGCACGACCTGGGCGAAGTCCTCGTGCTCCCAGTCGCGGCGGGCGAAGCCGACGAGCGAGAAGCCCGGCGGCAGCAGACCCCGGTTGGCGAGGTCGTACACGGCGGGCATGAGCTTCTTGCGGGACAGATCGCCCGTGACGCCGAAGATGACCAGACCCGACGGCCCCGCGATACGCGGGAGCCGTCGGTCTGCGGGGTCACGCAGCGGGTTGCTGCTTGACAAATTGTCAGCCCTCCGAGGGAGCGAGGCGCTTCAGCTCCGCCTCGGTCGACTTCAGCAGGTCGTTCCAGGACGCCTCGAACTTCTCGACGCCCTCCTCCTCCAGGAGGTGGACCACCTCGGCGTACGGGATGCCGAGCTTCTCGACCGCGTCGAGGTCGGCGCGGGCCTGCTCGTAGGTCCCGGCGACGGTGTCGCCGGTGATCTCGCCGTGGTCCTCGGTGGCCAGCAGGGTGGCCTCCGGCATGGTGTTCACCGTGTTCGGCGCCACCAGGTCGGTGACGTACATCGTGTCGCTGTACGCCTTGTCCTTCACGCCGGTCGACGCCCACAGCGGACGCTGCTTGTTGGCGCCCGCCTTCTCCAGCGCGGCCCAGCGGTCGGAGGCGAAGACCTCCTCGTAGGCCTGGTAGGCCAGGCGCGCGTTGGCCACGGCGGCCTTGCCGCGCAGGGCCTTGGCCTCGTCGGTGCCGAGCGCGTCGATGCGCTTGTCGATCTCGGTGTCCACGCGGGACACGAAGAAGGACGCCACGGAGTGGATCTCCGACAGGTCCAGGCCGCGCTCCTTGGCCTTCTCCAGGCCGGTCATGAACGCGTCCATGACCTTGCGGTAGCGCTCCAGCGAGAAGATCAGCGTGACGTTGACGCTGATGCCGTTGCCGATCGTCTCGGCGATCGCCGGCAGGCCCGCCTCGGTGGCCGGGATCTTGATGAAGGTGTTGGGCCGGTCCACCAGCCAGGCCAGCTGCCGGGCCTCGGCGACGGTCGCCTTGGTGTTGTGGGCCAGGCGCGGGTCGACCTCGATGGAGACCCGGCCGTCCTTGCCGCCGGTGGCGTCGTAGACCGGGCGCAGGATGTCGGCGGCGTCCCGGACGTCCGCCGTGGTGATCATGCGGATGGCCTCCTCGACGGTCACCTTGCGGGCCGCGAGGTCGGACAGCTGCCGGTCGTAGCCGTCGCCCTGGGAGATCGCCTTCTGGAAGATCGTCGGGTTGGTGGTGACGCCCACGACGTGCTGTTGGTCGATCAGCTCGGCGAGGTTGCCGGACGTGATCCGCTTGCGGGACAGGTCGTCCAGCCAGATCGCGACGCCTTCGTCGGAGAGGCGCTTGAGTGCGTCTGTCATGAAAAATGCATCTCCTACGTGTCGTGTACGAGCGTCAGCGCTGGGCCGCGGCGATCGATTCCTTCGCCTTCTCGGCGACGTTCTCGGCAGTGAAGCCGAACTCCTTGAAGAGCACCTTGCCGTCCGCCGAGGCACCGAAGTGCTCCAGGGAAACGATGCGGCCGGCGTCCCCCACGTACTTGTGCCAGGTCAGACCCACGCCTGCCTCGACCGCGACACGTGCCTTCACGGACGGGGGCAGAACGCTGTCCCGGTACCCCTGGTCCTGCTCCTCGAACCACTCCACGCACGGCATCGACACCACGCGGGTGGGCACGCCCTCGGCCTGGAGCGCCTCGCGCGCCTCGACGGCCACGTGCACCTCGGAGCCGGTGGCGAGGAGGATCACCTGCGGCTCGCCGCCTTCGGCCTCGAACAGCACGTACCCGCCCTTGGCGGCGTCGTCGTCCGGCTCGTACGTCGGCACGCCCTGGCGGGTGAGGGCCAGACCGTGCGGGGTGCCCTTGCCGAACTCCTTCGTCCAGCGCGTGAGGATCTCGCGCCAGGCGATCGCGGTCTCGTTGGCGTCGGCCGGGCGGACGACGTTCAGACCGGGGATGGCGCGCAGCGAGGCCAGGTGCTCGACGGGCTGGTGGGTGGGGCCGTCCTCGCCCAGGCCGATGGAGTCGTGCGTCCACACGTACGTGACGGGCAGGTGCATCAGCGCCGACAGCCGCACCGCGTTGCGCATGTAGTCGGAGAACACCAGGAAGGTGCCGCCGTAGACGCGGGTGTTGCCGTGCAGCGCGATGCCGTTCATCTCCGCGGCCATGGCGTGCTCGCGGATGCCGAAGTGGATCGTGCGGCCGTACGGGTCCGCCTCGGGCAGCGGGTTGTCCGCCGGCAGGAACGACGACGTCTTGTCGATCGTGGTGTTGTTCGAACCGGCCAGGTCGGCGGAGCCGCCCCACAGCTCGGGGATCACCGCGCCGAGCGCCTGGAGCACCTTGCCGGAGGCGGCGCGGGTGGCGACGCCCTTGCCCGTCTCGAAGACCGGGATCTTCTCCGCCCAGCCGGTGGGCAGCTCGCCCTTGGCGATCCGGTCGTACTCGGCGGCGCGCTCGGGGTTGGTGTCCCGCCACTGCTGGAAGGACTTCTCCCACACGGCCCGCGCGGCCTGGCCGCGCTCCAGCGCCTGCCGGGTGTGGGAGAGGACGTCGTCGGCGACCTCGAAGTGCTTGGCCGGGTCGAAGCCCAGGACCCGCTTGGTGGCGGCGACCTCGTCCTCGCCGAGGGCGGAGCCGTGGGCGGCCTCGGTGTTCTGCGCGTTCGGGGCCGGCCAGGCGATGATCGAGCGCATCGCGATGAAGGACGGCTTGTCCGTGACCTTCTTCGCCTCCTGGATCGCGTCGTAGATCGCGTTCGGGTCCAGGTCGCCGTCCGGCTTGGGGGCGACGCGCTGCACGTGCCAGCCGTAGGCCTCGTACCGCTTGACGGTGTCCTCGGAGACGGCCGTCTCGGTGTCGCCCTCGATCGAGATGTGGTTGTCGTCCCACAGCAGGACCAGGTTGCCGAGCTTCTGGTGGCCGGCCATCGAGGAGGCCTCGGCGGAGATGCCCTCCTGGAGGCAGCCGTCACCGGCGATGCAGTAGACGAAGTGGTCGAACGGGGACTCCCCGACCGGGGCGTCCGGGTCGAACAGACCGCGCTCGTAGCGGGCGGCCATCGCCATGCCGACGGCGTTGGCGACACCCTGGCCCAGCGGGCCGGTGGTGGTCTCCACACCCGTGGTGTGGCCGTACTCGGGGTGACCCGGGGTCTTCGACCCCCACGTCCGGAAGGACTTCAGGTCGTCCAGCTCCAGGCCGAAGCCGGCCAGGTACAGCTGGGTGTAGAGGGTCAGGGACGAGTGGCCGGCGGACAGCACGAAGCGATCGCGCCCGACCCAGTTCGCGTCGGCCGGGTCGTGCCGCATCACCTTCTGGAAGAGGGTGTAGGCGGCCGGTGCCAGGCTCATCGCCGTACCGGGATGGCCGTTGCCGACCTTCTGTACGGCGTCGGCGGCCAGGACACGTGCGGTATCGACGGCCCGGCGGTCCAGCTCGGTCCACTCGAGGTCTGTGGTGGTCGGCTTGGTGCTCACCCTGAGTCAGGGCTCCTCTCCACATGTCGGTTGCCGGTGCGCGTGGGCGCCCACCGGCTGCCGGCGTTCGCGCATCGGCCGGCCGCTGCTGAGCCTACCCCCGTAAGTACGTGCGTTTTTCCCCTGGAAACCAGACTGCCGGGACTCTTGGAAGTCCGCCTCCCGACTGGGTGAAACGGCATTCGGCAAGTGAATACGAGCGCGCTCATCTGACCGCTCATTCGACCCCCTGTACGCACGTCGGAGCACGCCCGCCAACACGACCCCACCCCCGCGAAGGGCGAGGTACGGGCAACGTCTAAAGTGGCGTGGTACGCGCGAGCCCTTTACCGCCACTTCACACGGGGGGCTTGCTGGGATGTCTCTGTCAGGGGTGTGCGTGACGGCCGTTGAATCCCGTCCTGCGGGGGTTATCGGGACGAGCCAGGGCCCGAGTCACCGGCCGATCGGGGCCCGTGTCAAGGCGTTCGTGGCGCTGACCAAGCCGCGGATCATCGAGCTTCTGCTGATCACCACCGTGCCGGTGATGTTCCTCGCCGAGCAGGGTGTGCCGGACATGACGCTGGTGCTGCTGACCTGCGTCGGCGGCTACCTCTCGGCGGGCGGCGCCAACGCGCTGAACATGTACATCGACCGCGACATCGACGCGCTGATGGAGCGCACCTCGCAGCGTCCGCTGGTCACCGGCATGGTCAGCCCCCGCGAGTGCCTGGTCTTCGGCATCACCCTCGCGGTCGTCTCGACGCTGCTGTTCGGCCTGACCGTCAACTGGCTGTCGGCCTGGCTCTCCCTCGGCGCCCTCCTCTTCTACGTGGTCGTCTACACGATGATCCTCAAGCGCCGGACCTCGCAGAACATCGTCTGGGGCGGCATCGCCGGCTGTCTGCCGGTCCTCATCGGCTGGTCGGCGGTGACGAACTCGATGTCCTGGGCGCCGGTCATCCTGTTCCTGGTGATGTTCTTCTGGACGCCGCCGCACTACTGGCCGCTGTCCATGAAGGTCAAGGACGACTACGCGCGCGTGGGCGTGCCGATGCTCCCGGTCATCGCCTCCAACAAGGTCGTCGCCCGGCAGATCGTGATCTACAGCTGGGTCATGGTCGCCGTGTCCCTGCTGCTCACGCCGCTCGGCTACACCGGCTGGTTCTACACGGCGGTGGCCCTGCTGGCCGGCGGCATGTGGCTGTGGGAGGCGCACGGGCTGCAGAACCGGGCCAAGGCCGAGGTGACCGGGGCCAAGCTCAAGGAGATGCGGCTGTTCCACTGGTCGATCACCTACGTGTCGGTGCTGTTCCTGGCGATCGCGATCGACCCCTTCCTGCGCTGACATCCGCTTCCCCGACGGGCGGGGGGGGGGGGGGGGGGGGGAGGAAAACAAACCCCCCCCCCCCCCCTCCCCCCCCCCCCGCCAAGGAACCCAACACCAAAACCCAATCCCACCCCCCCCCCCCCCCCCCCCCCCCCCCCCCCCCCCCCCCCCCCCCCCCCCCCCCCCCCCCCCCCCCCCCCCCCCCCCCCCCCCCCCCCCCGCCCGTCGCCGTTCGATCTACCCGTCGGTAGCATCCTGACCATGGCAGACACGCAGCAGGTTGACGCGAAGGCCGAGCGCGAGGCGGCCCGGCTGGCCCGGCGGATCGGTTCCTTCTCCAAGGCCCACGGCGGCGCCGAGGGCCATGTGGCCTACCTCGGCCAGCGCGGCGCCCGCATCTCGCTCGTCGGCGAGGACGGCGGCTGGGGAGACGTGGTGGCGTCCTCGTACGCGATCGCCGAGAAGGCGGTGGAGAAGGCCGGGATCACCGTCCACGAGGCCTTCGACGGCGACTTCGCGGCGAAGGTGCGCACCGGGCCCTACGAGTGGTCGCGCATGGCGGGCATCCAGGTCGGAGGCCCGAGCAACACCTGACACCCGGTTCACCCGTTAGGACCGTAGGGGGCCGTGGGCGACACGGTCCGAGGAGGCGGTCCAGTCACGGGGAGCCCGGATGATCGAAACGCCGTCCCTGGTGGACCAGTACTGCCACGGCGTGCTCAGAACGGAGCTGGGCCTCGGCACCTTCGAGGCCCAGCTGGCCCGCACCGAGGGCCCGCCCGCGCCGGGCACCACCCTGTTCGACACCCAGACCGGGTTCGCGGTGCGCCGCTGGTGCCCGCCGCTGCTCGGCCTGGAACCCCACTGCCCGCCCGCCCGCTACCTCGCCCGGCGCCGGGAACTGGGCGTGCTGGAGGCCGACCGCAGGCTGCTGCGGGGCAGCGGCATCACCACCTACCTGGTCGACACCGGCCTGCCCGGCGACCTCACCGGCCCCGCCGAGATGGCCTCGGCCTCGGCGGCCGACGCCCACGAGATCGTCCGCCTGGAACTGCTCGCCGAGCAGGTCGCCGACACCTCCGGCACCGTGGAGTCCTTCCTCGCCAATCTCGCCGAGGCCGTGCACGGCGCGGCGACGCACGCGGTCGCCTTCACCTCCGTCGCCGGGGTCCGGCACGGCCTCGCCCTCGCCCCGGAACCGCCGGGCCCCGGCGAGGTGCGCGGCGCGGCCGGCCGCTGGCTGTGCGGACGCGAGGTCGGCGGCGAGCTGAGCGACCCGGTGCTCCTGCGCCACCTGCTGTGGATCGCCGTCGCCTCCGGGCTGCCGCTCCAGCTCCACGCGGGCCTCGGCGAACCCGGCCTGCGCATCGACCGCACCGACCCGGTCCTGCTGACCGACTTCGTCCGGGCCACCGCCGGCCTCGGCACCGACCTGGTCCTGCTGCACGGCTACCCGTACCACCGGCACGCCGCCCACCTCGCCGGCGTCTTCCCGCACGTCTACGCCGACTCGGGGGCGGCCCTGGTCCGCACCGGCGCCCGCGCGGCGACGGTCCTGGCCGAGATCCTGGAGCTGGCGCCGTTCGGCAAGATCCTCTTCTCCAGCGGCGCCCAGGGCCTGCCGGAGCTGCACGTGGTGGGCGCCCGCCTCTTCCGCGAGGCCCTCGGCCGCGTCCTCGGCACCTGGGTGGCCGAGGGCGCCTGGTCCCTGTCCGACGCCCAACGAGTGGCCACCATGATCGCCTCCGGCAACGCGGGCCGGGTGTACGGGCTGGACTGATCTACGAGCGCCGGCGGGGCGGGGATCCGCGAACCGGTCCGACGGGCGCCGTCGAGGCAGGGGTTCACCATGCGCGAGTACCGGCGGGCTGGGGGTGCCCGGCGAGGTCGTGGAGGATGTCCGGCGGCGCCGCTACGGTGGCGCGGCCCCGCCGCCCGTCGGGGAGTGGGCCGCGCGTCGGGCCGAGCTGGTCAGGGCCTACCTGGGGCCGGCCATCGACGGGCTGGTGGCGGCGTGTGACGGGTGAGTCGTGGCCTCGGGGCGTGCGGGGGTGTCCGTCGCCGGGAGGTCGGGGCGCTCGCGGAGGGCCAGGGCCACTCGGAGTACCGCGATCCAGGTCAGGGCGGAGCCGAGCATGTGCAGGCCGACCAGGAGCTCCGGGAGGTCGGTGAAGTACTGGACGTAGCCGATGACGCCCTGCGCGAGCAGCACCAGGAACAGCTCGCGGGTGCGGGCCAGCGGCCCCTTGGGGGCGTCGACGGCCTTGAGCACGAACCACAGGGCGAACGTCAGCGTCACCACGATCCACGCCAGGACGGCGTGCACCTTGCTGACCGTCTCCCAGTCGACCGGCATCCGCGGGACCTCGCTGGAGTCGCCGGCGTGCGGACCGGCGCCGGTGACCACCGTGCCGACCAGGATCAGCACGACGGAGGCGGCGATCAGGGCCCACACCAGCTGCCGGACCGACGAGCCGACCAGCGGGCGCGGAGCCGCGTCGCCCTCCCGGGCGCGCTGCCACATCACCGTGGCGACGGCGATCAGCGCGGACGTGGCCACGAAGTGGGCCGCGACCGTGTACGGGTTGAGGCCGACGAGCACCACGATGCCGCCCAGGACCGCGTTGCTCATCACGATCCAGAACTGCGCCCAGCCCAGCCGGGTCAGGCCCCGCCGGTACGGCTTCGTGGAGCGGGCGGCGATGATCGCCCAGCCGACCGCGGCGCACAGCACGTACGTCAGCATGCGGTTGCCGAACTCGATGGCGCCGTGCAGGCCCATCTCGCGGGTGGCGGTCAGCGAGTCGTCGGTGCACTTGGGCCAGGTCGGGCAGCCCAGGCCCGAGCCGGTCAGCCGGACGGCGCCGCCGGTGACGACGATGACCACGGACATGACGAGCGCGGCGAGGGCGGCGCGCCGGACCGTCCGGGGGTCCGGGGTCCAGCGTGCGGCGATGAACGCGAGGGGGTTGCGCACGGCGGCTGCGGCGCCGGCGCGGGTCTGGTTTGGCACGCGCTCCATGGTAGGCCCGGCCTTGTGCACGCTTTCACGAGGGTCGTCCATCGTGCGGCCGCCCTACTCCCAGCGGAAGAACTTCCCGGCCGCCGCCAGCCCCGCGACCGCCCAGGCGGCGAGGACGCCGAGGTCGGCCCAGGGGAGGCCGGCGCCGTGCTGGAGCACGTCCCGCAGGCCGTCCGAGAGCGCGGAGATGGGCAGCAGGCCCAGCACCGTCTGCGCCGCGTCCGGGAACTTCTCCAGCGGGACGATCACGCCGCCGCCCACCAGGAGCAGCAGGAAGACCAGGTTGGCGGCGGCCAGGGTCGCCTCCGCCTTCAGCGTGCCCGCCATGAGCAGGCCGAGGCCGGAGAAGGCCGCCGTGCCGAGGACCAGCAGGAGCAGGACGGTGAACGGGTCGCCGTGCGGGGACCAGCCCAGCGCGAACGCGATCACCGTCAGCAACACGACCTGGAGCACCTCGGTGACCAGGACGGACAGTGTCTTGGCGGTCATCAGGCCCCAGCGCGGCAGCGGCGAGGACGCCAGCCGCTTCAGCACCCCGTACCGGCGTTCGAAACCGGTCGCGATGGCCTGCCCCGTGAACGCCGTCGACATCACGGCGAGCGCCAGCACGCCCGGGGTGAGGAAGTCGACCGCCTCACCGGCGCCGGTGTCGACGATGTCGACCGAGCCGAACAGCACCAGCAGCAGGGCCGGGATGACCACCGTCAGCAGCAGCTGCTCGCCGTTGCGCAGCAGCATCCGCGTCTCCAGCGCCGCCTGGGCGACGATCATGCGGGGCAGGGGCGCGGCGCCCGGCCTCGGCGCGTAGGTCCCCGTACCGGTGGCGGTCATGAGCGCAGCTCCTTGCCGGTCAGCTCCAGGAAGACGTCCTCCAGAGTGTGCCGCTCGACTGAGATCCGGTCCGGCATCACCCCGTGCTGCGCGCACCACGACGTCACCGTCGCGAGCAGCTGCGGGTCCACCTTGCCGATCACCCGGTACGACCCGGGCGTCAGCTCGGCCGCCGAGCAGTCCGCGGGCAGCGCCTTGAGCAGCGAGGCGATCTCCAGCCCGGGCCGCCCGGAGAACCGCAGGGTGTTCTCCGCGCCGCCCCGGCACAGCTCCTCCGGCGAGCCCTGGGCGACGACCTTGCCCGCGTCGATGATGGCGACGTCGTCGGCGAGCTGCTCGGCCTCGTCCATGTGGTGGGTGGTGAGGATCACCGAGACGCCGTCGGCGCGCAGGTCGCGCACCAGGTCCCAGGTGGCCCGGCGGGCCTGCGGGTCCAGGCCCGCGGTCGGCTCGTCCAGGAAGACCAGCTCCGGGCGGCCCACCACGGCCATCGCCAGCGCGAGCCGCTGCTGCTGGCCGCCGGACAGGCGCCGGTACGTCGTCCGGCCGCAGGAGCCGAGCCCCAGCCGCTCGATCAGGGCGTCCACGTCCAGCGGGTGCGCGTGCAGCCTCGCCACGTGCCGGAGCATCTCGTCGGCCCGCGCACCGGAGTACACGCCGCCGGACTGGAGCATCACGCCGACCCGCGGACGCAGCCGGCCGGCGTCGCGCACCGGGTCCAGGCCCAGCACCCGGACCGTGCCGGAGTCCGGCCGCCGGTACCCCTCGCAGGTCTCGACCGTGGTCGTCTTGCCCGCCCCGTTGGGGCCGAGGACGGCGGTCACCCCCGCCCGGGCCACCAGGTCGAGGCCGTTCACCGCGGTCTTCGTGCCGTACCGCTTCACCAGGGCCTGGACCTGGACCACGGGCTCGCTTCGCATGGGTCACGAGTCTAGGGAGGCGCACGGCGGCTCAGGCGCGGGGGTGCGCGATGCCCTCCCCGCGCGGACGGTGCACCGGCAGCCACCGTTCGGCGTAGGCGACGGCGTCGGCCACCGGGAACAGCCGGGCCTGCGCCGCGCCGACCGTGCCGCGGACGACGGGCCGGTCCCGTTCGAAGTCGTGGCCCAGTTCGTCGAAGCGCTCGGAGCTGATCGACACCTCCGTCACCCGCTCCCAGCCGTACGGTCCGGGCCGGCCCACCTCGACCAGGGGAGAGGCGATCCGGTACTCGGCGAGGTGGAAGCTCGTACAGCTGCCGTAGCCGGCGCCGAGCAGCAGCACCCGGGCGCCCAGCCGCTCCAGCCGGGCCAGCGGGCTGCGCTCCCCGAGCCGGCAGTCCGTGGCGTGCCCGTCGGTGATCTCCTTCGCAAGGGGGCCGACCGCCGCGAACGAGGTCTGCGGATGGGCGCTGCGCAGGGCGCCCGGCCAGGTGCGCACGGTCTCCGGGACCACGCCGACGCCGCGGGTCGGGGTGGTCCGCGGGTCGTACGGAGGCATCGCGGCGCGGATCGTGTCCCACCACTCGGCGGGCACCGGCGGCTGCTGCCACAGTGCCGGGTCGGAGAGGTCGCCGGTCTGGGTCGGGACGACCAGCGTGCCGTCCGGTCCGAGGGCGTCGAGCAGGCCCTGGACCACCGCGACGCGCCCGCCGCAGACCCAGCCGAGGGAGCGCAGGGAGGAGTGCACCAGGAGGGTCTCGCCCGAGCGGACGCCGAGCGCGCGCAACTCGGCGGCGAGGGTGCCACGGGTCACAAGAGGGCCGGTCGGAGGGGGTGCGGACATGGTCACGGAGTCTCCCGGAGCGCGTCCCCGAGCGCCAGCCGTTTGATCGATCAGTGATCGTTTCCGCAGGTCAGATTAGGTTCACCTAAGTGACGCACGGCACCATGGGGCGGTCCGGACGCCGCTTGCCCGGCTCCGAAGAATTACGCAACAATGGCGTTGTGAAAAACGTCGGCGAGGCACCCCACGAGGAGCTCGCGACCGGTGAGCGGTCCACCCGCAACCGTGTCGCGCGCTCCATCCTGGACCACGGGCCGTCGACCGTCGCCGAGCTCGCCGAGCGCCTCGGCCTCACCCAGGCCGCCGTCCGCCGGCACCTCGACGCGCTGGTCACCGACGGCGTCGTGGAGGCCCGCGACCGCAGGGTCTACGGCACGCGCACGCGCGGGCGGCCCGCGAAGGTGTTCGCGCTGACCGACTGCGGACGGGACGCCTTCGACCAGTCCTACGACAAGCTGGCCGTGGACGCCCTGCGCTGGATCGCCCAGCAGGAGGGCGGGGACCAGGCGGTCGCCGCCTTCGCCCGGGCCCGGATCGCCGCCCAGGCCGGCGCCTACCGCAGGGCGGTCGAGGCCGCGGCCCCCGAGCGGCGGACGGAGGCCCTGGCGAAGGCGCTCAGCGCGGACGGGTACGCTGCCACCGCGCGCAGCGCGCCCCGGCCCCAGCAGGGCGAACAGCTCTGCCAGCACCACTGCCCGGTCGCCCACGTCGCCGAACAGTTCCCGCAGCTGTGCGAGGCCGAGACGGAATTTTTCGCCGAGCTGCTCGGTACGCATGTACAGCGGCTGGCGACCATCGCCCACGGCGACGGCGTCTGCACGACGTTCATCCCCAAGACTTCCACGACACCCACCAAGACCCACAACGCTTCTGCAAGCACGGCCGGGAGGAACCCCGCATGACTCTCCCCACGGAGACTGCCCACCCTGAGCTGGAGGGCCTGGGCAAGTACGAGTACGGCTGGGCCGACTCCGACGAGGCCGGTGCGTCGGCGCGTCGCGGCCTGGACGAGGACGTCGTCCGGGACATCTCCGACAAGAAGTCCGAGCCGGAGTGGATGACCAAGCTCCGCCTCAAGGGCCTGCGGCTCTTCGAGAAGAAGCCCATGCCGAACTGGGGCTCGGACCTGTCGGGCATCGACTTCGACAACATCAAGTACTTCGTGCGCTCCACGGAGAAGCAGGCGGAGTCCTGGGAGGACCTGCCCGAGGACATCAAGAACACCTACGACAAGCTCGGCATCCCGGAGGCGGAGAAGCAGCGCCTGGTCGCCGGCGTCGCCGCGCAGTACGAGTCGGAGGTCGTCTACCACCAGATCCGCGAGGACCTGGAGGAGCAGGGCGTCATCTTCCTGGACACCGACACCGCGCTGAAGGAGCACCCGGAGCTCTTCAAGGAGTACTTCGGCACGGTCATCCCGGCCGGCGACAACAAGTTCGCCGCGCTGAACACCGCGGTGTGGTCCGGCGGCTCCTTCATCTACGTGCCGAAGGGCGTGCACGTGGAGATCCCGCTCCAGGCCTACTTCCGGATCAACACCGAGAACATGGGCCAGTTCGAGCGGACCCTGATCATCGTCGACGAGGGTGCCTACGTGCACTACGTCGAGGGCTGCACGGCGCCGATCTACAAGTCGGACTCGCTGCACTCCGCGGTCGTCGAGATCATCGTCAAGAAGAACGCCCGCTGCCGCTACACGACCATCCAGAACTGGTCGAACAACGTCTACAACCTGGTCACCAAGCGCGCCGTGGCCTACGAGGGCGCGACCATGGAGTGGGTCGACGGCAACATCGGCTCCAAGGTGACGATGAAGTACCCGGCCGTCTACCTGATGGGCGAGCACGCCAAGGGCGAGACCCTGTCCATCGCCTTCGCCGGCGAGGGGCAGCACCAGGACGCGGGCGCCAAGATGGTCCACATGGCCCCGAACACCTCGTCCAACATCGTCTCCAAGTCGGTGGCGCGCGGCGGCGGCCGTACGTCCTACCGCGGCCTGATCGAGATCGGCGAGGGCGCCCCGGGCGCCAAGTCCAACGTGCTCTGCGACGCCCTGCTGGTCGACACGATCTCCCGCTCCGACACCTACCCCTACGTGGACGTCCGCGAGGACGACGTGTCCATGGGCCACGAGGCGACCGTCTCCAAGGTCTCCGAGGACCAGCTCTTCTACCTGATGAGCCGCGGTCTCTCCGAGGACGAGGCGATGGCGATGATCGTGCGCGGCTTCGTCGAGCCGATCGCCAAGGAGCTGCCCATGGAGTACGCCCTGGAGCTCAACCGGCTGATCGAGCTGCAGATGGAGGGCGCGGTCGGCTGATCACCGGCCGGGGCGGCCCCCGGGGCCGCCCCGCTCTCCCCTCCAGCCCCTTACGTAACGGAAAGCGAGCACTACGACAGCCATGGCTGAGGCTCAGAACATCCCGGTGGGCTCCACCACCGCCGGTGCGATCGCGGTGGCCGCCGAGGCGGACTCGACGGTCGCCACGCGCATGAGCGCGCCCCCGTCCTACGACGTGGCCGACTTCCCGGTCCCGCACGGCCGGGAGGAGGAGTGGCGCTTCACCCCGCTGGAGCGGCTGCGCGGCCTGCACGACGGCACCGCCACCGCCACCGGCGAGGGCGTGAAGGTCGCCGTCGAGGCCCCCGAGGGCGTCACCGTCGAGACCGTCGGCCGTGACGACGCCCGGATCGGCAAGGCCGGCGTCCCGGTGGACCGCGTCGCCGCCCAGGCCTACTCGGCCTTCGAGCGGGCCTCGGTCGTGACCGTGCCGAAGGAGACCGTCCTCACCGAGCCGATCCGCATCGCGGTGCACGGCGAGGGCGGCACCGCCTTCGGCCACCAGGTCGTCGAGCTGGGCGCGTTCGCCGAGGCCGTCGTGGTCATCGACCACACCGGCGACGCGGTGCTCGCCGCCAACGTCGACTACGTCCTCGGCGACGGCGCCAAGCTCACCGTCGTCTCCGTCCAGGACTGGGACGACAAGGCCGTGCACGTGGGGCAGCACAACGCCCTCGTCGGCCGCGACGCCTCCTTCAAGTCGGTGGTCGTCACCTTCGGCGGCGACGTCGTCCGTCTGCACCCGCGCGTCGCCTACGCCGGTCCCGGCGGCGAGGCGGAGCTGTTCGGCCTGTACTTCACCGACCGGGGCCAGCACCAGGAGCACCGCCTCCTGGTCGACCACAACGTCCCGCACTGCAAGTCCAACGTCGTCTACAAGGGCGCGCTCCAGGGCGACGACGCGCACGCGGTGTGGATCGGCGACGTGCTCATCGAGGCCAAGGCCGAGGGCACCGACACCTACGAGATGAACCGCAACCTCGTCCTCACGGACGGCGCGCGGGTCGACTCGGTGCCGAACCTGGAGATCGAGACCGGCGAGATCGTCGGCGCCGGGCACGCCAGTGCCACCGGCCGCTTCGACGACGAGCAGCTCTTCTACCTGATGGCCCGCGGCATCCCGGAGTTCGAGGCCCGCCGCCTGGTGGTCCGCGGCTTCTTCGCCGAGCTGGTCCAGCAGATCGGCGTCGCGGACATCGAGGAGCGGCTGATCGCCAAGATCGAGCAGGAGCTGGAGGCCTCGGTCGCATGACCTTCGTACGCGTCTGTGGGGCGGGCGAGCTGGAGGAGGACACCCCCAAGCGGGTGGAACTCGACGGCACGCCGATCTCCGTCGTGCGCACCGAGGGCGAGATCTTCGCGATCCACGACATCTGCTCGCACGCGAACGTCTCCCTGGCCGAGGGCGAGGTCGACGACTGCCACATCGAGTGCTGGCTGCACGGCTCGCGCTTCGACCTCCGCTCCGGCAAGCCCGACGCCCTCCCGGCGACGCGCCCCGTCCCCGTATACCCCGTAAAGATCGAAGGGGACGACGTGCTCGTCTCCCTCACCCAGGAGTCCTGAGGCACCCATGGCAACGCTTGAAATCCGAGACCTGCACGTGACCGTCGAGGCCGACAACGCCACGAAGGAGATCCTCAAGGGCGTCGACCTCACCGTGAAGCAGGGCGAGACGCACGCCATCATGGGCCCCAACGGCTCGGGCAAGTCGACCCTCGCCTACTCGCTCGCGGGTCACCCCAAGTACACGATCACCCAGGGCACCGTCACCCTCGACGGCGAGGACGTCCTGGAGATGTCCGTCGACGAGCGCGCCCGCGCCGGCCTCTTCCTCGCCATGCAGTACCCGGTCGAGGTCCCCGGCGTCTCGGTCTCCAACTTCCTGCGGACCTCCGCGACCGCGATCCGCGGCGAGGCCCCCAAGCTGCGCACCTGGGTGAAGGAGGTCAAGGAGGCCATGGAGCGCCTCAACATGGACCCCGCCTTCGCCGAGCGCAACGTCAACGAGGGCTTCTCCGGCGGTGAGAAGAAGCGCCACGAGATCCTCCAGCTGGAGCTGCTCAAGCCGAAGATCGCGGTCCTCGACGAGACCGACTCCGGCCTCGACGTCGACGCCCTGCGCGTCGTCTCCGAGGGCGTCAACCGCGTCCGCGAGACCGGCGAGGTCGGCACGCTGCTGATCACGCACTACACGCGCATCCTGCGCTACATCAAGCCCGACCACGTCCACGTCTTCGCGGCCGGCCGCATCGCCGAGTCCGGCGGCCCCGAACTGGCCGACAAGCTGGAGGCCGAGGGCTACGAGGCATACACGAAGGGTGGCGCATCCGAGTGACACAGCTGCCGGGCCTCCTCGACACCGAGGCGATCCGCAAGGACTTCCCGATCCTGGACCGCGTGCTCCACGACGGTAAGAAGCTCGTCTACCTCGACAACGCCGCGACCTCGCAGACCCCGCGCCAGGTCATCGACGTGCTCGACGAGTACTACGAGCAGCACAACGCCAACGTCCACCGTGGCGTGCACGTCCTCGCCGAGGAGGCCACGGCGCTGTACGAGGGCGCGCGCGACAAGGTCGCGGAGTTCGTCAACGCGCCCTCGCGCGACGAGGTGATCTTCACCAAGAACGCCTCGGAGTCGCTCAACCTCGTGGCCAACATGCTCGGCTGGGCCGACGAGCCCTACCGGGTCGACCACGAGACCGAGATCGTCATCACGGAGATGGAGCACCACTCCAACATCGTCCCGTGGCAGCTGCTGGCGCAGCGCACGGGCGCGAAGCTCCGCTGGTTCGGCCTGACCGACGACGGCCGCCTGGACCTGTCCAACATCGACGAGGTCATCACCGAGAAGACCAAGATCGTCTCCTTCGTGCTGGTCTCCAACATCCTGGGCACCCAGAACCCGGTCGAGGCGATCGTGCGCCGCGCCCAGGAGGTCGGCGCGCTCGTGTGCGTCGACGCCTCCCAGGCCGCGCCGCACATGCCGCTGGACGTGCAGGCCCTCCAGGCCGACTTCGTGGCCTTCACCGGCCACAAGATGTGCGGCCCGACCGGCATCGGCGTCCTGTGGGGCCGCCAGGAACTGCTGGAGGACCTCCCGCCGTTCCTCGGCGGCGGCGAGATGATCGAGACGGTCTCGATGCACTCGTCGACGTACGCCCCGGCCCCGCACAAGTTCGAGGCGGGCACGCCCCCGATCGCGCAGGCGGTGGGCCTGGGCGCGGCGATCGACTACCTCAACTCGATCGGCATGGACAAGATCCTCGCCCATGAGCACGCGCTCACCGAGTACGCGGTGAAGAGGCTGGCGGAAGTCCCCGACCTGCGCATCATCGGCCCGACGACGGCCGAGGAGCGCGGCGCGGCGATCTCCTTCGTCCTCGGCGACATCCACCCGCACGACGTGGGCCAGGTCCTGGACGAGCAGGGCATCGCGGTCCGGGTCGGCCATCACTGCGCCCGGCCGGTCTGCCTCCGGTACGGAATTCCTGCGACCACCCGAGCGTCGTTCTATCTGTACTCCACGCCGGCTGAGATCGACGCGCTGGTCGACGGCCTGGAGCACGTACGGAACTTCTTCGGCTGAGGGGCGTGCTGAGACGGTGAAACTGGATTCCATGTACCAGGAAGTCATCCTGGACCACTACAAGAACCCGCACGGGCGTGGTCTGAGGGATGGCGACGCCGAGGTGCACCACGTCAATCCGACGTGCGGCGACGAGATCACCCTGCGCGTGAAGTACGACGGTACGACGATCAAGGACGTCAGCTACGAGGGCCAGGGCTGCTCGATCAGCCAGGCCTCGGCCTCCGTGCTGAACGAGCTCCTGGTCGGCAAGGAACTGGCCGAGGCGCAGAAGATCCAGGAGACCTTCCTGGAGCTGATGCAGTCCAAGGGCAGGATCGAGCCGGACGACGCGATGGAGGACGTCCTGGAGGACGCCGTCGCGTTCGCCGGGGTGTCCAAGTACCCGGCCCGGGTCAAGTGCGCCCTGCTGAGCTGGATGGCCTGGAAGGACGCGACGTCCCAGGTGCTGGACGGCACCGACGCCGAGAAGGAGACGGCATGAGCGAGACCGTGAAGATGAAGCCGGCCTCGGAGGAGGAGCTCCGCGAGGCACTGATGGACGTCGTCGACCCCGAGCTGGGCATCGACGTCGTCAACCTGGGCCTCATCTACGGCATCCACGTCGACGAGTCGAACATCGCGACCGTCGACATGACCCTGACCTCGGCGGCCTGCCCGCTGACCGACGTCATCGAGGACCAGGCCAAGTCCGCCACGGAAGGCCTGGTCAGCGAGTTGCGCATCAACTGGGTCTGGATGCCGCCGTGGGGTCCCGACAAGATCACGGACGATGGGCGCGAGCAGCTGAGGGCGCTCGGGTTCAACGTCTGAGGCGGCTGCAACGCCTGAGGCGGCTTCGACGTCTGAGGCGGAGCCTCTTCCGGAACGGCGGTACCTGCGGGTGCCGCCATTCCGTCGTCTCCGGTGCGTTCGGCCGCCGCGCTATGTACGCTCGTACACATGGGATATCTGCTCCTTGCCGGAGCCATCGCCGCCGAGGTCGCCGCCACCACCGCCATGAAGTACAGCGACGGCTTCAGCAGACTGGTCCCGTCGCTGCTGACGGCGCTGGGCTACCTCGTCTCCTTCACCCTGCTCGCCCAGACTCTGAGGACGGTCTCGGTGGGGACGGCGTACGCCATCTGGGCGGGCGTCGGCACGGCGGCGATCGCCACGATCGGCGTGGTGTTCCTGGGGGAGGGCATGACCGCCGTCAAGGCCGTCGGCATCGCCCTGATCATCATCGGGGTCGTGGTGCTGAACCTGGGCGGAGCGCACTGATGCCCCGCCGCTACGACCCGGAACGCCGGCAGCGCATCATCGACGCGGCGATCAGGGTGGTGGGCGCCAAGGGCATCGCCGGCCTCAGCCACCGCACGGTGGCCGCGGAGGCGGACGTCCCGCTGGGCTCCACGACGTACCACTTCGCCACCCTCGACGAACTGCTGGTGGCCGCGCTGCGCCAGGCCAACGAGGGCTTCGCCAAGGTCCTCGCCGCGCACCCGCGCCTGGCCGACCCGGCGGCCGACCTCGCCGGGGAACTCGCCCGCGTCCTGGGCGAATGGCTGGCCGGCGACCGCGAGGGCGTGGAACTGGAGTACGAGCTGTATCTGGCCGCCCTGCGCCGGCCCGCCCTGCGCCCCGTCGCCGCCGAGTGGTGCGAGGGCATCGCCGAGGTCCTCGCCTCCCGCACCGACCCGGTGACGGCGCGGGCCCTGGTGGCGCTGATGGACGGCATCTGCCTCCAGGTGCTGCTCACGGACACGCCGTACGACGAGGAGTACGCGCGGCAGGTGCTGGCACGGGTCGCGCACCCCGCCCACGGCTAGCCGGGCGCGGAGCGGGCCGGCGGGTCCCGCGGACGGAAAATCCGCTCGCGCGGGCGCGGCCGGATGGGAGGGTGTCGGGGCACATCGACCGACCGCCGAAGGGACCCCGGGATGGCCGTCATCCACCGCACCACCGTCACGCCGACCAAGCTGGAGCTGCTCGCCTCCTGGCTGCCCTCCCGGCCGTGGTACGGCGGCGGGGACACACCGGAACCGGTCAAGGCCGGGGGCTTCCGGCTGGACGACCCGCAGGGCGAGGTCGGCATCGAGTTCATGGTGGTCACCGATACGGCCGGTCCCCGCCCGGCCACCTACCTGGTGCCGCTCACCTATCGCGGTGCCCCGCTCGCCGGGGCCGAGCACGCCCTCGTCGGCACCATGGAGCACGGGGTGCTGGGCCGGCGCTGGGTCTACGACGGCTGCCACGACCCGGTGCTCGTGGCGGAGCTGCTGGCCCTGATCGAGGGCCGGGCCCAGGCCCAGGACCAGAACGCCAGCGACACCCCCGACCTCGACGTCGAGCGCTCCTGCGACGGTGACTGCCCCGCCGCCGGGCAGCTCACCCTCGTCACCGACGACCGGGAGGGCACCGAGCTGCGGGCCCCCCACGGCCCGGCGCTCCGCCTGCACCGGGTGCTGCGGCCCGCCTCGGACGACGCCGGTGTGCCGCCGCACGCGGCCGGTCATGTCGCCGGTGCCTGGCGCACACGGGACGGCAGCCGTGCGCGGGGCCTGTTCGCCGTCCTGCACGCGGGCCCGGAGGCCTGAGCGGCCCGGGGGGCGGACCGGTAGTGGGCCGGCGGGGCGGGGCCGGTGCGCGTACCGGGCTGGGGGGGGCGGGCTTGGGGCAGGGCTCATCGGCGGGGCCCCAGGCTGCGGGGCTTCAGGCCGCGGGGCCTCAGGCTGAGGGGCCGCGTGCGTCGGATGGACAGGCGGCCGAGGACGGGCGACCCGCGAGTCCGTCCGCCGCGGTCCTCGCGGCGGGCACCGTGAGTCGCCCGGCACGTGAGACATCCCGTGGCCCGGTTCGCCCGGGGCGCCGCCCGCCGGTTAGGTTGCCCTCATGACCGACACGACTGCTTCCCGCACCACCGGTGCCGTGGCCGCCGGCCTCGCCACCATCACCTCCGACGGCACCGTCCTGGACACCTGGTTCCCCGCCCCCGAGCTCGTCGCCGAGCCCGGCCCGTCCGGCACCGAGCGGCTCACCGCCGAGCAGGCCGCGGAGCTGATCGGCGGCGGCGCGACCGCGGCGATCGGCCCGGACGCCCGCCGGGGCGTCGAGGTGGTCGCGGTCCGCACGGTCATCGCCTCCCTCGCCGAGAAGCCGATCGACGCGCACGACGTCTACCTGCGCCTGCACCTGCTCTCGCACCGCCTGGTCAAGCCGCACGGCCAGAGCCTGGACGGCATCTTCGCCCACCTCGCCAACGTCGCCTGGACCTCGCTGGGCCCGGTCGCCGTGGACGACATCGAGAGGGTCCGCCTGAACGCGCGCGCCGAGGGCCTGCACCTCCAGGTGACCTCGATCGACAAGTTCCCGCGCATGACCGACTACGTGCTGCCCAAGGGCGTCCGCATCGCCGACGCCGACCGGGTCCGCCTCGGCGCGCACCTCGGCGAGGGCACCACCGTGATGCACGAGGGCTTCGTCAACTTCAACGCCGGCACGCTCGGCACGTCGATGGTCGAGGGCCGCATCTCCGCGGGCGTCGTGGTCGGCGACGGCTCGGACATCGGCGGCGGCGCCTCCACCATGGGCACGCTGTCCGGCGGCGGCAACGTCATCATCTCCATCGGCGAGCGCTGCCTGGTCGGCGCCGAGGCGGGCGTGGGCATCGCGCTGGGCGACGAGTGCGTGGTCGAGGCCGGCCTGTACGTCACCGCCGGCACCCGCGTCACCATGCCCGACGGCCAGATCGTGAAGGCCCGCGAGCTGTCCGGCGCCTCCCACATCCTCTACCGCCGCAACTCGGTCACGGGCGCGGTGGAGGCCCGCCCGAACAACGCGGTCTGGGGCGGCCTGAACGAGATCCTGCACAGCCACAACTGACACCACGGGCTGCCCGACCGAGCGCCCTCCCCGGCCGGCGACGGCGGGGAGGGCGCTGTTCTGCGCGCGGTGCCGCTCCCTGTGATCGTTTGCGGCGGGCGCGCGCCTGGGCAGGCACCGTGCGCGGCAGCCGGTGAAACGAAGGAGTAGCAGTATGGAAGAGATCACCGCGGTGATATCCCTCGTCATTTCCACGGTCTCCCTGGCCGTGATCGCGGCGGCGCTGAGGTTCCAGTCCCGGCAGATGAAGATCGCCCAGGACGAGAGCATGCGGGCGCAGCACCGGGAACTCGTCACGATGTCCATGAACGACGCCGCGCTGGCGCGCTGTTGGGGCGACGCGCCCGACGGTGAGTGGACGGACCGGGAGCGGCAGCTGATGTTCGCCAACCTGATCTTCTCCTGGTACTACTCGTCGTTCATCACCGAGGACGTCAACGCGGCGCAGTTGAAAGCGAACCTCGAGTCCTTCTTCCGGGGGGAAGTGGGACGCGAGTACTGGAGCCGCAGCAGGGAGGGGTGGGCGAAGCTGATCGACGCCGCGGGCTCGGCGCGCAAGGCGAGTTTCCTGGTCGTGGCGGACGACTGCTACCGCTCGGTGGCGAACGTGGCCCCGTGACGTGCGGGCCGTCGGGCGTGCTCCTCGCGGGGCGACTCCGTCTCCGAGGCGGAAGGACGCGCACAGGCCGTGACCTTCCGGTGGTTTTGGCAGATGAACGGGTGGACGCAGAGTCCGATCAGAAGCCGAACCGACGAGACGAGGGACGGACATGGCCGGGGCGAGGAACGTGCGGGGGCGGGCTGTGGCGCGGTGGCTGGCCGGGGTGGGGGCGGTGATGGCCGTGTGCTGGCTTCCGGCCGGTGCCGCGCACGCCGACGAGACGAGCAACGCCTCGCACAACGGGCACCGGGTCGGCCTGCTCAACCTCAACGTCGGGCAGATCGACGACCCGGCGGAGGACGTCCTGGAGCACACGCTGCTGCTCGGGGGCAGTCACCGCTGGGAGTAGGGCCGGCCGCGCCGACGGCGGTCGCCCGGCGGCCGGGCGGAGCGGGGCGCGGACCGGGCCGGCGGGCAGGCCGAGGTCGCCGAGGAGCGCCTTGGCCGTGACCGCTCCCGGCAGGTCCGACCCGGTCATCGCCTCGATCAGCGGTGGTTTCGGCAGGGAGGCAGGCGAGATCTACTTAAATTTCTTATGGGGTGTTGTTAAGCACCGCTGAGAGGTCGGGGGCGGCGGCGGGCGGGGTAGCGGACGTCGGGCCGGGGTACCCGGGCGTTCCGAACCCGAGAGGAGGCGGAACACCGTGACCGGGACCATGGACACCAGGCCGCCCGTGCGCGACGAGCACCACTCCGTGGGCGAACTCGTCGGGCAGGCCACCGAACAGCTCTCCCGGCTCGTGCGTCAGGAAGTGGCTCTCGCCAAGACCGAGCTGGCCGACAAGGGACGGCGCATGGGGCGGGGCGGCGGGATGCTGGGCGCCGCGGGCGCCATCGCGTACGTCGGTCTGATCGCACTGGCCGGCACGGCCACCGCCGCGCTCTCGCTGGCGCTGCCCGTCTGGGCCGCGGCACTCATCGTGACGGCCGTGCTCTTCGTGGTCGCGGGCGTGCTGGCCCTGGCCGGACGCGCGCAGTTGCGCCGTGCCGCACCCCCCACGCCCGAACAGACCCTCGGCAGTGTCAGGGCCGACGTGGAGGAGATCAAGGGAAGGGCGCATCGATGACGGACGCGACGAGCGGCGACAGCAGGCGGGCCGGTTCCACCACCGGACCGGCGGGCGGGGCGAAGGGGCCCGACGAGCTGCGGCGGCAGATCGAGCAGACCCGCAGCGAACTGGGCGACACGGTCGAGGAACTGGCCGGCAAGGCCGACGTGAAGGGCCGCGCCAAGGCGCGGGCCGCCGACCTCAAGGACAAGGCCGGCGCGCTGACCGTGCAGCTGCGGAGTTCGGCCGCGCAGGCCGGGCACAGCGTGCAGGACCGGGCCGGCCGGGCCGGGCACGCCGTGCAGGACAAGGCCCACGGAGTACAGGACAAGGCCCACGGCGTGCGGGACAAGGCCGGCCGCTCGGGGCGCGGCGGCAGGCACAAGGCGGGCCGCGGCGGGCCGCCCGTCGAGCACGACCTGCCGGGACCGGTGCACAGCGCGGCCCGCACCGGTCGCAGGCGCCCCTCCCCGGCGGTCGTCGCCGGCGCCGCAGCCTGCACCGGCGCCGCCATCGCCGCAGGCGTGCTGTGGCGCCGCCGCCACGGGCACTGCTGAGCCCGCCCGGGGGGGGGGGGGGGGGGGGGGGGGGGGGGGGGTGGCGGGGGGGGGGGGGGGGGGGGGGGGGGGGGGGGGGGGGGGGGGGGGGGGGGGGGGGGGGGGTGGGGGTCGACTAC
>NZ_JBVIGC010000005.1:317981-447854 GCF_055571015.1 Streptomyces sp. NPDC031049
CCGGTGCGCGGTCCGTCGGCGGGAGCGCCGGCCGGGGGCGGGTCGCCCTGCCCGGGGTCGACGAGTTCGAGGCGGAGCCCGGAGAGCAGGGGTCCCTCCGCCGTGCCGGGCGCGCCCAGGGGGCTTCCGCGGGCCCCTCGGAGGCGGACTCGGTCGGCTGCCTGCCCCCGCGGGCGGCCTTCAGGGGCCCGTGGTCTCGTGGGGGCGATCTCCGCAAACCCCTTGACCTCAACCAAACTTCAGGTCCGAGGGTGGTGCGTGCACACGACGACCACCGACCCGTGGAGGCCGGCATGACCCGCCGTACCGACGCACACCCCGACCTCGTCCGCCCGGACGTCGCGGCGCCCTTCTTCAGCACCTGGGACGTCGGCACCCCCGAGCGCCAGCGGCAGACCGTCGAGGCGATCGCCCGGACCTGGGAGAGCCGCCCGTGGCCGGCCGGCGGACTGAAGAGCTACCACGTCTACACCGGGCACGACGGCAGGACGCTCATGCACCACTCCCAGTGGGCCGACGAGCAGGCCTACGAGGCCTTCGTCAAGACCCACCGCCAGGAGCGCAACGACGAGATCGACACCGCCGTGCCGGGCATCGAACGGCTGGGGCTCGACCGGTACCGGTACCACCGCGGCCACGGGCGGGCGGCCGGTGACGACCGGGCCCCGGGCCTGATCGTCACCGTGCGGATCGACTTCGAGCCGGAGGCGGCCGAGCGGCGCCCCGACTGGATCGACACCGTGCTCGAGGCGCTCGCCGACGACCGGGACAACCACCGCGACCTGATCGCCGCCCACTTCCATCTCAGCACCGACGGCGGTCACGTCCTCAACTACGCCGAATGGACGAGCGCCGAGGCCTACGACCGCGTCCTGAACGCGCCGCCGACCGCGTCCTGGGAGCGGGTCCGGGCGTTCCCCGGCATCAAGGGCACCACGCTCGGCCGTTACGACCACGCCCTCGGCCTGGTGCCCGACCGACCCGCTCCCGGTCACCCGGGACCCGCCGGCCGTGCTACGGGCGGAACCGCAGCACCTGCGGGTCGTGGTCGCTGATCTGGTCGTGGAACTCCGCGTTGATGTGCACGCTGTCGTAGGAGAAGCCCCCGCCGCGCCGGATCGACGGGCTGATCAGGATCTGGTCGAGGACCTGGCTGTTGCCCTGGTACACGTACGAGTACCGCTCGCTCCTCGGCAGTGACTTCACCGCCGACCACAGCGCGCCGCCGTCCTCCAGCAGCCGGGTCGTCGCGGAGAACTCGAAGTCGTTGATGTCGCCGAGGGCGATCACGTCCGCGTTCTTCTCGACGTCGAGTATCTCCTTGACGAAGGAGTTCACCGACTTCGCCTGGAGGTGGCGCTGCTCCTCGGAGCGGCGGGCCGGCGGCTGGTACTGGGAGGTCAGCGACTGGTCGCCGCCCTTGGAGGCGAAGTGGTTGGCGATCACGAAGACCGTCCGGCCGCGGAAGACGAACTCGCCGGCGAGCGGCTTGCGGCTGTCCTCCCACGCGGCGTCGGCCGGGTCCACGCGGCCGGGGGAGGCCGTCAGGGCCGCCTTGCCGTGGACCCGGGTCACCCCGGTGGCCGTGGTCGCGTCGCCGCCCGGACGGTCGGTGAAGGAGACCCGCTCCGGGTTGAACAGGAAGACGTTGCGGATGTTGCCGCCGGGCTGGCCGCCGTCGGTCTTGTCGGCCGGATCGATCCCGCGCCAGTCGTAGCGCGGACCGCCGGCCGCCGCGATCGCGTCGATCAGCTTGCCGACCGTCTCGTCCGCGGCCACCGTGCCGTCGTCCTTGGCGCCGCTGTTGTCCTGGATCTCCTCCAGGGACACGATGTCGGGCGAGGCCAGGTTGTCCACGATCGCGGCGGCGTGCGCGGCGAAGGTGCCGTCGGACGGGTCGAGGTTCTCCACGTTGTACGTGGCCACCGCCAGCTCGTCGCGCCGCTGGGCGCGGGTCGTCTCGCGCTCCAGGCCGCCGTCGCGCAGGGTGCCCAGCTCGTTGGCGACCAGCGTGTAACCGCCGTACTGGTTGAAGTCCAGCGGGCCGGCGGTGGTCCCGGCGAGGGTGTCGCCGACGTGCGCGTCGGGGAAGTCCGCGGCCCGGCCGAGCGACTGGATCTGGAGCCGGCCGGTGTTCTGGGAGTCGTAGGAGCCGTAGACGGTGCCGCCGCGGCGGTTGCGGTGCTCCCACGGCTTCACCGTCACCCACAGCTCGGTGTACGGGTCGGTGGCGCCGACCACGCGGGTGTTCGCGACCGCGACGTTCATGCCCTCCAGGGACTCGTAGTAGTCCAGGGCGTAGCTGCGCGGGCGCAGCGGCAGGTGGTTGATCGAGCCGCTCGCGGCCTCGTCCCCGGCGGGGGTGTAGGCGCGCGGGACCGACCAGGGGCGGATGGGCGTGGCGGCCGGGACCGGGTTGCCGCTGGAGACCACGGTCACCGTCGGGCGGGTGATCTCGGTCAGCGACTGGTTCCCGGAGGACGTGCCGCCCGGGACGTACTCGGTGACGGTGCCGGAGACGGTGACCGCGTCGCCGACGGCCACCCCCTTCGGAGTGGAACCGGTGTAGACGAAGACGCCCTCGCTGGTCGCGGGGTCGGCGTCCGGGGCCGGGTCCTGGATCCAGAAACCTCTGGAGGAGCCGTAGGTGCGCACGCCGGTGACGATTCCGGCCACGTCCGTGACCTGCTTCCCGGCGTACGGGGAGATCCGGGTCGTGCCCTGGATGTCGTGGACGCGCACGGAGTCGGCGTGCGCGGGGGAGGCGAGGACGACGCCGGACGCACAGGTGACGGCGGCGACGGTGAGCGCGGCGAGGCGCGTGGACGACTTGCTCGGCAAGGGAATCCCTCCGGGGACGTGACGAGGCGCCGGGACGAGGGCGGACGTCGACGCGACGTCCTGATGCGTGGGGCGCGAGGGGCCGCCGTGCCGTACGGGAAACTGAGTGAACACTTGTCCCCCCGCTTTCTACGCGCGTCAATCTCCTGTGTGTGCAGGTCCGTTGTCAAGGTTTCGGCCATGTACGGCGGCCGACGGGGAGATGAACCGGGCGGCATGGGTGGAAACCCGTCTAGGCTGAGCGGCTGAAGCCGTACGGCGCCCGGATGGCCGTACGGCGCTCAAGGCGTGTGCGAGGAGAATCAGCCGATGTCAGACAGCTCCACCCTGCCGCCGGTGCGGCTGCGCCCCGAAGCGGAGCTGGCCCGCGACGCCCTGTCCACCCCGCTGCTCGCCCGTGCCGCCCGGCTCGCCCGCTGGGCCGGGCCCGGCACCCGCGTCGACGCCGGCGGCGGCCTCGTGGAGGAGCAGCTGCCCGCGGCGGCCGAGGCGCTCGGCCTGACCGGCGAGGACGCCGCGGCCGGCGCGAGCGAGGCGTGGCGGGTCGCGGTGGACAGCGGCCTGGTGGAGATCGTGGACGAGGAGGAGGGCACCGTCACGGCGGGCGCGGACCTCGCCCTGCTCACCGGCGGCTCCCCGCAGGACGTGCTCGGCGTGTGGCTCGCCGCGCTGGAGACGGTCCTCGCCGACGCGAGCGTCCCCGACCTCGGCGGCCTGGTCGACGCGATCGCCGAGGGCGACGGCGAACTGGACCTGTCCTCCCTCGACTGGGACCCGGAGTCGGAGGCGGAGTTCCTCGACGGGGTGCTCGGCAACCTGTACCTGCTCACCGTCGGCGAGGACGCCCCCGGCGACAGCGCCGTGCCGCTGCCGGCGCTGGCCGCCTCCGTGCTCGTGCCCAGCGACATGGGGGAGCCCACCAACGACGTGCTGGAGCAGGTGTCCGACGCGATGATGCGGCTGGACGACCAGTTCCGGCTGCTGGAGCCGATCGGCCTCGTCGCCTACCAGCCGGTCGACGAGGCCCTGATGGCCGAGGCCGACGAGGAGCCCGGGGCGCCCGTCGACGACACCGACGTCTCCCGCTACGGCATGGTGCGGCTGACCCCGCTCGGCCTGTACGGGCTGCGGGCCCGCCTCCAGGAGGCCGGGTTCACGGCACCGGCGGTCGGCGACCTCGCCGACAAGGGCGCCGACGCGCTGCTCGACGGCACGGCCGGCTACCCGTCGGCGGCGGCCCACGCCGAGACCCGGCACTGGCTGGACGGCCGCGAGCCCCTCGCCGCCGCCCGGGACCTGCTGGCCGCGGCCCGCGGCGCGGACGCCGGTGCGCCGCTGCGGCGGCTGCGCTGTCAGCAGGCGCTGTCCCTGGTCGGCGCCGAGGCCGAGCCCGCGCTGCGGGAGGTCCTGGACGACGCCGAACTGGGCGGACTGGCCCGCGTCTGGCTCACCGAGCACGGCGCCACGGACGTCCCCGCCCCGCCCGAGGCCATGATCTTCTGGCTGACCATCGACACGGTGGCCGCACAGCTCGCCGCCGAGGGCAATTCCGAGGAGCTGCGCGCGCTCGTCGAGGGCCTGGCCCGGCAGCACAGCGGGTTCTTCGACACGGCCTGGCGCGTGGAGCATCCGGCCACCGCGGACGTCCTGGAGGCGATGGGCCGGCTGCACCCCGACAAGAAGATCGCGAAGGAGGCCCGCAAGGCGGCCTTCAAGGCCCGCTCCCAGCAAGGGAGTTGACGACGCCCGGGTGACGGGGCCGGACGGGGCGTCCGGCCGGGGGCGGTGGGATCGACGGCTCGGGGCCGGGGCGCGGTGGGACCGACGGCTGGAGGGGGGGGGCGGCTGGGCTCGTGTCCGGGGCGCGGTCGGGTGGACGGCCGGGGTGGTGACCGTGGTCGCCGGCGGTGGGGTCCGTGTGCGGGCGAGCGGATTCACGCAAGCGGGACCCGGGGCGTCGGCCGTCGTTCAACTGGTGTTCAGCGCGGGGCGGGACGGTGTCGCCGACCCCCGTGTCCGCCACCCTCCACGGCCCGCCCACCGTCACAGGAGAATCCATGTCGCTCACCCGCAGGGACTTCGCCAGACGATCCGCGCTCTCCGGCGCCGGCGTCGCACTGGCGGGCAGCGTCGGCGCCCTCGCCTCCGCGCCCCACGCACTGGCCTCCACGGACACCGAGAGCGTCGGCGAGGAGCGCGGGCACGGCGGCGGACCCGGCCATGACCACGGCGTCGGCTACGGACCCCTGCTCCCCGACCCGGACGGCATCCTCGCCCTTCCCGCCGGGTTCTCGTACCGCGTCCTGACCCACTGCGGCAGGACCCGGCTGGAGTCGGGCGAGTTCACCCCCGCCGAGCACGACGGCACCGCGGCGTTCGCCGGCCCGCGCGGCACCACC
Organism: Streptomyces sp. NPDC031049; assembly: GCF_055571015.1. Taxonomy (NCBI): domain Bacteria; kingdom Bacillati; phylum Actinomycetota; class Actinomycetes; order Kitasatosporales; family Streptomycetaceae; genus Streptomyces; species Streptomyces sp. NPDC031049. The sequence goes on from NZ_JBVIGC010000005.1 coordinate 323,222, forward strand.
CTCCTGGTCAACAACCACGAGATGGACGGCCCCCGCTCCGAGCACGACCACCCCGTCCCGCTCGCCGAAGGCCTCGTCTACGACCCGGCCGCCCCCGGCGGCTGCACCGTCGTCGAGGTGCGCCCCGACGGCCGCGTCGCCGAGTGGGTGGGCATCGCCGGCACCGCCAACAACTGCGCGGGTGGCACGACCCCGTGGGGCACCTGGCTGACCTGCGAGGAGAACGCCGACCGGGCCGGTGAGAACGGCATGACCAAGGACCACGGCTACGTCTTCGAGGTCGACCCCGCCGACCGGCGTGCCAACCGCGACCCGAAACCGCTGAAGTTCTTCGGCCGCTTCGAGCACGAGGCCGTCGTCATCGACCCCCGGCGCGGCCACGCCTACCTCACCGAGGACGCCGACGAGCCCAACGGCCTGTTCTACCGCTGGACCCCGCCCCGCGGCTTCGCCTACGGCCACCGCCGGCTGCGCACCCTCGCCGACGACGCCGGCGTCCTCCAGGCGCCCCGCTGCTTCGACTCCGGCGGCCGGTACGTCGACGACCTCTCGCGGGCCACGCGGACCGGCACCGTCTACGGCGTCGACTGGATCGACGTGCCCGACCGGGACGCCCGGACGGTCGCCGTCCGCGAGCAGTTCGGCCCCGGCGAGGTCACCCGCGCCCGCAAGCTGGAGGGCATGTGGTGGGGCGACGGCGGCGCCTACCTCGTCTCCTCCTACGCCCGCGAGGAGGACAGCCCCGGCCGGCCGCACGACGGCCAGGTCTGGTTCTACGACCCCGGGCGCCGCACCCTCACCCTGAAGGTCCTCCTCGGCGTCAACCCCGACCCCGGCAAGGACGGCGCCTTCGACGGCCCGGACAACATCACCGTCTCCCCGTACGGCGGCCTGGTCATCGCCGAGGACGGCGACGGCGTCCAGCACCTGTTCGGCGCGACGGACTCCGGCCGCACCTACCCCATCGCCCGCAACGAACTGAACATCGGCACCGAGGAGGAGCCGGAGTACAGCGAGTTCACCGGCGTCACCTTCTCGCCCGACGGCCGCACCCTCTACGCCAACATCCAGGAACCCGGCATCCTGCTGGCCATCACCGGGCCCTGGAAGCGGCAGAAGCGGCGCTGACCGCGAGCGGCGTGCGGGGGCGCCCGGTCCCGTCCCGGCGCGCCCCCGGCCGGCCGTCCGCTACAGCGCCTGGGCGGCCGGCTTCACCATGCCGCGGACCGTGCGGGACTTGACGAAGTCGCCCATCGCGGTCATCTCCCACTCGCCGGAGAACTGGCGGATCAGCTTCGCCATCATCACTCCGGTCTGCGGCTCGGCGCTGGTGAGGTCGAAGCGGACCAGTTCCTCGCCGGTGGTGCCGTCCAGCAGGCGGCAGTAGGCCTTGGCGACCTCGGTGAACTTCTGGCCCGAGAAGGAGTTGACCGTGAAGACCAGGCCCGTGACCTCCTGCGGGAGCCGGCCCAGGTCGACCGTGATCACCTCGTCGTCGCCGCCGCCCTCACCGGTGAGGTTGTCACCGGAGTGGCGGATGGCGCCGCCGACGATCTGGAGCTTGCCGAAGTAGCAGCTGTCGATGTGGTTGCGCTGCGGGCCGTAGGCGATGACCGAGGCGTCCAGGTCGATGTCCTTGCCGCGGTAGGCAGGCTCCCAGCCGAGGCCCATCTTGACCGAGGACAGGACCGGGCGGCCGCCCTTGACCAGGGAGACCGTCTGGTTCTTCTGGAGGCTGACCCGGCCCTTGTCCAGGTTGATCTTTCCGGCGCCCGGGGCGGGGGCCGGCGGGGCGGCGGGGGGTGCCGCCTGGGAGGCGGGGGCCGTGACCGGCGGGGCCGGCTGCGGGGGAGCGGCCGGCGGCGGAGGGGCCACCGGCTGGGCTGCGGCGGCCGGCTGGGCCGGGGCGGCCGGTTCCTCCTCCACCGAGACGCCGAAGTCCGTGGCGATGCCGGCCAGGCCGTTGGCGTAGCCCTGGCCTACCGCGCGGGCCTTCCAGGCGCCGTTGCGGAGGTAGATCTCCACGATCACCAGGGCGGTCTCGGTGCCGAGCTGCGGGGGCGTGAAGGTGGACAGGACGGTGTCGTCGTCCGCGTTGCGGATGGTGGCGGTGGGTTCGATGCCCTGGAAGGTCTGGCCGGCGGCGTCCGGGCTGGCGGTGACGACGATCTTCTCGATGCCGGGCGGGACGGCGGTGGTGTCGACCGTGATCGCGTCCGGGGCCGTGCCGCCGCCCGAGCGGTAGGTCACGCCTGGGCCCGTGGGCTGGTTGTAGAAGATGAAGTCGTCGTCGGAGCGCACCTTGCCGTCGGCGGTGAGCAGCAGGCCCGATACGTCTAGCCGCACAGGGGCGGTGACGTCCACCGTCACGCGGGCGGCGGAGAGAGGGATGTTCGAGCCGGGGGTCATAGCTGTCATGCCCGATGAACGAGCGAGGGCGTTTTACCGTTCCCTTACCCGGGGGCCATTCGGGCGGCTGCGGGTCCGCGCTCGCCGGACGGGCCCGGCACGACCGCGCCGGGCGGGGGTCTATGCTCGCCGCGTGGGCGACATCGTGGTGCGGCGCGACGGCTGCGGGCCCGAGGTTCTGCTGGTGCACGGCGGGGCCGGCCCCCGGACGACCTGGGGCGCCCTGGCCCCGCTGGCGGACCGGTGGACGCTGGCCCGTGTCCACCGCCGTGGCTACCCGCCGAGCCCGCCGCCGCGGAAGGGCCAGGACTTCGAGGTGGACGCCCGGGACCTGGTCCCGCTGCTGCGCGGCCGCCCGCACGTCGTCGCCCACTCCTACGGCGCCCTCGGCGCGTTGCTCGCGGCAACCGCCGCGCCGGGCGGCGTCCGCTCGCTCACGCTGGTCGAGCCGCCGCTCCACCACCTTGTCCGCGACGATCCCGAGGTGGCGCGGCTGGGGCGCATCAGCGACGCGGTGCTCACCCACGGGCTGGACACCGACCCGGCCGAGCTGCGCGAGTTCCTCCGGCTGGCGGGCGCGCCGGTCGGCGACGGCCCGCTCCCCGCGAGCGTGGTCGCCGGCGTACGGCGCGCCCACGGTGGCCGGCCGACGGCTCAGGCGCGCCCGCGGCTCGACGCCGTCCGCGCGGCCGGGGTCCCGGTGCTCGTCGCGTCCGGGGGCCACTCGCCGGCGCTCGAGCGGATCTGCGACGCGGTGGCGGCCGCGCTCGGCGCCGAGCGGCGCGTGCGACCGGGCGCCGGCCACTTCGTGGCGGCGGCACCGGGCTTCGCCGAGGACCTGGAAGCCTTCCTCCTGGGCGCGCAGGCCGCACCCTGAGCCCGGTCCAGAGCGCTCCCCGCCCTACGGCGCCACCACGATCTTCCTGCCCACCCCCGCCGCGAACTGGGCCAGGGCCTTCGGGTAGCGGTCCAGGGGGATGCGGTCGCTGATGAAGACGTCCGGGTCCAGGACGCCCCCGGCGAAGAGTTCCGCAGCGCGCTCGTAGCTGTGCAGGACCGCCATCGAACCCGTGATGGTGATCTCCTGGTTGTAGATGCGATAGGGATCGACGGTCACGCGCGTCGCGTAGTCGGCGACCCCGAACTGGAGGAACGTGCCGGCCTTGGCGACGCGGTCCAGGCCGTCCTGGATCGCCGCGGCGTTCCCCGTCGCGTCGATGACCACGTCCCAGCCCTGCGGTCGGTCCAGTTCGTCGGCGTTCGCCGCCGCCGCGGAGACGCCGAGCGTGCGGGCCGTCTCCAGACGGGCCGGGTTGACGTCGACCACGTCCACGGTCGAGGCGCCGGTGCGCTTGGCGAGCTCCAGCATCATCAGGCCCATGGTGCCGGAGCCGTAGATCAGGACGTGGGCGCCGAGGCGGGAGCGCAGGACGTCGTAGCCGCGGACGGCGCAGGACAGGGGCTCGATCAGGGCCGCGTCCTGGGTACGGACGTGCTCGGGCAGCTTGACGCAGTTGGCCACCGGGGCGAGCGCGTACCGTGCCGCGCCGCCGGCCGTCGTCACGCCGATCGCCGCCCAGCGCTCGCACAGGTTGTTGTGGCCGGTGCGGCAGTAGCGGCATTCGTAGCAGTACAGGGAGGGGTCCACCGCCACCTGGTCGCCGACCGCGACCTCGGTGACCTGCGCGCCGACGCCGACGACCTCGCCCGCGAACTCGTGGCCCGGGACGATGGGCAGCTTCGGGGCGAACTCGCCCTGGAGGATGTGCAGGTCGGTGCCGCACAGGCCGCAGGCGGCGACCTCCACGACGACCTCGCGCGGCCCTGGCGTCGGGTCCGGGACCTCGGTGACGACGGCGCGGCCCACGGACTCGATGACGGCGGCCTTCATTTCACGGCTCCCAACGACAGGCCCTGGACCAGTTTGTCCTGGGCGGCGAACCCCGCGGCGAGCACCGGCAGGGAGATGACGAGCGACGCGGCGCACACCTTGGCCAGGAACAGACCCTGGCTGGTGATGAAGCCGGTCAGGAAGACGGGTGCGGTCTCGGCCACCACTCCCGTGAGCACCCGGGCGAACAGCAGCTCGTTCCAGCTGAAGATGAAGCAGATCAACGACGTCGCCGCGATGCCCGGCAGGGCGATCGGGGCGACCACCCGCCACAGCACGGTCGGCAGGCGGGCGCCGTCCACGCGGGCCGCCTCGATCACCGCCACCGGGACCTCGGCCAGGAAGGACTGCATCATCCAGACGGCGATCGGCAGGTTCATCGAGGTGTAGAGCAGGACCAGGAGCCAGATGTTGTCCAGCAGGTCCGTGTTCCGGGCGAACAGGTAGATCGGCAGCAGACCCGCCACGACCGGCAGCATCTTCGTCGACAGGAAGAAGAACAGGACGTCCGTCCACCGCTTCACCGGCCGGATCGACAGCGCGTACGCCGCCGGGAGGGCCAGGACGAGCACGAGTGCCGTCGACGCGGTCGAGGCCACCGCCGAGTTGATCAGGGACGGCCAGGGGCTGGCGCCGCCGTCCGCGCCGAAGAACTCGCGGTAGCCGTCCAGTGTCAGGGAGGCGGCGAAGGCCGGCGGGTTGGTCGCCGCGTCCTCCTCCGAGTGGAAGGAGGTCAGCGCCATCCAGGCGATGGGCAGGAAGAACGCGACGCCGAGCAGCCAGGCCAGCAGACCCAGGCCCACACCTCGCTTGCGGCGCACTCGTACGGCCACGGTGCTCATGCGCGGGACACCTCCTCGCGGAACAGGGACGACACCACGCGCAGCGCGAAGGTCGCGATGACGATCGAGCCGATGACGACCAGCACGCCCGCGGCCGAGGCGAGGCCGTTCTCATGGGCCTGGTAGAAGGTCTGGTACACGGTGTAGGGGAGGTTGGCGGTGCCGAGGCCGCCGGACGTGATCGTGAAGACCGCGTCGAAGTTCTGCACGATGTAGATCGAGCCCAGCAGGGCGCCGAGTTCGAGATAGCGGCGCAGGTGCGGCAGGGTGAGGTGGACGAAGATCTGCCAGTCGCTCGCGCCGTCCACCCGCGCCGCCTCGATCTGCTGCTGGTCCCGGCTCTGCAGCCCGGCCAGCAGGATGAGCATCATGAACGGCGTCCACTGCCACACCAGGGCGGCCTCGACCGCCAGCAGTGGGGTGCCCGAGATCCAGTCGGGCTGGGGGCCGCCCACGTAGTGCAGCAGACCGTTGAAGAGCCCGTACTCGGGGTTGTAGAGCACGTGCTTCCACAGCAGGGCCGCCGCCACCGGCACCACCAGGAACGGGGCGATCAGCAGGGTGCGGACCACGCCCCGGCCCTTGAACCGCCGGTCCAGCAGCAGCGCCAGCAGCAGGCCGAGGACCAGGCTGGCCAGGACCACCGCCACCGTCAGCAGGATCGTCGTCCACACCGACCGGCGCAGGTCGGGGTCGGAGAGGACCTCGCCGTAGTTGGCGAAGCCGGCGAAGCGGCGGGCGTCGGGGTAGAGCGAGTTCCAGTCGAAGAAGGAGATCACCAGCGTGGCCACGAACGGCAGCTGGGTGATCACGATCATGAAGATCAGGGCGGGCAGCAGCGGGGCGCGCGTGGCCCAGCCGCGCAGGCGGCGGGAGGCCGGGCGGGCCGGCGGGCGGACGTCGGGTGCGGCCACGGGGGCCGTGGTCGTGGCGGTCATCGTCCCTCGTACTCCTCGGAGATCTTCTCGGCGAGCCGCTGGGACTTGGCCAGGGCCGACTCGACGGACTGGCGCCCGGCGACGGCGGCGCTGATCTCCTGGGAGACCTGGGTGCCGAGGTCGGTGAACTCGGGGATGCCGACGAACTGGATGCCGGGCGCGGGGCGCGGCTGGACGCCGGGGTCGTTCGGGCGGGCGCTCTCGATGGCCTCGCGGGTCATCTCCTGGAAGGCGGCGGCCTCCTCGCGGTAGGCCGGGTTCTCGTACGTGGAGGCCCGCTTGCCGGCCGGTACGTTCGACCAGCCGATCTGCTCGCCCACCAGCTCCTCGTACTCCTTGCCCGACGCCCAGGAGACGAACTTCCAGGCCTTGTCGGGGTTGCGGGAGGCCTTCTGGATGCCCCAGGCCCAGGTGTAGAGCCAGCCGGAGGACTCGGTCCGCTCCACGGGGGCGGGGGCGTAGCCGATCTTTCCCTTGACGGGGGAGTTCGCCGACTCCAGGGACCCGGCGGCGGACGTGGCGTCGTACCACATGGCGACCTTGCCCTGGGTCATGTTGTTCAGGCACTCCGCGAAGCCCGACTGGGCGGCGCCGGACTGGCCGTGCTCGCGGACCAGGTCGACATAGAACTTCGTCGCCTTCTTCCACTCGGGGGAGTCGAGCCGGGCGTTCCAGTCCTCGTCGAACCAGGTGCCGCCGAAGGTGTTGACGACCGTCGTCAGCGGAGCCATCAGTTCGCCCCAGCCGGGCAGCCCGCGCAGGCAGATGCCGCTCATGCCGGGCTCGGCGCCGTCGACCCGCTCGGCGAGGCCGGCGACCTCGGTCCAGGTGGGGTGCTCGGGCATGGTGAGGCCCTCGCGCTCGAACACGTCCTTGCGGTACATCAGGAAGGACGACTCGCCGTAGAAGGGCTGGCCGTAGAGCTTGCCGTCGTCGCCGGTGAGGGACTCGCGCATCGGTTTCAGCACGTCCTGCTGGTCGTAGGCCGGGTCCTCGGCGACGTAGGAGTCCATCTCGTGCAGCCAGTCGTTGCGGGCGTAGATGGGTATCTCGTAGTTGGACAGGGTCGCGACGTCGTACTGGCCCGCCTGGTTGGCGAAGTCCTGGCTGATCTTGTCGCGGACGTCGTTCTCGGGCAGGACGGTGAAGTTCACCTCGATGCCGGTCTCCGCCGTGAAGTGCTCGGCGGTGAGCTTCTGCAACTCGGTCATCTGGGGGTTGTTGACCATCAGCACGTTGATGGCGTCGCCGCCGGATCCCGCCCCGCCGGCCCCGACCCAGCAGCCGGAGAGCAGCGGGGCGAGCAGCGTCCCTGCGGCGGCCGCGGCGAGCGTGGCTCGCGGCCTCCGTCGGCTCGGGGTTCGCATGGATCGCTCCTGGAGATGAGGGGGAGGGGAGACAGAGGGAGGGGGAGAGGTCGTGACTTATGGGGAAACAAGGGGTGTTCGCGGGCGTACGGGGCCCCTGGAGGGGCGGGGCCGGGGTTCTCAGACCCGGATGACCTGCGGGCCCAGCAGGGAGTAGCGGTGGGCCTCGGCGGCCGGCAGCCGGGTGCTGGTGACGATCGCCTCGAGGGCGCCGACCTCGGCGAACCGGCAGAAGCTGACGGCGCCGAACTTGGTGTGCACGCCCGCGAACACGGTGCGGCGCGCGGCCCGGATCGCCTGGGCCTTGACCTCGCTGACCGCCGGGTCGGGCGTGGTCAGACCGTGCTCGCGGGAGATGCCGTTGGCGCCGATGTAGGCGAGGTCGACGACGAAGCCGGCCAGCATCTTCGTCGTCCAGTGGTCGACGGTGGCGAGCGTGCCCGAGCGGACCCGGCCGCCGAGCAGCAGGACGCAGACGTCACCGGACTCGGCGAGCGCGCCCGCGACCGGCAGGGAGGCGGTGACCACGGTCAGCTGACGGTCCCGGGGGAGCGCCTCGGCGATGAGCTGGGGGGTGAAGCCCTCGTCGACGAAGACCGTCTCGGCGTCGCCGAGCAGGTCGGCCGCCGCGGCGGCGATCCGGCGCTTGGCGGGCACATGGCTGGTGGCGCGGAAGGCGAGCGTCGTCTCGAACCCGGCGCTCTCCACGGGGTAGGCGCCGCCGTGGGTGCGGCGGACCAGCCCGTGGTCCTCCAGGGCGCGCAGATCACGCCGTACGGTCTCCCGGGCCACGCCCAGATCGGCCGCGAGCGCGGTGACGTCGACCGATCCGGTGGCGCGCGCGAGCCGCACGATCTCCCGCTGGCGATCTTCCGCCGTCCTCGGTCCCATCGCCTGCACCTGCCTTCCGCGTGCGTGCCCGTTCGGGCCCGGCGCGGGCCCTGGGGGAATTTCTACAGCGGGGGTGCGGCACTGACCAGGTCTGTTGCCGGGGTGATGGTGCCCGTTTGGGCCCGTTCCGGTCGGCCGGTGACCGCCGCGGACCTGGGGCGCGGCGGGGCGGGGCGTTCGTTCGGGCACTGCTGGTGCCCGAACAGGGGTGCGGACGGGCCCGTTTGCTGCCCGTCCGCCGTCGTGCGGGACGAGTTTCGGTCAGTACGGCCAGATCGGCGGGTCGGTCACGAAGTGGCCGCCGAGACAGGCCTGTGCCGGGTCGTCCGGGTCCAGCTCGCCCTGTTCGGCGACGAGCTTGGCGGCGAACTCCTCGGAGTCGTCCTGCGGTTCGTAGCCGAGCGCCCGCGCGGAGCCGAGGTCCCACCACAGCCGGGTGTTGGCGGAGGAGCCGTAGACGACGGTGTGGCCGACGTTCCCGGCGGTCAGCGCGGCGTGGAAGAGGCGGGCGCCGTCGCCGGGGCTCATCCAGACCGAGAGCATGCGCACGCTGGTCGGCTCGGGGAAGCAGGAGCCGATGCGGACGGAGACGGTCTCCAGGCCGTGTTTGTCCCAGTAGAACTGGGCGAGGTCCTCGCCGAAGGACTTGGACAGGCCGTAGAAGGTGTCGGGGCGGCGCGGGGTGTCGACCGGGATGAGCGGGCCGCCGTCCCGGGGGCGGGGGGTGTAGCCGACGGCGTGGTTGGAGGAGGCGAAGACGACGCGGCCGACGCCTTCCTCGCGGGCGGCCTCGTAGAGGTGGTAGGTGCCCTCGATGTTCGCCTTGAGGATCTTCTCGAAGGGGGCTTCCAGGGAGATGCCCGCGAGGTGGATGATCGCGTCGACGCCCCGGACCGCCTCGCGCACGGCGGCCCGGTCGGCGAGGTCGGCGGTGATCGCGTCCGGTTCGCCCTCGATCGGGCGCACGTCGAACAGGCGCAGCTCGTAGCCGAAGGCGGGGAGCAGGTTCCGCATCAGGCCACCGAGACCGCCTGCGGCGCCGGTGAGCAGAACGGTGCGGGGAGCGGGCATCCTCGGGGTCTCCTTGACTCGCCGGCCGTGCGACTGTCCGGGCGCACGGCCATGTCGCCGTACCGGGCCGGTACATGTCCACGCACGCCATTCATATGCGTGGACACGCTAAGAGCAGCGTGGTGGTGCGTCAAGTGTCCTGCACGGGCGGGCCATCCGCACGTTCACCGGGGACCGGTGCGCTTGACCGGCCGACGGAGGGCGGCATAGCGTGAGGTCGTTCAGAAATGTGGACACAGATCAAGATACGGAACAGGGAGAGCCTGTGACGCCAGCCCCGTCAGCCCCTCTCGCCGCCCGGCTCACCAGCCCCAGCGGGCCGCTGTTCTTCCCCGTCACGGCCTACGGCCCCGGCGGCGGGATCGACCTCGACGTCTACCGCACCCATGTGCGCCGCGGGGTGGACGCGGGCGCCGCCGCCGTGTTCGCGTGCTGCGGCACGGGCGAGTTCCACGCGCTCGCGCCCGAGGAGTTCCAGGCGTGCGTGCGCGCGGCCGTCACCGAGACGGCCGGCCGGGTGCCCGTCGTCGCGGGCACCGGATACGGCACCGCGCTCGCCGTCCGCTACGCCGGCCTCGCCGCCGAGGCCGGGGCGGACGGGCTGCTCGCCCTGCCGCCGTACCTGGTCGTCGCCGGCCAGGAGGGACTGCTGCGGCACTACCGGCAGATCGCCGCCGCGACCCCCCTGCCGGTGATCGTCTACCAGCGGGACAACGCCGTGTTCACCCCGGAGACGGTGGTGGAACTCGCCCGCACCGACGGAATCGCCGGCCTGAAGGACGGGCTCGGCGACCTCGACCTGCTCCAGCGGATCGTCAGCGCCGTCCGCACCGGGGCACCCGGCGACTTCCTGTACTTCAACGGGCTGCCGACCGCCGAGCAGACCCAGCTCGCCTACCGCGCCCTCGGCGTCCCGCTCTACTCGTCCGCCGCGTTCTGCTTCGCCCCCGAGGTCGCCCTCGCCTTCCACCGCGCGCTGCGCGACGGTGACGACACCACCGTCCGCCGGCTGCTGGACGGCTTCTACCGGCCGTTCGTGGAACTGCGCGCCCAGGGCCGCGGCTACGCCGTCTCCCTGGTCAAGGCCGGCGTGCGGCTGCGGGGACTGGACGTCGGCGAGGTGCGCCCCCCGCTGCACGAACCGGCGGAGGACCACGTCAAGCAGCTGGCGCAGATCATCGAGCGCGGCCACGCCCTGATCGAGGAGGCCGCGTGAAGGCGTCGGCGTTCGTCTACCCCTGGGACGTCAACGGGGACCCGGAGGCGGCCGGGCGCATCGCCGCCACCGGCGTGCGGCAGGCGACGCTCGCCGCCGCCTACCACTCCACCCGGGCGCTCACCCCCCGCCACCCGCGCCACCGCGTCGTCACCGCGGAGTACGCGGCCGTCCTCTACCCGCCCGGCGCCCGCTGGGAGGGCCGGGAACCGCGCCCGTACCCGGCGGGTGACTGGGCGCCCGGCGACGCCTGGGCCGAGGCCGCCGCCGCGCTCGCCGACGCCGGCCTGGAGGTGCACACCTGGGTCGTGCTCGCGCACAACTCCCGCCTGGGTGCCGACCACCCCCGCACCTCGGTCGTCAACGCCTACGGCGACCGCTACCCCTGGGCGCCCTGCATCGCGCAGCCCGCCACGCGCGCGTACCTGGTCGACCTGGCCGCCGAGGCGGCGGTGCGACCCGGGGCGCACGGCACCGAACTGGAGTCCCTCGGCTGGTACGGACTCGCCCACCTGCACGCCCACGACAAGACCGGCGGCGTCGGATTCGGGGACGCCGGGCAGTACCTGATGTCCCTGTGCTTCTGCCCGGACTGCCGCGCGGGCTACGGCGGGCGCGGCGTGGACGCCGAGGAGCTGGCCGCCGGCGTCCGGCAGGCGCTGGAGCCGGTGTGGCGCGGGGCCCCGTCCGACGGGGGCTGGGCGGGCGTGGCGAAGCTCCTCGGCGAGACCTGGGCCGAGGCCACGCGCGCGTGGCGCGACGACACCGCCCGCACGCTCCAGGAGGAAGCCGTCGCCGCGGTCCGCGCCGCCGCGCCGGACGGCTTCCAGGTGCTGCTGCACGCCGACCCGGTGTCCTATCACTGCGGCGCCAACGCCGGTGTCGACCCGGCGCACGTCCTCTCCGTCGCGGACGGCGTCGTCGTGCCCTGCACCGGTGGCGCCGGGCTGCTCACCCCGTTCGCCGAGCAGGGCCGGGCGGGCGCCGTCCTCGCCGCCAACCTCACGATCGTCTCCGGTATGGGCGGCAGCCCCGGCACCCTCGCCGCCGACGCGGCACGCGCGCGCGACCTGGGGGCGACGGAGCTGCGGCTGTATCACGCCGGCCTGGCGTCGGACGGCGACCTGGAGGCGGTGCGGTCGGCGCTCGCCGGGGGCTGAGCCGCCGGTCCGGCGGCCGTGAGAGCGGCCGTCACCAGCAGGGCCAGGCCCGTGGCGGGGAGCAGCACCGGCAGGGCGACCGTCTCCACCAGCGCGGCACCGGCGGCCAGGCCCAGCACGTTCGGTGCGAACACCAGCGTGTGGGCCGTGGCCGTGACCCGGCCGAGGAGCGGCCCCGGCGCCTCCTGCTGGACGGCGGTCAGCGCGGCGATCAGCACCGCGGGGAGCCCCGCACCGATCGCCGCGCAGGCCGCCAGTGCCACGGCCTCCGACGGCACCGCCCGCACCGCCACCGCCACGCCCAGCAGAGCGATCCCGCACGCCGCGAACCGCCGGCCGCCCAGCCGGCGCAGCCCCGGCCCCGCCAGCAGCCCGACCGCCACCGAGCCGGCGCCCTGGACGGCGTACAGCACACCGGCGTAGGCGGGGGAGCGGCCGAGGGCGTCGACGACGGCGTAGGCCGCGGCCCCGTTGACGCCCGCGCAGAGCATCGTCACGCCGCCCGCGAGGACGAGCGGGCGCAGCCGGGGGTGGCCCCACAGGTACCGGGCGCCCTCGGCGGTGCGCGCCCGCCAGTGCGCCGTGGGGCGCTCCGGGCGGTCCTCCCGCACCCGCAGCGCCGCGTACAGTCCCGTGGCCAGCACGAAGGTGGCCGCGTCGAGCAGGGCCACGGCCGCGCCGCCGTACGCCGCGTACAGGCCGGCGCCCGCCAGCGGAGCCAGCAGCTTCATGCCCTCGTTGGCCGTCGTGCGCAGCCCGTTGAAGTCGCCGAGCAGCGCCGGGCCCACGGCGCCGGCGACGAGCGCCGACTCGGCCGCGTCGTGGACGACGCCGGCGAGGCCGTACACGAACAGCACCGCGAACAGCACCCACACGGTGTCCGCGGAGTCGACGGCGAGCAGGGTGGGCAACAGGCCCGCCATCAGCAGGTTCAGGGCGATCATCAGCGGTCTGCGGCGCACCCGGTCGGCGAGCGTGCCCAGCGCCGGTCCGGCCAGGGCCGGCGCCCACAGGGCGAGCATGCACAGCGCGGCGAGGCCGTCCGAGCCGGTGAGGTCCTTCACCCACACGCCCGCCGCCAGCCACAGCGCCGACGTGCCGAAGCCGGAGACCACCACCCCGGCGAGATACAGGCCCGCGTCGCGGTCGCGCAGGACGCGGGCCGGCGTCCATGTCGTCGTCATACCCGGTCATCGTGGTCCTGAGGGGGGTGCCGGGGGATCGGGAAGGTGCCCTAGGAACCGGGCCGTCCCCCGATGACTTCTCCGGCCGCCCTCGGTCTACCTCCCAGGAGGCCGGCGCAGCCCCCGGCCCGCCTCCCGGGAGGGCCGGGTCGCCGCCCGGTTCGGCGGCGGCGATGCCTCCCCGACCGATCCGCCCGACGAGGAGCAGTGATGACCACCGACCAGACCACCGGCACCCTCGACCTCGGACCGCAGGCGCGCGTCGTCGCCCGTCTCGCGGACCGCGTCACCGACGACCGGCTCACCGACCCCACGCCCTGCCCCGGCATGGCCGTGCGCAACCTGCTCGGCCACCTGACCGGCCTGGCCGTCGCCTTCCGCGACGCCGGGCGCAAGGAGCTGGGCGCCACCACCGACACCGACCCGGAGACGGCCGTGCCCGACATCGGGCCCCGATGGCGTGAGGAGCTGCCCGAGGCCCTCGCCGGGCTCGCCGAGGCGTGGCGTGACCCGGCTGCCTGGTCCGGCATGACCCGGGCCGGCGGGATCGACCTGCCCGGCGAGGTCGCCGGGGTCGTCGCGGCCGACGAACTGGTGATCCACGGCTGGGACCTGGCCCGCGCCACGGGTCAGGACTACACCCCCGACCCGGCCGCCCTCGAGGCGGCGTACGGGCTCCTCCTCGCGTCGGCCGCGGAACCGGAGCGGGACGGCGGCATGTTCGGCCCCGTCGTCCCCGTGCCCGACGACGCGCCCCTGCTGGACCGGGCGGTGGGGCTGAGCGGACGGGTCCCCGGCTGGACCCGGTGACTCCGGGCCCGCCGAGCCGCACGGCAGAAAGCCCTTTCAACTTCCTTTGTCAGAACCATTGACGAACCGTCGCGCCGCTCCTACGTTCATCGCGTCGTACTCCGTACGTCATATATGAGACGCGATACGCGATATCCGAGAGGCGCGCATGACCTCTGTGCCCACGCCGATCCCCTCCCGCACGCAGTACGTGCTGGAGGAGATCAAACGCCGCATCCTCACCGGTCAGCTGACGCCCGGTCAGGCTCTGGTCGAGACCGAACTCGCCGCGCAGTTCGGGGTCTCCAAGACCCCGGTGCGCGAGGCGCTCAAGACCCTGGCCGGAACCGGACTGGTCGTGATGAGCCAGTACAAGGGCGCCACGGTGCGCATGGTGGACGCGGACATGGCGCGCGAGGTCTACGACGTCCGGCTGCTCCTGGAGCCCGAGGCGCTGCGGCGCGCGGTGCGCCGCGGCGCCGCCCTGGACGCCGCCCGCGCCGCCCTGACCCGGGCCGAGGACGCCACCGACGCCGCCGAACGGTCCCTGGCCAACCGCGAGTTCCACCGCGCCCTGTACCTGCCGTGCGGCAACCCGCTGCTCGGCCGGATGCTCGACGAGGTCCGCGACCAGGCGGCCCTCGTCTCCGCCGTCGCCTGGGCCGCCGACCCCTCCTGGCAGCGGGAGGCGCACGAGCACCAGGAGATCCTGCGCCTCGCCCTCGCCGGTGACGCGGACGGCGCCGCACGCGCCCTCCACGCCCACATCGCGTCGTTCGTCGAGCGGGCCTTCCCCGAAGCGGACACCGCGGCCGGGGGAGCCGAGGAAGAGGACGGTCAGGCATGACAACGACGTTCGAGTCCCAGCGGGCGGCCCTGGCCGACGTGGTGGCCATCCCGGTGACCCCGTTCGCCGAGGACGGCTCCGTCGACCCCGCCACCTACCGGACCCTGCTGCGCCGCCTGCTCGACGGGGGCGTCACCACCCTCACCCCGAACGGCAACACCGGCGAGTTCTACGCCCTCACCCCGGCCGAGCGCCGCCTCGTCACCGAACTCACCGTCGCCGAGGCCGGGGACCGGGCGGCCGTCCTGGTCGGTGTCGGCCACGACGTGCCGACCGCCGTCGCCTCCGCACGGCATGCCCGGGAGCTGGGCGCGCAGATGGTGATGGTCCACCAGCCCGTCCACCCCTACGTCTCCCAGGAGGGCTGGGTCGACTACCACCGTGCGATCGCCGAGGCCGTCCCCGAGCTGGGCGTCGTGCCCTACCTGCGCAACCCGCGGCTGGCCGGCGCCCGCCTCGCCGAACTCGCCGACGCCTGCCCCAACGTGATCGGGGTGAAGTACGCCGTCCCGGACGCCGCGCGGTTCGCCGCCTTCGCCCGCGACGCCGGCCTGGACCGCTTCGTCTGGGTGGCCGGGCTCGCCGAGCCGTACGCCCCGTCGTACTTCTCGGCCGGCGCCACCGGCTTCACATCCGGCCTGGTCAACGTCGCCCCGGCCGTCTCGCTGAACATGATCGAGGCGCTGCGCTCCGGCGACTACCCGGCCGCCATGAAGGTCTGGGAGCAGATCCGCCGCTTCGAGGAGCTGCGCGCCGAGGACGGCTCCGCGAACAACGTCACCGTCGTCAAGGAGGCCCTGGCCGCGCTCGGGCTGTGCCGCCGGGAGGTCCGCCCGCCGAGCAAGCCGCTGCCCGAGGACGCGCGCGCCGAGGTCGCCGCCATCGCCGCGGGGTGGTCCATATGACCGAGCAGGGAAGGCGCCCCGAGGAGCTGCGCAGCCACCAGTGGTACGGCGCCGGCCTCACGGCGGGCCTGCGCTCCTTCAGCCACCGCGCCCGCACCCGCCAGCTCGGCTATCTGCCCGAGGAGCACCTCGGCAAGCCGGTCGTCGCGATCCTGAACACCTGGTCCGACATCAACCCCTGCCACGTCCACCTCCGCGACCGGGCCCAGGCCGTCAAGCGGGGCGTGTGGCAGGCGGGCGGCTTCCCGCTGGAGTTCCCGGTCTCCACGCTCAGCGAGACCTTCCAGAAGCCGACCCCCATGCTCTACCGCAACATGCTCGCCATGGAGACCGAGGAGCTGCTGCGCTCCTACCCGGTCGACGGCGCCGTGCTGATGGGCGGCTGCGACAAGTCCACGCCCGCCCTGCTGATGGGTGCCGCCTCCGCCGATCTGCCCACCGTGTTCGTGCCCGCCGGGCCCATGCTGCCGGGCCACTGGCGCGGCGAGACCCTCGGCTCCGGCACCGACATGTGGAAGTACTGGGACGACCGGCGGGCCGGCCTGATCGGGGACTGCGAGATGCAGGAGCTGGAGAGCGGCCTGGCCCGCTCGCCCGGCCACTGCATGACGATGGGCACCGCCTCCACCCTGACCGCCGCCGCCGAGGCGCTCGGCGTCACGGTGCCGGGCGCCTCCTCGATCCCGGCGGTCGACTCCGGGCACGACCGGATGGCCGCGAGGGCCGGCATGGCGATCGTCGACCTGATCCGCCGCGACCGGAAGCTGAGCGACATCCTCACCGCCGACGCCTTCGAGGACGCGGTCACCACCGTCCTCGGCCTCGGCGGCTCCACCAACGCCGTCATCCACCTGATCGCCATGGCCGGCCGGGCGGGCGTGACGCTCACCCTGGACGACTTCGACCGCATCGCCCGCACGGTGCCGGTGCTGGCCAACGTGCGGCCGGGCGGACGGACGTACCTGATGGAGGATTTCCACTTCGCCGGCGGACTGCCCGGCTTCCTCTCCCGCATCCCCGACCTGCTCCACCTGGACCGGCCCACCGCCTGCCACGACACCCTGCGCGAGCAGATCGCCGGCGCCCTGGTGCACGACGACGACGTCATCCGGCCCCGCGACAACCCGGTCGCCGCCGAGGGCGGGGTCGCGGTGCTGCGCGGCAACCTCTGCCCGGACGGCGCGGTCATCAAGCACATCGCCGCCGAACCGCACCTGCTGAAGCACACCGGGCGCGCGGTCGTCTTCGACGACTACCGGACGATGCAGCGGACCATCGACGACCCGTCCCTGGGCATCACCGCCGACAGCGTGCTGGTCCTGCGCAACGCCGGCCCCAAGGGCGGCCCGGGGATGCCGGAGTACGGCATGCTGCCCATCCCCGACCACCTCCTCAAGCAGGGCGTGCGGGACATGGTGCGGATCTCCGACGCCCGGATGAGCGGCACCAGCTACGGCACCTGCGTACTGCACGTCGCCCCCGAGTCGTACGTCGGCGGCCCGCTCGCCCTGGTCCGCACCGGGGACAGCATCACCCTCGACGTCGCCGCCCGCTCCCTGCACCTGCACGTGGACGACGCCGAGCTGGAACGCCGCCGCGCCGCCTGGACGCCGCCGCCCGTGCCCTACGGACGCGGCTACGGCGCCCTGTACTTCGACCAGATCACCCAGGCCGACACCGGCTGCGACTTCGAGTTCCTCGCCCGGCCGGGCGCGGTCCCGGACCCCTACGCGGGCTGAGGCCCCCGTCCGCTGTCCCGCGCCCCACGACGCACGTGCAGAAAGCGCTTAACCCCGTACGAGCCGCACCGAGAACGCACGACGTACGAGACACGACGTACGAGAACGGAGAACAGTCATGGCCCCAGCCGCAGCCGTGGCGAAACCGCCCGCGCCCGACCGGCCGCGCCGTGCCTCCGCCACCCCGCGCAGGCTGCCGTATCTGCTGATCGCGCCGGCGGGCCTGCTGATGCTGGGCTTCATCGCCTACCCGGTCATCAGCGTCTTCTACTACAGCCTCCAGGACTACAACCCCACCAAGCCGTGGCGGAACGGATTCGCGGGCCTGGACAACTTCGTCCGCATCTTCACCGAGGACGACCTGTTCTGGGACACGCTGGTCTTCAGCGCCAAGTGGGTCTTCGTCGAGGTGGGCCTGCAACTGCTGTTCGGGCTCGCCCTGGCCCTGATCGTCAACCAGACCTTCGTGGGCCGGGGGCTGGGCCGCGCCCTGGTCTTCTCCCCGTGGGCCGTCTCCGGCGTGCTGACCTCGGCGATCTGGGTGCTGCTCTACAACTCCCAGACCGGCATCACCCGCTACCTCGCCGACCTCGGCATCGGCTCCTACGGCACCAGCTGGCTGTCGGACCCCTCGACGGTGTTCCCGGCGGCGATCGTCGCCGACCTGTGGCGCGGCGTACCCTTCTTCGCGATCCTCATCCTGGCCGACCTCCAGTCCGTCTCCAAGGACCTGTACGAGGCCGCCGAGGTCGACGGGGCCAGCCGCCTCAAGCAGTTCTGGCACATCACGCTGCCCCACCTGAAGGACGCCATCATCCTGTCCACGCTGCTGCGCGCGGTGTGGGAGTTCAACAACGTCGACCTGCTGTACACCCTGACCGGCGGCGGCCCCGCGGGCGAGACCACCACGCTGCCGCTCTACGTCGCCCACACCAGCGTCGACGCCCACGACTTCGGCTACGCGTCCGCACTGACCACGGTCGCGTTCGTGATCCTGCTCTTCTGCTCGATCGTCTACCTGCGGCTGAGCAAGTTCGGAGGCGAGTCCAAGTGATCACCAAGGAGGCCACCAAGGCCGCCCCCGCCCCCGCCGCCGTGCCCGCCACGCCCGGCCCGCCGCCGTCGGCGAAGAAGCGCCCCGCCTGGGACGAGGTCCCCCGCTGGCAGATCTATCTGCCGCTCGGGATCTACCTGGTCTTCACCCTCATCCCCTTCTACTGGATCCTGCTCTTCTCCCTGCGCCCGTCCGGCTCCACCTCGCTGGTGCCGTGGCCGATGACCTTCGACCACTTCGAGAAGGTCTGGACGGAGCGGAGCTTCGGCACCTACTTCGGCAACAGCGTGCTCGTCGGCCTCGCCACCCTGGTGATGACCACGATCGTCGCCCTGGCCGGCGGCTACGCGCTCGCCCGGTTCGACTTCAGGATCAAGCGGGCGTTCATGCTGGCCCTGCTGTGCTCCCAGTTCGTGCCGGGCGCGCTGCTGCTGGTGCCGCTGTTCGAGATCTTCGCCGAACTCCAGCTGATCAACTCGCTGGGCAGCGTCATCCTCGCCGAGACCGTCTTCCAGCTGCCGCTGTCCATGATCCTGATCAGCAACTTCATCAAGAACGTGCCCTACTCCCTGGAGGAGGCCGCCTGGGTCGACGGCTGCGGCCGGTTCCGGGCCTTCCGGATCGTGGTCCTGCCGCTGCTGCGGCCCGGCCTGATCGCCGTCGGCTCCTTCGCCTTCGTGCACTCCTGGAACCACTTCCTGTTCGCCCTGATGTTCCTCAACAACCAGAGCAAGCAGACCATCCCGGTCGGTCTCAACAGCCTGATGAGCGCCGACAGCGTCGACCTCGGCGCGCTGGCCGCCGGCGGCATCATCGCGGCCGTCCCCGTGGTGATCGTCTTCGCCTTCATCCAGAAGTGGCTGATCACGGGCTTCAGCGCGGGGGCGGTCAAGGGATGACCGGCGCGAGGACCCACAGGAAGGAGACCCCGGCCGCCATGAGCGCACCCCTGCCCGTCGTCCTCGCGGGCGCCCGCGGCCACGGCCGCTGGCACCTCGCCAACATCAGCGGGCTCCAGGACCGGGGCCTGGTCCGGCTGGCCGGCATCTGCGAACTCACCCCGCTGACCGAGGAGGAGTACGGCGGCCCCCTCCCGGAGCAGTCCGCCGACTTCGACGCCCTGCTGGACGCCACCGGCGCCCGGATCGCCGTGGTGTGCACACCGATCCCGACCCACACCGACCTGGCGCTCACCGCCGCCCGCCGGGGCGTGCACCTGCTGCTGGAGAAGCCCCCCGCACCGTCCTACGCCGAGTTCCGGCGGATGGCCGACGGGGTCGCCGAGGCCGGCGTCGCCTGCCAGATCGGCTTCCAGTCGCTGGGCTCGCACGCCGTGCCGGCGATCCGCGCACTGGTCGCCGAGGGCGCGATCGGCGAGGTCGTCGGGATCGGCGGGGCCGGAGCCTGGGTGCGCGACGAGGCCTACTTCCGCCGGGCGCCGTGGGCGGGCCGGCGGCGGCTGGACGGCGCCGACGTGGTCGACGGGGCGCTCACCAACCCCCTCGCCCACGCCGTCGCCACCGCGCTCGCCCTCGGCGGCAGCACCCGCGCCGAGGACGTCACCGGCATCGAGACCGAGCTGTGCCACGCCAACGACATCGAGGCCGACGACACCTCCTGCGTCCGCGTCGCCACCGCCCAGGGGCACCGGGTCACCGTCGCCGCGACCCTGTGCGCCGAGCGGCCCGCCGAACCGTACGTCCTGGTGCACGGCACCAGCGGCCGGATCACCTTCTGGTACAAGCAGGACCGCGTCCTGCTCCAGCGCGCCGGCCACGGCCCCGAGGAGTACGACCACGGCCGCACCGACCTGCTGGAGAACCTGGTCGCCCACCTCACCGCCGGCGAGGCGCTGCTCGTCCCGCCCGAGGAGACCGGCGCCTTCATGACCGTCGTGGAGGCGATCCGGCGGGCCCCCGATCCCGAGCCGCTGCCCGCCGCGGCCTGGCACCGGATCGACGCCGAGAACCGGCGCGTGGTGCCCGGCGTCGACGGCCTCGTCGCTGCCGCCGCCGACACCCTGTCCCTCTACTCCGAGCTGGGCGCCCCCTGGGCCCCGGCACCCGCCGCCCGGCGGGAGGTGAGCACCCGATGACCACCACCGACTCCCCGGTGCTGCGCGTGGCGGGCCGCCCCGTCGCCCGCTGCGTCACCCGTCCCGAACTGCCCGCCCGGCTCTCCCCGCGCCCCTACCTGCACCCCGTCACCACCCTGGGCGGCACGGCGGTCACCGAGCTGAGCCCGGCCGACCACGCACACCACCTCGGCGTCGGTGTCGCCGTTCCCGACGTCGAGGGGCACAACTTCTGGGGCGGACGCACCTTCGTCCGCGACCGGGGGCCGACCGAGCTGGACAACCACGGCGCCCAGCGGCACACCGCGTTCGCGCTGCGCGACCCGGACGGCTTCGTCGAGGAACTGCGCTGGGTCGCCGCCGGCACCGAACTGCTGCGCGAGCGCCGCACGGTCGCCGCCACCGGGCTCACCGGCACCGCCTGGGCCCTGGACCTCACCTTCTCCCTCACCAACATCACCGCCGGCCCGCTCACCATCGGCAGTCCCGCCACCAACGGGCGGCCCGGCGCGGCCTACGGCGGCTTCTTCTGGCGGGCCCGCAAGGAGGAGGCGGCCCCGCAGGTCTTCACCGCGGACGGCACCGGCGAGGCGGAGGTCCACGGCCGGGGCGCCGACTGGCTGGCGCTGGTGGGCTCCACCTGGTCGCTGGTGTTCACCGGCGCCACCGAACGGACCCGGCGGGACCCGTGGTTCGTCCGTGCCGAGGAGTACCCGGGCGTCGGTTCCTCCCTCGCCCACGACACGCGGCTGACGGTCGCGCCCGGCGACACCCTCGTCCGCCGGATCGTCACGGTCGTCGCCGACGGCCTCCTGGACCGGGACGGCGCCGCCGCCCTCGCACGCAAGGCGGTGAGCCCGTGAGCACCGGCACCTACCGCAACCCCGTCCTGAACGCCGACTGGTCCGACCCGGACGTCGTCCGCGTCGGCGACGACTTCTACCTGACCGCCTCCAGCTTCGGGCGCGTCCCGGGCCTGCCGCTGCTGCACTCCCGCGACCTGGTCGACTGGACCCTGATCGGGCACGCCCTCCAGCGGCTCGAACCGGCCGAGGCCTTCGCCGTGCCCCGGCACGACTGCGGGGTGTGGGCGCCGTCCCTGCGCCACCACGACGGCCGCTTCTGGATCTTCTGGGGCGACCCCGACCACGGCATCCACCAGGTCAACGCCCCCGATGTGCGGGGCCCCTGGAGCCGCCCGCACCTGCTCAAGGCGGGCAAGGGCCTGATCGACCCCTGCCCCCTGTGGGACGAGGAGACCGGCGAGGCCTACCTGGTGCACGCCTGGGCGAAGTCCCGCTCCGGCGTCAAGAACCGCCTCACCGGCCACCGCATGCACCCCGACGGCACCGCGCTCCTCGACGAGGGCACGGTGATCGTCGACGCCGACCGCATCCCCGGCTGGTTCACCCTGGAGGGCCCCAAGCTCTACCGGCACGACGGCTGGTTCTGGATCCTCGCCCCCGCCGGCGGCGTGGAGACCGGCTGGCAGGGCGCCTTCCGCGCCCGCGACTTCTTCGGGCCCTACGAGGAGAGGGTCGTCCTGGAGCAGAAGGACACCGCCGTCAACGGACCGCACCAGGGCGGCTGGGTGCGCACGGCGTCCGGCGAGGACTGGTTCCTGCACTTCCAGCACCGCGGGCCCTACGGCCGCGTCGTCCACCTCCAGCCCATGACCTGGGACGCCGACGGCTGGCCGGTGCTGGGCGACGACGGCGCGCCCGTGACCGAGCACCGCCGTCCCGCCCTGCCGCCCCAGCCGCCCGCCGCGCCCGCCACCGACGACGACTTCCCCGGCGGACGGTTCGGCCGCCAGTGGCAGTGGACCGCCAACCCCGGCGACGGCTGGGCCGTCCGGCACTCCGGCGACGGACTGCGCCTGGCCTGCGTCCGCTCCGCCGACGCCCACGACCTGCGCCGGGTGCCGAACGTCCTCACCCAGCGGCTGCCCGGCGAGCCGTCGGCCGTCGAGGTGGAACTGCGCCTGGACGCCGAGGAGCCCGGCGCGCGGGCCGGGCTCGCCGTCCTCGGGGACGCCTACCGCTGGATCGGGCTCCAGCGCGGCACGGACGGGACCGTGCACCTGGTGCACCGGTTCGCGGAGACGGTGGCGGAGCGCGAACGGGACGCCGGCCACCCGGTGCCCGCGCCCGGCGGACGGGTCCGGCTGCGGGTCGAGCTGGGGAGCGGGGCGCGCTGCCGCTTCTTCTACGACCTCGGTGACGGGCCGCGCCCGACCGGCCAGGTCTTCGCCGCCACCCCCTGGCGCTGGGTCGGCGCCCTGCTCGGGCTGTTCGCACTGGCGCCGGACGGCGCGGGCGGCGCCGGGACGGCCGGCTTCACCCGCTTCCGGATCACCACCCTCTGACCACCGACCCCCGTACGCCCGTGGGGAGCTTGGGAGCCGCAATGACGCACTTCCGCAGCAAGCGTCTGCCGGGATCCGGCAGAACCCTGGCCGCCGTCCTCGGCCTGGCCGTCGCCCTGGCCCTCGGCACGGTCGGGGAGGCACAGGCCGCCCCGGCCGCCGAGCGGTCCGCCGGGCAGGGGCACCGCCTCGCCGGCCGGCCGCACGGCTTCGCCTCGCTGGCCGGCGGCACCACCGGCGGCGCGGGCGGCCGGGTCGTCACCGTCACCGACCAGGCCTCGCTGGAGAGGTACGCGGCGGCCGAGGAGCCGTACGTCATCCGGGTGGCCGGCTCGATCGCCGTCCAGCCCTTCGGGTCCGAGATCGTGGTGGGCTCCGACAAGACGATCATCGGCGTCGGCGGCACCGGCGAGATCGTCCACGGCGGGCTGCACCTGAAGCCCGGCACGCACAACGTGATCATCCGCAATCTGACGATCCGCGACAGCTACGTCGAGGGCGACCGGGACGGCAAGACCAACGACTTCGACGCGATCCAGATGGACTCCGCGCACCACGTCTGGATCGACCACAACCACTTCACGCGCATGGGCGACGGTCTGCTCGACATCCGCAAGAACAGCCGCTACATCACCGTCTCCTACAACCGGTTCACCGACCACAACAAGGCGCTGGGCATCGGCTGGACGGACGACGTCGAGACCGAGATCACGATCGACCACAACTGGTTCGCCGGCACCAAGCAGCGCAACCCCTCCGCGGACAACTGCGCCCGCGCCCACCTGTACAACAACCTCCTCTCGGCGCAGCCGGCCGACGGCGACCCCGTGTGGACCTACGGCAACTGGGCGCGCGGCGAGACCGAGATGGTCATCGAGAACAGCTATTACGACGGGGTCCAGCACCCCTACCAGGCGGACGCCACCGCCGAACTGGTGCAGCGCGGTTCGGTCCTGAAGGACACGACCGGCCGCCACGACACCTGGGGCACCGCTTTCGACCCGCGGGACTTCTACGACTACCGGCTCGACCCGGCGGCGGCCGTGCCGGCGCTGGTCGACCGCTTCTCCGGGCCGCAGCAGCGCCTCGGACTCCACTGACCCCCCCCACGCGAGCAGCACTCCACCCGTTCCACCGGATCCAGAAGAAGAGAGCCGACCAATGAAGATCAGCATGCGTACCAGAAGGACAGGCGGGCGCCGGACACCGGCCGTCGTCGCCCTGGGGGCCGTGCTCGCGCTGACCGCCACCGCCTGCGGTGACGACGGCAGCGGGGCGGGCGGCGCGGGCGCCGAGGGCAGCGGCACGGGCAAGATCGTCTTCTGGGACAACAACGGCGGTGTCCGCACCGAGATCTGGAAGGAGATCATCGCCGACTTCGAGAAGGCCAACCCGGACATCGACGTCGAGTACGTCGGGATCGCCGCCACCGAGTACCAGTCCAAGGTGGACACCGCCATCCAGGCCGGCGGGCTCCCCGACGTCGGCGGTGTGGGCGCCGCGATGCTGGCCGGGTTCTCCGCGCAGGGCGCGCTGGAGCCGCTGGACGACCGGCTCGCCGGGTCCTCCCTGAACGGCAAGCTCAACAAGGACATGCTCGAGTCCCTGAAGGCCGCGGGCGGCGGCGACGGCACCCTGTACTCGGTGCCGACCTCCGCCAACAACGGTGTCCTGTACTACCGCACCGACCTGTTCGAGAAGGCCGGGCTGGACGCGCCGACGAGCTGGGACACGTTCTACGAGGCCGCCGAGAAGCTCACGAACGCCTCGAAGAACGAGTTCGGCTACACCATCCGCGGCGGTTCGGGCTCCATCGCGCAGGCCCTCGACGCGATGTACGGGCAGTCCGGCATCACCTCCTTCTGGGGCGCCGACGGCAAGAAGACCACCGTCAACGACCCGAAGAACGTCGAGGCACTGGAGAAGTACGCCGGTCTGTACAAGAAGGTCACTCCCGCGGCCGACGTGAACAACGACTTCACCAAGATGGTCGCGCAGTGGGACACCGGCACGATCGGGATGCTCAACCACAACCTGGGTTCCTACCAGGACCACGTGAAGGCGCTCGGCACGGACAAGTTCCGCGGCATACCGCAGCCGGTGGGCCCCGGCGGCAAGCGGGTCCAGGTGTCCAACCCGGTCGACGGACTGGGCATGTTCAAGAGCTCCAAGAACAAGGAGGCGGCCTGGAAGTTCATCGAGTTCGCCACCTCGCACGAGTCCAACTCGAAGTTCAACGAGTCGGCGGGGCAGGTGCCGTCGAACCTGGACGCCGCGAAGGACGACTGGATCGCCGAGGCGGAGCCGACGAAGCTGGCGGCGGACGCGCTGAGCGACGGGTCGACCACGATCGTGCAGCTGCCGTACTACCTGCCGGACTGGAACACCCTGTCCAAGTCGGAGAGCGAGCCGGCGTTCCAGAAGGTGCTGCTCGGGGACATGACCGCGAAGGCGTTCCTCGACGACCTGGCCGAGAAGCTGAACGAGGCGCAGGCCGAGTGGACGGAGCAGATGGGCTAGCCGTGCTCCGGTTCCGCCACGGGGCGGTCCGTGGTCCGCGGACCGTCGGCCGCCCCGGGCCGGTCCTCGTCCGTCCCCAGTCGAAAGGCAGATCGGCGTGACACTCACGCGCAGACAGGTCGCTTCGGCCGCCGTGGCCTCCGTCCCCCTGGCCCTCGCGGCGAACGGCACCGCCCGGGCCGCCGGCCGGCGCACCCGCACCCTCTACCTCGCCGGTGACTCCACCGCCGCCCAGAAGTACGCCGACGCCGCTCCCGAGACCGGGTGGGGCATGGCGTTGCCGTTCTTCCTCCGCAAGGACCTCCCGGTCGCCAACCACGCGGTGAACGGGCGGAGTTCGAAGAGCTTCGTCGACGAAGGACGGCTGGAGGCGATCCTGCGGGAGATCCGGGCCGGCGACCTCCTGATCGTCCAGTTCGCACACAACGACGAGAAGAAGAACGACCCCAGCCGCTACACCGAGCCCTGGACGACGTACCAGGAGCACCTGCGGCTGTACGTCGGGGGAGCCCGGGCCCGGGGCGCCCGGCCGGTGCTCGCCACGCCCGTCGAGCGGCGGCGGTTCGACGCCGGCGGGCAGGCCCTGCCGAGCCACGGGGAGTACCCGGCGGCGATGCGGGCGCTCGCCGCCGAGGAGGGCGTCGCGCTGCTGGACGTGCAGGCCCTGTCCCTCGCGCTGTGGCAGCGGCTCGGCCCGGAGGAGACGAAGGCTTACTTCAACTGGACCGGCACCGAGCAGGACAACACGCACTTCAACCCGCCGGGCGCGATCGAGGTGGCCCGGCTGGTCGCGCGTGAGCTGCTGCGGACGCGGGTGCTGGCGCACCGGGACGTGCGCCGGCTGGACGAGGAGATCCCCGGGTCCTGGATCGGCTGGCCCGCCCCGGGTGCAGCGTCACCCGCGTAACCACCCCACTCGACCTCGCAGAAGGAGAGCCGCACCATGAACAGACCAGTCTGGCATGGGCATGCCATGAAGAGAACGGCCGCCCTGGCCGGCTGCACCGCCCTCGTGCTGTCCCTCACCGGTACCGCCGCCCAGGCCCGCGACCGGCACGGCGACCCCGCCCGGCAGACCCTGCCGGCCGGTGACGGCTGGGCCTCGGCCGGCGCCGGCACCACCGGCGGGGCCGGCGCCGACCGGGAGCACGTGTACACCGTCCGCACCTGGCCCGAGTTCCGGGCCGCCCTCGCCGCCGGGGGCGGCGCGCCCAGGATCATCAAGGTCAAGGGCATGATCGACGCCGTCGCCGACGGCTGCGACGCCTTCGCCGTGCCCGGGTACGACTTCGACGCCTACCTGGAGAAGTACTCCCCGGAGAACTGGGGCCGGGAGACCGACCTGAGCGCCGAGCCCGACGACAGCCCCGAGGGGCTGCGCCGCGCCTCCGCCGCGCGGCAGGACGCGGCCATCAAGGTGAACGTGCCCTCCGACACCACCATCATCGGCGTCGGCCGGGGCGCCGGGCTGAAGGGCGCCAGCCTCCAGATCAAGGGCGTGGACAACGTCATCGTCCGCAACCTGACCTTCGAGAGCCCGGTGGACTGCTTCCCGCAGTGGGACCCGACGGACGGCAGCAAGGGCAACTGGAACTCCGAGTACGACAGCGCCGTGGTGTACGGCTCCACGCACGTCTGGCTCGACCACAACACCTTCACCGACGGCGCCCACCCGGACAGCGCCGCGCCCACCTACTTCGGCATGCTGTACCAGCAGCACGACGGGCAACTGGACATCGTGCGCGGAGCCGACCACGTCACCGCCTCGTGGAACGTCTTCACCGAGCACGACAAGACGATCCTGATCGGCAACAGCGACAGCGAGTCCGCCGCCGCCACCGACCGCGGGCGCCTGAAGGTGACCTTCCACCACAACCTGTTCAAGAACCTCGTCGAACGCGCCCCCCGGGTCCGCTTCGGCCAGGTCGACGTCTACAACAACCACTTCGTGGCCGGCGAGAAGTACTCCTACAGCTTCGGCATCGGCAAGGAGTCCCGGCTCGTCGCCGAGCACAACGCCTTCACGCTGCCCCGGGGGACCAGCCCCGCCAAGGTCCTCAAGCGGTGGAACGACTCGCCGCTCACCGCCGCCCACAACCGGGTCGACGGCCGCGCCGTCGATCTGATCGCCGCGCACAACGCGGAGAACCCGGACACGCCCCTGGCCTCCGGCGCGGGCTGGACGCCCACCCTGCGCACCGCCGTCCACCCGGCCCGGGCCGTCCCGCTGATCGTCGCCCACGGCGCGGGCGCCGGCCGGCTGCGCTGACGCGGCCCTCGAACCGGGCCGGGGCGCCCGCACCGCCCCGGCCCACCCCGCACCCGCGCACCCGCGCACCCGCGCACCCGCGCACCCGCACCCTGCACCCCGCACCCCTCCCCAAGGAGCACCCGCATGCACCGACCCGACCTCACCCGCCGGGGACTCCTCCTGGCGACCGCCGGCGCGGGCGCCGCCCTGGCCCTCACCGCGCCCGCCGCGGCCGCCGGCACCGGCCCGCGCCCGTTCGGCCCCCACGGCTCACCGGCCGCCCGCCGCACCCCGAAGACCCTCTACGTGGACCCGCACGGCCGCGGCGACTTCACCTCCGTCCAGGCCGCCGTCACCGCCGCCGGCAGCGGCTGGACGCTGGTGATCGCGCCGGGCACCTACCGGGAGACGGTCGCCGTCGACACCGGCCGCACGGACATGACCTGGATCGGCGCCGGCGAGGACCCGCGGGACGTCGTCGTCGTGTACGACAACGCGGCCGGCACCCCGAAACCGGGCGGCGGCACCTACGGCACCAGCGGCTCGGCCACCACCACGGTGCGCGCCGACGGCTTCACCGCCCACCGGATCACCTTCGCCAACGACTGGCTGCGCGCCGACCACCCCGGCGTCAGCGGCACCCAGGCCGTCGCGATCAAGGTCATGGGCGACCGCTCCGCCTTCCACCACTGCCGCTTCCTCGGCCACCAGGACACCCTGTACGCCGACAGCCGCGACCGCGGCCTCTTCGCCCGCCAGTACTACGCCCACTGCTACGTCGAGGGCGACGTCGACTTCGTCTTCGGCCGGGCCACGGCCGTCTACGAGCACTGCCACTTCCGCACCCTGACCCGCACCGACCTGTCCGGGCCCCCGTACGGCTTCGTGTTCGCGCCGTCCACCGCCGGCGACAACCCGCGCGGCTACCTCGTCGTCCGGAGCCGCGTCACCAGCGAGGCCCCCGACGGCCACTACAAGCTGGCCCGCCCCTGGGTGCCCAGCTCCGACACCACCGCCCGCCCCATGCTCACCGTGCGCGAGACCCACCTGAGCCGGGGCATCGACGCCGTCGCGCCGTACGCGAACATGCGCGACGCGCACCCGTGGCAGGAGCAGCGCTTCCGGGAGTACCGCAACACCGGGCCCGGCGCCGCCGTCACCGTCCCGGACAACCGCCCCCAGCTGACCCGAGCCGAGGCCGCCGCGCACACCAGGGAGGCCCACCTCGGCGACTGGCGGCCGTATGACCGCCGGTGAGCTGCCCGCGTTCCACCAGGCGCTCAAGGACGAGCTGACCTTCCCACTGGCCTGGGGCACCGCCCCGGTCCGTGACTTCGCCGCCTGGCGGCGGGCGGCCCGCGCCAAGGTCGAGGAACTGCTGCTCGTCGACCGGCAGGACGCCACACCGTACGCGCCCGAGTTCGGCGCCCGCGCGGAGGGGGACGGCTACACCCGGGAGCTGGTGACCGTCTCCCTCACCCGGTACGCGCGGGTCCGCGGCGCCCTGCTCACCCCGCACGGCGCCGGGCCCTTCCCGGCGGTGCTGCTCCTGCACGACCACGGCTCCCGCTTCGACATCGGCAAGGAGAAGCTGGTCCGCCCCTGGTACGACCGCGCCCGGCTGGCCGCCGCCGAGGAGTGGGCGGCGCGCCACTACGGCGGGCGCTTCCTCGGCGACGAACTCGCCCGGCGCGGCCATGCCGTGCTCTGCCTCGACGCCCTCGGCTGGGGCGACCGGGGGCCGCTCGCCTACGCGGACCAGCAGGCCCTGGCGAGCACCCTCTTCCACCTGGGCGTCTCCCTCGCCGGACTGCTGGCCCGCGAGGACGAGCGGGCCGCCGCCTTCCTCGCCGGCCTGGACCGGGTGGACGCCCGGCGGGTCACCGCCCTCGGCTTCTCCCTGGGCGGCTACCGGGCCTGGCAGACCGCCGCCCTCAGCGACCACGTCGCCGCCGCGGCGAGCGTGTGCTGGATGACGGGCCTGAAGGAGCTGCTGGTGCCCGGCAACAACGTGCTGCGCGGGCAGTCGGCGTTCCACATGCTGCACCCCGGGCTCTCCCGCCACCTCGACCTCCCGGACGTGGCGGGCATCGCCGCGCCGCGGCCGATGCTGTTCCTCGGCGGTGACCGGGACCCGCTGTTCACCACCGCGGGCGTGGAAGCCGCCTACGCGAAGCTGCGCGCCGTCTGGCGCTCGGTGGGCGCCGGCGACCGGCTGCGCACGGAGCTGTGGCCGGACACCGGGCACGCGTTCACGGTGCCGATGCAGGAGTCGGTCCTCGGCTGGCTGGAGTCGCCCGGCGGCCGTGCGGAGCCGCCAGGGGAACGCCCTCGCCGGTCGTCACCGGCGGGGGCGTCCGACGGCCGGCCGAGTGGGGGCTCGGACGGCACGCACCGGGACGGGGGGCGGGCCGGCGGACCGGGGTGCCCGGGGCTCACTCGCAGGTGACGCGCCGCCTGTGCGCCGAGCAACCGCTGCAACTCGGCCATCCCCTTGGACGTCTGGCTCTTCACCGTGCCCACCGAGACCCCCAGGGCGAGCGCCGTGTCCTTCTCGGACAGGTCGAAGGCGTGCCGCAGCACCACACAGGCCCGCTTGCGGAACGGCAGCCGGCGCAGCGCCTCCTGCACGTCCACCACGCCCGCG
This sequence comes from Streptomyces sp. NPDC031049, assembly GCF_055571015.1. NCBI lineage: Bacteria > Bacillati > Actinomycetota > Actinomycetes > Kitasatosporales > Streptomycetaceae > Streptomyces > Streptomyces sp. NPDC031049. The sequence continues at coordinate 353,385 of NZ_JBVIGC010000005.1, forward strand.
ACGTCCGGGTTCTCGGTCCGCTCCTCGCGCTGCGCCCAGAACAGGGCGATCCGTCTGCGCTCGCGCACGGTGGTGCGCACCCGGGTGCGGGCGAGGTTGGCGACGACCCCCCGCGCGTACGCCACCGGATGGTCCGCCGCGCGCACCCGGTCCCAGCGGTGCCACAGGGCGAGCAGGGCGTCCGCCGCGAGGTCGTCGGCCGTGTCCGGCTCGCCCGTCAGCAGCTGGGCGAGCCGGGCCAGTCCGGCGTAGTGGCGCTCGAAGAAGGCGTGGAACTCCGCGGAGGCGGCGTCGTCGACGACTGTGCCCACGGGCGGACTCTCCTCGCAGCGGACTCCCCGGCGTCGAACAGCTATGCGCCGGGCGGGAATCCGGACTGTAGCAGCGTCGGGTGCACTGATCGTGCGGTGTGCCGAACGCCGTATGGCCGGCCGACCCTTCGAACCCTTCGAGCCCTCCGGGACCGTGCGGCCCCGCCGGGGCGTCTACTCCTTGAGCGCCGCCTCCATCATCGCCTTGGCCACCGGCGCCGCCAGGCCGTTGCCGCTGACCTCGGAGCGGGCGGCGTCGGACTGCTCGATGATGACCGCCACGGCCACCTCCCGGTCCGACGAGTCCGACTTGGCGTACGAGGTGAACCAGGCGTACGGCGTCTTGCTGTTGTTCTCGCCGTGCTGCGCGGTGCCCGTCTTGCCGCCCACGGTGGCACCGGCGATCTGCGCGTTCGACCCCGTGCCGTCCTCGACGACCGTCCGCATCGCCGACTGGAGCTGCTCGGCGGTGGAGGAGCTGACGACCCGCTTCTCGTCCGGGTCGGAGTGGTCCTCCAGGACGTCGCCGCCGCTGTCCGTGATCTGCGAGACCATGTGCGGCGAGGCCAGCTTGCCGTCGTTGGCGATCGCCGCGGACACCATCGCCATCTGCAACGGGGTCGCCGTCACGTCGAACTGGCCGATGCCCGTCAGGGCCGTCGACGGCCGGTTCATGTCCTTCGGGTACACGCTGGTGTAGGCCCGCACCGGCACGTCCTGCGTCTCGTCGTTGAACCCGAACTCCTCGGCCATCGCCCGCACCTTGTCCTGGCCGAGGTCGACGGCCATCTTGGCGAAGACGTTGTTGCAGGAGTACTGGAGCGCGGTGCGGATCGTGGCGTTCTCGCAGGGGGCGTTCGGGTTCTCGTTGGGCAGGACCGTCACGGTGTCCGGCAGCGTGTACGGGTCCGGGCTGTCGGTCTTGACGTCCACCGAGTCGTACAGCCCGTCCTCCAGTGCCGCCGCGGCGACGACCAGCTTGAACGTGGAGCCCGGCGGCAGCGGCTGGCGCAGCGCGCGGTTGGTCAGCGGCTTGTCCTCGTCCTTGGTCAGCCGCTGCCAGGCCTCACCGGCGGTGGCGGCGTCCGTCAGCGACCCGGGGTCGTACGACGGGCTCGACACCACCCCGAGGATCCGGCCCGTCCTCGGGTCGATCGCGACGGCCGCGCCCTTGATGTCGCCCAGCGCCTCGAACCCGGCCTTCTGCACCGCCGGGTCGATGGTGGTGACGACGTTGCCCGGGTCGGCCCGCTGGTTGGTGAGGGTGTCCATCACGGTCCTCAGCCGCGGATCGGTGCCGTTGAGCACGTCCTGGTAGATGCCCTCCAGCTGGGTCGGTGCGTAGGCCTGCGAGGCGTAGCCCGTCACCGCCGCGTACAGCTCGCCGTTCTTGTACGTGCGCTTGTACGCCAGGTCACCCCCTTCCGTGCGCGCCGAGCCGGTCACCGACTCACCGGCCACAATGATGTTGCCCAGCGGCTCCGCGTACGTCTCTATCGCGTTGCGCCGGTTGTCCTTGTCGTCCGCCAGCGCCCGGCCCTCGTAGAACTGCACCCAGGTCGCCCTCACCAGGAGGGCGAACACCAGGAGCAGCGTGAAGACCGAGGCTCGCCTGATCGTCTTGTTCATCCCGATGACTGGACGAACGGACGGCGGCGAATCGTTCCCTTCCCTCCGCATCCAGGCGGTTTTCTCATGTTCCGTTCATGAAGCCGGCCTCGTGGGCCCGGATCACCGCCTGGGTGCGGTCCCGGCTGCCGGTCTTCGCCAGCACCGACGCCACATGCGTCTTCACGGTGGCCGGGCCGACCCCCATCCGGCCCGCGATCTCCGCGTTGGTCAGGCCCGTCGCCATCAGCCGCAGCACCTCGCCCTCGCGCCCGGTGAGCCGCGCCACCCACCGCGGCGGCGCCGGGTACGCGCGCGCGTGCTCGGCCGCCAGGTTCCGCACCGCCGACGGGAACAGCAGGGTGTCGGTGCGCGCCACCAGCCGTACGGCCTGGACGAGGGTGTCGGCGTCGGCGCGCTTGAGCAGGAACCCGGCGGCGCCGGCGCGCAGGGCGTCGTAGACGTAGGAGTCGTTCTCGAAGGTGGTCACGACGACGACGCGGGGCGGTTCGGCGAGCGTGGCGAGGATCTGCTCGGTGGCGCGGATGCCGTCGACGCCGGGCATGCGCACGTCCATCAGCACGACGTCGGGGCGGGTCTCGCGGACCACGGACACCGCCTCGGCACCGGTGGCCGCCTCGCCGGCGACCTCCAGGTCGGGTTCGGCGGCGAGGATGGCGCGCAGGGCGGTGCGCACCATGCGCTCGTCGTCGGCGAGGACGACCCTGATCGGCGTGCGGGTCATGCGGGTCCTTTCCTGCGGGGGGCCTCGGCGGTGCCCCGGTCGGGCCGGCCGGCGGGGCGGCCGGCCGGGCCGTCGGCGGGTGGAGCGGCCGTCCCCGCGGCGGGGTGGCCGGCCGGGCCCGGGGCGGGTTCGCGGGCGGGGCCCGCCAGTGGCAGGCGGGCGTGCAGCCGCCAGGTGCCCGCCTCGGGGCCGGCCCGGGCCGCGCCGCCCAGCAGCCGGGCGCGGTCGGCGATGCCGCGCAGTCCGTGGCCGCCGCCGGGCCGGGAACCGGGGGCGGCACCGAGGGGGTTGGCCACGGTGATCTCCAGACGGGTGTCCGTGGCCTCGATCCGCAGGGAGACGGCGACCCGCTCGCCGCCGTGCCGCAGGGCGTTGCTCAGCCCCTCCTGCACGATGCGGTACGCCTCCCGGGAGACCAGCGGCGAAAGCGCCGCGGGGTCGGCGGCGACGGTCGCCGTCACCCGCGCCCCGGCCGCGCGGGTACGGCGCAGCAGGCCGTCGAGGTCGGCGGCGAGGGTGGGCGCCGGCGCCGTCCCCGGGGCGTCGCCGTCCCGCAGCACGCCCAGCACGGCGTCCAGTTCGCCGACCGTGCGCCGGGTGGTGTCCTCGATCGCGGCGAGGGCCTCGCGGACGAACTCCGGGTCGGTGTCGAGCAGCCGCCGAGCCGCGCTCGCCTGGAGCGTGACCGCGCTCAGCGCGTGCCCGACGGAGTCGTGCAGCTCGCGCGCGAGCCCGTTGCGCACGGCCAGGTCGGCGGCGCGCGCCTCGGCCGCCGCCAGCCGGTCCGCGGGGGACGGCCCCAGCAGCACCGGCGCCCAGCGGGCCAGCAGCGCCCCGCACCCGGCGGCGCACCCGGCGAGCGCGAGGAGCATGCCGGCCCCGGCGACCGGGGCCAGCGCGAGCGCCCAGGCCTGGCCGAGGAACTCCGGCAGACCGAGCCGGCCGCCGCCCAGCCCCGCGACGACCGGCAGCACGATCAGCACGACGGCGAACGGCGGCACGGCCAGCGACATCCCCGCGACGATGCCGCCGACGCCCAGGTGCAGCGTGTACCAGGCCGCCGTCCGCCCCCGCTCGCCCGGGGTCCGGGCGGGCCCGTACGCCAGCCGGTCCGCGTCGACGCCGCACAGCCACCGCACGGCCGCCGCCTCCAGGGGGCGGGTCAGCGGGAACAGCGAGGTGAGGGCCGCGAGCGGCAGCCCGGCGGCGAAGGCGGCCAGTTGCAGCGGGAACGAGCCGAAGACGACCCGTTCCTCGGCCAGCGGCCCGATGACGACCTCGCCGACCAGGACGTACGGCATGGCGAGCGCGCCGCCCAGGATCAGATGGACCCAGCGCAGCCGCGCCCGCCGGCCCAGCAGCAGGCGGGCGAGGGCCGTCACGACCGCCCCGCCGCGGCGGCCCGGGCCGACCGCTCCGCCAGCCAGTGCGCGCACACCGATGCGATCAGCGAGCCGACGATCATCTGGCCAGCGTAGGTGAGGTTCATCAGCTGTGTCGGCCGGTCCGCCGGATCGTCCACGGCCGGGACGGAGGCGAGCAGCATCCAGCCGCCCCAGCAGGCCACGGCGGCGGACCCCACCCACATCAGGCCGAGCGGCACGGACGCGGGCAGCCTTCGGCCGCGGCGGAAGACCAGCAGGACCGCGCCGACGGCCGCCATGGCGAGGAAACCGGCGTACAGGGCCTCCAGGACGTGGAAGTCGCTGGTGCGGCCCGCGGCCAGGCCCTCGGCGAGCCCCGCCGTCCCGCCGCAGGCCCAGAACAGACGGACGGTGAGCGGGAACACCGCCAGGAACGCCGCGGCTCCGGCGAGCGCCCGCTGCGCCGGGCCCGTGGCACCGGACGGCAGCTCCCCCGGCCTGCCCCGCCACAGGTGCCCCCAGCGGTCACGGGCGTACAGCGCGAACAGCGCGCCGAGCGCGAGACCCTGCGCGATGAACCCGCCGTACACGAGCCCGAAGACCCACTCCTCGAGGAACGCCTCGCGCCTGGGGTCGGACGCCGTGGCGACGTCACCGGTGACCAGCCGCGCGAGGAGCTGGAGCGGGAACCCGGCCATGATCGGGGCCAGCAGCCCGGTGGCGGCCCACACCGGGAACGCCAGCAGCCAGGCCGGCACCCGCAGTCCCCAGGGCCGGGTCAGCACCAGCGCCAGCACGATCACGCCGCTGTCCAGCAGCACGGACAGCCCGTTGGCGACGGCCATCTCCACCCGGTGGTCCAGCAGCGAACTCCCCTCGGGGATCCCGATGCGGCTCCCGGCGATCCAGGCGGTCTTGAGCCCGAGGTACGGCAGGCAGGCGACGATCGCGATCGCCCGCAGCAGCCGCCGGGCCCGGGAGGGGCGGGCCGGGGCGGCACCGGGAGGAGCGGATGGGGCCGAAGAGGCCGGGGACGCCGGAGAGGCGGGAGAGGTGAGTGGCCGTGTCATGGCTCCACGCTCCCGTGCCGGGCGCCCCGGCCGCCTCCTGCGCCGCGACGATCCGGCTCCGCCGCGCGGGGGAGGCGGGCCTCGGCACACAGGAGGGCACCCGGTGCGGACGGCCGGCGGCCGTGCGCTGCGGGACACCACCGGGTCCGGCGCTCCGGACCGGGCGGCCCGTGTCCGGGCTGCGGTCAGTCCGCCAGCACCAGCACGAACTCCTCGATCTCCCGGCCCCGCGCCTGCGCGTAGCCGCCGGCCCGCGCGGTGACCCGGAAGCCGCACTTCTCCAGCACCCGCAGCGAACCGGCGTTGTCCGTCGCCGCCCGCGCGTACAGCGGGCGCTCCGGCACCTCGGCGAGCAGCGCCCGCAGCGCGGCCGTCGCCACGCCCCGCCCCCAGTAGGCGCGGTCCACCCAGTAGGTGACCTCGCGTTCGCCCGGCTCCCCGTACACGGCCGCACTGCCGACCACGTCGCCGTCGGCGAGGATCGCCCGGACCACGTCGCCCGACGCCCGTATCCGCCGCCAGTGGGCGTCGAAGGCGTCCCGGTCGGCCGGGTCCTTCGGGGTGAAGGCGGCCATGTGCAGGGACTCGGGGTCGTTCATCTGCCGGAAGAACACCGGCAGATCGCTGTCGTGGACCGGGCGCAGGGCGATGTTCATGCCGCGGAGCCTAGGTTCAGAGCCTGCGCGTGGCCAGGGTCAGCCGGTCCCGCGCGTCGAACAGGGCGTCCTTGACCATCTGTTCGTGCGCCGGGGTCAGCCGGGCCACCGGCACCGAGCAGCTGATCGCGTCCCGCGCGGGGGTGCGGTAGGGGATCGCGACGCCGAAGCAGCGCAGGCCCAGCGTGTTCTCCTCCCGGTCCACGGCGAAGCCCTGCTCCCGGACCTGGTGCAGCTCCTCGATGAGCCTCTCCCGGTCGGTGATGGTGTTCTCGGTCAGCGCCGGAAGGGTCTGCGGCAGCATCTTGCGGACCTGCTCGTCGGAGTACGTGCTCAGCAGCGCCTTGCCCAGGGAGGTCGAGTGGGCGGGCAGCCGGCGGCCGACCCGGGTGAACGGCCGCAGGTAGTGCTGGGACTGACGGGTGGCGAGGTAGACGACGTTGGTGCCGTCCAGCCGGGCGAGGTGGATGGTCTCGGTGGTGTCGTCCGACAGCCGGTCCAGCGTCGGCCGGGCCGCGGCGACCACTTCGTCGCCGTCGATGTACGACGTGCCGACCAGCAGCGCCCGTACGCCGATGCCGTACCGGGTGCCGGTCGCGTCCGTCTCCACCCAGCCCAGCTCGACCAGGGTGCGCAGCAGCATGTACAGGCTGGACTTGGGGTAGCCGACGGCCTCCTGGACCGATGCCAGGGAGTGCATGCCGGGGCTGCCGGCGAAGTACTCCAGCAGTTCCACGGTCCGCACCGCGGACTTGACCTGCGCCCCGCCGCCTGCCTCGCCTGCCGACATCGCCCTCGACCCCTTCGTTCGACGGGTAGCTGGAGTTATAGTCTCCACGTTCATCATCAGAAACAGCGTTCAGTATATCGAACGAGCCTGGATGCGCCCCAGATAGTGGAGGGACCCGCGGTGGCAGCAGCACCAGTCTGGAGTGTCGACCCCCGAACCGGGAAGCAGCGGGAACAGGTTGCGGTGGAGGCCACAGCCCAGGAGGTGGACGCCGCCGTCCGGGCCGCGCACGCGGCGCGCGAGGCGCTCGCCGACCGCACCGTACGCGCCGCGTTCCTGCGCACCGCCGCCGACGAGCTCGATCAGGCGAAGGACGGCCTGGTCGAGGTCGCCGACGCCGAGACGGCGCTCGGCCCGGTCCGCCTCACCGGCGAACTCGCCCGCACCTGCTACCAGCTGAGGGCGTTCGCGGACATCGTCGACGAGGGCGCCTTCCTCGACGTCGTCATCGACCACCCCGACGACACCGCGACCCCACCCATCCCGGACCTGCGCCGCTACAAGGTGCCCCTCGGCGTCGTCGCCGTCTACTCCGCCTCCAACTTCCCCTTCGCCTTCTCCGTCCCCGGCGGCGACACCGCCAGCGCCCTCGCGGCCGGCTGCCCGGTGGTGGTCAAGGCCCACCCCGACCACCCGGCGCTGTCCGAGCTGGTCGCGTCGGTGCTGCGGCGGGCCGCCGCCCGCCACGGCATCCCGGACGGCGTCCTCGGACTCGTCCACGGTTTCGAGGCGGGCATCGAGCTGATCGGGCACCCGCTGGTCGCGGCGGCCGGGTTCACCGGTTCGGTGCGCGGCGGCCGGGCGCTGTTCGACGCGGCGGCGGCCCGCGAGGTCCCGATCCCCTTCCACGGCGAGCTGGGGTCCCTCAACCCCGTCGTGGTCACCGAGGCGGCGGCGGACGAGCGGGCGGAGGCCATCGGCACCGGGCTGGCCGGCTCGATGACGCTCGGCGTCGGCCAGTTCTGCGTCAAGCCGGGCCTGGTGCTGGTGCCGTCCGGGACGGCGGGCGACGGCCTGGTCGAATCCCTCACCAAGGCCGTCAGCGACACCGAGGCCGGCGTCCTGCTGGACCACCGCATGCGGGACAACTTCGTCGCCGGGGTGGCCGAGCGTGCGGCGCTGCCCGACGTGGACAGCCCGGTCACGCCGGGCGCGGGCGGCGAGCACACCGTCAGCGCCGGGTTCCTGACGGTGCCGGCCGCGCGGCTGGCCGCGGAGGGCGAGCACGACCTGCTGCTGGAGGAGTGCTTCGGGCCGGTCACCGTCGTCGCCCGCTATCAGGACGAGACCGAGGTGCGGGGCGTGCTGGCACGGCTGCCCGGAAACCTGACGGCGACGGTCCACCTGTCGGCCGAGGAGGCCGCGGGCCGGGGGCGCGGCGCCGAACTGCTGGCCGAGCTGACGCCGCTCGCCGGGCGCGTGCTGGTGAACGGCTGGCCGACCGGGGTGGCCGTGGCGCCGGCCCAGCACCACGGCGGGCCGTACCCGGCGACGACGTCGACGTCCACCTCGGTGGGCGGGACGGCGATCGAGCGGTGGCTGCGGCCGGTGGTGTACCAGGGGACGCCGCAGGCGCTGCTGCCGGCCGAACTGCGGGACGACAACCCGCTGGGACTGCCGCGGCGGGTCGACGGACGCCTGGAGCGGTAGCTCTCCGCGGGCGCGCCGCCCGGGTGCCCGGGGCCGGACACAGGGACGGCCCCGGGCAGCCGAAGGGCGCACATATAAGCGTTCCTTGGAGAAGCCTCGCAGAAATAGGCAATGGACGGGGAGGTCGGTCGGGCCTCACAGTGGGGGCATGGAGAGCTTCGAGAATCTCGTCCGTGCCGAGTTCGACCCGGAGAACACCTACCTGAACACCGCCAGCACCGGCCTGCTGCCCGCCCGTACGGTCGCCGCGATGCGGGACGCGGTGGCGTCCTGCGCGACCGGGCGGCCGGCCGACATGTTCGCCGACGTGGAGGCGTGCCGGGCGGCGTTCGCCCGGATCGCCGGGGTCCCGGCCTCCCGGGTCGCCGCCGGGGCCTCGGTCGCCACCTACAGCGGGCTCGTCGCCGCGTCGCTGCCCCAGGGTGCCGAAGTCCTCACCGCGGAGGGGGACTTCAGCTCGCTCGTCAACCCCTTCCACATGCGCGGCGACCTGAAGGTGCGCAGCGTGCCGCTGGAGCGGCTGGCCGAGTCGGCCGGCCCGGACACGGCGCTCGTCGCCGTCAGCTCCGTGCAGTCCGCCGACGGCCGGATCGCCGACCTGGCCGCGCTGCGGGACGCGGCCCGGGCGCACGGGGCGCGGACGCTGATCGACGTCTCGCAGTCCGCGGGGTGGCTGCCGGTGCCCGCCGACGACGTCGACTACCTCGTGGCCGTCGCCTACAAGTGGACGCTCTGCCCCCGGGGCGTCGCCTTCCTGGTCGTCCCGGCGGACCTGGGCGGTCTGACCCCGCTGTTCGCCGGCTGGGCGGCGGGGGAGCGCCCCTGGGACAGCACATACGGGCGGGTCGAGGAACTCGCCCGCTCCGCGCGGCGGTTCGACGAGAGCCCCGCGGTGCTCTCCTACGCGGGCGGCCGGCACTCGCTGGCGCTGATCGAGGAGCTGGGGGTGGACGCCGTGCGCGCCCACGACCTCGCGCTGGCCGACCGGTTCCGCGCGGGGCTGCGCTCGCTGGGCCACGAGCCGGTGCCCGCGCCGGGTTCCGCCATCGTGTCCGTGGCCGGACTCGGCCACCGGCAGGGCGAGGTGAGCCGGGCGGGCGTCGAGGTCTCCGACCGCGCGGGCAACCTGCGGGCGGCGTTCCACCTCTACAACACCGCCGCCGACGTCGACCGCCTGCTGGACGTGCTGTCCGCCTGACCGCGCTCCGCGGCCGACGGCCGCTCGGCCGGCGCTCCCCGGCCGGCCGGCGGGACGACGCGACCGGGCCGGTGCCTCCCGTCCCACACGACGAGGCACCGGCCCGGTGGTCAGAGCGCGGTCACCTCACCGGGGTGAAGTCCCGCGCGCCGATGAACTCCGGACGCCGGATCGGCGCCGCGAAGGGCTCCACCGCCGTGTTCTCCACGCTGTTGAACACGATGAAGACGTTGCTGCGCGGGAACGGCGTGATGTTGTCACCGGACCCGTGCATGCAGTTGCAGTCGAACCAGGTCGCCGAGCCGGCCTTGCCCGTGAACAGCTTGATGCCGTGCTCGGAGGCCATCTTGGTCAGCGCCTCGTCCGAGGGCGTACCCGCGTCCTGCATCTGCAACGACTTCTTGTAGTTGTCCTTCGGCGTGGCACCGGCGCACCCGAGGAACGTCTTGTGCGACCCCGGCATGATCATCAGACCGCCGTTGGTGTCGTAGTTCTCGGTCAGGGCGATCGAGACGGACACCGTGCGCATCCGGGGCAGGCCGTCCTCGGCGTGCCAGGTCTCGAAGTCCGAGTGCCAGTAGAAGCCGCTGGCGCCGAACCCCGGCTTGACGTTGATCCGCGACTGGTGGACGTAGACGTCCGAGCCGAGGATCTGCCGGGCCCGGCCGACGACCCGCTCGTCGCGCACCAGATTCGCGAAGACCTCGCTGATCTTGTGCACCTCGAAGACGGACCGGATCTCCTTCGACTTCGGCTCGACGATCGAGCGCTCGTCGGCTCGGATCTCCGGATCGGTCACGAGCCGGTTCAGCTCGTCGCGGTAGACGGCGACCTCGTCATCGGTGATCAGCTGATCGATGGCGAGGAAGCCGTCGCGCTCGAAGGACTGGAGGTCGCCGGGCGCGATCGGCCCGGGCGCGTCGGGCGCGCCCCAGACGACCGGGTCCTGCCGGGGAACGGACACCTCGGTGGTGCCACGGCTGGGATAGAGATCGGTGACGGTCGTCGCGGTCACAGTGACTCACACCTCCTCGGTGAGCAGCGGGTAAACGCCGTTCTCGTCGTGGTCCTCCCGTCCGGTCACGGGCGGGTTGAAGACACAGATGCAGCGGAAGTCCTCCTTCACGCGCAGCGTGTGCCTCTCGTGCCCGTCCAGGAGGTACATGGTGCCGGGCGTGATGGTGTACGTCTGCCCGGTTTCGCGGTCGGTCAGCTCGGCCTCGCCCTCCACACAGACGACGGCCTCGATGTGGTTGGCGTACCACATCGACGTCTCCGTACCCGCGTACAGGATCGTCTCGTGCAGGGAGAAGCCGACCTTCTCCTTGGCGAGGACGATCCGCTTGCTCTCCCACGTGCCGGACGCGGATTTCACGTGCCGGTCGGTGCCTTCGATGTCCTTGAACGAACGGACGATCACGGTGTTGCGATGCCTCCTAGGTGGGTGGTGCGTGAGTCCGGCGGACGGGACGCCCGCCGGACGGGTCAGGCGGTCTCGCGTACGGCGCGGGCGAGGGTCTTCATGCCCTCGTCCAGCTCGTCGGGCGTGACGGTGAGCGCCGGGAGCAGCTTGGCGACCTCGCTCTCGGGGCCCGAGGTCTCGACCAGCAGGCCGAGCTCGAAGGCGCGCTTGGCGACCTTGCCCGCGCGCTCCTTGTCGTGGAACTCCATGCCCCAGACCAGGCCGCGGCCGCGGTACTCCTTCACGTCGGCGAGGTTCTCCTCGGTGATGGAGATCAGGTGCTGCTCGACCTGCTCACCGCGCGTGCGGGTCTGCTTCTCCATCGCCGACCCGTCGGCCCAGTAGGCCTCCAGGGCGGCGGTCGCCGTGACGAACGCCGGGTTGTTGCCGCGGAAGGTGCCGTTGTGCTCGCCCGGCTCCCAGACGTCCAGCTCGGGCTTGAACAGGGTCAGCGCCATCGGCAGGCCGTAGCCGCTGATCGACTTGGAGACGGTGACGATGTCCGGTGTGATGCCCGCCTCCTCGAAGGAGAAGAACGCGCCGGTACGGCCGCAGCCCATCTGGATGTCGTCGACGATCAGCAGCATGTCCTGCCGCTCGCACAGGTCGGCCAGGGCGCGCAGCCACTCGGCGCGGGCCACGTTGATGCCGCCCTCGCCCTGCACCGTCTCGACGATCACGGCGGCCGGCTTGTTCAGGCCGGAGCCCTGGTCCTCCAGCAGCCGCTCGAACCAGAGGAAGTCCTCGACCGTGCCGTCGAAGTAGTTGTCGAACGGCATCGGCGTGCCGTGCACCAGCGGGATGCCGGCGCCGGCCCGCTTGAAGGCGTTGCCGGTGACGGCGAGCGAGCCCAGCGACATGCCGTGGAAGGCGTTGGTGAAGGACACGACCGACTCGCGGCCCTTGACCTTGCGGGCCAGCTTCAGCGCGGACTCCACGGCGTTGGTGCCCGTCGGGCCCGGGAACATGACCTTGTAGGGCAGGTCACGCGGGCGCAGGACCAGGTTCTGGAAGGTCTCCAGGAAGCGGCGCTTGGCGGTGGTCGACATGTCGAGCCCGTGCGTGACGCCGTCCCGCTCCAGGTAGTCGATCAGTGCCCGTTTCAGCACGGGGTTGTTGTGCCCGTAGTTGAGTGAGCCCGCTCCGGCGAAGAAGTCGAGGTACTCGTGGCCGTCCTCGTCGTACATGCGGCTGCCGTGCGCACGGTCGAAGACGGTGGGCCAGCCGCGGCAGTAGCTGCGTACCTCGGACTCCAGGGTCTCGAAGACACTCAGGTCGGGCTGGGTGATGGTCACGACGAATCGCTCCTCGATGCGTGAGGTGTGATGACAGGGGAGGTCGGTCGGAAGTCTGGGGCGGCCTGCGCGGCGCCGGCGGAGCCGGCTACAGCGGGCCGATGCGGTAGAGCACCTCGGGGTCGTGCGGTCCGTCGGGGAACACACCGGTGTCGAACAGCACCTCGCGCTCCAGCCGGGCGCCGCGGCGCTCGGCGAACGCGGTGAACAGCCGCTCGGACGCGGTGTTGCCCGGGCTGATGGTGGTCTCGAGGTGGGTCAGCCCGCGGTCCGCCACGGTCCGCACGACCAGGCCCTCCAGCAGCGAGGCGGCGAGTCCCCGTCCGCGGTACGCCTCGTCCACCGCCACCTGCCACACGAGCAGGGTCTCCGGACGGTCCGGCCGTACGTAGCCGGTGATGAAGCCGACCGGCTCCCCGCGCTCGTCGCGGACGACGGCCGACGTGGCGGCGAAGTCACGGCACCACAGCAGATAGCTGTAGGACGAGTTCAGGTCGAGGACCTTGGAATCCCTGGCTATCCGCCACAGCGCGGCGCCGTCCGCCACTCTCGGACGATCGATTTGCAGGTCTGCTTGTGCGGCAGTCATGCAAATTGAATTTACCGAGAGAAATTCAAAATTGCATCGCCGAGAGGGGTTACGGATGAGCGGCCCATGTGTTATCACGCGGGCGCGTGGGTCCGCGCGAGGCGTCGGCGGTATGGGCGTTTTGCCCCGGAAATATGGGGCGAAACGGGCGTGCTGTGGAACGGGTCACAATCATGTAACCCGTGTGAAGCCCGTCCGAAATGACTGGCTTGGGGTCTGCCGAATCTCTGTGTTTAGCTTCGGAGAAAGCGGGCAGAAGAATACGGGAAGCTGCTCCGAATGAATTCCAGGAATGTGCTTGTCGGAGGTTCGGGAATTACTTCGAATTCAGCCAGGCGTTCTCGACGGCCCGACGGGCGGCTTCCGGATCGGCCGGCAGGCCCCTCTCCGTCAGGGCGGCACCGAGCGCCGCCAGACACCCGTGCACGGCCCCGGGGGTCGCCTGCGGCCCGTAGTGGTTCACGCGGATCATCTCCTTGGCCAGCGCGCCGCCGCCCGCGGCCAGCGGCAGCGCGGGGTCGGACGCCAGCGCCCGGGCCACCAGCTCCGAGGCGTCGGTTCCGGCCGGCGCCCGCAGCGTCGTCGCGACCGGCGCGGCCTCCCGGGCGTCGTGCACATACGGCTCCAGGCCCCCGCCCAGCGCGAGCGCCCCGGCCCGGGTTGCCGCGGCGGCCGACGCGTGCCGTGCCGTGACCGCGTCCAGGCCCGCCGCCTCGATCCGCTCGACGCACGCCTCCAGGGCGAGCATCTCCAGCTGCGCCGGGGCGTGCAGCAGCGCCGTCCGCCCGCCGTCGATCCAGCGCTCCTTCCAGTCCAGCAGCGACAGGTAGGACCGGCGGGGCGCGCCCGGGTTCGCCGCCATCCGGGCCCACGCCCGCTCGCTGACCGACACCGCGGACACACCGGCGGGGCCGCCCATCGCCTTCTGGGCCCCGATCACGCACAGGTCCACGCCCCACGCGTCCGGCAGCAGCGGCTCGGCGCCCACGGAGGCGACGGCGTCCAGGTAGAACAGCGCGCCGTGCGCCGCGACCACCTCGCCGATCTCCGCCACCGGATTGGTGTTGCCGGTCGCCGCCTCCGCGTGCACCAGCGACACGAAGTCGGTCTCCGGGTGCTCCTCCAGCGCCTCACGGACCCGCTGGGCCGTCGCGGCGGTGTGGAACGGCACGGACAGGTCGTGCACCGTCGCGCCGCAGTCCCGCAGCCAGTTCCCGAACGTCTGGCCGTACGGCCCGGTGATCACGTTCAGCGCCACGGTGTCCGGCCCGGCCGTCGCCCGGATCGCCGCCTCCAGCGGCAGCAGCGCCTCGCCCTGCATGATCACGACGTCCTGGCGGGTGCCGAGCAGCCGCGCCACCCGGTGCTCGATCGAGGCGAAGCGGTCGGCGCTCAGCGGGGCGAGGTCCAGGAAGGGGTGGGTCACGGCGGAGCTCTTTTCGATCACGGACGGTCGGTCGGGACGGGCGGTGGGCCGGGGAGGGGCGGTCGGGAGTGGTCGGTCGAGGGCCGGTCGGTCAGGACCGGTCGTTCACGGGCAGTCGTTCACGGCGGTCGATCACGGACGGATGTACGGAGCGTATGCAGTCGAGAGTAACCGCGGCTCCTCGCCCCACTCGCGCCGGAGTCCTTCCGTTGCGACACCCCCACGCCCGGAATCGTGGCCTCCGCCGCAGCGGCGGTGATCGCCTGCTGGTGGACTGAGCCCGTGTACGCCCTCCTGGCCCTCGCTCTGGCCGCCGCGGTGACGGCCGTGGTCCTCGCCCGCCGCGGCGCCCCCTACCGCGTGCCCGAGGCTCCCCCGGCCGCACCAGGGCCCGCCCGGGCCTCCGCCCCCCGCCCCGGCGCCCGGCTCCGCACCCTGGCCATCGTCACCGGATCGGCGGCCGTACTCCTCTACGCCTGGGGCGCGCTGTGCCTGGGGCTGGCGGTGCTGGACGCGGAGGACGGCGGTACGGACTCGGTGCCGCTGCGCCCCTGCCGTACGGCGGAGAACCCCGAGCGGGCGCTGCGGGTCGTCGACTACTCGGTCTCCTACCTGCCCCTGCGCTTCGGCTGCGAGACCACCGACGGCGACGACTACGCCTCCTCCTACGTCCCCGGCTACGTCAACCCCGGCGTCACCGCCCTCGGGCTCACCGCCGCCGCGAGCGCGGCGGGGGCCGGGTACGCCACGGCACGGCGGGCCCGGACCGCGGCCCGCTGCGCCGCCGGGCCGGACCGGACCGCGTCCTGAGCCGCCTCCGACGGTGCCCGGGCCACCGTCTAAGGTGCGGAGCATGAGCGATCGCGCGGTGCTGCACGTGAAGGGTCGGGTGCTCGTCGGGCCGGAGGAGATCCGCGACGAGCTGTGGGTCGTCGACGGCCGGATCACCTACGATCGCCCCGCCGGGGCCGGCGACATACGCACGGTGGAGGGCTGGGCGCTGCCCGGTCTGGTCGACGCCCACTGCCATGTGGGTCTCGACCAGCACGGCGCGGTCCCGGCGGACGTCGCCGAGAAGCAGGCACTGACCGACCGGGACGCCGGCACGCTGCTGATCCGCGACGCGGGCTCCCCCTCCGACACCCGCTGGATCGACGACCGCGAGGACCTGCCGAAGATCATCCGGGCCGGCCGGCACATCGCCCGTACCCGCCGCTACATCCGCAACTACGCCTGGGAGATCGAGCCCGGCGACCTCGTCGCCCTCGTCGCCCAGGAGGCCCGGCGCGGCGACGGCTGGGTCAAGCTGGTCGGCGACTGGATCGACCGCGACCTCGGCGACCTGGCGGCCTGCTGGCCCCGCGGCGCGGTCGAGGCCGCCATCGCCGAGGCCCACCGGCTCGGCGCCCGCGTCACCGCGCACTGCTTCGCCGAGGACTCCCTGCGCGACCTGGTCGAGGCCGGCATCGACTGCGTCGAACACGCCACCGGACTCACCGACGACACGATCCCGCTGTTCGCCGAGCGGGGCGTCGCCATCGTCCCCACCCTGGTCAACATCGCGACCTTCCCCAGGCTCGCCGACGGCGGCGAGGCCCGGTTCCCGCGTTGGTCGGAGCACATGCGCCGGCTGCACGCCCGCCGCTACGACACCGTGCGCAACGCCTACGACGCCGGCATCCCGGTTTACGTCGGCACCGACGCGGGCGGTTCCCTGCCGCACGGCCTGGCGGCGGCGGAGGTCGCCGAGCTGGTCACGGCCGGCATCCCGCCCGTGCGGGCGCTGGCCGCGACGACCTGGGCCGCACGGGAGTGGCTCGGCCGGCCCGGCCTGACCGAGGGGGCTCCGGCGGACCTGGTGGTGTACGAGACGGACCCGCGCGCGGACGTGCGCGTGCTCGGTGCTCCGCGCCGGGTGGTGCTCAACGGACGGGTCGTCGGATAGCCGACGCGGGTGACGGCGGGGAACGTCCGTGCCGGGAGATTCGAAAAGCTGGACGGAAACCCCACGATGGAGTGAAGTGACCGCGGATCGCTGACGGTGCGTGGTGGGCGGAGACATCCTTTCGGGGTCCCGAGCACATCGCTCATACGTGTCCCGCACGCATGTCTCCCTGGGGGTCCCACCACCGTGAACGGCAACACCTTCCGCATGCCCGCACACCGCCTGGTCACCGTCGCGGCGGCCACGGCCCTGGCCGCCGGTCCCGCGGCGCTGGCCGGCGCGGGCACCGCGCACGCCACCGAGGAGAAGGGGCGCGCGGGCGCCGTCGTGCTGCGCACCGGACTGGACGTCGGTCTGCTCGACAGGACCGTGCAGGTCCCGCTCGAGGTCTCGCTCAACGAGGTGCAGGCACCCGGCAGCGCCCGGAAGACCGCGCTGACCGCCACCCTCGACGGCGTGGACGGCGGCAAGCCCTTCAGCGTGCTCCGCGCGGACGTCGCGGACGCCAGGGCGACGGTGACCGGCACCAAGGCCGAGGGCAGCACCGAACTGGCCCACGCCAGGGTCCACGTGCCCGGACTGCCGCTGCTGTCCCTCATCGAGGTCGAGAAGGTCACGTCCCGCGCCACCTGCGAGGCCGGGAAGCAGCCGGTCGCCGACGCCGACCTGCCCGGCACGGTCACGGTCCTCGGCAAGAAGGTCACGCTGACCACCGGCGGCCCGACGGAGGTGAAGGTGCCGGGCGTGGGCGAGGTCCGGCTCGACCTGTCGAAGACGCACACCACCTCCCGCACGGCCGCCGCCACCGCCCTCGAACTGACGGTGTCCGTCGACCCGCTGGAACTGAACGTGGCCGAGATCGACGGCACGGTCACACTGGCGGAGGCGACCTGCGAGACCCCGCCGGCCGGGAAGACCCCCGCGCAGCCGCCCGCCGACGCCGGACAGCCGCCCGCCGGCCCCGGGGAGCCGGCGGCCGGTGTCAAGCCCCAGGGCGCGTCCGCCCAGGCCGGCCTGGCCGAGACCGGCGGCAGCTCCGCGACCCCGTACGTGGCCGCCGGCGCGGTCGCCCTGCTCGCGGCGGGCGGCGGCGCCGTCGTCGCGGCCCGCCGCAGGAGGCTCTGACCCCGCCCGCGCCCGCCCGGCACGAACCGGGCGACGGCACCGGGGATCGGGCACCGGGCCCGGGGGCCGGTCCGCCCCGGCGAGCGGTCCCCGGGCCGGGGGAACCGGTCCGCCCCGGCGAGTGGTCCCGGGCCGGGGGACCTGTCCGCCCCGGCGCTTCGCCGGGGGCCGGGCGGTCCGTCCGCGGGCCCTCGCGTCAGGCGCGGCCGGACCGCGTACGGGGGTGGCCGCCCCGGCGGCCGTGCGGGACCGGCGGACCGAGGAGAGCCCCGGTCGGGGGCGGCGGCCGGTGCACCGGGTGGTGGGCCTTGGCCGGGCGGTCCCGGGACCGGCGGGCCGGGGGGAGCCCCGGTCGGGGGCGGCGGCCGGTGCACCGGGTGGTGGGCCTTGGCCGGGCGGACCCGGAAGCCGGCCCACCCGCCAGGGCCCCGGCCGGGTGGGCGGGCCGTCGTGAGGCCGGGGCCGGGGCGCCGGGCCCGGACGGGCCCGTGGTGTCACGCCGGAGGCGCGGGTGCCAGCGCCCGTTCCAGCGCGCGCAGGAAGCCGTCCGTCGTGTCGCGGTCGCGTACCGCCAGCCGCAGCCAGTCCTCGCCCAGCCCGGGGAACGTGTCCCCCCGGCGCACCGCGTACCCGAGGGCGCGCAGGCGCCGGCGTACCGCGGCGGCGTCCGGCAGGCGGATCAGGACGAACGGGCCCTCGGCCGGTTCCGTGACCCGCACCCCGGCCGGGGCCAGCTTCCGCAGGCCCGCGACGAGATGGGCGCGGTCGGCGGCGATGCGGTGGGCGGCGTGCCCGGCCTCCGCGAGCGCCCGCGGGGTCACGCACGCCTCGGCCGCCGTCAGCGCGGGCGTGGACACCGGCCACAGCGGCTGGGCCCGCTCCAGCTCCGCGATCGTCTCCGGCACCGCCAGGACGTAGCCGATGCGCAGCCCGGCCAGGCCCCAGGTCTTGGTCAGGCTGCGCAGCACCACGAGCCCCGGCACGCCGGTGTGCCCGGCCAGGGCCTCCCGCTCACCCGGCACGGCGTCCATGAACGCCTCGTCCACCACCAGCGTCCGTCCGGGCCGGGCCAGGGCGCGCAGCGTGGCCGCCGGGTGCAGCACCGACGTCGGGTTGGTCGGGTTGCCGATCACCACCAGATCGGCGTCCTCGGGCACCGCCGCCGGGTCGAGCCGGAAGCCGTCCTCGGCCCGCAGCAGCACGCGCTCCACGGTGTGCCCCGCGTCCCGCAGCGCCGCCTCCGGCTCGGTGAACTGGGGATGCACGACGACCGGCCGGCTCACCTTCAGCGCCCGCGCCAGCAGCACGAACGCCTCGGCCGCGCCCGCCGTCAGCAGCACCCGGTCCGCCGGCAGCCCGTGCCGCGCCGCCACCGCCGCCCGCGCGGCCCGGCCGTCCGGGTAGGCCGCCAGGGAGCCGAGCGAGCCGGCGATGTGCTCGCGCAGCCACGGCGGCGGCGTGTCCGCGCGGACGTTCACCGCCAGGTCCACCAGCGCCGAGCCGTCGTCCCGGACCTCCACGTCCCCGTGGTGCCGCAGGTCGGGCCCGGCCGCCCGGCCGTCAGTGGGCGTGGGAGTGGACATGACCGTGTCCGTGATGGTGGTGGTGGCCGTCGTCGTCGGGGTGGAAGTGCGGCTGCTGCGGCAGCCCCACCTTGTCCTCGAAGCCCGGCAGCGCGATCCGGTACACACAGGAGTCGCAGTTCATCCGCAGATCACCCTTCACGGCCTCCTCGTACCGCTCCCACACCAGGTCCAGCAGCTCCTGCTCGGGCCCGATGACGTCCGCCGAGCGCACCTCGGCCTCCGGGTGCGCCGCGGCCCACTCCTCGGTCTGCGCGCGCACCCGGTCCGGGAGGATGCCGGTGAACAGGAAGTACGGCAGCAGGACGATGCGCCGCGCGCCCAGCTTCAGACACCTCTCCAGGCCGCCCGGCACGTCCGGCTTGGCCAGCGACACGAACGCCGTCTCCACGCCCGCGTAGCCGCGCCCCTCCCACAGCAGCCGCGCCGCCTTGAACACCTCCGCGTTGGCGTCCGGGTCCGTCGAGCCGCGCCCGACCAGCAGCACCGTCACCTCCGAGCGGTCCCAGGAGGGGTCCACCGCCTCCTCCAGCCGCCGCTGAAGCACGCTCAGCAGCGCCGGGTGCGGGCCCAGCGGACGGCCGTAGGTGTACGAGATGCCGGGGTGGCGTTCCTTCTCGCGGGCCAGCGCCGCCGGGATGTCGCCCTTGGCGTGCCCGGCGGACACCAGCATCAGCGGGACGGCCGCGAACCGGGTGACGCCCCGCTCCACCAGCTCGGTGACCGCCTCGCCCAGCGGCGGCGGGGACAGTTCGATGAAACCGCCGGCGACCGGCAGCTGCGGGTGGCGGCGGCCCAGCTCCCGTACGAAGTCGCGGAACGCCTCGGCTCCGGCGTCGTCCCGGGTGCCGTGTCCGGCGATGAGCAGGGCGGGCGGCGTGGTCACAGGTTCTCCTCGGCAGAAACGGTGTGGTACAGCAGGGCGTTGAGCGCGGCGGCGGCCACCGCCGACCCGCCCTTCTCGGACACGTTGCTCACGGCGGGCAGCCCGCTCGCGCGCAACGCGGCCTTCGACTCGGCCGCCCCGACGAAACCGACGGGCAGCCCGATGACGAGCGCCGGGTCGGCGCCCAGGGTCAGCAGTTCCTCCAGCGCGGTGGGCGCGCAGCCGATCACCCACAGCGCACCCGGGCCGACCTGTTCGTACGCCAGTCGCATCGCGTGCGCCGAACGCGTCAGCCCGGGTCCGGCGACGGCGTCCTTGAGCCGGCACACGGTCTCGCGGCGCGTGATCCCGGCCGCGACCATCTCGACGTCGGCCACGACCGGCGCCCCGGCGTGCAGCGCCGCATGGGCCCGCACCAGGTCGCCCTCGTCCATGACGAGGTCGGTGGCGTACTCCAGGTCGGCGGCGGAGTGGATGACGCGCTCCACCACCGCCCGGGTCAGCGGCGGGAAGTGCGAGGTGTCCAGCCGGGCGCGCAGCCGCCGGAAGGACTCCTGCTCGATGGGGTGGACGACGCGGTTCACTTCGCCTCCTCGGGGTGCGCCTGCCAGCGGTAGCCGCGCGGGGTCACCATCCGGCCCGCGATCTCGCGGGTGGCGGTGTTGCCCACCGTCACGACGGTCATCATGTCGACGGTGGCCGGATCGAGGCCCGCCAGCGTGGTCAGCCGGCTGGACTCGTCGGCGCGCGAGGCGTTGCGGACCACACCGACCGGCGTCGCCGGGTCCCGGTGCCCGGCCAGCACCGCCAGGGCCTTGGGCAACTGCCAGTCGCGGCCCCGGCTGCGCGGGTTGTAGAAGGTCACGACGAGGTCGGCCTCGGCCGCCGCCCGCACCCGCCGCTCGATGACCTCCCACGGGGTGTGCAGGTCGGACAGGCTGATGGAGACGTGGTCGTGGCCGAGCGGCGCCCCCAGGATCGCGCCGGCCGCCAGCGCCGCCGTCACCCCGGGCACCCCGACCACGTCGATGTCGTCGGACGCCTCGGCGAGCGCGGGGGAGGCCATGGCGTACACGCCCGCGTCCCCGCTGCCGATCAGCGCCACGGCGTGCCCGCGCCGGGCCTCCTCGACGGCCGTGCGGGCCCGCTCCTCCTCGGCGCCCAGCCCCGACTCCAGGACCCGGGTGCCGGGCCGCAGCAGGTCGCGGATCTGGTCGACGTACTGGTCGAGCCCGACCAGCACGGACGCCCGGCGCAGCTCCGCCGTCGCGCGCGGGGTGAGCAGGTCGCGGGCGCCGGGCCCGAGCCCGACCACCGCGAGCCGTCCGCGCCCCGGCCGCCGCACGACGGCGCAGGTCGCCATGGCGGGCCGGCCGTCCGCCCGCTCGGACTTCCGCTTGGGCACCAGCAGTTCACCCCCGCCCGCCAGCGCCGCCGCCTCGGCCACGGACGGGGTGCCGACGGCGGCCAGCGGCGCGTCGGAGGGGTTCGGCACGGTGACCGCCGCCAGCCGCTCGGCCGAATACGTCACCACCGGCACGCCGAGCCGCTCGGCCGCCGCGAGCACACCGGGCTCCTCGGCCTTGGCGTCCACGGTGGCCAGCTCGGCGACGCAGGCGGCGGACAGACCGGCGTCCCGCAGCGCCGCCTCGACCAGGCCGAGCACCTCCTCGGCCGGGGCGCCCCGGGAGGCGCCCACCCCCACCACGAGCGAGGGCGGACGCAGCACGACCTCCCGCTCCGCGGGCTCGGCCAGACGGTCCGTCAGCCGGATCG
This sequence comes from Streptomyces sp. NPDC031049, assembly GCF_055571015.1. Lineage (NCBI taxonomy): Bacteria > Bacillati > Actinomycetota > Actinomycetes > Kitasatosporales > Streptomycetaceae > Streptomyces > Streptomyces sp. NPDC031049. The sequence goes on from NZ_JBVIGC010000005.1 coordinate 374,864, forward strand.
TGTACGGGCCCTCGGCGGCCAGCGGCAGCGGCGGCAGCGGCCAGGACACCTCGGCCGCCAGCGCCACCGGCTCCCCGTCCAGAAGCGCCCGCGACACCCCGGCGACATCGCCCTCGACGGGCAGCCCGAGGGTGTCCAGACCGGGCAGCCCGGCCGCGTCGGTCGCCGTGGTGACCACCGGCTCGGCGCCGAGCACGTCGCCCACCGCGCGGGCCAGGTCGTTGGCCCCGCCGCCGTGCCCGCCGAGCAGCGCCACGGCGAACCGCCCGCCCTCGTCGACGCACACCACACCGGGGTCGGTCCGCTTGTCCGCGAGCAGCGGCGCGACCAGCCGGACCACGGCCCCGGTCGCCAGGAAGCACACGAGCCGGTCGCACTCGGCGAACGCGGTCCGCACCGCGACCGCGACGGGACCGTCGTACACGCGCGTGCGGTCCGGCCACGCCGCGGCCAGCCGGTCCCGCGCCGCCGCCCCCGCCGCGGTGGCGGAAATCAGGCCGATCACAGGGAAACTCCTTCGGTACGGGCGTGAGGCCTCACGCCCCACAGCAGGAACACCGGATTGGTCGCCGCCAGCCGGGTCACGTCCCCGGGCAGCGGCGCCAGCCGGGAGGACTGGAGCAGCACGCCGTCGCACTCCCACCCGGCGCCGAGCAGTGCCTCGCGGGCGGCCGGGACCCGGTCGAGCGCCGCCAGCGCCACGACCACGGCCCGCCGCGCACGCCGGGCGCACGCCGTGACGACCTCGGGCAGCTCGCGCCCCCCGCCGCCGACGAACACGGCGTCGGGCTCGTCGAGTCCGGCCAGCGCGGCGGGCGCCGCGCCGTGCACCACCCGCACGTCCACGCCGTGCGCGGCGGCGTTGGCGCGCACCCGCGCCACACCGTCGGGCGACTTCTCGACCGCGGTGACGGCGGCGCCCAGCCGCGCGCACTCCACGGCCACCGACCCCGACCCGGCGCCGACGTCCCACACCAGGTCGCCCGGCCGGGGCCCGAGCCGGGCCAGTGCCAGCGCCCGCACCTCGAACTTGGTGATCATCGAGTCGCGGTGGGTGAACGCGGCCTCGTCCAGCGCCCATCCGGCGGGCCCGTCCGCCGGGCCCGCGACCGTGCGCACCGGCCCCAGGGCCCGCGCCTCGTCCAGGCAGAGCACGACGCTCACCGCGGGCCCCCAGTCGCGGGCGGCGGCCTCGGCGGGCGTCACCCGCTCCACCCGCTCCCCGGCGGACCCCAGCGCGGACGCCACGACCAGGACCCGCTCGTCGGACCCGAGGGCGGCCCCCAGCTCCGCGGGCCCCGCGCCCGGCCCCGTCAGCACGGCGACCTTGGGATGCGACCGGCACAGGTTCACCGCCGTCCGCAGGTCCCGCCCGTGCGCGCTGGCCACCACGGCGTCGTCCCAGGGCAGCCCGGCCCGCGCGAACGCGGCGGCGACGGAGGAGACACCCGGCCGGACGTCCAGCCGCCCGGGCCCGAACCGCTCCGCCAGCACCCGCACGATCCCGAAGAACCCGGGATCGCCGGAGGCCAGCACCACCACCGGCCGCCCCTCGGCCACGTACGTCCCGACGGCGTCGAGCGCGGGCGCCAACGGCCCCAGCACCACCGTCTCGGCGCCGTCCGGCAGCCGCACGGCGTCCAGGTGCCGCCGGCCGCCGACCACCAGCTGAGCACCGGCGAGGACGTCCTCGGCGGGCGGCGCCCCCGTGCCCGTACCGACGACCGTGATCCGTGGGCTCATGTGCTCGCACCCCGTTCGCGCAGCGCCCGCCGGGCCTCGGGGTCGGCCCTGCGGTAGCCGTGGAAGTGGCCCGGGTGGTACAGGTGCGAGCGGGTGCCGTGCGCGTCCAGGGCCGGGCCGACCAGGAACAGGGTGTGCTTCCAGAGCTTGTGCTCCTTGACCGTCTCCTCCAGCGTGCCGATCGTGCACTTCACGACCAGCTCCTCCGGCCAGGTCGCCTGGTAGGCCACGACGACCGGCGTGGAGGTCGGGTAGCCGCCCTCCAGCAGTTCCCGCACCAGCTGCCCGCTGCGGGCCGCGGACAGGAACACCGCCATGGTCGTGCCGTGCCGGGCGAACTCCCGGACCTCCTCGCCCGGCGGCATCGGCGTCTTGCCGCCGCCCAGCCGGGTCAGCACCACGGACTGCGCGACCTCCGGGATGGTCAGCTCCCGCTGCGCCAGCGCGGCGACGGCGGAGAAGGAGGAGACGCCGGGGACGACCTCCGTGGCGATGCCGATCTCCGCGCACCGGTCGAGCTGCTCCTGGGTGCCGCCCCACAGCGCCGGGTCACCGGAGTGGATGCGCGCGACCCTCAGCCCCTCGTCCTGGGCCCGGCGGTAGACGGCGACCACGTCCTCCAGCGACATGGCCGCCGAGTCCAGGATCTGCGCGTCCTCACGCGCGTGCCGCAACACCTCCGCCTGGACCAGGCTCGCCGCCCAGATCACGACGTCGGCCTCGGCGATGGCGCGCGCGGCGCGGAACGTCAGCAGATCGGCGGCGCCGGGGCCGGCACCGACGAAGGTCACCTTGCCGGCGGGGGCGTCGGCCATGGGAATCGGTCCTCTCTCACAGAACATGCGTGCGGGTAGGCGGGTGGGGTCCGGGTGGTGACGGGCTGTCACGCGTGCGCGTGCCGGGGCGCATCGGATACGAAGGGCACATGGCGGTCTTCGTCGCGCTCGGCGCGTTCCTGATGACGCTGGCCGGCGGCTGGACGGCACACCGCGTGACCGACCGCCGCCATCTGGTGCTGGGCCTGGCCGGCGGGCTGATGCTCGGCGTCGTCGGCCTTGAGCTGCTGCCGGAGTCCCTGGAGGCGGCCGGCACCGAGGTGTACGGCGTGCCGGCGGCCCTGCTGCTCTTCGTCGGCGGCTTCCTGCTCGCCCATCTGGTGGAACGTCTGCTCGCCCACCGGCAGGCCGCTCACGGCGCGGGGGAGGGCGACGGACGCACCCCCGAGGTGGGCCTCACGGCCGCCGCGGCGATGGTCGGGCACAGCGCCATGGACGGCGTGGCCATCGGCGCCGCCTTCCAGGTGGGCGGCGGCATGGGCGCCGCCGTCGCGGTCGCCGTGATCGCCCACGACTTCGCCGACGGCTTCAACACCTACACACTGGCGAGCGTGTACGGCAACGCCCGCCGCCGCGCGCTGACGATGCTGGGCGCGGACGCGGTGGCCCCGGTGGCGGGCGCGGCCTCCACCCTCTTGGTGACGATCCCCGAGCCGCTGCTCGGCGGCTATCTGGGCCTGTTCGGCGGGGCGCTGCTGTACCTCTCGGCGGCCGAGATCCTGCCCGAGGCCCACCACGCCCACCCGGCCCGCTCCACGCTGCTGTGCACGGTCGCCGGGGTGCTGTTCATCTGGCTGGTGGTGGGCGCCGCGCACTGACGCCGGCCCGCACGCGGACCGCCGCCCGCACGCGGACCCCTGTCCGTACGCGAGCCCCTGCCCGTACGCGAACCCCTGCCCGTACGCCGGCCTCCGCCCGCGTCCCGGCCGCCGCCCCGGACGGCTCACAGCTTCCCGCCCCGGCCGCCGTCGCGCCGCGCGGGCGCGATGAGCGTCGACAGATACGGCAGCGGCCCGCCGTCCAGCTCGGCGGCCGACCGGATCGACTCCTCCGGCAGCCCCAGCGCCGACCCCCACACCGCGTCGTCCAGCCGCCCGGTCTCCCGCAGCGCCTCGGCGACCTCGGCGGCCTGCCGCCCGAACTTGTAGGCGACGACGGTCCCCGGCCCGTTCAGCGCATCCTTCAGCACGGCCGCGCCGGCGGTCACCGGAACCAGCGTCAACGGCTCGGTCCCCTCCGTCAGCACCGCCCCCGACCGCGCCGCGAGGTCCTGCATGGCGGTGACGCCCGGCACGGTCTCCACGACCGTCCCCGGCACCGACTCGGCGACGGTCTGCGCCAGATACGTGAACGTCGAGTACACGTTGGGGTCGCCGATCGTGGCGAAGGCGACCCGGCCGTGCGTCCGCAACAGCCCGGCCACCCGCTCACCGGCCGCGTCCCACGCCGCCTCGCGGCGCGCCCGGTCGGTGCGCTCGTTGAGGGCGAACACCACCCGGACGACCTTCTCGGCGGGCACGTAGTGCAGCACGGTCGCCTCGGCCCGCCCCCGCTCACCGGTGTCCATGACGGGCACGACGACGACCGCGGCGGCCCGCAGCGCGTTGACCCCCTTGACGGTGACCAGCTCGGGGTCCCCAGGGCCGACCCCCACTCCGACCAGCCTGCTGCTCATGACGTCCGGCACCTCTCCACGAACCGACGGGCGACACCGGGCTCCGCCGCCCAGTGCGTGTGCAGATAGCTCGCGTGCACACCGCGCTGTACAAAACCCTCGACCCGGCGCTCGGGCGTCCGCATCCCCCACGCGGGCGCGGCCCCCGCCCCCGGCTCCACGACCGTCCGGTGGAACTCGTGCCCCCGCATCCGCGTCCCCGCCCCGGCCAGCACGCTGTCGCTCACGGCCACGGCGTCCCGGTACCCGAGGGTGAGCCGCTCCGACATCCGCGCCGAGGCGTCCAGCACCCCGCACATCGGCAGCCCGTCCAGCTCCCGGCACAGATACAGCAGCCCGGCGCACTCCGCGGCGACCGGAGCACCGGCGAGCGCCAACTCCCGCACGGCCTTGCGCAGGGGCTCGTTGGCGGACAGCTCGGCGGCGTACACCTCGGGAAACCCGCCCCCGATCACCAGCCCGCCCGTCCCCTCGGGCAGCTCCTCGTCCCGCAACGGATCGAACACGACGACCTCGGCCCCGGCGGCCGCGAGCAACTCGGCATGCTCGGCGTACGAGAACGTGAACGCGGCCCCACCGGCAAGGGCGACGCGCACACGCCGCCCGGGAGCAGCCGGCCCGCCCGGTGCTTGTGAACGGGCCCGCTCGGTCCGACCCAGCCCGTCCGGCGTTCGCGGACGAGGCCGTTCAGGCCGAAGCGGGGGTCCGGGGGCGGCAACCCCCGGGGTCGGTACGGGAAGGGGCGGCGGGGGCGAAGAAGCCGAGGAAACCAGAGCCGCACCCGCATCCCACGCCGCACAGCCCAACGCCCCCGCACTCCGCGCGAGCCCGACCAACGCCTCCAGATCACACCCCGCGGCGACCCGCGCCCCCATCGCCGCGACCGCATCCACCGCCGCCGCCCCCCGCTCGGCGACCGGCACCAGCCCCAGATGCCGCGACGGCGTCTCCACGGGAGCGGCCCGCCGCAGCACCCCCAGCACCGGCACCCCGACGGCATCCACCGCCTCCCGCAGCATCGCCTCGTGCCGGTCGGACGCCACCTTGTTCAGGATCACGCCCCCGACCCGCACCTCCGGGTCCCAGGAGACGAACCCGTGCACCAGCGCCGCCACCGACCGCGCCTGCGACGACGCGTCGACGACCAGCACCACCGGCGCCCGCAGCAGCTTCGCCACCTGCGCGGTGGACGCCAGCTCGCCTTCCCCCGCGGCCCCGTCGAACAGCCCCATCACGCCCTCGACGACGGCGATGTCACAGCCGCGCGCCCCGTGCAGGAACAGGGGAGCCACCAGCTCCGGCCCGCACAGGTACGCGTCGAGGTTCCGCCCCACCCGCCCGGTGGCGAGCGCGTGGTACCCGGGGTCGATGTAGTCGGGCCCGGCCTTGTGCGGGGACACGGCGAACCCGCGCCGCGCGAGGGCCGCCATCAACCCCGTGGCGACGGTGGTCTTGCCGCTGCCCGAGGAGGGCGCGGCGACGACCAGCCGGGGCACGGACGAGGACGTCACCACTCGATGCCCCTCTGCCCCTTCTGCCCGGCGTCCATGGGGTGCTTGACCTTGGACATGTCGGTCACCAGGTCGGCGGAGTCCACCAGCTTCTGAGGGGCGTTGCGCCCGGTGATCACCACGTGCTGGGTGCCGGGCCGGTTCCGCAGGACGTCGACGACCTCGTCCGTGTCGACCCACCCCCAGTGCATCGGGTACGCGAACTCGTCCAGCACGTACAGCTTGTACGTCTCGTTCGCCAGGTCCCGCTTGACCTGCTCCCAGCCCTCGCGGGCCTTCTCCTCGTTGTCCAGCTGCGCGTCGCGCTGGACCCAGGACCAGCCCTCGCCCATCTTGTGCCAGGCGACGGTGCCCCCCTCCCCGGAGGCGCCGAGCACCCGGAGGGCGTTCTCCTCGCCGACCTTCCACTTCGCCGACTTCACGAACTGGAACACCCCGATGGGCCACCCCTGGTTCCAGGCGCGCAGCGCCAGCCCGAACGCGGCGGTCGACTTGCCCTTGCCGACGCCCGTGTGCACGACGACCAGCGGCCGGTTCCTCCGCTGACGTGTCGTCAGTCCGTCGTCGGGAACGACACTCGGCTGCCCCTGCGGCATTACGCGGCCCTCCTGCTCGCCTGTACGTCCTTCACCAGCCCGGCGATCGAGTCGGCCCGCAGCTCGTCCAGCGTCACGGCCGTGCCGCCCAGCTCACCCGCGAGCTGCCCGGCGAGCCCCAGCCGCACGGGCCCCGACTCGCAGTCCACGACCACGGAGGCGACGCCGTCGGCCGCGAACAGCCGGGCCGCACGCCCGGCCAGCGCGACCGGCTCCGGGCCGCCGGTGGCGCGCCCGTCCGTCACCACCACGACCAGCGGCCGGCGGGCCGGATCCCGCAGCCGCTCCACCCGCAGCACGTCGTGCGCGCGCAGCAGCCCGGCGGCGAGCGGCGTGCGCCCCCCGGTGGGCAGCGACTCCAGCCGGGCCGCCGCCGCGTCCACCGACGACGTCGGCGGCAGCGCGACGTCCGCGCCCGTGCCCCGGAAGGTCACCAGACCGACCTTGTCCCGCCGCTGGTAGGCGTCGAGCAGCAGCGACAGCACGGCGCCCTTCACGGCGCTCATCCGCTGCCGGGCCGCCATCGACCCGGAGGCGTCCACGACGAACAGCACGAGGTTGCCCTCGCGTCCCTCACGGGTGGCCTGCCGCAGGTCGTCCCGGCGGACGACCAGACCCGGCCCGGACCGCCCGCGCGCCCGCTGGTGCGGCGCCGCGGCCCGCACGGTCGCCGCCAGGTGCAGCTTGGTGAGCGCGCCCCGCGGGCGCCTGGCCCCCGTGGTCCGGCCGTGCTCGGTCCGCGCCCGCGAACGCCGCCCGGCGACGCCCTCGCCGATCCCGGGCACGCTCAGCACCTTCGCCCTGAACGGCTCGGCGGACCGTACGGCCGACTGCTCGCCGCCCCCGGACGGCTGCGGCTGCCCGCCCTCCCCGGCCTCGGGTCGGGCGCCGGCGTCACCGGCCTCGGGACCCTCGCCGGGGTCCGGCTGCCCGCCGCCCCCGCCGGGCCCGTCCGGGCCCGGGTCCGGGTCGTCGTCCTGCGAGCCGCCGGACTCCTCCAGCGTCTCGTCCAGCTTGTCCTCGTCCAGTCCGGGCGCGTCGAACGGATTGCGCCGCCGCCGGTGCGGGAGGGCGAGCAGGGCCGCCTGCCGCACGTCCTCCGCGAGGACGTCCGTCCGCCCGGCCCACGCCGCCAGCGCCGTCGCCGTGCGCGCCATCACGATGTCGGCGCGCATGCCGTCCACCTCGAAGGCGGCGCAGGTCGCCGCGATCTGCCGCAGCGCCCCGTCGCCCAGCCGCACCGACGGCAGCAGCGCGCGCGCCGCCACGATCCGCGCCCGTACGGCGGCCTCCTCCTGAGCCCAGCGGGCGGCGAAACCGGCCGGATCGTCGTCGTAGGCCAGCCGGCGCCGCACGACCTCCACCCGCTGATCGGGCTCGCGGGAGGCCGCGACCTCCACGGTCAGCCCGAACCGGTCGAGGAGCTGCGGCCGCAGCTCGCCCTCCTCCGGGTTCATGGTGCCCACCAGCAGGAACCGCGCGGCGTGCCGCACCGACACGCCCTCGCGCTCCACGTACGACGCGCCCATCGCCGCCGCGTCCAGCAGCAGGTCGACCAGGTGGTCGTGGAGGAGGTTGACCTCGTCGACGTAGAGGATGCCGCGGTGCGCCTCGGCGAGCAGGCCCGGCTCGAAGGCCTTCACGCCCTCCGCCAGCGCCCGCTCGATGTCCAGTGCGCCCACCAGGCGGTCCTCGGAGGCACCGACGGGCAGTTCGACCATCCGCGCGGGCCGCTGCGCACCGGCACCCGGCTCGTGCGGCCCGTCCGGGCACCCCGCGTCGGGTGCCTGCGGGTCGCAGGAGAACCGGCAGCCGGGCACCACGGCGACCTCGGGCAGCAGCGCCGACAGCGCCCGCACGGCCGTGGACTTGGCGGTGCCCTTCTCGCCGCGCACCAGCACACCGCCGACCGCCGGGGACACGGCGTTCAGCAGCAGCGCCAGGCGCAGATCGTCCTGGCCCACGACGGCCGTGAACGGAAACGGGGTGGTCACTTGTCGTCGCCCTCCAAGTCGCCCTCCAGCTCCAGATAGGTGGCGCGCAGCCGTTCCAGCGTCTCGGCGTCCGGTTCGGCCCACAGACCGCGGTCGGCGGCCTCCAGCAGCCGTTCGGTGATGCCGCGCAGCGCCCACGGGTTGGACTTCTTCATGAAGTCCCGGTTCTCCGGGGCGAAGACGTACTCCGCGCTGAGCTTCTCGTACATCCAGTCGTCCACGACCCCGGCGGTGGCGTCGTAGCCGAAGAGGTAGTCCACGGTGGCCGCCATCTCGAAGGCGCCCTTGTAGCCGTGCCGCCGCATCGCGGCCATCCAGCGCGGGTTGACCACCCGGGCCCGGAAGACGCGGTGCGTCTCCTCGCCCAGCGTGCGGGTCTTCACCTGGTCGGGGACGGCGGAGTCGCCGACGTACGCCTCGGGGCTCGCGCCGGTCAGGTGCCGGACCATGGCGACCATGCCGCCGTGGTACTGGAAGTAGTCGTCGGCGTCCACGAGGTCGTGCTCGCGGGTGTCGACGTTCTTCGCCGCGACCGCGATCCGCCGGAACGCCGTCTCCATGTCGCCGCGCGCCGCCCGCCCGTCCAGCCCGCGGCCGTAGGCGTAGCCGCCCCACACCGCGTACACCTCGGCCAGGTCCGCGTCCGACCGCCAGTTCCGGGCGTCGATCAGCGGCAGCAGACCGGCGCCGTACGCGCCCGGCTTGGAGCCGAAGATCCGCGCCGTGGCCCGGCGCCGGTCGCCGTGCTCCGCCGCGTCCCGCTCCACGTGCGCCCGCACGAAGTTGGCCTCGTCCGGCTCGTCCAGCTCCGCCACCGCCCGCACCGCGTCGTCGATCAACCCGACGACGTGCGGGAACGCGTCCCGGAAGAAACCGGAGATGCGGACCGTGACGTCGATGCGCGGCCGGCCCAGCTCGGCCGGGGGCACGATCTCGAAGCCGGTCACCCGGCGCGAGGCGTCGTCCCACACCGGGCGGCACCCCAGCAGCGCCAGGATCTCGGCGATGTCGTCGCCCTGGGTGCGCATGGCGGAGGTGCCCCACACCGTCAGCCCGACCGACTTCGGGTACTCGCCCGTGTCGGCCAGGTACCGCTGGACCAGGGAGTCCGCCAGCGACTGCCCGACCTCCCAGCTCAGCCGGGAGGGGATGGCCTTGGGGTCGACGGAGTAGAAGTTCCGGCCGGTCGGCAGCACGTTCACCAGACCGCGCGTCGGCGAGCCCGACGGCCCGGCCGGGACGTAACCGCCGTCCAGGGCCCGCAGGATGTGGCCGATCTCGTCCGTGGTCCGGGCCAGCCGGGGCACGACCTCCGTGCACGCGAACTCCAGCACGGCCACGGCGTCGGGCAGTTCACCGCCGAGCACCTCCCGCACCAGCGGCGCGCTCTGCTCCACCGCCCAGCCGCGCTCCTCCATGCCCTCCGCGAGCCGCCGGCACACCTGCTCCAGCAGGTCGATGGCGTCGGCGGCGCTGCGCGCGGGCCCCGCCACCAGGTCGGTCAGCTCCACCGGCACCTTCACCGGCGCCCCGGGCTCGGCCAGCAACTCCTTCTCCACCAGCCCGAAGTGCGCCGCCAGCGCGGCCCTGAGCCCCGGCAGGGCGTCGGCCCTGCCGCCCCAGATCTGCGCGGCGCGCAGCACGGCGAGCACCAGGTTGACGCGCGGCCCGCCCACCGGGCCGCCGCCCAGGACGTGCAGGCCGTCACGGATCTGCACGTCCTTGATCTCGCACAGATAGCCGTCGATGTGCATGACGAACTCGTCGAACTCGTCGTCGTCGGGCTGCTCGTCCACATGCAGGTCGTGGTGGAGCTCGGCCGCCTTGACCAGCGTCCAGATCTGCGCGCGCACCGCGGGCGCCTTGGCCGGGTCCAGGTCGGAGACGAGCGCGTACTCGTCGAGGAGCTGCTCCAGCTTGGCGAGGTCGCCGTAGGTGTCGGCCCGCGCCATCGGCGGAACGAGGTGGTCGACGACCGTGGCGTGCCCGCGCCGCTTGGCCTGGGTGCCCTCGCCGGGGTCGTTGACGATGAACGGGTACACCAGCGGCAGATCGCCGAGCACGGCGTCCGGCGCGCACCCGGCGCTCAGCCCCAGCCCCTTGCCGGGCAGCCACTCCATCGTGCCGTGCTTGCCCATGTGCACGATCGCGTCGGCGCCGAAGCTGTTCTCCAGCCAGCGGTAGGCCGCCAGATAGTGGTGGGACGGCGGCATGTCGGGGTCGTGGTAGATCGCGATGGGGTTCTCGCCGAACCCGCGCGGCGGCTGGATCATCACGACGACGTTGCCGAACCGGAGGGAGGCCAGCACGATGTCGTCGCCGTCGACGTAGAGGCCGCCCGGCGGCTCGCCCCACGCCTCGGTCACCGCCTCCCGCAGCTCCGGGTCCAGCTTCTCGAACCACGCCCGGTAGTCCGCCAACGGCACCCGCGCCGGCGCGGCGGCCAGCTGCTCCTCGGTCAGCCACTCCACATCGTGCCCGCCGGCCTCGATCAGCCGGTGGATCAGCTCGTCGCCGTTGTCGGGGTACCCGTCGACGGCGTACCCGGCGTCCCGCAGCGCGTCCAGCACCCGCACCGCCGAGGCGGGCGTGTCCAGGCCCACCGCGTTGCCCACGCGGGAGTGCTTGGTCGGATACGCCGTGAAGACCAGCGCCAGCCTCTTGTCGGCGTTCGCCTTGTGCTTCAGCGCCGCGTGCCGTACGGCGATCCCCGCCACCCGCGCGGCCCGCTCGGGGTCGGCGACGTACACCGGCACGTCGTCGGGGCCCTGCTCCTTGAAGGAGAACGGCACCGTGACCAGCCGGCCGTCGAACTCCGGGATGGCGACCTGCATCGCCGCGTCCATGGGGGACAGGGCGGCGTCCGACTCCTCCCACGCCGCGCGCGAGGAGGTCAGACAGAGCCCCTGCAGCACGGGGACGTCCAGCTCCGCCAGGGCCCCGACGTCCCAGGCCTCCTCGTCGCCGCCCGCCGACGCCTGCGAGGCGTGCGCGCCGCCGGCCGCGAGGACCGTGGCGACCAGGGCGTCGGCCCGGCCCAGGATCTCGTACAGCCCCGCGTCGGCGCCGCGCAGCGAACCGCAGTACACGGGCAGCGCGTTGGCGCCGTGCGCCTCGATCGCGTCGCACAGCGTGTCCACGAAGGCGGTGTTGCCGCTCAGCTCGTGCGCGCGGTAGAAGAGCACGCCCACCGTGGGGCGGCCTTCCTGGAGGGTCCGCGCCCCGCGCACGCCGTACTCCGGCATCTTCCGCGGCTCGTCGAAGCCCTCGCCGGTCAGCAGCACGGTGTCCGACAGGAACCGGGCCAGCTGCGTGAGGTTGTCCGGGCCGCCCTCGACCAGATAGCGCAGCGCCTCCGCCACGACCCCGGCCGGCACCGAGGACTCGGCCATCAGCTCCGCGTCGGGCACGGCCTCGCCGCCCAGCAGCACGGTCGGCACACCGGACGCCTTCAGCGCGGCGAGCCCGTCCTCCCAGGCGCGTTTGCCGCCCAGCAGCCGTACGACGGCGACGTCGGCGCCCTCGACCAGGCCCGGCAGCTCCTCCCGGACGTCCACCCGGTTCGGGTTGCCGATCCGGTACGCGGCGTCGGAGGCTCGTGCCGCCAGCAGATCCGTGTCGGCGGTCGACAACAACAACACTGTGCTCATGCGGGCGCTCCCGGTGGGATGAAGGGCAGTCCTTGCGGCGCGCCGGACTCGATGAGCCGCCACAGCGCGTCCGTGTCCGCGTGCTGTTCGATCAGGTCGCCGAGCCGGTCGAGCTGCTCCTCGCGCAGCGCGGCGAACGAGGTGTCGGGGGCCGGCACGAAGCGGCGGCCCGCGGCGGCGGCCACCTCGCGAAGGAACGCCCGCCGGAAGCCGTCCGACTCCAGCGAGCCGTGCCAGTGGGTGCCCCAGGTCTGGCCGACCCGGCAGCCGTCCAGGAAGGCCTCGCCGCCGGTGACCTCGGCGACGCCGTGGTGGATCTCGTAGCCCTCGACCCGCTCGCCGAGGGCCTCGCCCACCGGCCGGGTAAGGGTCTTCTCGCGGGCGAACCGCACCCGCACGGGCAGCACGCCGAGCCCGTCGACATGGCCCCGGCGGCTCTCGACGTCGTCCTCGATGTGCTCGCCGAGGAGCTGGAAGCCGCCGCAGACACCGAGCACGGGCCGCTGTTCGGCGGCCCTGCGGACGAGGGCGTCCGCGAGTCCCCGCTCCCGCAGCCACTCCAGCGCCCGGACCGTCCCGCGCGTCCCCGGCACGACCACCAGGTCGGCGTCGGCCAGTTCCTCCGGGCGGTCCACGAACCGCACCACCACGCCCGGTTCCGCGGCCAGCGCGTCCACGTCCGTGAAGTTGGACATCAGCGGGACGGCGCACACGGCGACCCGCAGCACGTCCTCGCCGACCGGCGGGGCCACGACCGACTCCCGGACCGCGCCGCGCAGCGACACCCGGAGCCCGTCCTCCTCGTCGATTCCCAGGCCGTGCCGGAACGGCAGCACGCCGTAGGTGCGCCGGCCGGTCAGGCCGCGCAGCATGTCCAGGCCGGGTTCGAGCAGCGAGACGTCCCCGCGGAACTTGTTCACCAGGAAACCGGCGACCAGCTCCTGGTCCTCGGGCGCCAGCAGCGCCACCGTCCCGAAGAAGGACGCGAACACGCCCCCGCGGTCGATGTCCCCCACGACCAGCACGGGCAGTCCGGCACCCCGGGCGATCCCCATGTTCACGATGTCGGTCCGGCGCAGGTTGATCTCCGCCGGAGACCCCGCCCCCTCGCAGATCACCGCGTCGTACGTGCCCCGCAGTTCGGCGAGGCAGTCCAGCACCGTGCCGAGCAACTGCCGCTGCCGGCCGCCGTGGTAGCCGCGCGCGCTCAGCTCCCCGACCGGCCTGCCCAGCAGCACGACCTGGCTGCTCTGCTCACCGCCCGGCTTGAGCAGCACCGGGTTCATCAGCGCGGTCGGCTCCACCCGGCAGGCCTGGGCCTGCATGGCCTGCGCCCGGCCGATCTCGGCTCCCTCGCGGGTGACGAAGGAGTTCAGCGACATGTTCTGCGCCTTGAAGGGCGCCACCTTCACGCCCTGCCGCACCAGCCAGCGGCAGATCCCCGCCGTGACGACGCTCTTGCCCGCGTCCGAGGTGGTGCCGGCGACCAGCAGACCACCGTTCATGACGTCCGTCCCTTCCTCACGACCCGGCCCGCCAGCAGCCGCGCGCCCGCGCACACGCCGAGCGCCAGCCAGCCCACGCGCCGGGAGAGCCGTACCGCCCGGTCGATGTCGCCGGCCCGCACGGGCCGGCCCGCCGCCGCGTTGAGCACGGGCCGGTGCTCCACCCGGCCCCCGTAGGCGAGCGTTCCGCCCAGCCGGACACCCAGGGCGCCGGCGAACGCGGCCTCCACCGGGCCGGCGTTGGGGCTCGGGTGCCGCGCGGCGTCGGCCCGCCAGGCCCGGACGGCGCCGCGCGCGTCGCCGCCGGCCACGGTGGCCAGGGCGGCGGTGAGCCGGGCGCCCGGCCAGCCGGCCAGGTCGTCGAGGCGGGCGGAGGCCCAGCCGTAGCGCCGGTAGCGGGGGGACTTGTGGCCGACCATCGCGTCGAGGGTGTTCACGGCCCGGAAGCCGAGCAGGCCGGGCACCCCGCCGAGGGCGCCCCACACCAGGGCGCCGACCACCGCGTCGGAGGTGTTCTCGGCGACGGACTCCACGACCGCGCGGGCGATCCCGTCGGCGTCCAGTGCCTGCGGGTCGCGGCCGCACAGGTGCGGCAGCCGGGCGCGGGCCGCCTCGACGTCCCCGGACCGCAGCGCGCCGGCGACGGCGGCGGCCTCCCGGGCGAGCGAGGTCCCGCCGACCACGGCCCAGGTGGCGACGCCGGTCAGCGCGACGGAGGCGGTGGGGGAGGTGCGGACGGCCCGTGCGGCGACGGACCCGAGGGCGACGGCGCCACCGGCGCACACGGCGGTGTGCAGCGCACCCCGGCCCCGGTGGTCGCGCCACAGCACCCGTTCCACGGCGCCCGCGGCCCGCCCGAACACGGCGACCGGGTGCCCGCGGCGCGGATCGCCGAGGAGCAGGTCGCCGAGCAGGCCGGCGGCGGCGCCGTACGCGAAGACGCGTTCGGCCCGCATCGGCTCAGCCGAGCGTGGGGGAGGGCGAGGTGTCGGGGGTGGTCCTCGGTCGGCGGCAGCCGTGCATGGCGGTATGTCCTCACTCAGGGTGTCCGCGCCCTGGTTCGACGAAACCGGCGGTGAGAGTTCCTGGCTCCCGGGGGACGAGCCCTCGGTGACAGTGGCGGGACCGCGCCGGATTCGCACCGGCTTCCTCTCCTGCCGCCGTATTGGCTCGGGCAGTCCACCACGGCCCGCGAACACCCGTCAACTTGCTGTTGACCTGCGAGGGGGGAGTGTGCGGAGCCCCACACCCGGCGGGCGTGCGCGGGCACGCGAAAGGGGTGCGGGACGGTGCTCTCCGTTCCGCACCCCTCTCGGTGCCGTGCCGTGGGTCAGGCGACGATCAGATAGATGCCGTACGCCACCGCAGCCGCGCACGCGGCGAAGCAGGCGTAGGCGCCGGTCACCGCGAGGGCCGCGCCGCCGCCCCGGGCCTCGGCCCGCTCCTTGCGGGACAGGCCGGCGATGCCGAGGACGAACAGGCCCACCAGGGCCACGGTGGTCACGAGGCTGACCCCGAAGACGGAGCCGAGGGCTGCCCAGTCGATGCTCATGCTGCTCTACTCTCTGCGGGTCAGACGGTGGTGGCCGACGGGGTCTTGGCGTCGGCGGCGTCGGTCTGGGACGGGACGGTGGTCCCGAGCTCCTCGGCGGCGGCCGTGGGCGGCGGGGTGACGGCGGCCATCGCCTGGGTCACCACGCCGGGCTCGGCCGGCTCGACGTCGTTGACGTTGGTGTGGTCGACCACCTCGCGCCGGGAGATCTTCCAGATCGCGGCGCTGGAGGCGACGAGGAAGACCGCGACGAGCGCCGTGCCCCAGTCGCCGAGGCTGGTGACCCACTCCGCGAGGGCGGCGACCAGGGCCGCGGCCGGCAGGGTCAGACCCCAGGCGACGAACATCCGGGTGGCCGTGGACCAGCGGACCACACCGCCCTTGCGGCCGAGGCCCGCACCCATGACCGCACCGGAGACCGAGTGCGTGGTGGAGAGGGAGAAGCCGAGGTGGGAGGAGGCCAGGATGACCGTGGCCGCGCTGGTCTGGGCGGCGAAGCCCTGCTGCGGCTGGAGGTCGGTCAGACCCTTGCCCATGGTGCGGATGATGCGCCAGCCGCCGAGGTAGGTGCCGAGGGCGATGGCGATGCCCGCGGAGAGGATGACCCACATGGGCGGGTCGGAGTCGGGGGCGAGCGCGCCGCCGGTGACCAGGGCGAGGGTGATGACACCCATCGTCTTCTGGGCGTCGTTGGTGCCGTGGGCCAGCGAGACCAGGCCCGCGGAGGCGATCTGGCCGGCGCGGTAGCCCTTCTGGGCGGCCTGGGTGTCCGCGGTCTTCTTGCCCAGCTTGTACGTCAGCCGTGCGCCGAGCATCGCCGCGATCCCCGCGACCAGCGGGGCGGCGATCGCCGGGATCAGTACCTTGGTGACGAGCACGTCACCGTTGACCGCGCCGATGCCGGCCGAGGCGACGGCGGCACCGATGAGGCCGCCCATGAGGGCGTGCGAGGAACTGGACGGGAGTCCGACCAGCCAGGTCAGCAGGTTCCAGAGGATCGCGCCGACCAGCGCGGCGAAGATGACCTCGGGACGGATGCCGGTCTCGTCGACGAGACCTTTGGAGATGGTGTTGGCGACTTCCACCGAGAGGAAGGCGCCGACCAGATTGAGGACGGCGGACATGGCCACCGCGACCTTGGGCCTCATCGCGCCCGTGGAAATGGTCGTGGCCATCGCGTTCGCGGTGTCGTGGAAACCGTTCGTGAAATCGAACGCGAGTGCGGTTACCACCACAATCGCGAGGATCAGCGAGAAGCTTTCCATTTACCCAGGCAATCGTTCGAGGTCATTGGCGCGTCGAACGTAGGTAACGTGGGTGAACGGAAGATGAACTGGGCGGGGCGCCACGGTGTCCGGAAGCGGTGTCGCCGCTACCGCCCGCGCCCTCCCCGGCCCGTGGGGCCGCAGGGAACCGCCAGATTCCGCCCGTTACCGACGGTCAGCCCGCTCGTGCACGTGATCTCAGCCGATCGAGGGACCCGCCGAAGAGATCCTGGTCACTCTGCGGAGTGAGGGAGTGGCGGGCGATGCACGGAGAGTGGCCGGCGGCGGCCCGCCTGGCAGGATTCCCACCACGACACCGATCGACGGCGGCAACGGGGACGAGGGGCGCACGGCGCCCGAGAGGGAGGTGCCGACGGTGACGAACCGGCTGGACGAACCGGAGGACCACGCGAACCGGGTGCGGGACACGGCTCCGGAAGGGCAGGCGGCTCCGGAAGGGTGCGCGGATCTGGGAGGGGGCGCGGAACCGGAAGGGCACACGGAACGGGAACGGCGCGCGGAACGAGAACGGCGCGCGGAACCGGCTGGGCGCGCGGGTCCGGAAGGGCACGCGGATCGGGTACGGGAGACGGCGTCCGCGGAGGAGGCGCGGGCCTGGCAGGCGCTGGTCGCGACGGCCCGGCGGACGGTCGCCGACGGCCTGGTGGTCGGCACGTCCGGCAACGTGTCCGTGCGGGTCGGGGACACGGTCCTGGTCACCCCGTCCGGGGTGCCCTACGACCGGCTCACGCCGGACGACGTGACCGGTGTCGGCCTCGACGGGCGGCAGGTCCTCGGAACGCTGGTCCCCACCAGCGAACTGCCCATGCACCTCGCCGTGTACCGCAGCACCGACGCCCGCGCCGTCGTCCACACCCACGCCGTGCACGCGACGGCCGTCTCGACGCTCGTGACGGAGCTCCCGCTCGTCCACTACATGGCCGCCGCGCTCGGCGGCCCCGTCCGCGTCGCCCCGTACGCCACCTACGGCACCGACGAGCTGGCCGAGAACATGCTCCGCGCGCTCGCCGGCCGCTCCGGCTGCCTGCTCCAGAACCACGGCACGATCACCTACGGCGCCGACCTCGACCAGGCCTACGACCGCACCGCCCAGCTCGAGTGGATGTGCCGCCTGTGGCTGACGGCCACGTCGGTACCGGGCCTGACCCCGTCCCTGCTCACAGAACCGCAACTGGCCGAGGTCACCACCCGCCTCCAGAACTACGGCCAACACCCCTAGGCCCCCCAAAGGGGCGCGGGGAACTGCGCGATCAACCCCCACCCCTCCCGCACCCGCCCCACAATCCCGCACCCACCCACCTCCCGTGCGACCGTCCTGGCCCGCACTCATCGACGCCGACCCACCGATCCGCCCCAAAGGGGCGCGGGGAACTGCGCGATCAACCCCCACCCCTCCCGCACCCGCCCCACAAACCCGCACCCACCCACCCCTCACGCGACCGCCCCCGCCCCCAGCCGCTCCGTCACCCCGCCCACCCGGCCCACTGGCCGCTGAGAGGATCAACCAGGACACTGGACGACGTGCGCACTGTCACCGCGACGGCCGCAGCCGTCACCGCAGCCCTGGCGGCCGGCGCAGCGAGCATCGCCGCCGGCCGCCTCGCCAGCGACGCGGCGCTCAAGGCGCCCCCCGGCCGCCCCCTGCCGACCGAGCCCCGGCTCACCGTGCACGGCACCGCCGCCGGACAGATCACCCTCACCCGGGACCTGGCCGCCCTGCGGCCCGGCAGGTACGGGCTCGCCGGCGACGGCACCCACGCGGTCGTCGGCCCCGTCCTGCCCACCGCCTCGCACTCCGCGGACACCGTCGTACGCCGCCTGGAGGCGGTCACCCACGGCACCCTGCGTCCCGGCGACAAGGCCTGGCTCACCCCGAACCTGTACGTCGGCAACCCCGGCACCGCCCTCGACCTGGACCACACCGACGTCGAGATCCCCGGCGAACTCGGCCCCCTCCCGGCCTGGTTCACGCCCGGCGCCCGCGGCGCCTGGGTCATCGCCGTGCACGGCCTGGCCGGCACCCGCGAGCACGCCATGAACCTCATGGGCCTGCTCAGCCGTCTGCACTTCCCGGTCCTCGCCCTCGCCTACCGCGGCGACGTCGGCGCCCCCCGGTCGCCCGACGGTCTCCACCACTTCGGCGAGACGGAGTGGCGCGACCTGGACGCCGCCATCCGCTACGCCCTGGGCCACGGCGCCCGCCACGTCGTCCTGCTCGGCTGGTCCACCGGCGCCACCATGGCCCTGCGCGCCGCCGCGCGCTCCGGCGTGCGCGACAGCATCTCCGGGCTGGTCCTGGACTCGCCGGTGCTCGACTGGGAAGCGACCCTGCGCAGCCTGGCCGCGGCCCGCCACACCCCGGGCGCCCTGCTGCCGCTCGCCGTCCGCGCCGCCCAGGGCCGCACCGGCCTGCCCACCGACCGCTCCGCCGCTGCGGAGCCCGCCGGTCCCGGCGTCCCCACCCTCGTCTTCCACGGGCCCGGCGACACGGTGGCACCCTGGCGGTACTCCCGCCGCTTCGCCGCCGCCCACCCCCGCCTGGTCGCGCTCCACACGGTCGAGCACGCCACACACGCGGCCATGTGGAACGCCGCACCGGACACCTACGAGGAGAAACTCCGCCGCTTCCTCACCCCCCTCATGTGAACGCCCGATGTGAACCCACCGCCCACGAGGGCCCCCGCCACACCCACCGCTCACGAGGGCCCCCGGGCAGCCCCGCGTCCCCGGCACCCCCGCACTCGCGGCCGGCCCCCGCGGCCCCTGCCCCCGACAGCGCTCCCAGCCCCGCCGCCGGCACCCCCGCACCCGCCCCCGCGCCCCCCGCACCCCCGTCGACGCGGTCGTTCCGTTTATTGCTGCACCACTGGCCCGTTCCCGCCCCCCACGGCTCTCCGAGCCCCCGCCAGGGCCGTCACCGTCGTGCCTCGCGACATTCCGTTTGGGTTTTCGGACCGTCAGCCGGAAGACTGCTCCCGTGACGTCCCGTATCCCGCGCGACTCCAGGCTCAGACTCGTCCGCCCACGACCCCTGGCCGCCGCCCCCAGAGCGATGAACCAGCGGCGCCCGCGCCGCCACGCGCCGCGCCCGCCGGAGGGCACCCCGGCCCGCTCGGAGCTGGCCGGAATGGCGCGCTCCCGGCTGGCCGGCGCGGTCCGGGTCGCCCGCTGGGCGGATGCCGCCCTAGGCCCCGGCAGCGGCGCCGGCACCTCCGACGGCAAGGCGACACTCTCCGCCGCGACGGCCGAACGGGCCGCCCGCGAACTGGGCCTGACCGCCGCTCAGGTCCGCGCCGACTGGGACACCGCACGCCTCGCCGGGCTGGTCGAGGTGCACGGCGACAGCGCCCGGCCCGGCTGGCGGCTGCGCGCCTGGGACCGCGACGACAGCGCCGTGCTGCGCGGCTGGGTCGCCCTCTTCGACGCCTGGTCGCTCGCCCACCCCGAGCCCGACGGCCACGAGCCCGCCGCCGTCGCCGAGGTCGTCTCGGCCATGCCCCAGGTGCTCTCCTTCCTCCAGCTCTCCGCCGGGCCCGTCCCCGTGGCCCAGCTCCTCGACCTGCTGCGCCAGCGCGTCACCGAGCTGCGCACCGAGCGCTGCGAGGTCCCCTACGGCACCGGCCCCGGCCTGCCCGCGGAGCCGCCCTGCGACGACGCGGCCCTCGCGCCGCTGCTCGACTGGGCCCTGCACGCCCTGGCCGCCGTCGGCGCCCTCACCTGCGGCGACAAACACGCCACGCTCACTCCGCTGGGCAGCTGGGCGGTCTGGGTCAAGCTGGAGCAGATCTGCGTCGCCGCGCAGAGCCCCGCCGGGAACATCGAGCGGTCGGCCGAGGACATGCTGCGCGGCTGCGCCCAGCTCCGCCCGAACGCGGCCCGCGCCGAGTACCGGGCCTGGCTCGCCGCCCGCCCCGTCGGCAGCGCCGTCACCGAGCTCCTCGCCGCCGCCCGCGGCGAGGACGCCCTGCTGCGCGGACTGGCCTTCGAGGCGCTGCGGGTCGTCGGCGCCCCCGCCGAACCCGACGTCCGGGCCGTGCTCGACGAGCCGACGCTCAGGCCCTACGCCCTGCTGTGGCTGGCCGAGCACGACGGCGCCGACCCGGAGGACGCCCACGAGGTCCTCACCCGCCGGGAGGCCACCTGGCTCTGGGTCGACACCGCTGCGGCCGTCGCCGACCACGGTGAGGCGCCCATGCTCGTCCGCCACCTGGAGTCGGCCGTGCAGCCGACCGTCCCGGCGCTGCTCGACGAGGTGCGCGCCGTGGGCCACCCGCGCACCGTGCAGGTCCTGGTGGCGCTCGCCGCCGCGCACCCGGACCCCGCCCTCGCCAAGGCCGTGCGCCGGGCGGCCTTCCAGGTGCACACCGGCGGCAGCTGAACCGGCGGGGGCCGGGCGGGACGCCCGCCCGGCCCGGAATCAGGCGGGGATCTCGGGGGCGTAGGTGCCGAAGCTCCAGATGTTGCCCTCGAGATCGCGGGCCATGTAGTCCCGCGAGCCGTAGTCCTGGTCCGTCGGGGGCATGAGGATCTCCACGCCGTGCTCCACGGCCCGCCGGTGATGGGCGTCGACGTCGTCCACCACCACGTACACCCCCGTCGGGCCGGCGCCCTTCATCAGCTCGTCGAAGCGGCTTCCGGTGCCCTTCGAGCCGAGCATCACCGCGCCGTTGCCCAGCGCCAGCTCGGCGTGGGCCACCTTGCCGTCCTCCCCCTCGTACACCGCGATCTCCGAGAAGCCGAAGGCCTCCGTGAGCTGCCGGATCGCCCGCTTCGCGTCCGTGTACAGCACCGTCGGGTACATGCTCGGGCGGGCGCCGTCCGTGCTTGCCATGCCGATCACTCCTTTGTGAACCGGTCCCTTGCGAGTCGCTCCGGAAAGTCCGGAATCAAGCCTGTCGCCAGTCTTGCACCGGCCACTGACAACGGCCCGCGAGGAAGCCGCGGGACGCCACGCGGAAAAGCGCTTGCACACCCCCGTTAGACTGGCCCCCATGGCCATTCTCCTCGCGCATTAGACAGCGGGTCCGTCCTCAGCCGCCCGTCCCGCCACCCACCCGCCCTGGAGTCTGTCCGTGATCTCCGCCTCCGGTATCGAGCTGCGCGCCGGTGCCCGCGTCCTCATCGAAAGCGCCACCTTCCGCGTCACGAAGGGCGACCGCATCGGCCTCGTCGGCCGCAACGGCGCAGGCAAGACCACCCTCACCAAATGCCTGGCCGGCGAGGGCATCCCCGCCGCGGGCACCATCACCCGCTCCGGAGAGGTCGGCTACCTCCCGCAGGACCCCCGCACCGGCGACCTCGACATCCTCGCCCGCGACCGCATCCTCTCCGCGCGCGGCCTGGACGTCCTGATCCGCAAGATGCGGGAGAACGAACAGCGCATCGCCACCGGCAAGGGCAGCACCCGCGAGAAGGCGCTCAAGCAGTACGAGCGCCAGGAGACGGAGTTCCTCACCAAGGGCGGGTACGCCGCCGAGGCCGAGGCCGCCACCATCGCCGCCGCGCTCAACCTGCCCGACCGGGTGCTCGGCCAGCCCCTGCACACGCTCTCCGGCGGTCAGCGCCGCCGTATCGAGCTGGCCCGCATCCTGTTCTCGGACGCCGACACCCTCCTGCTGGACGAGCCGACCAACCACCTCGACGCCGACTCGATCATCTGGCTGCGCGACTATCTCAAGACCTACCGCGGCGGCTTCATCGTGATCTCCCACGACGTCGACCTCGTCGAGACGGTCGTCAACAAGGTGTTCTACCTGGACGCCAACCGCGCCCAGATCGACGTCTACAACATGGGCTGGAAGCTCTACCAGCAGCAGCGCGAGGCCGACGAGAAGCGCCGCAAGCGCGAGCGCGCCAACGCCGAGAAGAAGGCCGCCGCGCTCAACGCCCAGGCCGACAAGATGCGCGCCAAGGCCACCAAGACGGTCGCCGCGCAGAACATGGCCCGCCGGGCCGACAAGCTGCTGTCCGGCCTGGAGGCGGTGCGCCAGTCCGACAAGGTCGCCAAGCTGCGCTTCCCCGAGCCCGCGCCCTGCGGCAAGACCCCGCTGATGGCCGAGGGCCTGTCGAAGTCGTACGGCTCGCTGGAGATCTTCACCGACGTCGACCTGGCCATCGACAAGGGCTCCCGGGTCGTCATCCTCGGCCTCAACGGCGCGGGCAAGACCACCCTGCTCCGGCTCCTGGCGGGCGTCGAGCAGCCCGACACCGGCGCCGTGGTCCCCGGTCACGGCCTCAAGCTCGGCTACTACGCCCAGGAGCACGAGACCCTCGACCCCGACCGCACGGTGCTGGAGAACATGCGCTCCGCCGCGCCCGACATGGACCTGGTCGAGGTCCGCAAGGTGCTCGGCTCGTTCCTGTTCTCCGGCGACGACGTCGACAAGCCCGCCGGTGTCCTCTCCGGCGGCGAGAAGACCCGCCTCGCCCTGGCCACCCTGGTGGTCTCCTCGGCCAACGTGCTGCTGCTCGACGAGCCCACCAACAACCTCGACCCGGCCAGCCGCGAGGAGATCCTCGGCGCGCTGCGCACCTACAAGGGCGCGGTCGTCCTGGTCACCCACGACGAGGGCGCCGTCGACGCGCTCCAGCCGGAGCGGATCATTCTGCTCCCGGACGGCATCGAGGACCTCTGGGGCTCCGACTACGCGGACCTCGTCGCCCTGGCTTGATCGAATGAGTGATCCACTGGTTATGGATCATTCGGCCGATCCGTGATCCACCATCTGTGTGAGATCTCCTCGTACCGAGGTGTGTCCTACACGGATTTCGCGGCCGAGCCCTCCCGCGCGGAGGGCTCGGCCGCGCCGCCTTTCTGACCTGGAACTTCGCGAAGGAACCCGTTCGGCGGTACGCACACGATCCATCGGAATTCCCGATTCCGTATGTGGGCACCCGCTCCTGTCGTCACAACCTTGTCCCATCGACCTTGCCGAATGGGTGGCCATGTCGGCCCGGAGGGGTGATCATGAGGAGACCAGAGCGCACTTCCCATGAGGAGGCACGGGTGGCCGAGACTCTGAAGAAGGGCAGCCGGGTGACCGGCGCCGCGCGCGACAAGCTCGCGGCAGACCTGAAGAAGAAGTACGACGCCGGTGCGAGCATCCGGGCGTTGGCCGAGGAGACCGGCCGCTCGTATGGCTTTGTGCACCGCATGCTCAGCGAGTCGGGCGTCACGCTCCGAGGGCGTGGCGGGGCGACCCGGGGCAAGAAGGCTCCATCGACCTGACCCTCCGGGTGGCCCCTCGGCTCCGATGGTGGCCACCCGGTCGACCCACCGGCCGACCGGGTGGTTACTGTGCAGTCACTTAGGGATGCCGTACGGATGTCCGTACGGCACACAGGACTGCCGCACCCCATCGGAGGCGCCCCATGGCCACGCCCGCCCAGGACCACGGTTGTGAAGGACCCGGAAGCCCCGTACTCGACAAGGACGGCGTGCGGCTCACCGTCGACGACGCGATCGCCACGGTGACGCTGGCCAACCCGGCCAAGCGCAACGCGCAGAGCCCCGCCCTGTGGCGGGCGCTCACCGAGGTCGGCCGGCTGCTGCCGGGCTCCGTCCGGGTCGTGGTGCTGCGGGCCGAGGGCAAGTCCTTCTCGGCCGGGCTCGACCGGCAGGCGTTCACGCCCGAGGGCTTCGACGGGGAGCCGTCGTTCCTGGACCTCGCGCGTGGCGGGGACGCCGAGCTCGACGCGACCATCGCCGAATACCAGGAGGCGTTCACCTGGTGGCGGCGCAGCGACATCCTGTCCATCGCCGCCGTGCAGGGGCACGCCATCGGGGCGGGCTTCCAGCTCGCTCTCGCCTGCGACCTGCGTGTCGTCGCCGACGACGCGCAGTTCGCCATGCGGGAGACCAGCCTCGGTCTCGTCCCCGACCTGACGGGCACCCATCCGCTCGTCGGGCTGGTGGGGTACGCCCGCGCGCTGGAGATCTGCGTGACCGGGCGGTTCGTCCAGGCCGACGAGGCCGTGAGCACGGGCCTGGCCAGTCTCGCCGTGCCCGCCGACCAGCTCGACGGCGCGGTGCGCGACCTCGCCTCGGCGGTGCTGGCGGCGCCGCGTGACGCCGTGATCGAGACCAAGGCGCTGCTCCAGGGTGCCCTGGAGCGCGACTACGAGGCCCAGCGCACCGCGGAGCGCGCCGCCCAGGCCCGTCGCCTGCGCGATCTGGCCGGGCTCGGCGAGTAGCGCGCGGCGGACCCGGTCTCCTGGACCTGACCTGACCTGACCTGACCTGACCTGACCGGACCGGACCGGAGAGGCCCGCGCCGCGCCGTCGCGGTGCGGGCCGTCCCGGCACGGCGCCCCGGCGGGCAGCGCCGTCCGCGTCAGGTCTCCGCTCCGTCGACCGCGGTGACCAGCACGGCCACCGACGGGTGGTCCTGGAGGGCGTCCCGCACCGCGGCGCGCACACCGCGGGCCACGTCCACCGCGCGGTGTTGCGTGGACACCGCGCACTCCACCCGGACGTGCCGTCGCGGCAGCGCCGTGCCGTCGGACCGGTCCTCCACGGTGACCGGACGGCCGAGCCTGCCCGTCAGCCGGGTCACGCCGGGCACCGCCAGCGCCGCGTCCGCCGCCCGGCCGGCGTCGCCGTCCCCCCGCTCCCGCGCCGCACCGTCCGCCGCCGTGCCCTCATCCGCCGGGCTCTCCCGTGCCGGACCCTCCTGGGCCGGACCTTCTTCCGCCGGGCTCTCCCTCGCCGGACGCTCCGGGTCAAGCAGTGCCGTCACCCGTAGATCCACGTCGGTGACCGCCAGGCCGAGCCGGGCCGCCGCCGCGTCCGCCAGCGCGGCGCGCAGGCGCGCGGTCGACGTCGGCAGCGGCTCCGACGCCGTCGCCGCGACCTCGGCCGTCACCCGCAGCGGCCCCGGCGGCAGGGCGCTCGGCGGCGCAGGCACCACCGGGTCGTGCGCCTCCCGCGGATCCGCGGGCGCGATCCGCAGACCGTCCACCCGTGCGCCCGCCACTCCGCTCACCGCGGCCATCAGCACCTCCCGCGCCGCCCGCTCGGCGATCCATGCGCCGTCCCGCGGCCCGCCCAGCGGCAGAAATCGTCCGAGCCCCAACTGTTCCCGTACAGCCCGTGTCCACCGGTCAGCCGTCGTCATTCCTCCAGCCTGCCGCATCCCCGGCGCGCCACCGCGCAACCCCGCTTAACGTGGTCGAAGGACGACGACCGAAAGGGGCGTACGCCGATGAGCGAGACGACGGAACGGGGCCGGTCCGGGCCGGAGACGACCGAAGGCTCCGGGGCCAAGGGACAGAGCCCGAGGCGCGGCGGGGGCGACCCCGGCACCCGGGGACGCACCACCATCGCCGACGGGGTGGTGGAGAAGATCACCGGAATGGCGGCACGCGACGTCGACGGTGTGCACGCCATGGGCAGCGGGCTCTCCCGCACCTTCGGCGCCGTGCGCGACCGCGTCCCCGGCGGCGCCAAGTCGGTGACGCGCGGGGTGAAGGCGGAGGTCGGTGAGAAGCAGACCGCCCTCGACCTGGAGATCGTCGTCGAGTACGGCGTGTCGATCTCCGACGTCGCCCGGAACGTGCGGGAGAACGTGATCGCGGCGGTCGAGCGGATGACCGGCCTGGAGGTGGTCGAGGTCAACATCGCGGTGAGCGACGTGAAGCTGCCCGACGAAGAGGACGAGGAGGAGCCGGAACCCAGGATCAAGTGACCCGACGTTGACCCGATGTGAGGAGTGCGCAGCATGAACATGGCCGTGGTCGGCATGATCGCCGGAATGGCCCTGGGCTTCGCCGGGTATTTCGGCGGATTCGGCGCCTTCCTGCTGGTGGCGGCGCTGGGCGCCGTCGGTTTCGTCGTCGGCCGGTTCCTCGAGGGGGACCTGGAACTCGGCGACTTCTTCCGCAGCCGCGACAGCCGGCGGTGACCGGGGTGAGCAGCGCGGCCGGTGACCTCCGCGCGTCCGCGGGCGTCGTGCCGCCGGGCGAGCGCGGTGCGACCCGGATCGCCGACCGGGTCGTCGCCAAGGTGGCGGCCCAGGCGGCGCGCGAGGCGGCGGGGCGGCTGCCACCGGACGCCGCGCGGCCCCACGCGACCGTTTCCGTGCACCACGACGCCGCCCGCGTCCGCGTCCACCTGGAACTCGACTACCCCTGCGACATCGGCGCCCGCTGCGCGCAGGTCCGTCACCGGGTCGTCCAGCGGGTACGCGCGTTGGTGGGCATGGCGGTGCCGGAGGTCGCCGTCCAGGTGGAGCGGCTGCACCCGGTGGCCGAGCACGGCGCCGCCCAGGGGAGGATCGAATGAGCGAACCCCACGAAGAGACCGCAGACACCGGCAGCACCCGACGGCTGCCGGTACTGGAGAAGGAGAGCGGCACACCGGGCACGCCCCCGCCCGTCCTGGACGGCGGCGCGGACACGGCCGGTGACGGCCAGGGCGGCGGCGGGCCCACCGGGCGGTTCTGGTCGCGTCGCCGGGTCCCCGCGGGCGTGGTCGCCCTGCTGCTCCTGGTCGCCGCCGGCGCCTTCCTCTACGACATCGTCGCCGTGCGCGCCGACCACCGGGCGCTGGCCTGGCGCAGGGGCCTGGCCCGGCAGCTCGCCGAGCGCCCCCTGGACGACACCTGGGTGCTGGTCGGCGCGGGCGTCGCCGCGGCCCTCGGCCTCTGGCTGCTCCTGCTGGCCGTCACCCCCGGCCTGCGGAACCTGCTGCCGATGCGCCACACCCACCAGGACGTACGCGCAGGGCTGCACCGCGACGCCGCCGCCACCGTGCTGCGCGACCGGGCCATGGAGGTCTCCGGGGTGCAGTCGGCACGGGTCCGGATGCGCCGCCGCAAGGCCCGGGTCCGCGCCGTGTCGCACTTCCGTGAACTGGACGACGTACGCACCGACCTGGACACCGCGCTGGCCGACGCGGTGACGGGCCTGGGCCTGGCCCGGCCGCCCGCCCTGTCGGTGCGGGTGACCCGGCCCGGACGGAAGGGGTGAGGACGGTGCTGCGAACCGTCAACCGCGTGCTGCTCGGCATCGTGGGCCTGGTGCTGCTGGCCCTCGGCGGCTCGGTGCTCGCCATCGGCCTCGGCGCCCCCGCGCCGTCCTGGTGGATCCACCACGGACGCGACGACGTACTGCTCAGCGACGCCGAGCGGACCCGGTGGCGGGACGCCGGCTGGTGGTGGCCGGTGGTGATCGCCGCGCTCGCCGTCCTGCTGCTGCTCGCCCTGTGGTGGCTGGTCTCGGTGCTGCGCCGCCGCCGGCTCGCCGAGGTCCTGGTGGACACCGGCGACGGTGAGAGCGCCGCACTGCGGGGGCGGGCGCTGGAGAGTGCGTTCGCCGAGGAGGCAGGCCGCATCGACGGCGTCGAGCACGCCGCCGTCCGGCTCACCGGGCGGCGCCTGGCCCCCCGGGCCCGGGTCCGGCTCCGGCTCGCACCGCACGTCGACCCCGGCACGGCCCTGGACGGCCTCGCCGGGCACGCCCTGGCCCACGCCCGCGGCGCGACCGGCCTGCCCGCCCTGCCCACGGAGGCCCGCCTCACCGGTGCCCGCCACCGGGCGGAACGGGTCACCTGACCCCGCCCCGCCCGGCCGGTGCGGGTGTGCGAACCGGTCGGCGTCAGAAGCCGTGGCGCACGCCGCCGTCCACCGGGAGCATCACGCCCGTCAGGTAGGACGCCGCCGGGGACAGCAGGAACGCCGCCGCGCGGCCGAACTCCTCCGGTGTCCCGTACCGGCGCAGGGGAATCCGTGACTCGTTCTGCACCCGCGTCGCCTCCGGGTCGGCCGACAGGCCGTCCAGCTCGCGCACCCGGTCCGTGTCGATGCGGCCCGGCAGCACGCCGACGACCCGGATGCCGCGCGGGCCCAGCTCGTCCGCGAGGGACTTGGCGAAGCCGGCCAGACCGGGGCGCAGCCCGTTGGAGATGGTCAGGCCCGGGATCGGCTCGTACACCGAGCCCGACAGCACGAAGCCGACGACACCGCCCTCCTCCAGCTCGGCCGCCGCCGCCCGCGCGAGCCGCACCGCACCGAGGAAGACCGACTCGAACGCCGCCTGCCACTGCTCGTCGGTGTTGTCGGCGACGAACCCCGGCGGCGGCCCGCCGACGCTCACCAGGACGCCGTCGAAGCGCCCGAACCGCTCCCGCGCGGTGGCGATCAGCCGGTCCGCGGCCCCCGGGTCGGCGTTGTCGGCGGCCACACCCACCGCGTCCGGTCCCAGTGCCGCGGCGGCCTCGACGGCGCTCCGCTCGTCCCGGCCGGTCACGACCACCTTGGCGCCGTCGGCGACCAGCTCGCGCGCGGCGGCGTTGCCCAGGCCCCGGGTGGCCCCGGTGACGACGTATACCCGGTCCTTCAGTCCAAGATCCATGGCCCTATCCTGCCGCGTCCTCCCCGAAGAGGGCGAGGGCGGTGTGCACCAGGCCGATGTGGCTGAAGGCCTGCGGGAAGTTGCCCAGCTGACGGCCGGCCACCGGGTCGTACTCCTCGGACAGCAGCCCCACGTCGTTGGCGAGCCCCAGCAGCCGCTCGAACAGCTCCCGGGCCTCCTTGGTCCGGCCGGTCATGTGCAGCGCCTCCGCGAGCCAGAAGGAGCACACCACGAACGTGCCCTCGTGGCCCGGCAGGCCGTCGACACCGTCCCGGGTGCTGTAGCGGTGCACCAGGCCGCCGCTGCTCAGCTCGCGGGCGACCGCGTCGATGGTGCCGACGACCCGCGGATCGTCCGGCGGCAGAAAGCCGACGCGCGGGATGAACAGCAGCGCCGCGTCCAGCTCCCGGGAGCCGTAGTACTGGGTGAAGGTGTTGCGCGCCGGATCGTAGCCCTTCTCGCACACCTCGCGGTGGATCTCCTCGCGCAGGGCCCGCCAGCCCTCCAGGTCGCCGTCCAGCCCCGGATTCTCCTCCAGGGTGCGCACGGCACGGTCGGCGGCCACCCAGCACATCACCTTGGAGTGCACGAACTGGCGGCGTCCGCCGCGCACCTCCCACAGCCCCTCGTCCGGCTCCCGCCACGCGGTGCGCAGGAAGTCCATCAGGGCGCACTGGAGCTCCCACATCTGGGGCTTGGACGGCATGCCCGCCTTGCGGGCCACCGAGATCGTGTCCATCACCTGGCCGTACACGTCCAGCTGGAGCTGGTTCACGGCGTCGTTGCCGATGCGTACGGGGCGGGAGCCGTCGAACCCGGACAGCCACGGCAGCTCAAGCTCCGGCAGCCGGCGCTCGCCCGCCACGCCGTACATGATCTGTAGATCCTCCGGGCTGCCCGCGACCGCGCGCAGCAGCCAGTCGCGCCAGGCCTCCGCCTCGGACAGATAGCCGGCCGCCAGCAGGGCGCCCAGGGTGAGGGTGGAGTCGCGCAGCCAGCAGTAGCGGTAGTCCCAGTTGCGCACGCCGCCCGGCTGCTCGGGCAGCGAGGTGGTGGCGGCGGCCACGATGCCGCCGGTCGGCTTGTAGGTGAGCGCCTTCAGGGTGATCAGGGAGCGGACGACGGCGTCCCGGTACGGGCCGTCGTAGCGGCAGTGGCCGGCCCAGGCCCGCCAGTCGGTGACGCTGTGGTGCAGCGCCTCGTACGGGTCGACGGGCAGGGGAGGGGGCTCGTGCGAGGGGTGCCAGGTCAGTACGAACGCGACCTTCTCGCCCTCCGCCACGGTGAACCGCGAGTGCGTCCCGTAGTTCTCGCCCCAGGTGCGCACCTCGGGCACGCTGCGCAGCCACGCCGAGTCCGGTCCGGCGACCGCCACGCGCAGGCCGTCGGTCCGGCGCATCCAGGGGACGATCGAGCCGTAGTCGAAGCGCAGCTTCAGCAGGCTGTGCACGGTGACCTCACCGCGCAGCCCCTCCACGATCCGGACGATGTCCGGGGC
Organism: Streptomyces sp. NPDC031049; assembly: GCF_055571015.1. Classification (NCBI taxonomy): domain Bacteria; kingdom Bacillati; phylum Actinomycetota; class Actinomycetes; order Kitasatosporales; family Streptomycetaceae; genus Streptomyces; species Streptomyces sp. NPDC031049. Next base: position 405,061 of record NZ_JBVIGC010000005.1, read on the forward strand.
GCGGTCGCGTTGCGGCATGAAGTCGGTGACCCGGACCGCGCCGTCCTCGGTCTCCCAGTCGGTGTCCAGGACGAGGGTGTCGCGGCGGTAGGCCCGCCGGGTACAGCGGTCCGCGCCCTCGGGGGCGATGCGCCAGTGTCCGTTGTCCTCGTCGCCCAGCAGTTTGGCGAAGCAGGCGGCGGAGTCGAAGCGGGGCAGGCACATCCAGTCCACGGAACCGTCCGTGCCGACCAGCGCCGCGGTCTGCTCGTCGCCGATGATCGCGTAGTCCTCGATTCGGGGGTGCACGGGGTTCCGTCTTCCCGACCGGGGGCGGCGCAACCGCCGCGGTCGGGGGAGTTACCCCGTCTGCTGCCCCGTCCGGGCCGCCGCGGGTTCCGCCGTGGGGTCGGCGGTCTCGTGCCCGGCCGTCTCTCCGGCCGTCCGCGTGGCCTGCTCCGCCCGTTCCCGGGCCTCGCGGCGGGCCAGGAAGAACCAGCCGACCGGCACGGCCGCCGCGAACAGCCACCACTGGACGGCGTACGCGTAGTTCAGCGCCGCGTTCTCGTCGCCGGGCCTGCCGATCGGCTCCGGGGTGCCGCCCTCGGGTTCGGGCGCCGTCAGCACGACGTAGCCGCCGAGCACCTCGGCACCCAGCCGCCGGGCCTCCTGCTCGCTGTCGATCAGCATGATCTGCCGCTCGGGCAGGCCCTCCAGTTCCTTGATGCCGCTGGCGGCGGTCGTCTCGTCGGGCATCAGCCGCCCGGTGACGGTGATCTCACCGCGGGGCGGCGCGGGGATCTCGGGGAAGGCGGTCTGCCCGGCGTCGCTCACGGGGACCCAGCCCCGGTTGACCAGCAGCACCTTGCCGTCGTTCAGGACGAACGGGGTCAGCACGTGGTAGCCGACCTTGTCGTGGGCGTTGGTGCGGCGGCGGACGACGACCTCGTCACCGGTGTCGAAGCGGCCCGTGGCGGTCACCGTGCGGTACCGCTCCTCACGGGTGACGGAGTGGCCCGGCGAGGTCAGCCGCTGCACGGGCACCGGCTCGGCGGCCAGCGCGTCGGCGACCAGCTGGTTGCGGGCGGCGCGCTGCTCGTAGCGGTCCATCTGCCAGAAGCCCAGCCAGATCATCGTGGGGACGAGGATCAGGGCGACCAGCGTGAGGGTCACCCACTGCCGGGACAACAGGAAGCGGTACACCCCACGACGGTACAACTCGGTCGTGGGGTGTCCGCACGGGGGTGCGGTCAGACGCGGTCGACGATCCCCGCCTTTCCCTCGGCGCGGGCGCAGTGGGCGCCGCAGTACCAGTGGCCCTCGACCTCGACGCCCTGCCCGATGATCTGCACGCGGCAGTGCTCGCAGATCGGGGCCATGCGGTGGATCGCACAGGAGAAGCAGTCGAAGACGTGCACCGCGCCCTGCGCGTGCACCTCGAAGGTCATGCCGTAGTTGTTGCCGCAGACTTCACATGTCGCCATGCGCCACAGGGTGAGCCGTCGCCGCGCCGCGGGCGAGCGGGCGGCGGGCGAGTCGCCCGGCAATCACCCGTCCGCCCGGCAGGCACCGCGCCCGCCGGCGTTCACCCGTCCGCGCGGCGCCACCCGCCCCGCACGGGGCGTCCGGGCCTCCGCGCGGTCAGCCGTCGGCGGGCTCCACGTCGGCCAGCAGCTGTCCGAACGCCGCCTCGTCCACCACCGGTGTCCCGTACTGCCGGGCCTTGACCACCTTGGACGTGCCCGAGTCGGGGTCGTTGGTGACCAGCAGGCTGGTCAGCCGGGACAGGCTGGTCGCCACGTGCAGCCCGGCGTCGGTGGCGCGGTCCTCCAGCAGCTCCCGGTCGACCGAGGTGTCACCCGAGAAGGCGACCCGCATGCCCTGCTTGAGGCGTTTGCCCTCTTCGTAGCGGCCCGGGTTGGGATAGGGGCATGCGGGCCTTCTGCGGGAGGGGCGCCAGCCGCCGGCCCGGTAGCCGCCGTGCCCCGCCTGGCGGCCGATGCGCGGAGCGGGGCGGTCCGACCACTCGGTGAGCGGGCGGCACTCGTGCAGGGGCAGCCGGAGCCCGCCGGCCGCCGCCGCGTGCAGGCTCGGCCGGAACGCCTCGGCCAGCACGCGCGCGTCGTCCAGCGCGTGGTGCGCGCGCTGCTGGACGACGCCGAAGTGCGCGGCGAGGGACTCCAGCTTGTGGTTGGGCAGCGGCAGCGCCAGCTCCTTGGAGAGCGCGATGGTGCACAGGCGGTGGCGCACCGGGGCCTCGCGCTCCGCCCGCGCGTACTCACGGGCGATCATCTGCCAGTCGAAGACGGCGTTGTGCGCGACCAGCACCCGGCCGTCGAGCCGGGCCGCGAACTCCTCGGCCACCTCCCGGAAGAGGGGCGCGCCCTCGAGCAGCTCGCTCGTCAGACCGTGTATCCACACCGGGCCCGGGTCCCGCTCCGGATTGACCAGCGTGTACCAGTGGTCCTCGACCTCGCCGCGCGCGTCCAGCCGGTAGACGGCCGCGGAGATGATGCGGTCGTCGCGGGCCAGGCCGGTGGTCTCCACGTCAACGACCGCGTATCCCTGCGGATACGCGGCCGGCCACGTTGTGGGGGAGGACGCTGCGGTCGTCTGGTCTTCGAGCATGGTCACTGAGGATACGGGCCACGACTGACAGTCCGGTCCCGCAGGGCCCGCCCGGACCGGTCCCCCCGTCAAGTTCCGGCCGCCACGGGGGTCTTGCCGCCGGGGCTCGCGGGCGTCACCAGCGGATGGGCACCGGAAGCGCCGTCAGCAGCCCCGACACCGCGACGACCACGCCCAGTACGGCGACCTCCGCGCGCGCGGGGGAACAGGCGGACAGCGGGTCCGCCGCGCGGCTCAGCCGGACACGCGCCCACAGGGCGAGGGCCGCGACGGCCGCGACCAGAATTACCTTGGCGAGCAGCACCCGCCCGTACGCCGTGGCCGTCAGCTGGTCCACGATGGTGTCCGCCGGCATCCGGCGCAGCGAACTGCACACGCCCGTGGCGGTGATGGCGGCGAGCAGCACGGCCGCCACGCGCGCGTAGAGGCTCAGCAGGGCGGGGCCCGCCTCGGCGCCGTGCCAGTGCCGCAGCGTCCGCAGCGCGTACAGCAGGCCGCCCACCCACAGCGAGGCGCACGTCAGGTGCACGAGCGTCAGTCCGGAACCGATCAGCGGGCTGTACTCGGTCGGGGGGTGGGCGCGCAGGGCCTCGGCGACCACCACGGCGGCCAGCGGCCAGACTTGGGTGACCGGCCGGCGGGAGACGGCGCACAGGCCGGCCACGAGGAACGCGTTGACCTCCAGCAGCGCCAGCTTGCCGTCGCGCGAGGCGTACAGGCCGCCGGCGTCGATCTCGGCGAGGCTGTCCGGCACCAGGTTGCCCGTCGCCACGACCGAGGCGAGGGCGAGCGCGGCGACGAAGCCGGCGACCGCCGCGTACGGTGACCAACTCCGGGGCCGCTCCGGCGGGGCACCGGGCAGCGCGCGGGCCAGCCGGTCGACGAACAGCTCCCCGACCGGTACGGCCAGCGCCGCGAACAGCACCGTGCGCAGCAGGGATATGCCGCCGGTGCCGGGAGCCGCGGCCTCCCCGGTGCCGTGCAGCGCGGGGGACGGGCCGAGCAGGGGTATCAGCGCCCCGAGCGCCACCAGCACCAGCACGGCCACGGCCCGTCCGGAACCGCCGGAGGGGGGCCGCGCGTGCCGGCCGGTGCCGGCCGCCCGGGACGTGGGTCTTATCAAGGTCACCTCAAGATCTTCACCAGCTCCCCCAGACCGGGGCAAGTCAAGGAAAACGACTGGCGGTACGGCATTCCGTCCACGGCGGCGGATTCGGCCGCCCCACCGGGGGCGGCGCCCGGCTCACGCCCAGCGGGCTGCGTCCGACCCGCACGGGCCCGGTGGCCGCGCCCAGTCCTGCGGGCCGCCGGCGAAGGACACCGGGGGCAGGGCGTAGCGCAGCCGCCCGAGACGGGAGTCCCGCTCGGCGAGCCACTCCCACGCCCCCTGGGCGCCCCCACCGCCACCGCCGCCGGCACCGGCGCCCGCACCGATCCCGGCACCGGCGACCCCACCGACAGCGGCATCGACACCGGTGCCCGCGCCCGTGCCGGCGTTGGCGTCGGCGTCGGCGTCGGCACCGACATCCCGGTCGGCAGGGGCCCCGGCCTCGACACGGGCACCGGCAACGGCCCCGGGCTCGGCACGGGCACCGGCAACGGCCCCGGGCTCGGCACGGGCACCGGCAACGGCCCCGGGCTCGGCACGGGCACCGGCGCCCGCACGCGCGCCCGCCGTGTCCGTCCGCAGCCCGCCGGTGAGCCACGCCGCCGTGCGTGCCAGCGCGACCCGGACGTACCGGCCGCCGCCCTCCGCCGCCCGGTCGGTCAGCGCCCGCAGCACGCCCGCCGCCAGCAGATACCCGCTGCCGTGGTCCAGAGCCTGCGCCGGCAGCGCGCCCGGCCGCCGCGGGCCGCCCTCCACGACGGCGATCCCGGTGGCCGCCTGCACCAGGCTGTCGAAGCCGCGCCGCCGCGCCCACGGCCCGGACGGCCCCCACGCCGACAGCTGCGCCACGACCAGTCCGGGCCGGCGCTCCGCCAGCGCCTCGGGTGACAGGCCGAACCGGTCGAGCGCGCCCGGTCGGTAGCCGGTGACGACGACGTCCGCCGCCGCGAGCAGCTCCTCGAACACGGACCGGTCGGCCGCGAGGTCCAGCAGCGCCGAGCGCTTGCCGAAGCCGGTGTCGGCGTGCTGGTCGGGCAGCTCCGGCAGGTGCGGGGCGTCGATGCGCAGGACGTCCGCACCGAGCAGCGCGAGCGTGCGGGTGGCGACCGGGCCCGCGATGACCCGGGTCAGGTCCAGGACCCGTACGCCGGCGGCCGGCAGCAGGGGAGCGGAGGGCGCCGGCGGGAGCGCACGCGCGCGTGCGGGGCCGAGCCGGCCGCGTTCGACCAGGGGTCCGGCCGCCACCGCGGTCCCCTGTTCGTGCGCCGCCCATTCCTCGGGCGAGCGCACGGCCACCGCCAGCCCTCCGGCCGCGTACACGGCCTCCTCGGCCTGTGCGGCGGGCCGTTCGGCGAGCGCGGACCCGACCGCGGAGACGTCGTCCGGCACCCCCAGGGCCGTCAGCAGCCGTTCACGGTGGTGCGGATAGTTCGCGTGCGTCCGCACCCAGCCGTCCGCCGTCGGCCAGAACCGCGAGAGCGGCGCGAAGGTCTGCGGGGCCCGCCCGTCCACCAGCAGGTGCCGCTCACCGGTGAACGCCGTCGCGACGGCCGCGTCGTCCACCCGCACCGCGGGCACCTCGCCGGTCCCGGAGCGCCGCGCCGCCAGCTCGGCGGCGGCCAGCGCGCAGGCGCCGACCGTGGCCCGTGCCAGCTCCCGTACGGGCAGCCGCGCCGGAAGCACGCTCTCCCGGGCCACCGTGGTGACCCGGGAGAGCAGGGAAGGATCGCCGCCCAGGGCGGACCATGCGGACTCGATGCCGGTCATGACTGCACTATGCAGTATTGATCGAGTCAATGCCGGAGGGTCGACCCGTCAGGAGACGGCCGCCCCCCTCCACGGAACCATCGCCTAGCGCGTGACCGCGTCCAGGGCGTCCGCCATGCCCCAGCCGTAGAAGCCGTTGCGGTTCTTCGGGCCCTCGCACACCGCGTCCACCTTGCCGTCGCCGTCGATGTCGTACGGCTTGGTGCACGGCGTGGCGTCGGCCTCGGCGTACAGCAGGGCCTTGACCATGGCCGGCGGAGCGTACGGGTGCGTCGACTTGATGAGCGCGGCGACGCCCGCGACGTGCGGCGACGCCATCGACGTACCGGCCATGTAGCCCCAGCGGCCGCCGGGCAGCGTGCCCAGGATCAGACCGCTGGTCGCGGGCGGCTCCGGACGCTGGTACGCCGTCGCGTCGCCGCCCGGGGCCGCGATGTCGACGACGCCCCGGCCGTAGTTGGAGAAGGACGACTTCAGGCCCTTGGCGCCGGTCGCCGCGACCGTGACGACGCCCGGCAGCTGGGTCGGGATGTCCAGGCACTCGGAGGGGTCGATCACCCGGTCCGAGGGCGTGGAGTCGTTGGGGGAGACCGGGTCGGTGATCTCGTCGGCCGCGAGGTCGTAGTTCTCGTTGCCGGCCGCGGCGACGTTGACCGCGCCCTTCTTCTCCGCGTACCGCGAGGCCCGCGTGACGGCCTCGACCAGGGCCTTCTGGTCGGGGTCGTTCTTGCAGTTGAAGTACCACGGGTCGGTGTAATAGCTGTTGTTGGTCACGTCGACGCCGTGCTCGGCCGCCCACATGACCCCGCACACCACGGCCTCGGTGTAGAAGAAGCCGTCCGGGTTGGACACCTTGATGCCGGAGACCTTCACGCCGGGCGCGACACCCGTCATGCCGACGCCGTTCTTCGCGGCGGCGATCTCACCGGCGACGTGCGTGCCGTGCGGGCTCTCCCCGGCCCCCGGCCGCCAGGCGCCCTCGCTGGTGTCCGGCTTGCCGGAGACGCAGTTGACGGAGGCCTCGCGGTCGAAGTTCGGCGCGATGTCGGGGTGGGTGTCGTCGACGCCGGTGTCGATGACCGCGACGGTCACGTCACTGCTGCCGAGCGACCTCTCGTGCGCCTTGTCCGCCTTGATGGCCGGCAGGTCCCACTGAAGGGGCTGGAGCGGGTCCTGCCCCGCGGCGGCCTCGACGGCCGCGATCTCCTGCGCGTCCAGCACCTTGGGCGCGCCCATGTCCGTCGTGGCGGCCGACGGCAGCGGAGCGGTGCGGGTGGCACCGGCGGAGTCCACGCCCCGCACCGTGCGGATCTTCTTCGCGAAGCCGGGGTCGGCCGAGTGGACCACCACGACGCCGATCCGGTCGTACGACGTCACGATCGTGCCGCCGGCCTCGGATATCGCCCGCTTCACCCGGGCCGAGGGACCGTGCCCGGGGCGGACGTTGACGACGTAGCTGAGCGACGTCTCCTCGGCCGTGGCGCCGGAGGGTGCCGGGGCCGCGGCGGCCGGGGCCCCCGGCAGCAGTGCGAGGGCCGTCGCCGCGGCCAGACCGGCCGGGAGCACCAGGGCGCGGCGGGACCGCGGGCGGGACGGGGTCATGGACGGGGTCTCCCGTTCGTTCGAGGCGTTCGAGGTGGGCAGGGACCGGGCCATCGCGGTCACTTCACCGCCTTCAGCGCGTTGACGATGCCGGCGCCGTAGAAGCCGTTGCGGTACGTGCCGCCCTCGCACACCGCGTCCTGGGTGCCGTCGCCGTCCTGGTCGTAGGAGGCCGGGCAGGCCTGCTCGTCCGCCTGGACCTTCAGCAGCGCCTGGAGCGCGGCCGGGCGCAGCCAGGGGTAGCGGGACTTCAGCAGCGCGGCGACGCCCGCGGCGTGCGGCGAGGCCATCGAGGTGCCCTGGAGGAAGGCGTACTCGTTGTTGGGCATGGTGGACAGGATCCGGCCGTTCTTCGACGGGGTGTCCGGAATCTGGTACTTGCGGTCGCCGCCCGGCGCCGCCACGTCGACGACGCCCCTGCCGTACGTGGAGTAGTACGACTTCTCGTTCTTCACGCCCGTGGCGCTGACCGTGACCACGCCGGGCAGCTGGGTCGGCAGGTCGAGGCACTCGCTCGGGTCGATGGTCCGCGTCACCGGCGTGGAGTCGTCCGGGCTGGAGTCGTCGACGATCGCGTCGGAGGCCAGGTCGTGGTTGGAGTTGCCGGCCGAGGCCACGTGCAGGGTGCCCTTGCGCTGGGCGTAGAGCTGGGCCCGGTTGACCGCGTCGACGATCGCCCGCTGGTCGGGGTCGTCCATGCAGTTGTACAGCCACGGATCGATGTAGTAGCTGTTGTTCGTGATCTCCACGCCGTTGTCGGCGGCGAACACGAACGCGCAGACGACGTTCTCCGGGTAGAACAGGCCGTTGTGCTGGTCGCTCACCTTGATGCTGGAGACCTTCACGCCCGGCGCGACCCCGGCGACCCCGACGCCGTTGCGGGCGGCGGCGATCTCACCGGCCACATGGGTGCCGTGGTAGTCGTCGGCGGTGTACGGCCGCCAGGCGCCCTCACTGGTGTCCGCCTTGCCGCCGACGCAGTTGGCCGACTGGGACGCCGAGAAGTTCGGGGCGAGATCGGGGTGGGTGTCGTCGACGCCCGTGTCGATCACGGCGACCGTGACCTTGTCGCTGCCCGGGTTGATCTTCGCCGCCTCGTCGGCGCCTATCGCGCGCAGGTCCCACTGGTCCGCCTCGAGCGGCTCCATGTCCGCTGTGGCCGCCTCGGCGGCCCGGGCGGCCTGCTCGTCGGTGAGGAACTCCGCCGCACCCGCGTCCGTGGTCCCGGCGGCGACCAGCGGAGCGGTGCGCGTCGCCCCCGCCGACTGCACGCCGCGCACCGCACGCATCTGCGCCCCGAACCCGGGGTTGTCCGAGTGGGCGACGATCACGCCGATCCGGTCGTAGCTGACCACCACACTGCCGCCGGACGCGGCTATCGCCTTCTTCACCGACGCGAGCGTGCGGCGGTCCGTCTTGGTGTTGACGACGTACGCCAGCTCCGGCGCGTCGGCGGCCTCGGCCGCCGGCTGGGTGCGCGGGGCGGCCGAGGCGGACGCCTGAAGCCCGAACGCCCCGAGCGACACGCTCAGCGACAGGGCGAGCGGCACCGTGAGGGCGAGCCTGCGTCTGGGAGGCAGATGAGCCATGGGGTCTCCACATCATCCGGTGAACGAGACCGGCCCGAGACACAGGTGGTCCTCGGGCAGGTACATGACGGGTGGTGCAGGGTGAAGCTATCCCCCTCAGCCGCTGGCCAGCAATGACTTGCAGATCGCGACTTGGGAAAGTGCGGCCGATGTTGAACCGGTGCCCGCGAACCGCCGTGTCGTTGGACAGGGAGCACGAGCACGACCGGCCCCCTGCTGAGAAAGACCGAGGTAACAAGCCGTCATGTCCGTCGTACGAGGAGACTCCGTGGCCGCCGACGCACCGCCCCCCTCGAAGGAGCAACACCGACTCCCGTCCACCGAGGAGTTCACCGAGGTGCAGCAGAGCGCCGAGTTCGGTGAACTGCGCCGCTCCTTCCGCTCCTTCGCCTTCCCGCTGACGATCGCCTTCGTCGCCTGGTACCTGCTGTACGTGCTGCTGTCCAACTACGCGGGCGGCTTCATGGGCGCGAAGCTCTTCGGCAACATCAACGTCGCCTTCGTCTTCGGCATCGCCCAGTTCGTCACCACGTTCCTCATCGCCTGGTGGTACTCGCGGCACGCCGCCGCGAAGCTCGACCCCAAGGCCGAGGCCATCAAGTCCCGGATGGAGGGCGGCGCGTGAACCTCGCCATCACTGTCGCGGCCAACGAGGCCAGCCAGCACCGGCCGCTGATCATCTCCCTGTTCACGGCGTTCGTCATCGCCACCCTGTTCATCACCGTCTGGGCGGGGCGGCAGACCAAGGACGCCGCCGACTTCTACGCCGGCGGACGGTCGTTCAGCGCCTTCCAGAACGGCCTCGCCGTCTCCGGCGACTACATGTCCGCCGCGTCCTTCCTCGGCATCGCCGGCGCCATCGCCCTCTTCGGCTACGACGGCTTCCTGTACTCCATCGGCTTCCTGGTCGCCTGGCTGGTGGCGCTGCTCCTGGTCGCCGAGCCGCTGAGGAACTCCGGCCGCTACACCATGGGCGACGTCCTCGCCTACCGCATGCGCCAGCGTCCGGTCCGCACCGCCGCCGGCACCTCCACGATCGTGGTGTCGATCTTCTACCTGCTGGCCCAGATGGCCGGCGCCGGCGTCCTGGTGTCGCTGCTGCTCGGCATCACCTCCGACGCCGGCAAGATCCTCATCGTCGCCCTCGTCGGCGTCCTGATGATCGTCTACGTGTCCATCGGCGGCATGAAGGGCACCACCTGGGTGCAGATGGTCAAGGCCGTGCTGCTCATCGGCGGCACCATCCTGATCACCTTCCTGGTGCTGCTGAAGTTCAACTTCAACATCTCCGACCTGCTGGGCAAGGCCGCCGAGAACAGCGGCAAGGGCGCCGCCTTCCTGGAGCCCGGCCTCCAGTACGGCGGCAGCGGCACCTCCAAGCTGGACTTCATCTCCCTCGGCATCGCCCTCGTCCTGGGCACCGCCGGACTGCCGCACATCCTGATCCGCTTCTACACGGTGCCCAACGCCAAGGCCGCCCGTAAGTCCGTGAACTGGGCCATCGGCATCATCGGCGCCTTCTACCTGATGACCATCGCCCTCGGCTTCGGCGCCGCCGCGCTGATCTCACAGGACGAGATCATCGCCTCCAACCCGTCCGGCAACACCGCGGCACCACTGCTCGCCCTGCACCTGGGCGGCGTCGACTCGGCCTGGGGCGCGATCCTGCTCGCCACCATCTCGGCGGTGGCCTTCGCGACGATCCTCGCCGTCGTCGCCGGACTCACCCTGGCCTCGTCCTCGTCGTTCGCCCACGACATCTACGCGAACGTCATCAAGAAGGGCCAGGCCACCGAGAAGCAGGAGGTCCGGGCGGCCCGCCTGGCCACCATCGGCATCGGCGCCGTCTCCATCCTGCTCGGCGCCCTCGCCCGCGACCTGAACGTCGCCGGCCTCGTCGCACTGGCCTTCGCCGTCGCCGCCTCCGCCAACCTGCCGACCATCCTCTACAGCCTGTTCTGGAAGCGGTTCACCACCCAGGGCGCGCTGTGGTCGATCTACGGCGGCCTGATCGTCGCCGTCGGCCTGGTGCTCTTCTCGCCCGTGGTCTCCGGCGACCCCAAGGCGATGTTCCCCGACGTCGACTTCGCCTGGTTCCCGCTGAAGAACCCCGGCCTGATCTCCATCCCGTTCGGCTTCCTCATGGGCTGGCTCGGCACGGTCCTGTCCAAGGAGGAGCCCGACACCGGCAAGTACGCCGAGCTGGAGGTCCGTTCCCTGACCGGCACCGGCGCCCACTAGGGACGCCTGACGGCGCCGGCGCCCACTAGGGACGACCGGCCGTGCGCGGCCGTGTCGTAGGAACCTCCAGGTCCCTGCGGCACGGCCGCGTTCCACGTCGTGGGATCGGGTCTGTGGCGTTGTCGGTGCGGTCACGTAGGCTCGCAGGTGTCGGAGAAGAAGCGCTCCGGGCACGATCCGCTGCGAGGGAGGGGGCCCACGTGCTCATCGACACCTACGGCCGCGTGGCCACCGACCTGAGGGTCTCGCTGACCGACCGCTGCAACCTGCGGTGCACGTACTGCATGCCCGAGGAGGGCTTGCAGTGGCTGGCCAAGCCCGACCTCCTCACCGACGACGAGATCGTCCGCCTCATCGGCATCGCGGTCACCTCGCTCGGTATCGAGGAGGTCCGCTTCACCGGGGGCGAGCCGCTGCTCCGCCCCGGGCTGGTCGGCATCGTCGAGCGCGTCGCCGCCCTCGAGCCGCGCCCCCAGATGTCCCTCACCACCAACGGCATCGGCCTCGAGCGCACGGCGCAGGCCCTGAAGGCCGCGGGCCTGGACCGGGTCAACGTCTCGCTGGACACCCTGCGCCCCGACGTCTTCAAGACCCTGACCCGCCGCGACCGCCACAAGGACGTCCTCCAGGGCCTGCACGCCGCTCGCGAGGCCGGACTGACCCCGGTCAAGGTCAACTCCGTCCTGATGCCGGGGCTCAACGACGACGAGGCCCCCGACCTGCTGGCCTGGGCCGTCGAGCACGACTACGAGCTGCGGTTCATCGAGCAGATGCCGCTCGACGCCCAGCACGGCTGGAAGCGCGACGGCATGATCACCGCCGGCGACATCCTCGCCTCGCTGCGCACCCGCTTCGAGCTGACCGCCGAGGGCTCCGAGAAGCGCGGCTCGGCCCCGGCGGAGCGCTGGCTGGTCGACGGCGGCCCGCACGTCGTCGGTGTCATCGCCTCCGTCACCCGCCCGTTCTGCTCGGCCTGCGACCGCACCCGCCTGACGGCCGACGGCCAGGTCCGCACGTGTCTGTTCGCCACCGAGGAGACCGACCTGCGCGCCGCCCTGCGCTCCGGCGCTCCGGACGAGGAGATCGCCGGCCTCTGGAAGCGGGCCATGTGGGGCAAGAAGGCCGGCGCCGGGCTGGACGACCCGTCGTTCGTGCAGCCGGACCGGCCGATGTCCGCGATCGGCGGCTGAGAGCAGCTCCCGGACCGGCGCGCCCCTCAGGCGTTCCGCGCCTGCCACTCCTCGAAGGGCACCACGTCCTTCAGGAAGCCCCGCACCCCCAGGAACGTGGACAGGTGCTCCCGGTGCTCCTCGCAGGCGAGCCACGTCTTGCGCCGCTCGGGGGTGTGCACCTTCGGGTTGTTCCACGCCAGCACCCACACGGCGGCGGCGCGGCAGCCCTTGGCGGAACAGATCGGCGTATCGGGATCAGGGACCATCACAGGCCGACCCTAACCCGTTCGGCCCAGCAAAAGGCGACGCCGAGCAGCCACGGGGGGAGCTGCCCGGCGTCGGTCCGTCGCTCCGACGGGGGATGCGGAGCGCGTACGAAGTATGTCACGGGTAACCACTCGCCCGGCACCGGAACAGCATGATTGATCTGAGCTTTTCCTGAGCTTGGCGCGGACGTGACCCGGCCCGTCCGCCGCCGCCCAGCTCACGGCCGGTCGGCGGCCTCGCCGCGCGCGCCCGCCTTCGGCCGGGACGCGGCGTCCTCCGCACCGGGTTCCGCAAAGCCGTCCCGCGGCGGTCCGTCGGCCAGCATCGGCCGGGTCGGCGCGGTGACGAACGTGTCCGGCAGCGACGGCGCGTTCTCCCGTCCGGCGTTGGCGATCACCACCGCGATGTAGGGGAGCACCGCCCCGAGCACCAGGGCCACGATCGCGACATGCCGCTCCACGTTCCACAGCGAGGCCGCGAGGATCACCGACACCGTACGGATCGACATCGAGATGACATAGCGGCGCTGCCGCCCGCGGACGTCCTCCTGGAGGCTCGTCCTGGCTCCGGTGATCCGGAACACCTCGGCGCCGCCGCTGCTCCGCTTCCGCATCACATTCCACCATCCGCCCGCATCGGACCTCCCCGCCCCGTCCCGCGTCCGTGGCCGCTCGGGGACAGCCGGTCCCGGACAGCTCCACGTTACGCCGCCGCTGCGCCGCCCACGAGACCGGGGCGCCCGTCGCCTGCGCGAACCTTTCGCGCCGCACCGCGGGGGCCGGGTCCACCGGACGGCGGTACTCGGCATGCGCCGTTCGCGGTAGGCGCCGAGACTGGCGGTAATGCTCACGTAGACCCGTACGAGGAGGCAGCCATGGGCTGGTTGTGGGCGATCATCGTCGGATTCGTGCTCGGTCTGATCGCCAAGGCGATCATCCCGGGCAAGCAGCACAGCCCACTGTGGCTGACCACCATCTTCGGCATGCTCGGTGCCATCGCGGGCAACGCGATCGCCCGCGCGGCAGGCGTCGACGCGACCTCCGGCATCGACTGGTGGCGTCACATCTTCCAGCTCGCCGCGGCGATCGTCATCGTCGCCGTCGGTGACGCGCTCTACATGAAGGTGCGCGGCAACAAGCGCAGAGCGTGAGCCCGGCGCACGACGGCCGGGCCCCCACACGACGCAGAGGGCGGTCCCGCGAACCGGGACCGCCCTCTCGTGCCGACCGGGAACCACCCCGTCGTGCCGGCCGGGAAGCGCCCCGTCGTCCCCGGGGGAACCACCCTCCCGTGCCGACCGGGAACCGCCGCGTCGCGCCGGGCGGGAACCGCCCCGCCCGTGCGTCCGCTCGGCGGGTGGCGGCCGCTGTCAGCCGGTGACCTCGACCGCGGCCAGGTTCTTCTTGCCGCGGCGCAGCACCAGCCAGCGCCCGTGCAGCAGGTCCTCCGTGGCGGGGACGGCGTCCTCGCCGGCGACCTTGACGTTGTTCACGTAGGCGCCGCCCTCCTTCACCGTGCGGCGGGCGGCCGACTTGCTGGCGACCAGGCCGACCTCGGCGAGCAGGTCCACCACCGGGGCCGGCTCGGCGACCCGGATGTGCGGCACCTCCGAGAGCGCGGCGGCCAGCGTCCGCTCGTCCAGCTCCGCCAGTTCGCCCTGCCCGAAGAGGGCCCTGGACGCGGCGATCACGGCGGCCGTCTGCTCGGCGCCGTGCACCAGCGTCGTCAGCTCCTCGGCCAGCGCCCGCTGCGCCGCCCGGGCCTGCGGACGCTCCCGCGTCTGCTGCTCCAGCTCCTCCAGCTCCTCGCGGGACCTGAAGGACAGGATGCGCATGTACGTCGAGATGTCCCGGTCGTCCGCGTTCAGCCAGAACTGGTAGAACGCGTACGGCGTGGTCATCTCCGGGTCGAGCCAGACCGCGCCGCCCTCGGTCTTGCCGAACTTGGTGCCGTCCGCCTTGGTCATCAGCGGCGTCGCCAGCGCGTGCACCTCGGCGTCCGGCTCCAGCCTGTGGATCAGGTCGAGACCCGCCGTGAGGTTGCCCCACTGGTCGCTGCCGCCCTGCTGGAGCGTGCAGCCGTAGCGCCGGTACAGCTCCAGGAAGTCCATGCCCTGGAGCAGCTGGTAGCTGAACTCCGTGTAGCTGATGCCCTCGGCGGACTCCAGACGGCGCGCGACCGAGTCCTTCGTCAGCATCTTGTTGACGCGGAAGTGCTTGCCGATGTCCCGCAGGAACTCGATGGCCGACATGCCGGCCGTCCAGTCCAGGTTGTTCACCATCGTCGCGGCGTTGTCGCCCTCGAAGGAGAGGAACGGCTCGATCTGCGCGCGCAGCCGCGTCACCCAGTTCGCGACCGTCTCCGGGTCGTTCAGCGTGCGCTCGGCCGTGGGGCGGGGGTCGCCGATCTGGCCCGTCGCGCCGCCGACCAGCGCCAGCGGGCGCAGGCCCGCCTGCTGGAGCCGGCGCATGGTGAGCACCTGGACCAGGTGGCCGACGTGCAGGCTGGCCGCGGTCGGGTCGAAGCCGCAATAGAACGTGACGGGACCGTCCGCGAGCGCCTTGCGCAATGCGTCCTCGTCAGTGGACAGGGCGATCACGCCGCGCCACTTCAGCTCGTCGACGATGTCCGTCACGGTTCTCGTGTCTCCTCGATGATCTTCGGGCAGTCGGGTGACAGCCGACTACGAGGTTATACGCCCCGGCTGACAGAGCTCATATGGAAATCGGGGACGCGCAGCGCGGGCATCGCGGCCCGGGTGAACCAGTCGCTCCACTCACGCGGCAGCGTCCGCTCCGTCCGGCCCGCCTCGGTGGCCCGGCCCAGCAGGGAGACCGGCGACTCGTTGAACCGGAAGTTGTTCACCTCACCGGTCACCTCGCCGTTCTCCACCAGGTAGACGCCGTCCCGCGTCAGCCCGGTCAGCAGCAGCGTCGCCGGGTCGACCTCGCGGATGTACCACAGGCAGGTCAGCAGCAGCCCGCGCCCGGTGCCGGCCACCATCTCCTCGAGCGAGCGGTCACCGCCCCCGTCCAGGATCAGATTGCCGATCTGCGGGGCCACCGGCAGCCCCGTCAGCGCCGCGCTGTGCCGGGTGGTGGCCAGCTGCGCCAGCTCACCGGCCCGGATCCAGTCGGTGGCCCGCACCGGCAGGCCGTTGTCGAACACCGACTGGTCGTCCCCGGAGGAGTGCGCCACCACGAACGGCGCCGTCTGAAGACCCGGCTCGTCCGGGTCGCTGCGCAGCGTCAGCGGCAGCTCGCTCAGCCGCTCGCCCACGCGCGTGCCGCCGCCGGGCCGCGAGAACACCGTCCGCCCCTCGGCCGCGTCCCGGCCCGAGGACGACCACATCTGGTAGATCAGCAGGTCCGCGACCGCGGTCGGCGGCAGCAGCGTCTCGTACCGGCCGGCGGGCAGCTCCACGCGCCGCTCGGCCCAGCCCAGGCGGACGGCCAGTTCGGCGTCGAGCGCCGCCGGGTCGACGTCCTTGAAGTCCCGGGTCGACCGGCCCGTCCAGGCCGACCGGGTGCGGTCCGGCGACTTGGCGTTCACCTCCAGCGTCCCGGTGGGCAGGTCGCAGCGCAGCCGCAGCCCGGTGGAGGTGCCCAGGTAGGTCGACACCATCTCGTGGTTGGCGAAGCCGTACAGCTCGCGCCCGCCCGCACGCGCGCGTGCGAAGGCCTCACCGAGGGCCGGCGCGAAGTCGCCGAACACCGCGGACGACGTCTCGGCGGGCGCGTCGGTGAAGTCGGGGGACTCGGGCACGCCGGTGACCAGCGGCTGCGCGTCCTCGGCGGGGCCCGCCCCGCGCGCCGCGGCCTCGGCGGCGCGCACCAGCGGCTCCAGCTCGTCCCCGGTGACCGCGGACCGCGACACGACCCCCGAGGCCGTGCCCTCCCGGCCGTCGACCGTGGCCACGACGGTGAGCGTGCGCCCGCGCGTGACGCCGTTGGTGGTGAGCGCGTTGCCCGCCCAGCGCAGATTGGCGGTGGAGTGCTCGTCGGCGATGACCACGCAGCCGTCCGCCCGGGACAGCTCCAGCGCCCGCTCGACGATCTCGTGCGGCTGGTGCGCCTTGGTGGAGTGAGCGCTCATCGACCGGCCTCCTGGGTGGTGTTGAGGATGTTGACTCCCTTGAACAGGGCGGACGGGCAGCCGTGCGAGACGGCCGCGACCTGGCCGGGCTGGGCCTTGCCGCAGTTGAAGGCACCGCCCAGGACATAGGTCTGCGGACCGCCGACGGCCGCCATGGACCCCCAGAAGTCGGTGGTCGTCGCCTGGTAGGCGACGTCCCGCAGCTGCCCGGCGAGCCGCCCGTTCTCGATGCGGTAGAACCGCTGCCCGGTGAACTGGAAGTTGTAGCGCTGCATGTCGATCGACCAGGACCGGTCGCCGACGACGTAGATCCCGCGGTCCACGCCCCCGATCAGGTCCTCGGTCGACAGTCCGCCGGGGTCGGGCCGGAGCGAGACGTTGGCCATGCGCTGCACCGGCACGTGGGCGGGGGAGTCGGCGTAGGCGCACCCGTTGGACCGCTCGAAGCCGGTCAGCCGCGCGATGCGCCGGTCGAGCTGGTAGCCGACCAGCGTGCCGTCCTTCACCAGGTCCCAGGACTGCCCCGCGACGCCCTCGTCGTCGTAGCCGATGGTGGCCAGGCCGTGCTCGGCGGTGCGGTCGCCGGTGACGTTCATCAGCTCCGAGCCGTAGCGCAGCTTGCCGAGCTGGTCGAAGGTGGCGAAGGAGGTGCCGGCGTAGGCGGCCTCGTAGCCGAGGGCGCGGTCCAGCTCGGTGGCGTGGCCGATGGACTCGTGGATGGTCAGCCACAGGTTCGACGGGTCGACGACCAGGTCGTACAGCCCCGGCTCGACGCTCGGCGCCCGCATCTTCTCCGCGAGCAGCGCGGGGATCTCGGCCAGCTCGCGGTCCCAGTCCCAGCCGGTGCCCGTCAGATACTCCCAGCCGCGTCCGGCGGGCGGCGCCAGAGTGCGCATCGAGTCGAACGCGCCGCTGGCATCGTCCACCGAGACCGCGGTCAGCACGGGGTGCAGCCGCACCCGCTGCTGGGTGGTGACGGTCCCCGCGGTGTCCGCGTAGAACTTGTTCTCGTGGACGGTGAGCAGCGAGGCGTCCACGTGGTCGACCCCGTCGGCCGCCAGCAGCCGCGCGCTCCACTCGGCCAGCAGCGCCGACTTCTCCTCGTCGGGCACCGTGAACGGATCGATCTCGTACGACGAGATCCACGTCTTGTCGGCGTGCACCGGCTCGTCGGCCAGCTCGACCCTCTCGTCCGACCCGGCCGCCTCGATCACCCGCGCGGACAGCTTCGCCATCGCCACCGCCTGCGCGGCGACCTTGGCGGCGGCATCCAGGGTCATGTCCACGCCGGAGGCGAAGCCCCACGTACCTCCGTGCACGACGCGCACCGCGTACCCGAGGTCGGTGGTGTCGGAGGACCCGGCGGGCCTGGCGTCCCGCAGCCGCCAGGAGGCGCTGCGCACCCGCTCCAGCCGGAAGTCCGCGTGCTCGGCGCCGAGCGCACGCGCGCGTGCGAGGGCGGCGTCGGCGAGGGGGCGTAGGGGGAGGGCCGTGAAGGCCTCGTCGATGCTATGAGACACCGGCATCTCTTTCTGTCGACGTGGACGGAGGTCGTGTGGTCCGTGGTCGCTCCGATCATGTCGCCCATCCCGTCCGCGGACCACAGGTTTCCGACCCGTGTGTGCCCCGTTCTGTAGGGACCCGACAGTCCCTCCCGTAAGCCACTGTGGGCGCCCGAATGTCCCCCGCCGGTTCGCGACCGATAGGTTTTCGAGGGAAGCCGCCTGCTCTCCACCGGGCCGGGCGGTTGAGTCAGACCGCTATCGAAAGGGTGATCCGTTGAGCCGCTCGGTTCTCGTCACCGGAGGCAACCGGGGCATCGGCCTCGCCATCGCCCGCGCTTTCGCCGACGCCGGCGACAAGGTCGCGATCACGTACCGCTCGGGGGAGCCGCCCGCCGGCTTCCTGGCCGTCAAGTGCGACATCACCGACGCCGAGCAGGTGGAGCAGGCCTACAAGGAGATCGAGGAGGCGCACGGCCCCGTCGAGGTCCTGATCGCCAACGCCGGCGTGACCAGGGACCAGCTCCTGATGCGGATGTCCGAGGAGGACTTCACCTCCGTCCTCGAGACCAACCTCACCGGCACCTTCCGCGTCGTCAAGCGCGCCAACCGCGGCATGCTGCGCGCCAAGAAGGGCCGCGTCGTGCTCATCTCGTCGGTCGTCGGCCTGCTCGGCTCGGCGGGCCAGGCGAACTACGCCGCCTCCAAGGCCGGCCTGGTCGGCTTCGCGCGCTCCCTCGCCCGTGAGCTGGGCTCGCGCAACATCACCTTCAACGTCGTCGCGCCCGGCTTCGTCGACACCGACATGACCAAGGCGCTCACCGACGAGCAGCGGTCGAACATCATGTCGCAGGTGCCGCTGGGCCGGTACGCGCAGCCGGAGGAGATCGCCGCGACGGTGCGGTTCCTCGCCTCGGACGACGCCTCGTACATCACTGGAGCCGTCATCCCCGTTGACGGCGGACTGGGAATGGGTCACTGATCACCATGAGCGGAATTCTCGAGGGCAAGCGCGTCCTGATCACCGGCGTGCTGACGGAGTCCTCCATCGCCTTCCACGCCGCCAAGCTGGCCCAGGAGCAGGGCGCCGAGGTCATCCTCACCGCGTTCCCCCGGCCCACGCTGACCGAGCGCATCGCCAAGAAGCTGCCGAAGCCCACCAAGGTCATCGAGCTGGACGTCACCAACGACGAGCACCTCGGCCGGCTCGCCGACGTGGTCGGCGAGGAGCTGGGCGGCCTCGACGGCGTCGTGCACTCCATCGGCTTCGCCCCGCAGGACGCGCTCGGCGGCAACTTCCTGAACACGCCGTTCGAGTCCGTCGCCACGGCCATGCACGTCTCGGCGTTCTCCCTGAAGTCGCTGACCATGGCCTGCCTGCCGCTGATGCAGAACGGCGGCTCGGTCGTCGGCCTCACCTTCGACGCGCAGTTCGCCTGGCCGCAGTACGACTGGATGGGGCCGGCCAAGGCCGCCCTGGAGGCCACCAACCGCTACATGGCCCGCGACCTGGGCAAGCAGAACATCCGCTGCAACCTCGTCTCGGCGGGCCCGCTCGGCTCCATGGCCGCCAAGTCCATCCCGGGCTTCAGCGACCTGGCCGCGGTGTGGGACACCCGCTCCCCGCTGGAATGGGACCTGAAGGACCCGGAGCCTGCCGGCCGCGGCGTCGTCGCCCTGCTGAGCGACTGGTTCCCGAAGACCACGGGCGAGATCGTCCACGTCGACGGCGGCCTGCACGCCATCGGCGCCTGAGCGCACCCGTCGAGGGGCCCGCGTCCACGGGGCGCGGGCCCCTTCGCGTGTCACTCGTTCGGCCCAGCCGGCCGGGCGGGCGCGGCCTCAACGGCGCACTGTGGAGTACGAGTTCCCCCACGCGCTTCCCTCCCCAGCCGGCCGAGGAGGTCCCCTTGTGCGCTCCCACCGCCGCCTGGTCCCGACGACCGTCGCCGTCGTCTGCCTGCTCGCCCTGCCGTACCCGGTGACGTCCCACGCGCGCGTGCCCGCCGGGACGCCCCACGCGCGCGTGTCCGCCGACGCGGGGGAGCGGGGCGGAGAGCGCTCGCACGTGGCCGCCGGGGACCCCTCGCCCGCGCCGTCGTACGCCGCCGAGTGCCGGGTGCGCGTCGAGGGCTCACGCGTGACCGCGTACTGCCACAATCCCTATCCCGCGACCGACCGGGTGAGCCTGCACGTCGAGTGCGCCCGATGGTGGGACGTGGACACCGACAGCGCCCCGGTCCCGGCGGCCCCGGCGCTCACGGTGCGCCTGGACGGACGCTGCTGGAAAGAGGTGGACCGGGCCTGGGTCACGCACCGGACGGAGGACTGAACCGCCCCGGCCGGCACTGGAAGGGATAGCCCGCCGCCTCCGACCGCGCCGTCTCGGCGTCGCCCGCGCGGATCGCGTCGACCAGCCGCGTGTGGTCCATGTGCGTCTCGGGCGTCAGCTCCTCGCCCACGTCCTCCCGCAGCCAGTCCCGCATCACCTCGCCCAGGTCCGCGTAGAGCGCGGTCAGCACGTCGTTGTGGGAGGCAGCCGCCACGGCCAGGTGGAAGGTCGCGTCCGCCGTCACGAACGCCTCCGTGTCGCCGGACTCCCAGGCCTCCTCGCGGCGCAGCAGCAGCGCGTCGAGCTGCTTGAGGTCCTTCTCGGTGCGCCGCTCGGCGGCCAGCCGGGCGGCGGCCGACTCCAGAGCGGACCGCAGCTCGGCGATGTGCCGGGGATCGGCGTCGGCGAAACGGCGGTGCATCACACCGGCCAGCTCACTGGTCGCCACGACGTACGTGCCGGAGCCCTGGCGGATGTCCAGCAGGCCGTTGTGGGCCAGGGCGCGCACCGCCTCGCGGACGGTGTTGCGGGCGACCCCGAGCTGCTCGACGAGTTCGGGTTCGGTCGGGATACGGGAGCCGACCGGCCACTCGCCCGAGGCGATCTGCTGGCGCAGGGCGGCGATGACCTGCTCGGACAGGGCCGAGCGGCGGGGATGGCTCAAGGGCATGGCTCACCTTCGCACACGGCTCGCGGCGGCCGGCAGCCACCGAGTGGACACCCAATCATCCCATGATTCTATGATGGGCCTCATGGCTACTGAGGAGACCCGCACCGTGCAACCGACGACCGTCAGCGGCTCGGCCGTGCCCGAGGCGCGCGGAGCGGCGGGCGCCGAGGGGGCGGGAGCCGCGGAGCCGGGCGCCGACGAGGCCGACGTGCCCGGCGCCGGCGCCTCCCACGCGACGGAACGGGCGGCCACGCGCGCGTGGCCGGCCTGGCGCACCAGGCTGCTCGTCGTCGGCATCGTCCTGGCCGCCCTGAACCTCCGCCCCGCCATCACCAGCCTCGGCGCCCTCCTCGAGGAGGTCCGCGACGGGCTCGGCATGAGCGGCAGCGTGGCGGGCCTGCTCACCTCCGTGCCGCCGCTCTGCTTCGCCGTCTTCGGCGTCACCGCCCCGCGGCTCGCCCGCCGCTTCGGGCCCGGCGCCGTGGTGTGCGCCGGCATGGCCGCGATCACGGCTGGCCTGCTGATCCGCCCGTATGCCGGCAGCACCCCGGCCTTCCTGGCCGCGAGCGCCCTCGCGCTCATGGGCATCGCCGTCAGCAACGTGCTCATGCCGGTCATCGTCAAGCGCTGGTTCCCCGACCGGGTCGGGTCCATGACCGGCCTGTACTCGATGGCGCTGGCCTTCGGCACGTCGGTCGCCGCCGCGGCGACGGTGCCGCTGACCGACGCGCTGGGCGGCGGCTGGCAGCCCGGCCTGGCCGTGTGGGCCGTGGTGGCCGCGGCGGCCGTCCTGCCGTGGCTGCCCTTCGTACGGGAGCGGAAGGCCGCCTCCGGCCCGGGGGCGGGCGCCGCCCGGCGGGCCGGTACGGAGCGGCAGTCGTCCGGTGAGCGGTCCGCGCTGCGCATCACCCGCAGCCGTACCGCCTGGGCGCTCGCCGTCTTCTTCGGCCTCCAGGCCACCGCCGCCTACATCACGATGGGCTGGATGGCGCAGATCTTCCGTGACGCCGGCGTGCCCGCCGGCACCGCCGGGCTGCTGCTGGCCGTCACCATGGTGATGGGCGTGCCGCTGGCCTTCGTCATTCCCCGGGTGGCCACACGGCTGCCCCACCAGGGCCCCATCGTGCTCGTCCTCGGCGCCTGCGGCCTCGCCGGTTACGCCGGCCTCTACTTCGCGCCGGCCGGCGGCGCCTGGGCCTGGGCCCTGCTGCTCGGCGTCTCCAACTGCGCCTTCCCGCTGGCCCTGACCATGGTCGGGATGCGGGCCCGCACCGGCGCCGGGGTCGCCCAGCTGTCCGCCTTCGCACAGAGCACCGGCTACCTCATCTCCATCCCCGGCCCGCTCCTGGTGGGCGTGCTCTACCAGCACAGCGGCGGCTGGGGCCTGCCGATCGCGCTGATGAGCGCCCTGATGGTGCCGCAGATGCTGGTCGGCGTCCTGGCCGGACGCGACCGCACGGTGGAGGAGGAGGCGGCCCGCTGAGCGGCGCCCGGACGGAGGGTGCGAGACTTGCCCCATGCCAGTCCTCGACCCGAACCCCCAGAACGGCCAGAAGAAGATGCTGCTCGTCTTCGGCTCCTTCCTGGCCATCTTCGTGATCATCGGCATCATCGCGACCATCGTCGCCCCCTGATCACCGGCATCCCCGGCAGCACCGGCAGCACCGGCGTCACGGGCATCGGCGGCGACGGTCGCCGTGCCCGAGCCCGTCCCTTTCGTCGGCGGGGTGGGGTTAACCCCCTGATCCCCTAGGGGGCGCGGGTCAGGGTCGAGTGGGTGGGTCTCCGGATGGGCCGCCGGCCCCGGATTCCGTAGCTTCGAGTGGTGACCGCTCCAGGCGGTCACGGCGTGGCACACGGACCAGGGACGCCCGAGGACCAGCGGAGGCACTCATGCCGGCACCGACACAGACCCGGCCCCGCCCGGCCACCCGGGGCGGCACCGAGATCCGGCTCCCCTGGTGGGCCCTCGCCCTTCCGGCGCTCGCCTTCGTCACGCTGCTGGCCCTGATCCTCAACCCGTCGGAGGCCCACGCGACCGGCGGGGACCCGATGGTCGCCCAGGTCCTGGAACGGCTGTGGCAGCTTCTCACGCGGTGATGACCCGGGCGCCCGCGCCGGTGCCCGGGGCGCACGGTCGCGGCGGACGCCCCGGCCGCGCCTCGCGGCGGAGAATCCGCATGTCAACTCCCTGCGCCCCATGGCCTGTTTCATGCGAAGCTGGGGTGCATGAGCGTCGCAGAACCCCGCAGGATTGTCCTCTTCCGGCATGCGAAAGCCGACTGGCCACAGGTGTCCGACCACGAGCGGCCGCTCGCCGATCGGGGCCGCAAGGACGCCGCAGAGGCCGGACGCCGGCTGGCCGACACCGGAATCCTCTTCGACCAGGCCCTGTGCTCCACCGCGACCCGCACCCGCGAGACCTGGAAGCTCGCCGTCCATGAGTTCCCGGAGCGGCCGAAAACCGTCTACGAGGAGCGGATCTACGAGGCCTCGCCCGGCGAGCTGATCGCCCTGCTCAACGAGACCCCCGACGACCTGCGGAACGTTCTGCTGATCGGCCACAACCCCGGCGTGCACGGACTGGCCGAGATCCTGGCCGGTTCGGCCGAGGGCGAGGCGCGCGAACGGATGGAGCGCCGCGGCTTCCCGGCCGCCGCCTTCGCGGTCCTGACCTTCACCGGCCCCTGGAAGACGCTGGAGCCCGGCGTCGCCACGCTGGCCGACTACTGGGCGCCGGCCGACTGAGCACCGCCCGACTCCATCCCGTACGACAGGGGCCCGGCACCGGGACGGTGCCGGGCCCTTTGCCGGGCCGGGCTCCGTCCCATGGGCGCGCGCCGCTGACAGGGCCGGGTCTCAGGCTCCCTCGGCGAGGTGCTGGTCGAGGGTGTCCGCCGCCTCGACCTCCTCGCGGGTGACCCCCAACAGATAGAGCACGGTGTCCAGGAACGGCACGTTCACCGCCGTGTGGGCCGCCTCACGCACCACCGGCTTGGCGTTGAAGGCGACGCCGAGTCCCGCCGAGTTCAGCATGTCCAGATCATTGGCGCCGTCCCCGATCGCCACGGTCTGCGACAGCGGCACGCCCGCCTCGGCGGCGAACCGGCGCAGCAACCGCGCCTTGCCCGCCCGGTCCACGATCTCGCCGGTGACCCGGCCGGTCAGCTTCCCGTCGACGATCTCCAGCGTGTTGGCCTGCGCGAAGTCCAGACCCAGCCGTTCCTTGAGATCGTCGGTGACCTGGGTGAAGCCGCCCGAGACGACCCCCACCTGGTAGCCGAGCCGCTTCAGCGTGCGGATCAGGGTGCGCGCTCCCGGGGTCAGCCGTACCTCGCTGCGCACCTTGTCCACCACGGAGGCGTCCAGCCCCTCCAGCAGCGCCACGCGCGCGTGCAGGGACTGCTCGAAGTCCAGTTCCCCGCGCATCGCCGCCGCCGTCACCTCGGCGACCTGGTCCTCGCAGCCCGCGTGCGCGGCGAAGAGTTCGATCACCTCGTCCTGGATGAGCGTGGAGTCCACGTCCATGACGACCAGCCGCTGCGCCCTGCGGTGCAGCCCGGCGGCCACGACGGCGATGTCGACACCCAGTGCCGCCGCGTCCGTCACCAGCGCGGTGCGCAACGGCTCGGTCTCCACGCCGGAAACCGCGAACTCCACGGCCGTCACCGGGTACTTGGCCAGCCGGAAGATGCGGTCGATGTTGCCGCCGGCCTTGGTGATCCGGGCGGCGATCGCGGCGGTCGCCTCCGAGGTGAGCGGGTGACCGAGGACGGTGACCAGGGAGCGGCCGAGGCCGCGCGGTCGGTTGTCGCCGGTCCCGGAGATGATCTCCGCCTGGAGCTTCAACGACTCCGCCCAGCTGTGCACGGTCGCCCGCAGGTCTCCCTCCAGACCCTGCGGCGGCACGGTCACGAGCGCGCACAGCACTATCCGGCCACGCGTGACGACCTGCTCGATGTCGACCACGTCGACGGAGTATGCGGCGAGAGTGTCGAAGAGTCCTGCCGTGATGCCCGGCCGGTCCTTGCCGAAGATCTTGACGAGGAGCGTGGGGACGTCGGTGGGAACGTCAGAGGTCTGCGAAGCGCTCATGGTGGTCCCACGGTATCCGGCACCCGGTGCCTCGCGCCCCCTGGGTCCGCCCTGCGGACAGGGAACAGTGGGTGTCGTGCCGGTGGCGCGGGCCTTACGCGCACCGGGCCCGGGCGCCGGGAGCCGGGAGCGCCGGGGTGTCGGGTGTGCCGGTGGTGCCGGAGGTTCCAGAGGTGCCGGGGTGCTCGTCACCGGCCGCCCCTCGGCCGCCGCGGTGGCGCCGGTGGCGGGGGAGGCGGTGGCGGCGGCCCCTCACCCCAGCGGAGGGGGCCCCGCCGCCGGGAGCCCCCACCGGACCCGGCCGGTCCGTCGGAGCGCGGCGCACGGCTGGACTCCGGAGGCTGCCCCGGCCCACAGGGCGGCACCACGGGCCCGCCCACGGTGGGTGCCCCGTACACGTCCGCACCGCCGGACGCGTCCGGACGGCCGGACACGCCCCCACCGCCGGACGCGTCCGCACCGCCGTGCGCACCCGTAACGCCGTGCGCGCCCTCGGGCCCCCGGAGATAGGGATTGGTGCCGGGATCGGGCGCCCGATACGGCGTGCCCTGCGCGTACGGCCCCGGGTCCCCGGCGACGCCCACGTCCCCCACCGCCCCGGCAGCCCGTGCCAGTGGCGCCGCCCGCCGGCCCGCGGCCCCGGCCGCCAGGGCGAGCAGTGCCCCGGCGGCGCCCGCCCCCGCACCCCACGCCGCACCCAGCAGCACCGCCATCCCCAAGTCCCCCTCGAGCAGCACACCGGCACCGAACGCGTCCACCCCGAGCACGGACAGCGACGCGTCCACCGACACCCGCGTCAGCCAGACCACCAGCGGCACCGCCACTGCGGCCACCACCCCCAACCGCACGGCACAACGCCCCGCGAACCGGACCCCGCTCACCCCGGCCGTCCGCCCCGCCGAGCCCGCCCCGCTCACCCCGGCCGTCCGCCCCGCGAACCCCACGGACCCCTCCGGCGCAGGCACCGGCGTGCGCGCCGCCGTCAGCACCCCCGCCAGCAGCATCAGCAGCGCCGTCGCGACGCCCAGCAGCCACACCCTGCCGTCCAGCTCCGCCAGGCGCGCCAGCGTGACCGGCTCCTGCGACCGCACGCTCAGCATCTCGTCCAGCGGATCGGGCAGCAGCCCAGCGAACTCGCCGGTCGCCCGGCCCTCCCACGGCACGAACAGACCGACCGGCACACCGAGCCACACCCCGTTCGGTGCCCCCAGCAGCGCCGCCCCCACGATCCGGCGGGGACGGTCGTCGCCGACCGCCGCCCAGGCCGCCGCCGCGAGCCCGGCCGCCACCGCCACCATCAGCACCGCCACCACGGCGGACACGGCCGGCCGCACCACCCGGTGCAGCGCCTCCCAGCCGCGCGGCAGGGAAGTGCGGCGCGAGGCCAGCAGCGCGATCAGCAGGACGCCCGTCGACCAGGCGAGCCCGCCGAGCAGCGTGGGAGCGGGGTCCACCGTGAACCCCACCGCCGCCTCGGCCGCCACCAGGTCACCGATCCGGTCGGGCAGCAGTCCCCCGATGTCCCCGACGTCCCCGAGCCCCGGGATCTCGAGGCCCCCGCTCCCGTCACCGCTTCCGCCCGGCAGGTCGTCCAGGCCCAGCGAACGCCCGTCGATCGTGACGACGTCGTGGCCCACCCAGGCCAGCCCGCCCAGCATCGCGACGAACAGCGCGACCACCGCGCCCGCCCGCGCGAGGAGTTCACCGAGCGGGACCACGGCGGCCCCCGTGCGCAACGACCGCAGGAAGAAGAACGACAGCAGCAACGCCCCGGCCAGCCCCACCCCCAGTGGCGTGATCTCGATCGCCGTGTGCGCCTCCGTACCGTCCAGCCCGAACGCGGAGACGTCACCGGACGGCGTGACGGAACCGCCCGCCCCCAGCGCCACCACCGCCGCGGTCATCGGCCCCAACGAGCCCGCCGCGTCCGCCCCGAGCAGATGCAGTCCGAGCGCCGCCGTCCCCGCCATGCCGATCAGCGCCCAGCTCACGGCGGCCACCGCGGACAGCAGCACGTCCCACCACGGCACCTTCCTGCCGTACCGCGCGGGCTCGACGCTCGTGGACACGCTCATGGCAGACCCCCCGATCCGCTGTGCGGCGGGACCGCCGTACTTGTCCCCCTCGCGTGGATTACCACTCTCCGGCCAGGTTTCCACCCCGTCAACGGAGACCACGGGGGCGCGCGTACGCACTCTTCACAAGGCCCGACTTTCGGTCAGGGGGCCGAGCCTGAAATAGTTCCCCCCGATGTTCGACATCCCTAGACTCCCCGCGACGGGGGTAACTCGGGGGACAACTCAGTGGGGCATGGAGTGCCGGAACTCGTACTGGAATCGAATGGACGGACGTGGACGCTCGATCCGTCCAGGTCTTACACGCTCGGACGCGACCCTCAGGGGGACATCGTGTTCGACGACGCCAGGGTCTCCTGGCGTCACGCCACGGTCAGCCACAACGGCCGCAGTTGGGTCATCGAGGACCACGGCAGCACCAACGGCACGTTCGTGCAGGGCCAGCGGATCCATCAGCTGGAGCTCGGCGCCGGTTCGACGGTGAACCTGGGCAACGCCACCGACGGACCGCGCGTGAGCCTGTCCGGCGCCGCGGCGGCCGTCGGCACACCGCAGGCCCAGCCCCAGCAGCCGTACGCCGGGCAGGGCGCCGACGCGGGCTGGGCCCAGCAGCCCCCCGCCCACCAGGCCCCGGCCGGGCAGCACCCGCACCAGCAGGCGCCCCACCAGCAGCAGGCCGCGCAGGCCGGCTGGCAGCAGCAGCCGCAGGGAGCGCCGCAGCAGAGCGCCCCGCACATCCCGCAGCAGCACGGCTCCGGCGGCGCGGCGGGGGCGCCGCCGGTGTACGGCGACCGCAGCCCGACGACGTTCCACCAGTTCTCGCTGGGCCGCGTCATGCGCATCGGCCGTGCCCTGGAGAACGACCTGGTCGTCTCCGACCTCCAGGTCTCCCGCAACCACGCGGAGTTCCACGCGACGCCCGACGGCCGCATGGAGATCCGCGACCTCGGCTCGCACAACGGCACGTACGTCAACGGCCAGCCGATCCCCAAGGGCGGCACCCAGCTGCTCGGCCCGACCGACATCGTCGGCGTCGGCCACTCGACGTTCCGGATCGTCGGCGACCGGCTGGAGGAGTTCGTCGACACCGGTGAGGTGTCCTTCTCCGCCCGCCACCTGACCGTCACGGTCGACGGCGGCAAGCAGATCCTCAAGGACGTCTCCTTCGGCGTCCCCGAGAAGTCGCTGATCGCGGTCATCGGCCCGTCCGGCTCCGGCAAGTCGACCCTGCTCAAGGCGCTGACCGGCTACCGGCCCGCCAACCAGGGCGACGTGCTGTACGACAACCGCAACCTCTACAAGCAGTTCGCCGAGCTGCGCCAGCGCATCGGTCTGGTCCCGCAGGACGACATCCTGCACAAGGAGCTGACCGTCAACAAGGCCCTGAAGTACGCGGCCAAGCTGCGTTTCCCCGCCGACACCACGGCGGCCGAGCGCGAGGCCCGCATCGACGAGGTGCTGCGCGAGCTGAAGCTCGACATCCACAAGGACAAGAAGGTCACCTCCCTGTCCGGCGGCCAGCGCAAGCGCGTGTCCGTCGCCCTGGAGCTGCTGACCAAGCCGTCGCTGATCTTCCTGGACGAGCCGACCTCCGGCCTCGACCCGGGCATGGACCGCGACGTCATGCAGCTGCTGCGCGGGCTGGCCGACGACGGCCGCACGGTCCTCGTCGTCACCCACTCGGTGGCCGAGCTGGCGCTGTGCGACAAGCTCCTGGTGATGGCGCCGGGCGGTTCCGTCGCCTACTTCGGCCCGCCCGAGGAGGCGCTGAACTTCTTCGGCTACGACACCTGGGCCGACGTCTTCTCCGCCTTCGAGAACTACCGCGACTACGACTGGGCCGGCCGCTGGAAGGGCTCGCAGCACTACCAGATGTACGCCGCGGACATCGACGCGGTGGCCCCGCAGGCCGTACAGACGCCGATGCAGGCGATGAAGCCGCCCAAGCCCCAGGGCTGGATGTCGCAGTGGGTCACCCTGGTGCGCCGCTACATCTCCGTGATCGCCTCCGACAAGGGCTTCCTCGCCCTGATGGTGATCCTGCCGGCGGTGCTCGGCGCGGTGAGCCTGCTGATCGACCCCGACCGCGGCCTGCTGCCGAACGAGCCTCACCCGCAGACCGGCCGGATCATCCCGAACGGCACCGCGACCACCGTCCTGCTGATCCTCGCGGTCGGCGCCTGCTTCGCCGGTGCCGCCAACTCCGTCCGTGAGCTGATCAAGGAACGGGTGATCTACGAGCGGGAACGCGCGACCGGCCTGTCGCGCTCGGCGTACCTGATGTCGAAGGTGTTCGTGCTCGGCATGATCACCGTGCTCCAGGGGCTGCTGGTCGGCGTGATCGGCTTCTCCAGCCGGGAGATCCCGGAGGAGGGTCTGATCCTCGGCGGGATGACGCTCGTGGAGCTGTCCCTGCCGATCATGGCGCTGGGCTTCACCTCGATGATGTTCGGCCTGATCATCTCCTCGCTGGTGAAGACGGCCGAGAAGACCATGCCGCTGCTGGTGATGTTCGCGATCATCCAGGTGGTGTTCACCGGCTGCCTGTTCGCGCTGAACGGCACGGTCGGCGTCAACCAGTTCTCGTACCTGATGCCGTCCCGCTGGGCGGTCGCCGCGGCCGGCGCCACGCTGGACTTCAACAAGATCAGCCCGCCCGAGGAGGGCGCGGACAACGACCCGCTGTGGGAGCACACGGTCGGCGCCTGGGGCATGGACATGGCCGCGCTGATCGCGCTCGGTGTGGTCTGCGGCTTCTTCGTGGCGCGCTTCCTGCGCCGCCACGAGCCGGAGGTCATGCGCAAGTGACCCGGCGGGTCCCGCGGGCCCGTGGACGCCCCGAAGGGCGGCACCCCGTCAGGAGGGTGCCGCCCTTCGGCGTCAGCAGCGCGCGGCTGGAAGAGGTCCGCGCCGACCGGTGTCAGTACGCGCTGTCGACGTTGTCCATCGAGCCGTAGCGGTCGGCCGCGTAGTTGCAGGCGGCCGTGATGTTGGCGACCGGGTCCCAGATGTTCTTCGGGGTGCCCGGGACGTGGTAGGCCTCGAACGTCGGCGGGATCACCTGGAGCAGACCCTTGGACGGGATGCCGTTGCGGGCGTTGATGTCCCAGTTGTTGATGGCGTTCGGGTTGCCCGAGGACTCGCGCAGGATGTTGCGCTTGATGCCCTCGTAGGAGCCCGGGATGTCGTGCTTCTTCATGATCGCGAGGGACTCGCGGATCCAGCCGTCGAGGTTGTCGGGGTAGGTCTTGGCGGCGGCCTTCTTCGCCGGGGCGCGCTCCGCGGAGCGGTTGGCGCTCTCCTTGGCGGCACGCTCCTTCGCGGCCTTCTCGGCGGCGGCCTTCTTCTTGGCGGCGGCGGCCTTCGCCTTGGCGGCGGCGGCCTCCTTCTTCGCCTCGATGGCCTTGACCTTCTCGCTGGCGCCGGCGAGCTGGTCGGTGACGCTCGCGTGGACGTCCTTGATCTGCTTGTCGCTGTACGCCACCTTCGCCGCGGGGGCGGCCTCGGCCGTCGTGGTGGTCTGGGCACCGGCCGGGATCGCGGAGAGCGCGACGGCCGCGGCACCGAGGGTGCCGACACCGGCGATGGCGATCTTGTGGTTGCGGCTCAGGGGACGACTATGGCGACGGGTGAAGATGTTCTTGGGCATGCGGAAGGGACCTCTTCGAATAGCGCGGAGGTCGCTCATGTCCGGCGGGGACAGGGGGATGTTTCCGGCGAAACGCCGCGGGGCAGAACCCGCGGCGCCGAGCGACGAGAGCAATTCTTAGCGGCCGCAAAATCGCGAGGCAAAGGTGTGACGTACGACCCCGGGTAGTGGATCAGGAACTGACAAAACGGGGCAGACAGGACCGTCTGCCCCGCTCAAATGGGACGAGTCGTTCTCCTACTCCCGTTCGTACGTGATGTGGGCCCTATGCCCGGGCTCACACGGGCCTCCCGCCCTTCTCACCCGCAGTTGCCGGAGCAATGCATGCCGTGAGGGCTCTCCGGGCTCTCCGGAGGAAGCAGGAGATGCACGTCCCCGAACTCGTGCCACAGGTAGCGTTCGCGCAGCGCCTCCTCGTACCCCCGCTGCACCGCCGCCCGCCCCGCGACCGCCCGAAGCATCAGCAGGTGCGAGGCCTCCGGCTCGTGCAGCCCCGTCAGCAGCCCGTCCACCACCCGCACCCCCCGCTCCGGGGTCACCACCAGATCGGTCCAGCCCTCCCGGGCCCGTACGACGCCGTCGGCACCGGCCGCGGACTCCACCGCCCGCACCGACGTCGTCCCCACCGCGATCACCCGCCCGCCCCCGGCGCCGGCCGCGTTGATCAGCCGTGCCGAGGCCTCCGGCACCGAGAACCGCTCCGGGTACGGCGGCTCGTGCGCCTCCGCCGACGCCACCCCGGTGTCGAGTGCGACCGGCGCGAACTGCACGCCCCGGCTCACCAGCTCCGCCACCGTCCGCGCCGTGAAGGGCCGCGCGGCACTCGGCATCTCCGCACTGCCCGACCCGTCGGCCCGGGGCAGCGCGAACACCGTCTGGTACGCCGACAGCGGCTGGTCCCGCTCCGTGTACCCGTACCGGATCGGCCGCCCGTGCGCCCGCAGCAGCCCCGGCACGTCCGCCCCTGCCACCCGCGCCCACCACAGCCGCTCGCCCCGCGCGCTCAGCGGTTCCCGGAGCACCAGCCGCCCGCCACCGGGCAACCGCACCTCTGTACCCGCGCGCCCCGCACGCGCGCGCGTGGTGCCCCGCCCGTCGGGATCGCGCAACTCGACCCCCCACCGCCCGTCGTCCCCGCGCGTGGAGAAGTGCACCACCACGCGCGCGTGCCCGATCCGCCCGTCGACGGCGGCGGCCAGTGTCGGTGAGGTGTTGACCACGAGCAGGTCCCCGGCCCGCAGCAGCCGGGGCAGCTCCCCGAACCGGTGATGGGCTACCTCCTCGCCGCGCGACACCAGCAGCCTCACGGCGTCCCGGTCCAGCCCCGGCCCCCGCTGCTCCACCGGCACCCGCGCCGACAGCTCCGCCGGCACCTCGCCCCACGCGCGAACCTGCCCGCGCGGCGGCACTCCCGTCGCCACCGTCATCGCCGCTCCCGAAGCAGCGCCGGGGCCGCATACCGCCCGCTCGCCGGCCGCTCGTCCAGCAGCCGCAGGAACGCCGGGACGACACTGCCCGGGTCCGGCCGTGGATCGTCGTCGTCCGGCACCGCCGCCGCGTACAGGTCCGTGGCCATGTCACCGGGGTCGACCGCCCAGACCCGCAGCCCCGGCTCCTCCACCGCCAGCACGGCCGCCAGCTGGTCCAGGGCCGCCTTCGACGCCCCGTATCCGCCCCACGTCTCGTACGCCTCCGCCGCCGCGTCGGAGCTGACCGCGATCACCGCGCCCGCACCGGACGCGCGCAGCAGCGGAAGCGCCTCCTGCACCAGGCCCAGCGCCGCCACCACGTTCACCTCCAGCGCCCGCCGCAGCCCGGCCGGCTCCAGCTCCGCCAGCCGCACCAGCGGCTCGGCACCCAACGCGCTGGCGTTGCTCACCAGCAGATCGACACCGCCCAGCCGCCGCGCCGCCGCCACCAGCTCCGCCCGGTGCCCGGCGTCCGTGACGTCCCCCGGCGGAGCCACCACGCGCGTGCCGTACGACTCCAGCGCCGCCGCCGTCTCCTTCAGTACCTCAGGCGTCCTGGCGTCGAGCACCAGATCCCAGCCGCGTCCGGCGAGCGCCTCGGCCAGAGCCCGGCCGAGTCCCTTCGAAGCCCCCGTGACGATCGCTACCGGCATGGCCGTCTCCTTGTCCCCAGCGTCGCTTGATCACGTGCCCTCACCGTAGGAACGCGGCCCCTACGGCCGCCTCGGGCAGGGGCCGCAACCCACGGGGCCCTTCGCCCTAGGCCGGACGGGCGGGACCAGGGACCTAGGGCCACCGGCCCAGGCGACCGCCGCCACTCGTCCGATCCGCGCCGTCACACCCCGCCGGTACCGTGAGGACATGAGTCACGGCCCCCGGTCCGGCCTCGCCGCGGTCAGCTCCGCGCTCCTGGCCATGAGCAGGCACCTCGAGGTGCGCGACGTCCTCAAGACGATCGTCGCCTCCGCCCGCGAGCTGCTCGACGCGCAGTACGCCGCGCTCGGCGTCCCCGACGACCACGGCGGCTTCGCCCAGTTCGTCGTCGACGGCGTCAGCGAGGACCAGTGGAGGGCCATCGGCCCGCTGCCCCGCCAGCACGGCATCCTCGCCTCGATGCTCCAGGAGGCCAGGGCCGAGCGGCTCGCCGACGTCCGCCAGGACCCGCGCTTCGAGGGCTGGCCCGCCGCCCACCCCGACCTCGCCGACTTCCTCGGGCTGCCCATCCGCGACGGCGACGAGGTCCTCGGCGCCCTCTTCCTCGCCAACAAGAACTGCGCCAGGCCGGCCGGCGGCTGCGGCTTCACCGAGGACGACGAGGAACTCCTCGGCATCCTCGCCCAGCACGCCGCGATCGCCCTGACCAACGCCCGCCTGTACGAACGCAGCCGCGAACTGACCATCGCCGAGGAACGCTCCCGCCTCGCCCACGAGCTGCACGACGCGGTCAGCCAGAAGCTGTTCTCCCTGCGCCTGACCGCCCAGGCCGCAGCCCGGCTGGTCGACCGCGACCCCTCCCGCGCCAAGGGCGAACTCCAGCAGGTGGCCGCCCTGGCCGCCGAGGCCGCCGACGAGCTGCGCGCCGCCGTCGTGGAACTGCGCCCCGCCGCGCTCGACGAGGACGGTCTGGTCGCCACGCTCCGCACCCAGATACAGGTCCTCGACCGCGCCCACACCGCGCGCGTGACCTTCACCGGCCACGGCGTACGCGCCCTGCCCGCCGCACAGGAGGAGGCGGTGCTCCGCGTCGCCCAGGAGGCGCTGCACAACGCCCTGCGGCACTCCGCCGCCGGACACGTCGACGTGACGCTGGACCGCCGCGGCCCCGGGGCCGTGCTGCAGATCACCGACGACGGCTGCGGCTTCGACCCGCGCGCGGTCCGCCGGGCGGGACGGCACCTCGGGCTGGTCTCCATGCGGGACCGGGCGAGCGGGGTCGGCGGCAGGCTGACCGTGGAGTCGGCGCCCGGCAAGGGCACCACGATCGAGATGGAGGTCCCCGGTGGCTGATGCGATCAAGGTCCTGCTCGTCGACGACCACCAGGTGGTCCGCCGGGGACTGCGCACCTTCCTGGAGGTGCAGGACGACATCGAGGTCGTGGGCGAGGCCTCCGACGGGGCCGAGGGGGTCGCCCGCGCGGAGGAACTGCGCCCCGACGTCATCCTCATGGACGTCAAGATGCCGGGCATGGACGGCGTCGACGCCCTGCGCCGGCTCCGCGAGCTGGACAACGCCGCGCGCGTCCTGGTCGTCACCAGCTTCACCGAGCAGCGCACGGTGGTGCCGGCCCTGCGCGCGGGCGCCGCCGGGTACGTCTACAAGGACGTCGACCCCGACGCGCTGGCCGGCGCCATCCGCTCGGTGCACGCCGGGCACATCCTCCTCCAGCCCGAGGTCGCCGGTGCCCTGCTCTCCGAGGAGGAGGGCGGCCCCGGTCCCGGCAGGGCCGGTTCGCTCACGGAGCGGGAGCGCGAGGTGCTGGGCCTGATCGCGGACGGCCGGTCCAACCGTGAGATCGCCCGTGCTCTGGTGCTGTCCGAGAAGACGGTGAAGACGCACGTCTCCAACATCCTCATGAAGCTCGACCTCGCGGACCGCACCCAGGCCGCGCTGTGGGCCGTGCGCCACGGGATGGCCGGCTGATCCGCACCCGTAGCGGAGGCGGCAATTCGGAACGTTCCCCTCCGGGCTGAGATTCATACCGTCGTGGGAATGTCCCCCACATGGCGCATCCATCCCGGCGTCCGGCCGTTCTCCAGTGCGTGCCGCGGTGACTGCCGCGGCAATCGCAAGGAGGGCTTGTAAGTGAAGAACCTGAAGAAGGCCGCAGCCGTGACGATGGTGGCCGGCGGTCTGGTCGCCGCCGGTGCCGGGATGGCCTCCGCCACGGACGGCTCCGCCGCGCACGGCAAGGCCGTCGGCTCCCCGGGCGTCGGCTCCGGCAACGTGGTCCAGGCGCCGGTCCACATCCCGGTCAACGCCGTGGGCAACAGCGTGAACGTCATCGGCGTCCTGAACCCGGCCTTCGGCAACCTCGGTCTCAACCGCTGACGCCACGCGCCACGCCCCACCACCCCGCGGCCGGCCCCACGGCCGGCCCGCGGTCGGTGGCACGGCCGCCCCACGGCGATGCCGCGTGACACGGCCGGCCCCCGATCGGCCCACGGCGGTGCCGCCACCGCCCCACGACCGGCCGCCGACGCCGCCAGTCCCCGTCCGCCCCCACCACCGCCCAGCGAGCGGTGCCGCCACCGCTCCACGACCGAGCCCCACGCCCGCCCCGCAACCGGTCACGCCCGCCAGCCCGCGAACGATGATGCCGCCGCTCCACGGCCGGGTCCCACATCCGATCCACGACCGGTCACGCCGTCAGTCAGCGAGCGATGATGCCGCCGGTCCGCGGCCTGTCACGCCGTCCGCCCGCGGCGGTGATGCCGCCTGTCCACGGTCGGTCCTCACGCCCGCTCCACGACCGGGCCCCACGCCCGACCCACAGCCGGTCACGCCGTCCGTCTCGCGCCCCCGGCCTGCCCGCCGCGGCGGCGATGCCGCCGACCCGCGGCCGGTCACGCCGTCAGTCCGCGGGCAGTCGTGCCGCAGGGCGGCACGGGTGGGCGCGGACGGCACCCCGCCACGCCGGGCCGCGCAACCCAGCCCCGCGCACCAACGCCCACCCGTGCCTCGAGGCCCGCCCCCTCGCCCCACGCCCGACGTCACCCCGCACCGGACCTCACCCCCGCGCCGACCTCACCCCCGCTCCCGCTCCTCCACAACGGAGTTGTACGCCGCGACCTGCGCCCGCCGAGCCGTCCGCTCCACCGGCCGCAGCGCGGCCCCCCGCGCCGCCATCTCGGACGCGCTCACCGCACCCCCGTGCCCGTTGCCGTACGCCAGCGAGATCAGCGCCCCCACCCGCTGCGCCAGCTCCAGCACCCGCACCGCCCGCGGCGGATACCCCGGCGCCAGCACCTCACGCCCCGCCTCGGCCCGCGCCCGGTACGCGTCGATCGCCGCCTGCGCCACCGGCCCCGACGCCGCCACGTCCAGCCGCGTCAGCACCTCGGTCGCCTCCCGCAGCGCCTCCGCCAGCTCCCGCTCCGCCTCACCGAGCGACGGCACGTCGGCGGGCGGCGCCTCCCGCACCGGCAGACAGTGCCAGACCACCTCCACGTGCACATCACCCTCGGGCCCGGCCTCGTACACCTCCGGCACCAGCCCGAGCGCGGCACCGTGACAGACCACCGCCTCCTCCGCCTCCAGGGCGCGCTTGTTGAACTCCGGCGGCCCGCTCAGCCCCAGCGGATGCCCCGGCGCGGGCAGCGCCACCCGGAGCCCCTTCGCCCCGAGCGTCCGCAGCCGTCCCAGCCCGAGCGTGAGACCGACCGGCGCCGACTCGCCCGGCAGTCCCTCCACCCGGTGCACGGCGTCCTCGCCGACGATGGCGACCGCGGCGTCGTCCGGCGGGACAAGTCCGGCAAGAAGGGCATTTCCCCAGGCGGCCAGGCGCCCGGCACGTGGTTCGGAGAGCATGCCCCCACCCTAAGGACCGGACCGAGGGAACGGACGAGCCGACCGGTGGCGTAGATTTCATAAGGGCTGCGCCCACCGGCGCGGCGACCCGAGCCCACAGGCGTACGCGACAGCCGGAACCGGCCACACTGCAAGGGGAGACAACGCGCTCATGAGCGATGTTCTGGAGCTTCAGGACGTATCCGTGGTCCGGGAGGGCCGGGCTCTGGTGGACCAGGTCTCCTGGTCGGTCAAGGAGGGCGAGCGCTGGGTCATCCTCGGCCCCAACGGAGCCGGCAAGACCACTCTCCTCAACGTCGCGTCCAGCTACCTCTACCCCACCCGCGGCACCGCCACCATCCTCGGCGAGACCCTCGGCAAGCCCGGCACCGACGTCTTCGAGCTGCGCCCGCGCATCGGCATGGCCGGCATCGCCATGGCCGACAAGCTGCCCAAGCGCCAGACCGTCCTGCAGACCGTGCTCACCGCCGCCTACGGCATGACCGCCGGCTGGCAGGAGGAGTACGAGGACATCGACGAGCAGCGCGCCCGCGCCTTCCTCGACCGCCTCGGCATGTCCGACTACCTCGACCGCAGGTTCGGCACCCTCTCCGAGGGCGAGCGCAAGCGCACCCTCATCGCCCGCGCCCTGATGAGCGACCCCGAGCTGCTGCTCCTCGACGAGCCCGCGGCCGGCCTCGACCTCGGTGGCCGCGAGGACCTGGTCCGCCGCCTCGGCCGCCTCGCCCGCGACCCCATCGCCCCCTCCATGATCATGGTCACCCACCACGTCGAGGAGATCGCCCCCGGCTTCACCCACGTCCTGATGACCCGTCAGGGCAAGGTGCTCGCCGCGGGACCGCTGGAGCTCGAACTCACCTCCCGCAACCTCTCCCTCTGCTTCGGTCTCCCGCTCGTCGTCGAGCAGGTCGGCGACCGCTGGACCGCCCAGGGTCTCCCGCTGTCCTGACCCGCCCCTTCGCGCCCTGTTCCCGTGGCGGTCCACGGACCTACCATGGCCGTGTGAACGACATCGACGCATGGGTGTGGTGGCTCGTCGCGGCGGCGGCACTCGGAATCCCGCTCGTCATGACCGCGATGCCGGAGTTCGGCATGTTCGCCGTGGGGGCGGTGGCCGCCGCCATCGCCTCCGGACTGGGCGCCGGCCTCGTCGTCCAGGTCCTGGTCTTCGTCGTCGTCTCGGTCGCCCTCATCGCCGTGGTCCGGCCCATCGCCGCCCGGCACCGCAGCCAACGACCCCAACACGCCTCCGGCGTCGACGCGCTGAGAGGCAGGCAGGCCGTCGTACTGGAACGCGTCGACGGCTCCGGCGGGCGGATCAAACTCGCCGGCGAGATCTGGTCCGCCCGCGCCCTCGACGCCGGCCGCGCCTACGAGCCGGGTGCGGAGGTCGACGTGGTCGAGATCGAGGGAGCCACCGCGATCGTCATGTGACGGCACCTCAACAACCGTAAGATCTCTAGCCATTAGGATCTGCCGAGAGCGCCGACGGCGGAGCAGCGGGAGAAGGGGTACGGGAAAGCGACGATGCAACCGGTCATCATCGTCTTGATCATCCTGGTGGTGTTGGTCTTCATCGCCCTGATCAAGACCATCCAGGTCATCCCGCAGGCCAGCGCGGCCATCGTCGAGCGCTTCGGACGCTACACACGCACCCTCAACGCGGGCCTGAACATCGTCGTCCCGTTCATCGACACCATCCGCAACCGCATCGACCTGCGCGAACAGGTCGTCCCGTTCCCCCCGCAGCCGGTCATCACCCAGGACAACCTGGTCGTCAACATCGACACCGTCATCTACTACCAGGTGACCGACGCCCGCGCCGCGACCTACGAGGTGGCCAGCTACATCCAGGCCATCGAGCAGCTCACCGTCACCACGCTCCGCAACATCATCGGCGGCATGGATCTCGAGCGCACCCTGACCTCCCGCGAGGAGATCAACGCCGCCCTCCGCGGCGTCCTCGACGAGGCCACCGGCAAGTGGGGCATCCGCGTCAACCGCGTCGAGCTGAAGGCCATCGAGCCGCCCACCTCCATCCAGGACTCGATGGAGAAGCAGATGCGCGCCGACCGCGACAAGCGCGCCGCCATCCTCCAGGCCGAGGGTGTCCGCCAGTCCGAGATCCTCCGCGCCGAGGGCGAGAAGCAGTCCCAGATCCTCCGCGCCGAGGGCGAGGCCAAGGCCGCCGCCCTGCGCGCCGAGGGCGAGGCCCAGGCCATCCGGACGGTCTTCGAGTCCATCCACGCCGGCGACCCGGACCAGAAGCTGCTCTCCTACCAGTACCTCCAGATGCTCCCGAAGATCGCCGAGGGCGACGCCAACAAGCTCTGGATCGTCCCCAGCGAGATCGGCGACGCCCTCAAGGGCCTGTCGGGCGCCATCGGCAACTTCGGCCCGATGCCCGGCGCTCCGGGGGCCGCCCCCACGGGACAGGCCAACGTCCCGGCCCAGGAACGTCGCGAGAAGCCCTCGATCGACTAGACGGCCCTATCCCGGACGCCGTTCAGCTCCGCGCCCCTGCAAAGGGGCGCGGGGAACTGCGCGACCAGCCACGACGAAACGAGCACCCGGCGACGCACATCAGCCCTCACGGCGAAGCCCTCACGCAGCGTCCAGAGCCAGCCACTCCGGCAGCGCCTCGAGCTCCTCACGGCCCAGCGCCAGCAACATGGCATCGGCGGGCGTCGGCTCGAACGGCTCCCGCAGCAAGGGCATCCCCGCCTGCTCCGGCGTCCGGTTCGCCTTGCGGTGATTGTCCTCCGCGCACGACGCCACCGTGTTCAGCCAGCTGTCCTGCCCACCCTGCGACCGCGGCACCACATGGTCCACGGTCGTCGCCCGACGACCGCAGTACGCGCACTGGTGCCGGTCCCGGACCAGCACACCCCGCCTCGACCACGGCGCACGTCTTCGGAACGGCACCCGTACGTACCTGCACAGCCGGATCACCCGGGGCGCCGGTATGTCGACCGCCGCTCCGCGCATGCGCAGTTCGGGGTGGGCCTGCTCGACGACGGCCTTGTCCTGGAGCACCAGAACGACGGCTCGGTTCAACGTCACCGTCGACAGCGGCTCGAAGCTCGCGTTCAGCACCAGCGTGTCCCGCATACCAGCCCACCTCCCATGTGCACCGGCCCACCCCCTGGCGGGCTGGGATCAACTCTGGCCGGGCACGCCGGGTTGGACAACGCAATAAAAAGTGCCCGCCCCCGATCACTTCCAAGACCGGGGACGGGCAAACGTTCCATGAACGCCGGGAGACTACTCGGCCCCGGCGGGCACCTCGTACTCGCCGATCAGCTGGGCCCGCGCGACCGTGTGGAAGCGCAGGTTGAAGCCGACGACGGCGGGGGAGGCGTCGGCGTCCGGGCCGAGCTTCTCCTGGTCCACGGCGTACACCGTGAACACGTACCGGTGCGGCCCGTCGCCCGCCGGCGGAGCGGCACCGCCGAAGTCCTTCGAGCCGTAGTCGTTGCGCGCCTGGACGGCACCCTTCGGCAGCCCCTCGAACGTGCCGCTGCCCGCACCCGCCGGCAACTCGGTCACCGAGGCCGGGATGTCGAAGACCACCCAGTGCCAGAACCCGCTGCCCGTCGGGGCGTCCGGGTCGAAGCAGGTCACGGCGAAGCTCTTCGTCTCGGGCGGGAAGCCCTCCCACCGCAGGTGCGGTGAGGTGTTGCCGGCCGCGTGGACCTGAGCGTCCTTGAGCGTGGCGCCCTCCTGGACGTCCTCGCTCGTCACCGTGAACGACGGCACGGGCGGGTGGAAGTCGTGGGGGAGCGGCCGCCGCTTGTGCTCGGTCACCTCGGTACCTCCTGATCGGGTTCGTTCAGTCGATCCCGAGCCTAGAACCCTCAGAACCAGTTCCGCTTGCTGCCGACCTCCGACAGCCACTGGTTGAGGTACGCCACCCAGTCGGTCCCCTGGTAGTCGTTCAGCCCGACCTTGAACGACCGGAAGGTGTCGCTGCCCTCGCTGAACAGACCCGGCTTCTTGTCCATCTCCAGGACGACGTCCATCTCCCGCTCGTCGGCCACGAAGCTCAGCTCGACCTGGTTCAGCCCGCGGTACTGCTGCGGCGGGAAGAACTCGATCTCCTGGTAGAACGGCAGCTTCTGCCGCGTGCCCCGGATGTGCCCGCGCTCCATGTCCGCGTTCTTGAAGCGGAAGCCCAGCTGGATGAACGCGTCCAGGATCGCCTTCTGCGCCGGCAGCGGGTGCACGTTGATCGGGTCGAGGTCACCGGAGTCCACCGCGCGGGCGATCTCCAGCTCGGTGACGACGCCGATGTGCATGGCGCGCAGCGCCTGGCCGTCGATCATCGTGATCGGGGTCTCCCAGGGGATCTCCAGCCCGAACGGCACCGCGTGGACCGCGTTCGCCTTCAGCTCGAAGGCACCGCCCAGCCGGGACTTGGTGAACTCGATGTCCTGCTTGTACTCCTGGTCGCCGCTCTCCACCTCGACCTTGGCCTGGAGCCCGACCGACAGGCCCTCGATCTGCTGGTCCACGGACCCGCCCTGGATCCGCACCTCGCCCTGGACGACACCGCCCGGAACGACGTTGACCTCGTTCAGCACCGTGTCGACCGAAGCCCCGCCGGCCCCCAGGCTCGCGAGCAGCTTCTTGAACGCCATGTCTCTTCCTCTCCCAGGCTTACGTGTGGACCCTCGGTCCCTACAAACGCGATTCGGCCGTGGCCGGTTCCGTCGCTCACCCTGGCAAGCCGTCCGCCGGCGGACCACCCCGCCGGCTCGTCCGTCTGCGTTACGCTCGGACGGCATGATCGCGAGCCCTGACCGTACGCCCCTGCCGAGGGAGTTCTTCGACCGCCCCGTCCTGGAGGTGGCCCCCGACCTCCTGGGCCGCATCCTGGTCCGCAGCACCCCGGACGGCCCGATCGCCCTCCGCCTGACGGAGGTGGAGGCCTACGACGGCCAGAACGACCCGGGCTCGCACGCCTACCGCGGTCGCACACCCCGCAACGACGTGATGTTCGGTCCCCCCGGACACGTGTACGTCTACTTCACCTACGGCATGTGGTTCTGCATGAACCTGGTGTGCGGTCCCGAGGGCCGGGCGAGCGCCGTACTGCTCCGCGCCGGCGAGATCATCGAGGGCGCCGAGCTGGCCCGCACCCGTCGGCTCTCGGCCCGGAACGACAAGGAACTGGCCAAAGGCCCGGCCCGCCTCGCCACCGCCCTGGGCGTGGACCGGGCCCTCAACGGCACGGACGCGTGCGCACCGGGGGAGACCCCGCTGCGCACGCTCACCGGCACCGCCGTCCCTCGTGACCAGGTACGCAGCGGCCCCCGCACCGGAGTCGCCGGCGACGGCGCCGTCCACCCCTGGCGGTTCTGGATCGCCGACGACCCCACCGTGAGCCCCTACCGGGCTCATGTACCGAGGCGCCGCCGAAGTTGACGCGCCCTTGCGCGAGGCGTAACGTGGCCCGAGCCGCTGAACCGGGTACGGCATCGCCTGCAGCCGGAGCGGCCAACCCACTACCTACGACTTCCCTCGACGGGGCGTATTCGGTATGCCTGCATGCCTGAATTCAACCTGGGAACTCGATTATGAGTTCCGGAAGGGAATCGGCTAACGTAGTGAACGTCGAAAGCCGCCGGGCGAAAGCCCGAGGCCTACGGCAAACCCGCCGACAGGGAATCGGATCGAGAAAAAGATCTGATAGAGTCGGAAACACCGAAGGGAAGCGCCCGGAGGAAAGCCGCGAGAGAGTCTCTCGGGTGAGTACGAAGGAAGCGTCCGTTCCTTGAGAACTCAACAGCGTGCCAAAAGTCAACGCCAGATATGTTGATACCCCGTCTCTCCCGCTCGGGAGGACGAGGTTCCTTTGAAACACACACAGCGAGGACGCTGTGAACCGAGGGGACTATTCCTCCTCTTGGTTCTGCTCTCGTGGTGTTCGCCCCGATCACGGGGAAGCATTCACGGAGAGTTTGATCCTGGCTCAGGACGAACGCTGGCGGCGTGCTTAACACATGCAAGTCGAACGATGAACC
>NZ_JBVIGC010000006.1:0-19756 GCF_055571015.1 Streptomyces sp. NPDC031049
CGAACGACGCCGTCTCCGACGTGAACCGGTCACCCGTGAGCTGCATACCATCACCCGAGTCACCGGCAAACCTGATGATCACCCGGTCCAGCCGGGCGACCGGCTTCCGCTCCTCGGGGAGGCCTCCGGGGTCCTTGGCTACAACTGTCATGCCGGTAGTGACTCCCGTCCGCCAAGGGGGCGGCAATGCGAACTCCGGGGCTTCGTCAAGTGTCAAGCAGGACATGACAGAGTCCACGAGCTTATCGACGAGCGCTCGCAGCGGCGCCGTTAGCCTCACTTCTGCACTCCCGGAAAACCCAACGGACTTCTCCCATAGGCCGAAGAATCACATCCGGAAGGACACCGTGAAGGCTCTAGTACTATCCGGCGGGATGGGAACCCGGCTTCGGCCCCTCACCTATTCCACGCCGAAACAGCTGATTCCGGTCGCCGGCAAGGCGGTCCTGGAACATGTCATCGACAATATCCTGGCGGCGGGCATCACGGATATCGGCGTGATCGTCGGCGACCGGGCGGACCGGATACGTGAGGTGATCGGCGACGGTTCCCGATTCGGTGCCCGCATCACCTACATACCCCAGGCCCAGCCGCTCGGGCTGGCCCACTGCGTACTGATCGCCCGGGAATTCCTGGGCGACGACGATTTCCTGATGTACCTCGGTGACAACGTACTGCCGGAGGGCATCGCGGAGATCGCCCGCACGTTCGCCGCACAGCGTCCGGACGCCCAGCTCGTCGTCCAGAAGGTCGCCGACCCCCGGGCATTCGGGGTCGCCGAGGTCGACGCGTCGGCCACCGTGACCCGGCTGGCGGAGAAGCCGGCCGAGCCGCGCAGCGATCTCGCCCTGATCGGCGTCTACTTCTTCACACCCGCCATCCACCGGGCGGTCGACGGCATCCGGCCCAGCGCCCGCGGCGAGCTGGAGATCACCGATGCCGTCCAGTGGCTCGTGGAGAACGGTGCCCGGGTGAAGGCCAGTGAGTACCTCGGATTCTGGGCCGACACCGGAAACGTCGACGCCGTCCTCGAATGCAATCGCAGGCTGCTCGACGAACAGCTCCCGCGGCGCCTCGGCGAGGTGGACGCCGTCAGTGAGCTGACCGGTCCGGTGGTGCTCGCGCCGGGCGCGCGGGTGGTGCGCTCCCGCATCGAGGGACCGGCGTTCATCGGGCCCGGGAGCGTCGTGGAGGACAGCCACATCGGGCGGTACACCGCGATCGGCGGCGGCTGCACGGTGCGGCACACCAGCGTCGAGGACTCGATCGTGCAGGACGGGTCCTCACTGTCCGACCTGCGCGGACTGAGCGGCTCGCTCATCGGCAGGACCGCCTCGGTGACGGCGACCCGCCGGCACCGGCTGATCGTCGGGGACGACTCCCGGGTGGAGGTCGCATCATGAGGATCCTGGTGACCGGCGGCGCCGGCTTCATCGGCTCGCACTATGTGCGCGCCCTGCTCGAGGACCGCTATCCGCAGGCCGTCGGCGCCCGGGTGACCGTCGTCGACAAGCTCACCTACAGCGGCAACCTCGCCAACCTGCCGATCGGCGCGGAGCGCCTGGAGTTCGTCCACGGCGACATCTGCGACGCACAGCTGCTGCGCGACCTGCTGCCCGGCCACGACTCGGTCGTGCACTTCGCGGCCGAGTCG
This sequence comes from Streptomyces sp. NPDC031049, assembly GCF_055571015.1. NCBI lineage: Bacteria > Bacillati > Actinomycetota > Actinomycetes > Kitasatosporales > Streptomycetaceae > Streptomyces > Streptomyces sp. NPDC031049. The sequence goes on from NZ_JBVIGC010000006.1 coordinate 1,655, forward strand.
CACGTCGACCGCTCCGTGGCGCAGGCGGCCGACTTCATCCGCACCAACGTGGTGGGCACCCAGGTGCTGCTGGACTCCGCCCGCCACAGCGGCGTGGAGCGGATCGTGCACGTCTCCACCGACGAGGTCTACGGGTCGATCCCCTCGGGCTCCTGGACCGAGACCTGGCCGCTGGCGCCGAACTCGCCGTACGCGGCGTCCAAGGCCTCCTCCGACCTGGTGGTCCGCTCGTACTGGCGCACCCACGGGCTGGACGTGTCGATCACCCGCTGCTCCAACAACTACGGCCCGTACCAGCACACCGAGAAGCTGATCCCGCTGTTCGTCACCAACCTCCTGGAGGGCAGGCCGGTGCCGCTGTACGGGGACGGGCACAACGTCCGCGAGTGGCTGCACGTCGAGGACCACTGCCGCGCCGTGGAGATGGTCCGCGCCAAGGGCCGGGCCGGGGAGATCTACAACGTGGGCGGCGGCGTGGAGCGGACCAACCTGGAGCTGACCCACGAGCTGCTCCGGCTGTGCGGCGCCGACGCCTCCGCGATCCGCCGGGTGGCCGACCGGCTCGGCCACGACGACCGCTACTCCCTCGACGGCACCAAGATCCGCGAGGAGCTGGGCTTCGCGCCGCGGGTGCCGTTCGAGCGGGGTCTGCGCGAGACCGTCGACTGGTACCGGGACAACCCCGGCTGGTGGAAGGACGTCAAGCGCGCCGCGGAGGCGGCCCGATGAGCACGGTGGCGGCTCTCCCGCGGCGCCGTGACGGCCGGGCGTCCGACACGGACCGCCTGGTCCGCTCGGCGCTCGCCCTGCACGGCCGCGGCCCGGGCACCGAGCAGGTCGGGCCGTGGCTGGCGGAACACGCACGGAACCACAGGTTCCGGGTGGAGCGCATCCCGTTCGCCGGCCTGGACGGCTGGTCCTTCGCGCCGGGGACGGGGAACCTCGTCCACCGCAGCGGCCGGTTCTTCTCGGTGGAGGGCATCCACGTCACCCACCCCGAGAACCCGGTCCCCGAATGGCGCCAGCCGATCATCAACCAGCCGGAGGTCGGCATCCTCGGCATCCTGGCCAAGGAGTTCGACGGCGTCCTGCACTTCCTGATGCAGGCCAAGATGGAGCCGGGCAACCCCAACCTGCTCCAGCTGTCGCCGACCGTGCAGGCCACCCGCAGCAACTACACCAAGGTGCACCGGGGCGCGGACGTGAAGTACCTCGAGTACTTCGTGGACGTGGCGCCCGAGCGGGTGATCGCCGATGTGCTCCAGTCCGAGCACGGCTCGTGGTTCCTGCGCAAGGCCAACCGGAACATGCTGGTGGAGGCGGAGGGCGACGTCCCGCTGGAGGAGGGGTTCTGCTGGCTCACCCTCGGGCAGATCGGCGCGCTGCTCCGCCTCGACAACGTGGTGAACATGGACGCGCGCACCGTCCTGGCCTGCGCCCCCGCACAGCCGGCCGAGCCCGGGGCGCTCCACTCCGACCTGGGGCTGCTCTCCTGGATCACCGCCGAACGCTCCCGCCACGACCGCCGGGTGCGGTCGGTGCCGCTCGCGGAGGTGACGGACTGGGTGCGCGGCGATTGGTCCGTGGACCATGTCCCGGAACGCTACTTCCGAGTGATGGCGGTGGCGGTGGAGGCCGCCAGCCGGGAGGTGGCGCAGTGGACGCAACCGTTGATCGAACCGCTCGGCCTCGGGGTCACCGCGTTCGTGACCCGGCGCTTCGGCGGCGTCCCGCACCTGCTCGCGCAGGCCCTCCCGGAGGGCGGGCTGCTGGACACGCTGGAGCTGGCTCCGACGGTGCAGTGCACCCCGGACAACCACCGCCACCTCGGCCCCGCGCGGCGCCCGCGGTTCCTGGACCTGGTGCTCGGCGCCGACGAGAAGCAGATCCGCTACGGGGCCGTGCACTCCGAGGAGGGCGGCCGCTTCTACCACGCGCAGAGCCGCTACCTGATCGTCGAGGCGGACGAGTCGCAGGCGCCGGCGCAACCGCCGCCGGGCTACTGCTGGGTGACCCCCGGGCAGCTCACCTCGCTGGTGCGGCACAGCCGTTACGTCAACGTGCAGGCGCGTTCACTGCTCGCCTGTCTCAACACCGCCGCGGTGACGCTCTGAGGGGCGTCCCGGGCCCGACAGTAAGGACTCACTCCATGGCGGCTGCGGGTACACAAGTGGCCCCGTCGGCGGGCGCTCGGCAGCGACTGGGCAGGTACGCCAGGCTGGTCAAGTTCCAGTTCGTCCTCGACTTCTTCCTCGCGCTGCTCATCGTGTGGACCGCGATGGAGCCGAGCACCCGGCTGGACGGGCAGGTGCTCCTGACGCTGCTGGTGTTCGCGCTGGGGAAGGTCGGTGTGCTGTCCGCGGTGATGACGCTGGACGACGTGACCGGCGTCAAGGACGGCAGCGACACGGCGAACTACCTCTGCGACGGCAACACCGAACTGCGTCCGCTCAAGCGCAAGCCGCTGCTCACCGGCGAACTCACGGTGCGCCAGGCGCAGCGGTTCGGGTACGTCGCCCTGGGGTGGGGGGCGCTGTGGTGGCTGGTGGCCGTGGCCGTGGCGCCGCACGCCCCCGTGTGGGGCGTCGTGGTCACCGCGCTGCTGCTGGTCTTCAGCGTGCAGTACTCCTGGGGGCTGAAGCTGAGCTACGTCGGGCTCGGGGAGCTGCTGCTGCTGTTCTCCGCCACGGCGTTCGTCGTGTCCCCCTACTCGCTGACCGTCGGTGAACTGCCCGCCCTGGTGCTGGTGGAGGCGCTGCTGTTCGGGTTCGGGCAGCTGCTGATATCGGGCTACTCCAACACCCAGGACATCAGCGGCGACGCGGCGGTCGGCCGGCGCACCGTCGCGGTGCTGGCCTCGGAAACCGGCAACAAGGTGTTCCTGGGGGCGCTGACGGCGCTGAACGTGCTGGTGGTCCTGGGCCCGTACGCCGCGGGGTGGATCTCCGGCTGGTTCGTGGTGGCGACCGTGCCGCTGATGGCGCTGCGGCTGCGCCAGTACGGGTCGTTCCTGCGCGACGGTCACGCGCTGCTGGCACGCAGCCGCGGTGTGGTGGTCTTCCGGACGACCGTCGCCTGCGTGCTGCTGTTCAATGTGGTGCACCACTGGTTCTGAGCGTGCGGGGCCCGGTACACGGAGCAGAGGCGCCGCCGCCGCTCCGCCTACCGGGCCCCGCCTTTGGGCGGGAACCGCGGTACGGAGTGCTACGCCCCCCGGGCCCGGGCGCCGCCGGACGGTGCCGCCGACGGCCGGTCCCGGCGCCCGGAGTCCTGCTTCGCCATCCAGCTGGCGACCTGGACGCGTGACGTGCACGCCAGCTTCCGCATGATCTTGCGTACGTGGTTGACGGCGGTCCACTCGGCGATGCCGAGCCGGCGGGCGATCTCCCGGTTGGTCAGGCCGCCCGCCACCAGTTCGGCCACCTCCCGCTCGCGCGGGGTGAGCGGGTTGCCGGTGCCGTCCGGTGCGTCGCGGTCGGGCTCGGCGCCCTCCAGGGGGGTGAGCACGGCGGCGACGGCGGCGTCCGGGGGTGACTGCCGGCCCGCGGCCGCCAGCTCCGCGGCCTCCTCGTCGCCCAGGCGGACCCGGGTGAGGGCGGCGACGGCGTCGACCTCCATACGGACGGGCGCGGGCGCGGCACAGCCGGTGGCGGCCCGGATGCCCGCCGCGGCTCCCAGGGCCCGGGCCGCGCGGCGCCAGGTCTCCAGGGACTGGCCGCGGCAGCGGGTGAGCAGCAGCGTGAACTTCTCCAGACCCAGGGCGCACAGCGCCAGATGCTTCAGCCCGGCGATGTCCCCGAGGGCGGACCGGTACAGGTCGACGGCGCCGTCCTGGTCGCCCAGGGCGAAGGCCACGTCGCCCAGGACGAGACGGGTCAGGGCGATGTTGCGCACGTCCCGGCGCTGTTCGAAGAAGGCGAGCGCCTCCTCGGCGAGCCGGCGGGCGCCGGCCGCGTCGCCCTCGGCGCGGCGGACCTCCGCCAGGACGCGCAGCACCTCGGCGTGCTCGGCCCCGTCGTCGCCCGCACCGGCGGCCACGCAGTCCTCGAGGCGGCGGTCGGCCTCGACCAGGTCCCCGCGCTGGAGGGCGACGAGCCCGGCGCTCCGCATGCAGACGGTCACCGAGGCGGCGTCGCCCAGTTCCTCGAAGGCCGCACGGGCCTTGCCGAGGCAGTCCTCGGCGGCGGTCATCTCGCAGGCGCTCAGCAGCAGTTCGGCGAGCGACAGGAGTGCCTTGGCCTGCTGGGGCAGGGTGAGGCCGCTGGTGTCGTCCAGCCCGGCGCGCAGCCGGGCGATGCCCTCCCTGATCTCGCCGCGCGCCTGCCAGTACTCGCGCAGGCTCGCGGCGATCCGGACGACGCCCGCCGTGTCGCCCGACCGCGCGAGGTGGTCCAGGGCGGCGGTGAGGTCCTGCCGCCAGTAGTCGACGGCGCGCAGCCACCGGCCCTGGCCGGGTCCGCGCAGCCCGCTCTCGGCGCTCTCGGCGAGGTCGACGCAGAACGCGGAGTGGGCCGCGGCGAGTTCGTCGCTCTCCCCCAGGGCGTCGGCCTCCTCCAGCAGGAACTGCCGGGTCAGGCCGAGCATGGAGATGATCAGCTCGCCGTCGGAGCATTCGCCGGTGTGCAGCAGGCTCTTGTCGACGAACCTCTCCAGCAGGCGCTGGAGTTCGCCGGCCTCGCCCGACCACACGGCCTGGGCGGTGGGCAGGTCGAAGGCCCGGTGGAACACGGCGAGCCGGCGCAGCAGGGCGCGTTCGTGCGTGTCGAGCGCGTCGAGCTGGCGGGCGATGGCCGTGCCCATGCCACGGTGCCGGGACAGGGTGTCGAACTCGGTGCCGGACAGGGCGTCGAGGCCGGCGTCCAGTTCGTCCAGGAGCCGCTGCGGGGAGAGCATCTTCATGCGGGACGCGGCGAACTCGATCGCCATCGGCAGGCCGTCGGTGCGCCGGCACAGCCGCACGACCGCGTCGCGGTTGTGCTCGGTCAGCGCGAAGTGGGGGCGGCTGACGGCGGTGCGTTGCAGGAACAGCTTGACCGAGGGGATCTCCCGCAGCTCCGCCAGGTCCGGCTCGGCGTCGTCCGGGGGCAGCTCCAGCGGGCCGAGGCGCAGCAGCACCTCGCCGTAGACGCCGAGCCGCTCGTTTCCGGTGATCAGGACCGTGAGCCGCGGGCAGTCGTTGACCAGGCGGGTGACGACCGGGACGAGGGCGGCGCGCATCCGGTCGCAGCCGTCCAGGAAGAGCAGGCAGCGGCGGGGCCGGAAGTACTGCCGCAGGAGCGTGTGCGAGGGCCGGGCGGTGCCGGTCTCCAGGCCGAGGGTCTCGGCCAGCACGGTCTCGGGGTCCTGGCCCGGCCGGGCGTCGCTCAGGTCGACGACCCATCCGCCGTCCTCGAAGGAGCCGGAGACGTCGGCGAACGCCGCCGCGGCGAGCCTGCTCTTGCCGACGCCGGCCGGGCCGGTGACGGTGACGACGCGGACGGCCGGATTGCCGAGGAGCCCGCGCAGTTCGGCCCCCTCCCGCTGCCGGCCCACGAGACAGCGGCTGGCGACGGTGAGCACACCCAGTCCGCCGGTGCTGAGCTCGTCACTGATGGTGCTCGAACTGATCGGATACATGGGCAGCCCCTATGGATCAACGGACACACGTGATGAAGGGATCCCGCTTGTTTCCGGGCAAGCCCGTGCGCAGGACGAGGCGAGGCCGTTCCGCGCCGTCCACGGTGACCCGGCGCGGGAGCGCCGCGGGGAGCCGGCCGGGCGTCGGTGTCGCGAGGCGGCGGGAGGGAACGCGCCGCGGGCGAGGAGCGGAAAGGTTCCTCCTCAGCCCGCCGGGCGCGGAACTCCCCGTCCGGGGCCGCGTGCGAGGTCCGCCGACACCGCGTGCAGTCACCCCCGTTCCATCCTGTTCCGGACAACGCCAAGGTAGTTCAGTCGCACGTGAGAGCGATTCGTTTCGGCCGGGGACCCGACGGCCTTCCCCTTCCTCCCGTACGGCGCCGCTCTCTCCGTGTTCCGGCAACCACCCGCGGTGCCCAGGGCGTTCTGCGCCGTCGGAGGCCGGCCGCACGCGGTGGCGTCCTGCCGGGGGCCCGGACCGCGCGCGGCCGGTTGGCGTGAAACCTCCCTGGTCGGGGGCTGACAATGTCAACTCCTCCGGCACAGCGCGACGGCCCGCGGGGCAACCCGCGGGCCGTCGTCGGCACGGAGGAGGACGAAGGGGCGAGGGGCGAGGGATACGAGAGGGGCTAGGGGACGTGAGGGTCAGGACGGCGTGACGATCACCGGGCCCGGCCCGTCGACCGACTCGCCCCGCTCCTCGGCGATCCGTACGGCCTCCTCCACCAGAGTCTCCACGATGAGCGACTCGGGAACGGTCTTGATCACCTCCCCCTTGACGAAGATCTGCCCCTTGCCGTTGCCGGACGCCACGCCCAGGTCCGCCTCCCGGGCCTCGCCCGGCCCGTTCACCACGCAGCCCATGACGGCGACCCGCAGCGCCGCGGGGAACCCTTCCAGCGCGGCGGAGACCTTCTCCGCCAGCGTGTGCACGTCCACCTGGGCCCGCCCGCAGGAGGGGCAGGAGACGATGTCGAGGCCGCGCTCGCGCAGCGCCAGCGCCTCCAGGATCTGCGTGCCGACCTTGACCTCCTCCACCGGCGGCGCCGACAGGGAGACCCGGATGGTGTCGCCGATCCCCTCCGACAGCAGCGCGCCGAAGGCCGCCGCGGACTTGATCGTGCCCTGGAAGGCCGGACCGGCCTCGGTGACGCCGAGGTGCAGGGGGTAGTCGCAGCGCTGCGCGAGCAGCCGGTAGGCGGCGATCATGACCACCGGGTCGTTGTGCTTGACGGAGATCTTGATGTCGCGGAAGCCGTGCTCCTCGAACAGGGAGCACTCCCACAGCGCCGACTCCACCAGCGCCTCGGGGGTCGCCCTGCCGTACTTCTCGAGCAGCCGCCGGTCCAGCGAACCGGCATTGACGCCGATCCGGATCGGGATGCCGGCGTTGGCGGCCTCCTTGGCGATCTCCCCGACCTTGTCGTCGAACTTCTTGATGTTCCCCGGGTTGACGCGTACGGCGGCACACCCGGCGTCGATGGCCGCGAACACGTACTTGGGCTGGAAGTGGATGTCGGCGATCACCGGGATCGGCGACTTCCGGGCGATGGCGGGCAGCGCCTGCACGTCGTCGGCCGAGGGCACCGCGACCCGGACGATCTGGCAGCCGGCCGCCGTCAGCTCGGCGATCTGCTGGAGCGTGGCGTTGACGTCCGCGGTCACGGTCGTCGTCATCGACTGCACCGACACCGGCGCGTCCCCGCCGACCGGCACCTCACCCACCATGATCTTCCGGGACCTGCGGCGCGGGGCCAGCGGCGGCAGGTCCGCCCCCGGCCTGATCGCGGGCATTCCGAGACCGACCGTCGTCATCGTGTGTCCCCTCCGCGTTCCCGCTCGATCAGGCGGGCCATCTCCCGCTCGAAGTCGATCACTCCCGATCCGGCCCGGTCCTCCACCGGACCGCTGATCTCCTCCACCACCGCCCTGGCGATCTCCTGCGCGGTCAGCCCGCAGCCGGAGAGCACCTGGGCGCGGCTGCCGTGCTGGAGGAAGCGCCGCGGGATGCCGAACTCCCGCAGCGGTGTGCGCACCCCTTCGTCGCGCAGGAACTGGGCGATGGTCGAACCCACGCCGCCCAGCCGGCTGTTGTCCTCGACGGTGATGGCGAAGCGGTGCCGGCGCGCGATGTCGGCGAGCGTGGGGTTGACCGGCGTCACCCAGCGCGGGTCGACCACCGTCGCGCCGATCCCGTGCGCCCACAGCACCTCGGCCACCTGGAGCGCCACCCGGGCCAGGGCCCCCACCGAGACGATCAGCACGTCCAGCGGTCCGGCCCGGTGCAGCACGTCGGTGCCGGCGAACATGGTCTTGGCGGGGATGTCCTCGCCCGTCGGGCCCTTGGGGAAGCGCACCAGGGTCGGGCCCTCCTCCCAGTCGACGGCCTCCCCGAGCAGCTCGGCGAGCCGGGCGCCGTCCCGGGGGGCGGCGATCCGCAGCCCGGGGACCACCTGAAGGACGGACATGTCCCACATCCCGTTGTGGCTGGGACCGTCGTCACCGGTGACGCCGGAGCGGTCCAGCACGAACGTCACGGCCCTTCGGTGCAGCGCCACGTCCATCAGCAGCTGGTCGAAGGCGCGGTTGACGAAGGTGGAGTAGATGGCGACGACCGGGTGGACGCCGCCCAGGGACATGCCGGCGGCCATGGTGACCGCGTGCTGCTCGGCGATGCCCACGTCGACGACCCGCTTCGGGAAGCGCTCCTGCATCGGCAGCAGACCGGTCGGCTCCAGCATGGCCGCCGTGATCGCCACGACGTCCGGGCGGCGCTCGGCGATGCGGACGAGTTCGCGCCCGAAGACGGAGGTGAACGACGGCCCCGCGGAACTCTTCAGCGGACGGCCCGTCTCGGGGTCCATCGGCTTGACGGCGTGGCCCCGGTCCAGCTCGTTCCGCTCGGTCACCGCGAAACCGCGGCCCTTCTCGGTCACCACGTGGACGACGACCGGCCGGCGCAGCTCCCGGGCGCGCCGCAGCGTCTCCTCCAGCGCCGTCACGTCGTGCCCGTCGACGGGGCCGAGGTAGGCCAGCCCCAACTGCTCGAAGAGGCCGGGCGGGCCCGGGTGTCCGGCCCGCAGCTCGCCCAGGTGGTCGGCGAACCCGCCCTGGGTGAGCGCGTAGGAGCGCTGGTTGTCGTTGAGGACGACGATCAGCGGCCGGTCCGGGCCGCCCGCGATGTTGTTCAGGGCCTCCCAGGCCATGCCGCCGGTCATCGCCCCGTCGCCGATGACGGCGACCACGGCCCGGTCGGTGCGGCCCTGGTGGGCGTCGGCGCGGGCCAGGCCGTCGGCGTACGACAGCGCGGTGGAGGCGTGGGAGTTCTCCACGAAGTCGTGCTCGGACTCCGCCGGGTTCGGGTAGCCCGACAGACCGCCCTCCTGGCGCAGCCGGTCGAAGCCGGCCGCCCGCCCGGTGACGATCTTGTGCACGTACGACTGGTGACCGGTGTCCCACAGCAGCCGGTCACGGGGGGAGTCGAAGACCCGGTGCAGGGCGAGGGTCAGTTCCACGACGCCCAGGTTGGGTCCGAGGTGACCGCCCGTCACACAGACCCGGTCGACGAGGAAGGCGCGGATCTCCGCGGCCAGGACGTCCAGTTCCTCCGTGCTCAGTTCCCGGAGCCGCTCCGGGCCGTGCACGGTTTCCAGCAATGACATGCGATCACCGGTTCCGATAGGCGACTTCGAGGGCCATCTCGCTGAGTTCGTCCCGCCACACCGGTTCGATCGCGGCCTGGTCGAGGGCCGCGCCGGCGCGTTCCACGAGCGCGTCGATGCGCGCTTCGATACGGGTCCTGCTCTCGCCGAGGAGGTCGAGCAGCGCGGCGGTGTCCCATGCGGGGCGGTTGACCAGGCAGCGCACCTGCGGGTCGCGTTCGGCGGCCTCGGCGAGCAGCAGCGTCATCTTGTGCTGCTCCAGGTCGAGTCCGACCGGCTTGCCGGCCACCGTGCTGTCGCCGAACGCGCCGATGAGGTCGTCGCGCAGCTGGAAGGCGAGCCCGAGGCACTCGCCGTACTCCTCGAACGCGCCGGTCAGGTCGGGCCGTCCGGCGAGCGCGGCCCCCAGCAGCAGGGGGCGGGTGATGCTGTAGCGGCCGGACTTGCAGATCGCGATCCACCGCGACAACTCCGGCGCGATGACGCCCTCCGCGGCCACGGCCACGTCCAGGTGCTGGCCGATCTGGATCTCGGTGACCATCTCGCCCCACACGTCGCGGGCGGCGGGCGGCAGGCCCCGGGTGAGGCGGTCGGCGTAGAGCATGGCCAGCACCCCGGAGATGAGTGCCACGCCCTCGCCGTAGCGGCGCGACTCGCCCCGCCAGCCGCGCTCGGCGTGGACCGTGGCGTGCCGCACGTGCGCCGCGGGGGCGCCGCGCCGGGTGTCGGACGCGTCGAGCACGTCGTCGTGCAGCAGCGCGCCGGTGTGGATCAGTTCGATGCCGGAGGCGGCGTCCGCCACCATCGGGTCGTCGGGGTCGCCCCCCGCGGCCAGGTACCCGGTCACGCAGAAGGCGGGGCGCAGCCGCTTGCCGCCCGCGTCGACCAGGGAGGTCACCGTGTCCACGGGCACCGCGCCCCGTTCGTCGACACCGCTCCAGCGGGCGCGTTCGTCGGCGAGGAGTTCGCCGAGACGTCGCTCGGCCCTGCGCAGCACCTCCGCGCGCGTGCCGCGCACCGCCAGCCGGTCCGTCACCGCGGTCGTCATAGTGCTCCCTCTCCCATCCGGCCGGTCAGCCGGCCTTGGCCGTGTCGATGAGGTGCGTCGGCGGATGGAAGACCACGTCCTCCTGCGCCACCCGCTCGATCTCGATGTCGCGGTACCCGAGGTCCGCGAGCCTGCGGAGCACCTGGTCGACGAGGATCTCCGGGGCGCTCGCGCCCGCGCTCAGGCCGACCACCGACACTCCGTCCAGCCAGCTCTCGTCCAGTTCCGTGACGTCCGGGACGAGATGGGCCCGCACACCGAGCCGCCGCGCCACCTCGACCATCCGCAGCGAATTGCTGGAGTTGCGGGAACCCACCACGAGCACGAGGTCGGAGCGCGGCACGACCTGCTTGACGGCGTCCTGCCGGTTCTGGCTCGCGAAACAGATGTCGTCGGTGCCCGGGCCGCGCAGATCGGTGAAGCGGCGGCGCAGCACCTCGATGATGTCGCGGGTCTCGTCCACCGACAGCGTCGTCTGGGTGAGGTAGGCCACCGGGGTGTCGGCCGGCAGGTCGAGCCGCTCGGCGTCCTCCACGGTCTCCACGATCACCGTCCGGTCCGGCGCGTGCCCGTAGGTGCCCTCGACCTCCTCGTGCCCGGCGTGTCCCACCAGCAGCAGCGTGCGTTCCTCCCGGGCGAACCGTTTGGCCTCCTGGTGCACCTTGGAGACCAGCGGGCAGGTCGCGTCGATCACCTCCAGCCGGCGGGCCCGGGCGTTGCTGCGCACCTGGGGGGAGACGCCGTGCGCGGAGAACACGCACACCGCGCCCTCGGGCACCTCCTCCTCGGAATCCACGAACACGACGCCGCGCCGCTCGAACTGCTTCACCACATAGTGGTTGTGCACGATTTCCTTGCGCACATAAAGCGGGGCGCCATGGCGTTCCAGCGCCAGCTCGATAATTGATATGGCGCGACGCACACCCGCGCAGAAACTGCGCGGTTCCGCGAGGATGACCTTCTTCTTGCGTCCCATGTTCACCCGTCTCCGCTGCGTGGTCCAACTCCCGTAGCCGACTGTGCTGTTCAGGTGCGTCGCCGGTCAACCGCATCGGTGCGGTCGGGCTCGAAGCAGTCATGTACCGCACTCGCCCCAACCGCTGAACCTTGCCAGGCCCTTGTCATTCATTACGGCTGCCCCGGATTCCTAATGTGGAGCGGACCGCACGGCGTGAATTCTTCCGGCCGCACGGCGTGAATTGAGCGGGCCGCACGGCGTGAAATGAATCGACCGAGGAGTCACATGAGTACTGCTCTGATTCGTCCCGAAGCGGTGCTCGGGGATGCGCTCGAGGACCTGGGCACGGAGCTCTTCGCGACACTGCGCCGCAGCGACCAGCGGCGCCGGGGCATGGAGTACGTCCACGGGCTGCTCTCCACCCGTGGCCGCAAGTCGATCCGGAACATGGCGGCGCTCAAGGGCGGCAGCACCGGTCAGAGCCTGCACCACTTCATCTGCAGCTCCACCTGGGACTGGATGCCGGTGCGCCGGTCCCTGGCCGGCCATCTGACCCGGCTGGCGCCCCCGCAGGCCTACGTCGCCCGACTGATGACGATCCCGAAGGTGGGGCGGCACTCGGTCGGGGTCGGGCGGTGCTTCTCGGCCGACGAGGGGCAGGCCCTCAACGCCCAGCGTTCCGTCGGGGTGTGGGGCGTCTCCGACACGCTGACGGCGCCGTTCAACTGGCGCCTGTATCTTCCGCAGGCCTGGATCAAGGACGGGCTGCGCCGCAACCAGGCCTCCATTCCGTGCGAGGCGGGGCCGGAGACGCTCGGGGACTGTGTGCTGACGGCCTGCCGGGAGAGCCTGGCCGCCTGGGAGCTGCCGGAGCGTCCGGTGGTCGTCGACATCGAGGAGGCGGACCCCGTCGCCACGCTCCGCGGGCTGCGCGCCCTGGGGTTCCCGGCGATGGTCCGGGTCCACGGCGACCTGCCGCTCACGGTGCACGACCCCGCCCTGACGGGGTACGGCTCGCACCGGCTGACGGCGCCGGAGATCATGCAGGCGGCGCGGGCCCTGTTCCGGCCCGTGGCCCGCCTGGAGACCGTCTCCCGGTCGCTGCCGGCGGTGCGCAGGACCGCGCTGGTCGCGGCGGTCGGGGTGCGGGTGCCGGGGACGGGACCGGGCGGGGCGCCGCTGGCGCTGGTCGGTGTCAGCGCTCCGGGCCGGCGCGGGCCGGCCGAGATGTGGCTGACCGACCTGCCGCATCCGGCCGCCTCGGTGCTGCGCTTCAGCGACTCGGCGCGGCGCGTCGACCGGGACTTCGACGAGGTGACCTCCCACGTCGGCATCCGCGACTACGTGGGCCGCTCCTACGGCGGCTGGCACCGGCACACCACCCTGGCCTCGGCCGCGCACGCCGTCTGGATGCTCTCCGCGACGGCCCCGCAGGCGCGGCGGGCCTCCTGACGGTGGCCGGAGCGATGGCCGGCACCGTCGCGACGTGGCCGACGTCGTCCCTTCCCCCGCGCCCCCCTGGGGGAGGGGGGCGCGGGGGAAGGGGTGAGGGGCGCGGACGCGGGGCGGCCGGAGGTCAGAGCAGGCCGTCGAGCCTGAAGTGGAGCGCCGCGATGCGCATGCGGCGCACGTGGTAGAAGCGGTGGGCGGCGTGGTTGGTGACGCCGGAGTCGAGTTCGACGGCGGCACAGCCCGCGGCACGGGCGCGTTCGACGAGGCTTTCGAACAGCCTCGCCCCGATCCCGGCCGACCGGTGGCCGGTGCCGGTGACGAGGTCCTCGACGAACAGGATCCGTCCCCGGCTGGTGGCCAGGGTGCGGTGGGTGGCCACGGCCGCGCAGGTGCCGTCCGGGAGGTGGGCGGCGGTGAACACCAGCCCCTGCGCGTGCGCTTCGGCGGCGAACCGGTCGAAGGCGTCCGCGGTCAGCTCGGGGCGCAGCGTGCGGATCAGCGGGCGTACCCCGTCGCTCATCCCCGCGGTGCCCGGTGCGACGTCGGTGATCAGCGGCCCGTCACCGGCGGGCGGTCTCCCGCCCGTCACGGCCGGGGCACCCAGGGGACGTCGTCCCAGAAGGCCAGCTGCCGGGACTTGGGCATCACGGCGGTCTCGGCCGGACGGGCGCCGCCCAGGACGAGGGTGCTCGGGGTGCCGGGCGTGAACGCCGGCCAGGGCGGCAGGCCCGGAGCCTCGGGCCGCGAGCCCCTGGCGAAGGACGCCACGATGTCCATGAAGGCGGCCGACACGCGCCGCTCGGCGGGGCCGTCGCCGAACCTGGCGACGTGCCGGGGCAGCCCGTGGGTGCCGAAGAGGAACACGGCGTCGGCGGTGTGCGGGGTGCCGAAGTACGGCGGCCGGACCGGGTGGTTCAGCTCCATCGCGTACAGCGGGCTGCGGCCGAGGCGGGCGTGCCGCTCGGCGAGCCGGACGATGCCGTGCCGGAACAGCAGATCGCCCCAGACCTCCGTCCACACGGACAGCGGATCGCCGGAGCGCCCCTCGGCCACGGCGGCGTCCCGGTACGCCTCGACGCACGCCCGGGGCAGGCCGTCCGGGCCGCCGACCCGCTCCTCGTCCGCGGCGTACAGCAGGACCTCGCGGACCGCGTGGCGCAGGGAGGCCTCGTCGACGGGTACGGGGGCGGGCTGCGGGGAGCCGGGGCCCGTGTAGAAGGAGCCCTCGGTGGCCATGTGCACGGACAGCACCGGCACGTCCGGGGTGGGCAGTTCGTGGTCGAAGCCGGGCATCCACCGGTGGTCCAGGACCGGTCCCCGGTACCAGCGCCCGGTCCGGACGGGGCGGTCCGCGGGGCGGCCGGCGAAGAAGGTGGCCGCGGCGTCCCGGAGCACCCCGGCCGGCACCGAGCGCAGCCCCGCCACGGTGGTGCCCAGGCGACGGGCCAGGATGCCGTACACGCGGCGGGAGTCCCCGGGCGTCTGCGAGGTGGCCGGGACGGTGACGTGGCATGCGCTGATGGGGACGATCCGGCGGACGGTGCCCCGCAGTTCGGGCAGGAGCGCGAGCTGCCAGGCGGAGGCCCCGCCCGCGGACGAGCCGCACACCGTGATGTCGTCCGGGTCTCCGCCGAAGGCCGTCGCGTTCTCCCGCACCCAGTGCAGCAGGGCGATCTGGTCCTGGAGCCCCCAGTTGGCGCACGAGCCGGTCCGCTCGTCCCGGAACGCCTCGTGCAGGCCGAAACCGAAGACGCCGAGCCGGTAGTTGAAGGTCACCACGACCAGGTCGCCGCGGGTCGCGAGCCGCGCACCGTCGTACGTGGGGTCGCCGCCCGAGCCCTTCTGCCAGCCGCCGCCGTGGATGTGGACGAGCACCGGACGGCGGCCCTCGACGCCGGGCGTCCACACGTTCGCGTCAGGGCAGTCCTCGGTGCCGTCGGGGTCGCTCCACTGGCAGGCCGCCGGTGCGCGGCGGGTGGCGTCCCGGACGCCGGTGAAGGGGCGCAGCGGGCGCGGGGAGGCGAACCGGAGGGCGCCGACGGGGGGTTCGGCGTAGGGGACGCCGAGGAACGCCGTGACCGGTCCGGCCCGCCGGCCGGCCAGGGTGCCGGCGGTGATCCGGGTGCGGACCCGGTCCGGCTCCCGCGGGCCGGCGTCGTTCCGTGGTCGTTCCGTTGTGCCGTACCCGGTCACGCCGGGCGGGTCGGTGGTCGCGGGCCGGGTCATGCGCGTTACTCCCTCGCTGTTGACTCGCGCGCCATCCTGGGGCCGGTGGGGTGCGGCACCAACGCGCCGCCGTGTGATCCGTCAGGTCGGGGCCGGGGCGGGGCCGGAGCCGACGGGGGCCGGGGGCCCGGACCGAGGGAGGGGCGGAGCCCGGCACCGATGGGGGGCGAGGGCCGGGACCGACGGAGGGGGCAGGGCCCGGGGACCGGCGGAGGGGCGGGGCCCGGGACCTGACAGAAAGGCCGGCCGGCGTTGGCGCGGGGCGGCGCGCTGTGTCGTCCTTGGCGGCATGCGTGCTGCCTATGTCGAGGAGCTGGGCCCGCCGGAGGCGATCCGGTTCGGCATGCTCCCCAGTCCCCTGCCCGGTCCCTCGGACGTCCTGGTCGAGGTCCTCGCGACCACGGTCAACCCGGTGGACACCTTCGTCCGCAAGGGAGTGTTCCGCACCCCGCTCCCGTTCCCCTTCGTCATCGGCCGGGACCTGGTCGGCCGGGTCCTCCATGCCGGTCCCGGCGCTCACGGCTTCGCCGCGGGCGACCTGGTGTGGTCCAACAGCCTGGGTCACGAGGGCCGGCAGGGTGCGGCCGCCGAGCGCGCGGTGGTCTCGGCGGACCGGCTCTACCACCTCCCCCAGGGCGTGGACCCCGTCGACGCCGTCGCCGTGGCGCACCCGGCCGGCACCGCCCATCTGGCGCTGTTCACCCACGGCGCGGTGCGGCCCGGCGAGACCGTCTTCGTGGGCGGGGCGGCCGGCAACGTCGGCAGCGCCCTGGTCACCATGGCCGTCGACGCCGGCGCCCGGGTCGTCGCCTCGTGCAGTCCGCGGGACGCGGACTACTGCCGGTCCCTCGGCGCGACGGCGGTCGTCGACTACCACGAGCCGGACCTCGCCGCCGCGGTCAGGGAGCGGGCCGGGGGCGGGGTCGACCTGCACATCGACACCTTCGGCGACCACGACCTGGACGTCGCGGTCGAGATGCTCGCGCCGCGGGGCCGGATCGTGCTGCTCGCCGGGGTGACGTCCCGGCCGCAGCTGCCGGCGGGGCCGTTCTTCATGAAGGACGCCTCGATCCTGGGCTTCGTGATCTCCCACGCCACCACGGACGAGCTGTCCCGGGCGGCGGTCTCCATCAACCGGCTGCTCGCCGAGAAACGGCTGCGGCCCCGGGTCACCGAGAAGCTGCCCCTCAGTGCGGCCCGCGAGGCGCACATCCGCATGGAGCGGGGCGAACTGCACGGCAGGCGACTGGTCCTGCTCACCGATTTCACTCACGAGGGAGTTGCGTCATGACGAACCAGGCGAGCCATCTGCTCGAGGGCCGCTCGGCGATCTTCGAGGTGCGGGCCGAGACGGTGATCGCGGCGTCGCCGGACACGGTGTACGACACCGTCAGCGACCTGGGCCGCAGCGGGGAGTGGAGCCCCGAGTGCACGGGCGGGACCTGGGTCGAGGGCGAACCGCGGACGGTGGGCGCCGTCTTCCGCGGCGACAACGTGCGCGGCACCGACGTGGTCGCCTGGGCGCCGGTGATCCGCGGCCCGTGGACCACCGAGTCCGAGGTGATCGAGGCCGAGCCCGGCCGGGTCTTCCGCTGGTCGATCCTGGCCGCCGACCGCACGCGGCAGGAGAGCATCTGGTCGTACGAGATCACGCCCGAGCCGGGCGGCGGCAGCCGGGTCGTGCACCACTTCCGGCTCGCCCGGCTCACCGAGGGCCTCGCCAAGATCATCTCTGGGCTGTCGGAGAGCGAGCAGAAGCGGTTCGTGACCGAGTGGAACGACAAGCTGGCCGCGGACGTCACCGCCACCCTGGACCGGCTCAAGGTCGTCATCGAGAAGGAGGCCGCGCAGTAGGGCGGCCGTCGCGGGCTCCTGCGCCGTGGCCCCCGCGTCCGGGAAGCGGACGCGGGGGCCACGGCGTGCCGTTCGGAGCGGGGGCGGGGGCCACGGCGGGCCGGCGATGCGCGTGCCGGGTGGGCCGGCGGCGCGGGTGCCGGGCGCGTGCCGTCAGCGCGGGGCGGGGAGGCCGGCGCCGAGGGCCTCGCGGCCGTGCGGGGTGTCCAGCTCCGCCGGGTCGGGGCCGGCCGGCACGATCCGGGTCGGGTTGATGCCGGGCATCCCGTAGTAGTAACTGCGCTTGATGTGGGCGAAGTCGACGGTCTGCGCGAAGCCGGGCGTCCGGTACAGGTCGCGGGTGTACGCCCACAGCGCCGGGTAGTCCTTCAGGCGCCGGACGTTGCACTTGAACAGGCCGTGGTAGACGCAGTCGAAGCGGATCAGGGTCGGCCAGAGCCGCAGGTCGGCCACGGTGACCGCGTCGCCGACCAGGTAGCGGCGGCCGCTCAGCCGCTCCTCCAGCAGGTCCAGGCGCCGGAACAGCCGGGTCACCGCCCGCTCGTAGCTCTCCTGGGAGGGGGCGAAACCCGCCCGGTAGACGCCGTCGTTGAGGTCCGTGTGCATCTCGGCGGACAGCGACTCGATCTCGTCCCGCAGGTGCTGCGGGTACAGGTCGGGCGCGCCGGCCCGGTGTTCTGCGCGCCACTCGGTGACGAAGTCCAGGACGAGCTGGTCGAAGTCGTTGCTGACGACCCGGCCCGAGGGGATGTCCACCAGCGCGGGCACGGTGACGCCGCCGGTGTAGCCGGGCTCCGTGGCCAGGTAGGCCTCGCGCAGCGCGTGGATGCCCAGCACCGGGTCGACGCCTCCCGGGCTGCCCGTCGCCTCGCTGAACACCCAGTGGTGGTCGCCGTCGATCGGTTCGCGGACCGGGTCGGTGTCGGCCAGTTGCACGGCCGTGTCCAGGCCGAGGAGCTGCCGGGCCAGGACCACCCGGTGCGACCAGGGGCAGCCCCGGTTGACGACCAGCCGGTAGCGGCCGGGTTCCACCGGCCAGCCCTCCGCGCCGTCCGCCCGTACGCGCGCTCTGAAGTGCTGGGGGGCGCGGGTGTGCTCCCGCGTGGGTATCTCGTCCGCCCGCATGGGGTTCTCCTCTGCTCGATGGTGCCGTGTGGCGGGAACCGCGGGGGGGGGGGGGGGGGGGGGGTAGGGGGGGGGGGGGGGGGGGGGGGGGGGGGGTGGGGGGGGGTGTGGGGTGGGGGTGGGGGGGGGGGGGGGGGGGGGGGGGGAGGGAGGAGGAGGTA
>NZ_JBVIGC010000006.1:19763-322353 GCF_055571015.1 Streptomyces sp. NPDC031049
CTCATGGATACCGCCCCCCTACCAGAATTCTCTCCCCTCCATCGGGTTGCTCCGTTCAGGGCGCAACACCGTGCGCCGCCTCCCACCCCCCCTCCCCCCCCCCCCCCCAGCGCCGTGTGCGGTGGTGTCCGTTCGGGTGGTGCCGGGTGGCGGGTCAGCGCGCCGCGCCGGCCGCGGCCGGCGCCGCGGTCAGCGCGGCGGCGACGCGGGCGACCCGCGCCCCGAGGTGGAGGGCGGTCTGCGCGTCGGCCTTGGACACCTCCTCCGGGCCGCGGTCGGTGTCCACCTGGGCACCGGTGCCGAGGGTGATGCCGAGCCGGTTCAGATCGTGGACGGAGGCGGTGCTGGAACTCCAGCCGGGCAGCAGGTCGAGGCTGACCCAGTGCATGCCGTGCTGCGCGGCGAAGACCGAGAAGTACTGCAAGGTGTGCAGCTTGTCCCCGCTCATCGACCCGGAGACGGTGAACCCGGAGGCCACCTTCCCGGTCCAGGCCCGCCTGGCCCAGCGGCCCGACGTCGACTCGGCGAACACGTGGAACGCCGCCGACGCGGTGCCCAGGTAGGTCGGGGCGCCGAAGACGATGGCGTCCGCGGCGTCGAGGGCGGCCCACTGCTCGTCCGTGATCGTGTCGACGCGGACCGGCACGGCCGTGGCACCCGCCTCGGCCACTCCGTCGCCCACGGCCTCGGCGAGCACGGCGGTGTGTCCATAGCCGGAGTGGTAGGCGACGGCCACGGTCGTGTCGGTGGTCATGACTCTCCTCCCGAGGAGCGGTGTCGGCGCCGCGGGCCGGTCAGGGCCGGGCCGGCAGCACCTCGTCCAGTTCGGACTCCAGGCGGTCCAGGTCGCGTTCGTGTCCGTGGGCGGCGATGTGCCCGTCCGGCCGGACCAGGTGGTAGTGGGCCTCCGGGCAGGCACCGAAGGGCGCCAGTTCCCGACGGCTCAGCCGCAGCACCCGCAACCGCCCGCGGCGCGCCGCGATCCGCTCGACCTCCTCCAGCCACGCCGCGTGCCGTCCGGTGGGCGGGGTGACCACCACCAGCGTCCACGCGGACGGGTCGGCCGCCGGGCCGCTCATGGTGTGCGCCAGCGCGACCTGCCGGGGGAAGACCGAGCCGACGCGCAGGCCGCCGGGGAGCCGGCCGCGCAGCGCGCACCGGTGCCGCCGGGAGGGGAGCTGGGTGGCGCGGACCACCTCGTAGGCGAGCCGGCGGCCCGCGAGCACGGGTGCGTAGAACCGGGTGACGGCGCCGGTGCGGTCGGCGAGGCGGAACAGGGCGTCACGGGTGATCACTTTGGCTCGGCTTCCCGCCATCCAGGCACGCGTCTGCATGTCGGTGTCGCGCACGATGCGCCGGGTGATGTGGGTGCGCTCGGCGCCGTAGTCGCGCAGCAGCGAGGACGGCGAGTCGCCGTGGATCACCGCGGCGAGCTTCCAGGCCAGGTTGTGGGCGTCCTGGAGGCCGTTGTTCATGCCCTGGCCGCCCGCGGGGCTGTGCACGTGCGCCGCGTCGCCCATGAGGAAGATCCGGCCGCGCTGGAAGTCGGTGGCGCGCCGGGCGTGCACCCGGAAGACGGTCTGCCAGACCGGGTCGGTGAGCCTGATGCCGCGCGGGCCGCGCTCGTCGACCAGCTTCTGCATCATCCCGACGCCGACCTCCTGGCCCGCGCTGGGCAGCACGCACAGGAAGCGGAAGACGCCGTCCGGCATCGGCACGATGACCAGCGTGCCCGACGGGGCCTGGTAGTAGCGGATCTCGTTGGCCGGCAGATGCCCCTCGATCCGGGTGTCGACCAGGGCGAACGCCATCTCGTAGGTGCTGCCCTCGAACCCGGTGCCCAGCTGGCCGCGCACCGCGCTGCCCGCTCCGTCGGCGCCGATGAGGAAGGGCACGCGGACGCGTTCGACGACGCCGTCCTGGTGCTCGAGGACGGCGGTGACCCCGTCGGTGGCGTCGATGCGGCCGGAGTAGTCGACGTCGTCGACGGCGAGCAGCCGCACGCCGCGCTCGACCTTCCCGCCCAGCGCGTGGAAGCGCTCGGTCAGCAGCCGCTCGGTCTCGTACTGGGGCAGGCTGAGGGCCGCGTACTCGGCGGGGATCGGGAAGGAGGCGAGCGGGCGGCGGTCGGAGAAGTAGCTCCAGGTGTCGACGCGGACGGAGGCCGCGCGCAGCCCGTCACCGACGCCCAGGTCGTCGAGCACGTCGACGGCGCGGGGCCACAGCGACAGCGCCTTGGGGACCGCCATCGGTTCCAGGTCGCGGTCGATCACCCGGATCTTGACGCCGCGGCGCAGCAGTTCGCAGCCGGCGAGCAGACCGGTGGGCCCGGCGCCGACGACGAGGACGTCCACGTCGCCCGCCGAACGGGCCCGGTCCGTCGTGGCGGTCATGCGGCACGCTCCGCGCGTTCGCTGAGCCGGCGGGCGAGCTCGATCCGCTGCACCTTCATCGTGGCGGTGCGCGGCAGTTCGCTCAGCGGCAGCTGGACGGGGTCGGCGAGCTGCGGGAAGTCGGCCACGGCGGAGCGCCAGCGCTCCGGGTCCAGCGGCTCGTTGCGCCGGGTGCACACCACCGGCAGCGGCTCCTTGTCGGGGCCGGGCACCAGGACCAGCTCGGAGAGTTCCTCCAGTCGGCCGAGGACGGTGTCCTCCACCTCCAGGGTGCTGTCGATGCCGGGGATGACGTCGACCTCGCGGTCCAGGAGGTGGACGCAGCCCAGGGAGGTGCGGTAGCCGACGTCGCCGGTGCGCCACCAGTCGCCGTGGCACTCCTTGGCGTAGCGCTCCTCCTCCGCGTAGTAGCTCACCGCGCGCCCGTCGCTCTGCACCTCGATGAGGCCGGGGTTCTTCTTGGTGGGGCGCCTGCCGTCGCGGCTGACGATCCGCAGCCGGGTGATGCCGGGGATGGTGAAGCCCAGGCAGCGGCCGTCGGCCTTGTGGATGTTCTTGCGGGTGTACCAGCGGCCCACCAGCGGCCCGCACTCGCTCTGCCCGTAGAACTGGAAGAACAGCGGGTTGGAGCGCCGGGAGGCGGACAGCAGCTTGCCTATGGTCGGCGGGTGGAGGGCGTCGAACGTGCCGTTGAAGTACTTCACGTTGGACAGCGGTCCGCGCGGGTCGTCGGCCAGTTCCTCCCACTCCATGAAGGAGTTGGGGTGCGTCTCCACGAAGCCGGGCCGGGTGCGGACGAACACGTCGGCGGCGTGCTCGGGCGAGCCGTCGTCCAGGACGACCACCGGCATGCCCTTGGACAGGGCGACGGCGAGCGCCATGTACATCCGGGAGTGGACGTAGGAGAGGTGCACCGCGTACGTCTCGCGGGTGCGGATGAGGGAGGCGAGGCCCGTCTGGGGGCGCAGGCGGCCCTGGAGCGAGCGGGCGGTGTGCACGACCAGCTTGGGCACGCCGGTGGTGCCGGAGGTGTGGGTCATCAGCGCCGGGTGGTCGGCGTGCAGCAGCACCGGTTCGCGGCGCGGGGAGCCGGCGAGGTCGGCGAGGCAGATGCCGCCCTCGCCGCCGCGGTCGACGGTGACGACCCGGCCGGCCGTCTCGTACAGGGGCAGTCCGGCGAGGTCACCGCTCAGCTTGTCGTCGTCGGTGATCAGGTGGGGCCGGTCCAGCCGGCGCAGCAGCGCGTCCACGGTGGCGCCGTCCAGCGCCGGGGAGAGCAGGGCCGGGACGGCGCCGATGCGGGAGGCGGCGCACGCCAGCAGGTAGATGTCGAAGTTCTGCGCCTTGTAGAGGGCGACGTGCTCGCTGGGGCGGACGCCCGCGGCCCACAGCCGGGCCGCCAGGTCGTCGACGAAGCCGGCGAGTTCGGTGACGGTGAACCGGCGCCCGGCCTCCGGCAGGGCGTGCAGGTCGTGGTCGAGGGTGATGGGCGTGTCGGGGTGGGCGGAGGCGGCCTGCTGGGGAACGCTCCCCAGGTACAGGCCCTTGCGCGGGGCCGGGGTGCGGAACATCGCTGACGTCTCCTTGGCGTCAAAGGGTGACGGGGTCCTTGGGACGTGCTTCGGCGCCGGCCGCGGCGAGCGCCGCCAGCAGCAGCGGCTCCTCGTGCTCGCGGACCGTGATTCCGAAGACGTCGCGCAGCACGGGCCCCAGTTCCTCGGGGGCCAGCCGCCGCTGCTCGTGGCGGCCGTCGGGATGCTGCGTGGTCAGATCCAGGTTGTACAGGGCGTGGCGCAGGTGCTCGTCGCCGCGCTGGGCGAGCAGCTTGCCGACGAACGCGGACCTGGGGTGGCTCGCCGTGTAGTGGTTGGAGGTCTCGAAGTCGATCGGGAAGTGGCGTTCCAGGCGCAGCGAGAAGACGTCGAACCAGCCGTCGGGGCGGCGGGAGCGCAGCACCCACTCGTCGTCCTCGGCGTCGACCCGCCAGGTCCAGTCGCCGACGGTCAGCCGGGCCCCGTCCTCCAGGGGGATGGGTTCGATGAGTCCCTCGTCGCCGAATCCGGCGTCGGCGAGCAGACGCCGGCCGTCGACGTCGACCAGCACGACCGCGTGGCTGCGCGCCCGCACCCGGTCGCTGCCGCGGCGGATCCGGGCCAGGTGCCGGGTGACGGTGAAGCCGAGGCGCTCCAGGGCCGCGGCGAACAGCAGGTTCTGCTCGAAGCAGTAGCCGCCGCGGCGCTCGTCGACGAGCTTGCGTTGCAGGCTGGGCAGGTCGAGGCGGACGCCGCGGCCGAGGAAGAGGTCGAGGTTGGTGAAGCAGATCGTCGACATGTGCGCGCGGTGCAGGCGGCGCAGGACGTCCGTGCCGGCGGTGCGGGGGCCGTGGTGGCCGACGCGCCGCAGGTAGGCGTCGAGGTCGAGGGAGGCGACGTCCCAGTCGGCGGCGCCTGCCGCGGTGCGCTCGGCGGGCGGGGCCTGGTGCATGAGTTCACCTTTCATCGGCGTGCTCCGGTGCCGGTCGGCGGTGTGCGGCGGCGTGGTCCGCGCCGCGGGTGAGGGCGTGCCGCCGGGCCGCGTGGTCGGCCCGGAGCACCAGGCCGACACAGACCGCGAGGGCGGCGGCGGTGACCAGGGCGACGGAGGGCAGGTCGCCCACGGCGAGCGGCAGTTGGGCCCCGGCGCCGGCGCCCAGGTTCAGGACGAACCCGTAGACGGCGATCGCGGTCGCCCGGGCGCCCTGGGCGCTCGCGCCGATGGCCTGCACGACGGCGGGGCCGACGGTGGAGATGGCCAGGACGAACACGAACAGGGCGGCGCCCAGGCCGACGGTGTTGTCACCGGCGAACGCGGCGGCGACCAGTCCGGCCGCGGCGACGACGAGGGAGCCGGCGGCCCGGTGCAGGGCGGGGACGCGGCCCAGCGCCGGGGCGATCAGCACGGCGATGATCATGGCGGGCAGTGCGCTGGCGCGCAGGGCGAGCAGCGCGCCGGGGTCGCCGACGAGGTCGTCCGGTCCGTAGAGCTGGACCCCGGAGTAGACCGTGGTGAGGCTGCCCACCAGGGGCACGGTGACGACGAACAGCGGCAGCAGGCGGGCCGACTTCAGCACGCCGAGGCCGGCGCCGGCGGCCGCGCCGTCCCGGCGGGCGCGGTACGGCGGGTCGGGCAGCATGACCCGGCGGATCGCGAAGGCTCCGGCGGCGAGCAGCGGCGCGGAGACGAGGAACACCGCTTCCCAGCCGAGGGCGGAGCCGATGAGCTGGCCCTGGACCTGGCCGAGGACCACGGTGGCGCCGGAGGCGCAGTTGACGGTCGTCAGGGCCAGGGGCAGCCGGTGCGGCGGCACGTGCTCGCCCAGGTAGGCGTACGACATCGGGACGAAGGAACCGGCCACGGCGCCCTGCACGGCCCGCAGCGCGGCGCCCCAGGCCAGGTCGGGGGCGAGCGGCACGAGGGCGGTCGCGACGGCCATGGCGGCGACGCAGCCGGCCAGGAGGGTGCGGCGGCCGAAGCGGTCGGACAACGGGCCGCTGGCCAGGGAGCCGCAGGCGTAGGCGACGGCGAAGGCCGAGGTGGCCCAGGTCGCCGACTCCTGCGGCACGCCCCAGGCCCGGCCCAGCTCGGGCAGCAGCGGGATGGTGACGAAGGTCTGGCCGACGACCAGGACCGCGACCACCGACATCATGGCGACGGTGGCGGCGAACGGCGCCTGCGCGCCCTTGGTGTGGTGAGCGTGGGACATGGACCGCTACGCCTCTCTCCTCCGTGCGCGGGGCACGTCCGGGCGGAAGTGGGACGGTGCCGCGCCGCCCGGCCACGGGGGGGGACCGGGCGGCACGGCGGGCTGTGCGGACGACGCGCCCGAAGGGACCGGCCGGAGCACCGGCCGGGGTCAGGCGGAGCACCGGCCGGGACCAGGCGGAGGACCGGCCGGGGTCGGGCGGAGGTCAGGCCGCGGCGAAGCCGCGCTTGAGGGCGTCGGCGACGGCCACGGTCCGGCGGGCCTGGAACTCGATCGCCGCCAGGTTGTTCGGGTCGACGTTGTCGGGCTGGTTGCCGGAGACGCTGCTCGCCCCGTACGGGTTGCCGTTGGCCGGCTCGAACTGGACCGGGTCGGCGAAGCCGGGGGGAACGATGATCGCGCCCCAGTGGTAGAAGGTGTTGTTCAGGGCGAGCAGGGTGCTCTCCTGCCCTCCGTGGTCGCTGGACGTGGAGGTGAACGAGGACACCACCTTGTTGACCAGCTTGCCCTGGAACCAGATGCCGCCGGTGGTGTCCAGGAACTGCTTGAGCTGGGCCGCGGGCAGGCCGAAGCGGGTCGGGGTGCCGAACAGCACGGCGTCGGCCCACTCCAGGTCCTCCAGGGCGGCCTCGGGGACGTTCCGGGTGGCGGCGGCGTGCGCGGCCCAGAACTCGTTCTGCGCGATGGCCGACTCGGGTGCCAGCTCGGCGACCTTGCGCAGCCGCACGTCCGCGCCGGCCTTCTCGGCGGCGTCGGCAGCGGTCTGGGCGAGCCGGTGCACATTGCCGGTGGACGAGTAGTAGATGACGGCGACATTGGTCATGGTGGGTGAGGCTCCCTCGATGGGTTGACGCCGGCCTCGACGCCGGTGACCGGCGCCCTGAGGGCCGCAGGTGGCCTCATCGTGCGGACGCCGCCGCCGCCCGGCAAAGCGGGTTCCCCGAGTCCGTCAGGTCCCGCGCGCCGGCCCGGCGCGGCCCGCACCGCATGCGCCGAGGCAGCGGGCCGGACCACGAAGTCGCAGGCGGGACCGCGACTTGACGGACGCTTGGCCCGTTCGTTGACCGCCCGGTGGCGGCTCAGCACGCTCGGGCCGAGCCACTCCCCCGCCGGCCGCCCTCGTGTGCGGCCCCGAGGCGTGCGGCTTTGCGCGCCGCTCCCGACGGTCAGTGCCGACCGGACGAGTCGAGCGGCGAGGCGCATGTCCGGATACCGAACGGAGACCCTCGTGAACGGTAGTCATGTCGAACTGTGCATAGTGGGGGCCGGCCCGCGCGGACTCTCCGTCCTCGAACGGCTGCTGGCCAACGAACGGCACGAACGGCGCCACCGCTCCCTCACGGTGCACGTGGTCGACCCGCACGCCCCCGGCGCCGGTGCCGTGTGGCGCTGCGACCAGTCCCGGCAGTTGCTGATGAACACCGTCGCCTCGCAGATCACGGTCTTCACCGACGACAGCTCCCGGATCGACGGGCCGATCGAGCCCGGGCCCAGCCTCCACGAGTGGGCGCAGTCGCTCGCGCTGCTCGCCGGTGCGCGGGAGTACAGCTCCGCGACCCGGCGCGAGGCGGCGTCGCTCGGCCCCGACTCCTATCCCACCCGGGCGCTGTACGGCGAGTACCTGCACGACTGCTTCCGGCGCCTGATCGAGCGGGCACCGGAGCACGTGACGGTCCGGGTGCACCGCTCCCGGGCGGTGGCCATGTCCGACGTGCACGGCGTGCCGGGCGGACCCCAGGGCGTGCGGCTGGAGGACGGCACCCGGCTCAACGCGCTCGACGGGGTGGTCCTGGCGCTCGGGCACGTGCCGGCCCGGCTGTCGGCGCGTGAGGAGCGGGCCGCGTCCCTGGCGCGGATCCACCACCTCACCTACATCACCCCGGTCAACCCCGCCGACGTGGACCTCGGCGGCATCCGGCCGGAGCAGAACGTGCTGCTGCGCGGCCTCGGCCTCAACTTCTTCGACTACATGGCCCTGTTCACCGCCGGCCGCGGCGGCACCTTCGTCCGCGAGGGCGAGCGGCTGGTCTACCGTCCGTCGGGCCGGGAGCCGAAGCTGTACGCGTTCTCCCGGCGCGGCATCCCCTACCACGCGCGCGGCGAGAACGAGAAGGGCCCGCACGGCCGCCACCGGCCCCGGCTGCTCACCCCGGAGTTCATCGCCGGCCTGCGGCGGCGCCGCGACCGGGGCGAGCCGGTGTCGTTCGGCGCCGACCTGTGGCCGCTGATCTCCCGCGAGGTGGAGAGCGTGTACTACGGCACGCTGCTGCGCTCCCGCGGCGACGACGCGCACGCCGCGTTCACCGACCGGTTCCTGGCCCTGCCGCCGGACGCCGACCCGGCCGGGCTGCTCGGGGAGTACGGCATCGCGCCGGACGAGCGCTGGGACTGGGAGCGGCTGTCGCGGCCGTACGGCGGGCGGACGTTCACCGACCGCGCGGACTTCAGGAGCTGGCTGCTCGGCCATCTCGCCGAGGACGTGCGGGCGGCCCGCCAGGGCAACGTCAGCGGTCCGCTGAAGGCGGCGCTCGACGTGCTGCGCGACCTGCGCAACGAGATACGGCTCGCGGTGGACCACGGCGGGCTCGACGGCGAGTCGCACCGCGACGACCTCGAGGGCTGGTACACGCCGCTCAACGCGTTCCTGTCGATCGGCCCGCCCGTCTCGCGCATCGAGGAGATGGCGGCGCTGATCGAGGCCGGTGTGCTCACCCTGACCGGTCCGGGGACGCAGGTGCGCATCGATCCCACCACCCCGCAGTTCGTCGCGCAGTCGCCGGTGGTCCCCGGGGAGCCGGTGCCCGCCACGGTCCTCATCGAGGCCCGGCTGCCCGAGCCGGACCTGCGGCGCACCGCCGACCCGCTGCTCCAGCACCTGCTCAACACCGACCAGGCCGCCCCCTACCGCATCCGCAGCGCGTTCGCCCCCGCCTACGAGACCGGTGGCCTGGCCGTCACGGAGCGGCCCTACCGGCTGCTCGACGGCCGCGGCCAGGCCCACCCGCGCCGCTTCGCCTACGGGGTGCCCACCGAGTCGGTGCACTGGGTCACGGCCGCCGGGATCCGTCCGGGGGTGGACTCCGTGACGCTCGCCGACTCCGACGCCATCGCCCGCGCCGCCCTGCGCCTGCCCCCGGTGGCCCATGTGCCGGCCGGGGTGCGTCCCACGGTGAACGACGCGGAGCTGCCGGGGGTGGTCGTGTGAGCACGCCCACGGGATACGACACGGGGCTGCTGGCGCCGGTGCGCGCGGGCACCGCCGTGGAGGCCGCCGTCCGTGACGAGGCGTGGCTCCAGGCGATGCTGGACGCGGAGGCGGCGCTGGCACGGGCGCAGGCGCGGCTGGGCACGGTGCCCGCCGAGGCCGCGGCCGTGATCACCGAGACGGCGCGTGCCGAGCTGTTCGACGCGCGGGAGCTGGCGCTCGCCTCGCGGGAGACGGCCAATCCGGTGGTGGGCCTGGTGCGGGCGCTGACCGGCCGGGTCGCCGAGCGGGACCCGGCCGCCGCCGAGTACGTGCACCGCGGCTCCACCAGCCAGGACGTCTTCGACACCGGGGCGATGCTGGTCGCCGCGCGGGCCCTGCGGATCGTACGGACCGATCTGGCCGAGGTGGCCGAGGCGCTCGGCGCGCTGGCCGGACACCACCGCCGGACGCCGATGGCCGGTCGCACGCTGGCCCTGCACGCGGTTCCGACGACGTTCGGCCTGAAGGCGGCGGGCTGGCGCGAGCTGGTGCTCGCCGCTCACCGGCGGCTGACCCGCCTCCTGGACGGCGGGCTGCCGGTGTCCCTGGGCGGCGCCGCCGGGACGCTGGCCGGGTATCTGGAGTACGCGGCCCTCGACAGCGACGGCGTGCTGGACCGGGAGGCGTACGCCGACCGGCTCGTGGACGCGTTCGCCGAGGAGACGGGGCTCGCGCGTCCGGTGCTGCCCTGGCACGCCCTGCG
The DNA here is from genome assembly GCF_055571015.1 of Streptomyces sp. NPDC031049. Classification (NCBI taxonomy): domain Bacteria; kingdom Bacillati; phylum Actinomycetota; class Actinomycetes; order Kitasatosporales; family Streptomycetaceae; genus Streptomyces; species Streptomyces sp. NPDC031049. The sequence continues at coordinate 29,849 of NZ_JBVIGC010000006.1, forward strand.
CACGCCGATGGCCGACCTCGCGGCGGCGCTCGCCTTCACGGCCGGTGCCCTGGGGAAGATCGCCGTCGACGTGCAGTCGCTGGCCCGCACCGAGACCGCCGAGGTGAGCGAGCCGGGGGCGGCGGGCCGGGGCGGTTCCTCGGCGATGCCCCACAAGCGCAACCCGGTGCTCGCCACGCTGCTGCGGGCCGCCGCCCTCCAGGTGCCGGCGATGTCCGGCGCGCTGACGCAGTGCCTGGTCACCGAGGACGAACGCTCGGCCGGGGTGTGGCACGCGGAGTGGCTGCTGCTGCGCGAGTGCCTGCGGCTGACCGGCGGAGCGGCGCACACCGCGGTGGAGCTCGCCCGCGGGCTGCGGGTGGACGAGGCACGGATGCGGGCCAACCTCGGCATGACGGGCAGTCAGGTGGTGTCGGAGAGGATCGCGGCCGTCCTCACGCCCGAGATCGGCAAGGCGGCCGCCCGGCGGCTGCTCACCGAGGCCTCCCGGCAGGCGCGGCGCACCGCACGGCCGCTGGCCGACGTCCTCGCCGCGACCCCCGCGCTGGCCGGCCGCCTGTGCCCGTCCGAACTGGCCGAGCTGTGCGACCCGGTGGGCTACACCGGGGCCGCGCCGCACCTCACCGACCGCGCGCTGCGCGGCCCCGGCGCGAACGGGGCGTCGTGATGGCGGGCAAGGGTACGGCGGCGTCCGGCGCTCTCTCGCGCGGCGGGCGGTGGATCACGCACTGGGACCCCGAGGACGAGGCGTTCTGGGAGCGCGAGGGCCGCTTCGTGGCCCGGCGCAACCTGCTGTTCTCGGTGCTGTCGGAGCACGTCGGCTTCTCGGTGTGGAGCATGTGGTCGGTGCTGGTGCTCTTCATGTCGCCCGACATCGGTTTCACCTTCACACCGTCCGAGAAGTTCCTGCTCGTGGTGGTGCCGACCCTGGTCGGGGCGGCGCTCAGACTGCCCTACAGCACGGCCGTGGCCCGGTTCGGCGGCCGCAACTGGACGGTGTTCGCCTCGTCCGTGCTGCTGGTGCCCGCGGGGCTGGCGGCGTTCTTCGTGCAGCGCCCCCAGACCCCGCTGTGGGTGTTCCTGCTCATCGGGGCGCTGGCGGGGCTGGGCGGGGGCAACTTCGCGTCGTCCATGACCAACATCACGGCGTTCTACCCGCAGCGGCATCAGGGCTGGGCGCTCGGCGTCAACGCGGGCGGCGGCAACCTGGGGGTGGCCGTGGTGCAGTTGCTCGGCCTGCTGGTCATCGCCACGGCCGGCGACGCCCATCCCTCCTACGTGGCGGCCGTGTACCTGCCGCTGATCGTGCTCGTGTCGCTGGGCGCGGCGCTGCGCATGGACAACCTGCCCATCCCGCCGGCCGCGCCGGGGGTGCTGCGGGAGGCCGCCGCGCACCGGCACACCTGGTGGATCTCGCTGCTGTACGTCGGCACCTTCGGCTCGTTCATCGGATACGGGTTCGCGTTCGGGCTGGTGTTGCAGAGCGAGTTCGGGGCGAGCGCGCTCCAGGCGGCGTCCTACACCTTCCTGGGTCCGCTGCTCGGCTCGCTGGCCCGGCCGTTCGGGGGCAGGATGGCCGACCGCTGGGGCGGCGCGCGGGTGACCTTCGTGACCTTCACGGCCATGGCGGCCGGCACCTCGGTGCTGCTCGTCGCCTCGGCCACCACGTCCTTCCCGCTGTTCGTGGCCGCATTCACGGCGCTGTTCGTGCTCAGCGGGCTCGGCAACGGCTCGACGTACAAGATGATCCCCGCGCAGCACGCCGCCGAGGCCGAGCAGGCCATCGCGGCCGGCGCGGACGCCACGGAGGCGTTCGCCCGGGCCCGCAGGCTCTCCGGCGCGCTGATCGCCGTCGCGGGGGCCGTGGGCGCGCTCGGCGGGGTCGGCATCAACCTCGCGTTCCGCACCGCCTACGGCACCTCCGGCTCGGGGACGGTGGCGTTCGCCGCGTTCCTCGGCTACTACGTGCTCTGCCTCGCCCTGACCTGGCGGGTGTACCTGCGCCGCCGGGACGACGAGAGGGCCGCCGGGGTCGAACCGGTGCGGCCCAAGACCGCTGGACGGGTGTGACATGGAACCCCGACACACCGGCGCCCCCGCCGGCACCGCCACCCACTGCCCGTACTGCGCGCTTCAGTGCGGGACGCGGCTGAGCGGCGTCCGCGGCGCCGTCGAGGTGCGTCCCGACCCGGACTTCCCCGTCAACCGGGGCGGCCTGTGCCAGAAGGGCTGGACCGCGCCGGACGTGCTGGACGTCCCGGACCGTCTCACCTCCCCGCTGGTGCGCGGCGCCGACGGTCGGCTCGCCCCGGCCGGCTGGGACGAGGCGCTGGACCTGGTCGCGCGGCGGCTGCGGGAGATCCGTGCCGCCCACGGACCCGACGCGCTCGCGGTCTTCGGCGGTGGCGGGCTCACCAACGAGAAGGCCTACACCCTGGGCAAGTTCGCCCGGCTGGCGCTCGGCACCAGCCAGATCGACTACAACGGCCGCTTCTGCATGGCCTCGGCCGCGGCGGCGCAGATCGCCGCCTTCGGCGTGGACCGCGGCCTGCCGTTCCCGGTCACGGACCTCGGCGACGCCGACGTGGTGCTGCTCGCCGGAGCCAACCCGGCCGAGACGATGCCGCCGCTGCTGCGCCACCTGGACCGGCCGGACCTGATCGTCGCCGACCCCCGGCGCACCCGTACCGCCGCCCGCGCGGCGCTGCACCTCCAGCCGACGCCGGGCACGGACCTCGCCCTGGCCCTGGGGCTGCTGCACATCGCGGTCACCGACGGTGTCGTCGACAAGGCGTACGTCGACGGGCGCACCACCGGGTTCGACGCCGCCTGGGCCCGTGCGGTCGCCTGGTGGCCGGAGCGCGTGGAGGCCGTGACCGGGGTCGCGGTGTCCGAGCTGCGCGCCGCCGTCCGGATGCTGGCGGGCGCCGAGCGCGCCTACGTCCTGACCGGGCGGGGCGCCGAGCAGCACAGCAAGGGCAGCGACACGGTGGCGGCGTTCATCAATCTGTCCCTCGCCCTGGGGCTGCCGGGACGCGTCGGCAGCGGCTTCGGCACCCTGACCGGCCAGGGCAACGGCCAGGGCGGACGGGAACTGGGGCAGAAGGCCGACCAGTTGCCCGGCTACCGCTCGCTGACCGACCCGGCGGCCAGGGAGCACCTGGCCCGGGTGTGGGGCGTGCCCCCCGGCCGGCTGCCCGGTCCCGGGCGCAGCGCCTACGAACTGCTCGACGCGATCGGCGAGGACGACGGCCCGCGGGCGCTGCTGGTCGCCGGCTCCAACCCGGTGGTGTCCGCGCCCGACGCGGGCCGGGTGACCGAGCGCCTCGGCCGGCTCGACCTGCTGGTGGTGGCCGACTTCGTGCCGTCCGAGACGGCCCGGATGGCCGACGTGGTGCTGCCCGTGACGCAGTGGGCGGAGGAGGAGGGCACCCTCACCAGCCTGGAGGGGCGGGTGCTGCGCCGCCGCAGGCTGCTCGACCCGCCGCCGGGCGTGCGCAGCGACCTGGAGGTGCTGCACGGGCTGGCGGTCCGCCTGGGCGAGCCCGCGGCACGCTATCCGCGCGCGCCCCGGGAGGTCTTCGAGGAGCTGCGCGAGGCGACCCGGGGCGGACCCGCCGACTACTCGGGCGTCAGCTACGAACGCCTCGACTCCGGCGCGCGGTTGTACTGGCCCTGCCCCGAGGGGAGCGACGGCACGCCGCGGATGTTCCTGGACCGGTTCGCGCACCCCGACGGCAGGGCGCGGTTCGCGCCGGTGGAGCACCGGGACTCGGCGGAGCTGCCGGGTCCCGGCTTTCCGCTGTACGCGACGACCGGGCGAGTGCTCGCCCAGTACCAGTCCGGGGCGCAGACCCGCAGGGTGGCCCGGCTGGCCGAGGCCGCCCCGGAGCCGTTCGTCGAGATGCACCCCGACACCGCGGCCCGGTGCGGGCTCGCCGACGGGCAGCCGGCCGTGGTGCGTTCGGCGCGCGGCGCGATGGTCGCGCGGGTGCGCCTCGACCCCTCGCTGCGCACGGACACCGTCTTCGTGCCGTTCCACTTCCCGGGCGCGGGGCGCGCCAACCTGGTCACGCACCCGGCGCTCGACCCGCGCAGCCGCATGCCGGAGTTCAAGGTGTGCGCGGTCCGCGTGGAGGCGGCGTCGTGAGCGCCCCGGAGGCCGGGCGGATCGTCGTCGTCGGCTACGGACCGGCCGCCCACCGGCTGGTGGAACGGCTCGGCCGGCACGGTCACCGCGGTCGGGTCACCGTCCTCGGCGACGAACCGACGGGAGCCTACAGCCGGCCGCTGCTGACCTCGGTGCTGGACGGCACCCTCACCGCCGGGGCGCTCGCCCTGCCGGCCCCGCCCGACGGCACGCGTCTGCGCCTCGGGGTCACGGCCACGGCCGTCGACCGGCGCCGGCGCCTGGTGTACGGCAGCGACGGGCACCGCTATCCCTACGACCGTCTCGTCCTGGCCACGGGCGCCGCTCCCCTGGTGCCCGACCTGCCCTGGGCACGCGGCGGTGACGGGCGGCTCGCCCCCGGCGTCCGCACGCTCCGGACGCCGGCCCAGTGCGCGGACCTGGCGTCGGATGACCCGGTCGCGGTGGTGGGCGGGGGGCCGCTGGCCCTGGAAGCCGCGCTCGCCCTGCGCCGCCGCGGCCGGGACGTCACCCTCGTGCACCGGGGCCCCCACCCGCTGGACCGCCGGCTGGAGCCCCGGGCGGGCGAACTGCTGTCGGCGCGGCTGCGGGCGCTGGACGTGGATCTGTGCACCGGCCGGACGGCCGAGGCCTACCGCGGCGGCAAGCTCCGCCTCGACGACGGCCGCCGGGTCGCCGCCGGTGACGTCCTGCTGTGCACCGGCGTGGCGCCGCGCACCGCGCTCGCCCGGTCCGCGGGACTCCTGGTGCGCAGGGGCGTCGTGGTCGACGAGGAACTGCGCACCAGCGACCCGCGCATCCACGCGCTCGGCGACTGCGCCGAACCGCCCGGCGGGGCCGGGCCGCACGGCGGGGCCGGGCCGCACGGCGGGGCCGGGCCGCACGGCGGGCACACCGCCGCCTGGGAACAGGCCGAGGTGCTGGCCGTGCTGCTGACCGGCGGGCGGGCCCGCTACACCGCCACCGGGCCCGTCGTACGTCTGAAGGCGCCCGAGCTGGACCTGGTGTGGCTCGGCACGGCGGACGGGGCCGAGGAGACGGTGGTGTTCGGTGACGCCGCACGCCGCCGCTACGGCCGTCTTTCGCTGTGCGACGGCCGCGTCCGAGGTGCGGTGCTGCTGGGGCTCGGGCGCGCCATCGCGACGGTGGTGCGGCTGTACCGGCGCGCCGAGCCGGTACCCGCCGACCGGCTGGCCCTGCTGCTCGGCGCACCGCCCGAGTACGCCGGCGAACGGCTGCCCGGCGATGCCGTCGTGTGTCACTGCAACAACGTCACGGGCGCGGGCCTGGCCGCCGCCTGGCGGGCGGGTGCCCGCACCGTGGCCGAGCTGGCCGCCGCCACCCGGGCGACCACCGGCTGCGGCGGCTGCGCCGGCGAGGTGCGCGGCTGGTGTTCGGCGTACGCGCGCCGTGAGGAGCTGCGAGAGGTGTCCCGATGAGCGGCGTTCTGGTCGTGGTCGGCCACGGTATGGCGGGCCACCGGCTGGTGCGGGAGGTACGCGCCCGTGATCCGCGGGGCGCCTGGCGGGTGGTGGTCCTGGCGGAGGAGCCGGTGGCCGCCTACGACCGCGTCGCCCTGTCCGCCCACGCGCGCGGCACGCCGGCCGCCCGGCTGGCGCTGCCCGGCTCCGACTTCGCCGACGACGAGCGGGTGGAGCTGCGGCTGTCCACGCCGGTCGTGCACATCGACCGGGCCGCCGCCACGGTGCGGTGCGCCGACGGCACACGGGTGGACTACGACGCGCTGGTGCTCGCCACCGGGTCGCGGCCGTTCGTCCCGCCGGTGCCCGGCCACGGCCTGCCCGGCTGCCACGTGTACCGCACCCTGGACGACGTCACCGCGATCCGCGCCGCCGCCCGGCCGGGACGCACGGCCGTGGTCGTCGGCGGCGGTCTGCTCGGCCTGGAGGCCGCGGGCGCGCTGGACGCGCTGGGGATGCGGGCGCACGTGGTGGAGGCGGCGCCGTGGCTGATGCCGCTCCAGCTGGACGAGGGCGGCGGTGCCGTGCTCGGGCGGCTGCTGGCCCGGCGCGGGGTGCGGGCCCACTGCGGTGCCGGGCTGCGGTCGGTCGACGCGGGCGCGGACGGCTCGGTGCGGTCGGTGACGCTCGCCGACGGCAGGGTCGTCGGCACGGACCTGGTGGTGTTCGCCGCCGGGGTGCGTCCGCGGGACGAGCTGGCGGCCGGCGCCGATCTGGCCACCGGTGACCGGGGCGGCTTCCTGGTCGACGCCCGCTGCCGTACGGCGGACGGGCGGATCTGGGCCGTCGGCGAGTGCGCCGCCGTCGAGGGCCGGTGCCACGGCCTGGTGGCGCCGGGGTACCGGATGGCCGAGGCCGTGGCCCGGCAGCTGACCGGGGAGCGCGACGCGGCGTTCGCCGGTGCCGACCTGTCCACCCGGCTCAAGCTCGTGGGCGTCGAGGTGGCCAGCTTCGGGGACGCGCACGCGCGCGGCGAGGGTGCCGTCGAGTTCGTCCGGGGCGACCGGGGTGGCGACCGCTACGCCAAGCTGGTCCTGGACGGCTCGGCGACCACCCTGGTCGGTGGCGTCCTGGCCGGGGACACCAGCGCCTACGCCGTTCTGCGCCCGCTGCTCGGCCGGCCGCTGCCCGCCGCGCCGGACGAGCTGCTCACCACCGCCTGACCCGAGCCCCGGTCACACCGACGTCCCGCCCACCGGCCTCCGGTGGGCGGGACGTCGTTTCCTCCTTCGGTGCCCCGCACGACGTGCCACATGACGAGCCCCCACATGACGAGCCCCGCACGACGTGCCCCCGGTACGGCTGTCCGCCGTACCGGGGGCACGTGGTGACGTGACCGTCCGCGGTTCAGGCGCCCAGGGAGGCGCCGCCGTCGACCGTCAGGACGTGCAGGGTGATCTGGGCGGCCTCGTCGGACAGCAGGAAGGCGACCGCCGCGGCGATGTCCGAGGGCAGGGAGATCCGGCCGAGCGGGATGCCCACCCGGTACTTCACCGGGTCGCCCGCCAGCGTCCGCCGCGCCCCCGACTCGTCGGCCCACATGGACCGCAGCATCGGGGTGTCGGTGGAGCCCGGCGCGACGACGTTGCACCGTACGCCGTAGCGGGCCACCTCCAGGCCCAGGGACTTGGTGAACATGGTGGCGGCCGCCTTGGAGGCGGCGTACGCGGCCATGTCGGCGCGCGGCGTGACCGCGGCGTTGGAGGCCACGGTCACCACGGCGCCCCTGGAGCGCGTCACCATCCGGCCGACCACGGCCCGGGACAGGAAGAAGACACCGTTGACGTTGACGTCGAAGGTCGTCCGCCAGTCGGCCTCCCGGTAGGAGACGACCTCGCCGAGCCGCAGCACACCGGCCGCGTTGACGAGCATGTCGACGGGGCCGAGTTCGTCCTCGACCCGTGCGACGGTCTCCTCCACCTCGTCGCTGTCGGTGACGTCGGTGGGGAACGCGGTGACCTCCAGGCCCTCCGCCATGAGCTTCCCGGCCTTCTCCCAGAGCTGCTCGCCGTCGCGGTCGAGGGCCGCGACGACGGCGCCGCGGCCGGCCAGCTCCCTGACGACGGCCTCTCCGATCCCTCCGGCGGCACCGGTGACCAGGGCCACTCGTCCTTCCATGTCTGCGACCTCCATCGGCGCTCAGTCGGTCCAGGCCGTCACGACGGAAATCGCCTGATCCGGGGTCAGACGCGGGTCGCAGTGGCTGGTGTAGACGTCCCCGACCCGTCCGACGTCACCGGCGTGGCGCGCGCACTCGGTGACGTCGTCGGGCGTGGTCTCCAGGTGAAGGCCGCCGGCCACGCCGCCGGCCGACTCCACGGCCTGCTTGAAGGCCCGCACCTCGCGCTCGACGGTGGTGACCAGGCGGGTCTTGTGCCCCGACGGCGTGCGGACGGTGTTGCCGTGCATCGGGTCGGTGAGCCAGATGACGGGGTGACCCGCCCGGCGGACCGCGCCGACCAGGGCCGGCAGCCGTTCGGCGACGGTGTCGGCACCCATGCGCGCGATCAGCGTGAGCCGGCCGGGCTCCCGGTCGGGGTCGAGGCGCTTGCACAGGGCGAGCAGTTCCGGTTCGGTCATCGACGGGCCCACCTTGCAGGCGACCGGGTTGCCGACCTTGGCGAGCAGCATGACGTGCGCGCCGTCGACCTGGCGGGTGCGCTCCCCGATCCACGGGAAGTGGGTGGAGGTGAGCAGCAGCTCGCCGGACGACTGCTCACGCACCATGGGCACCTCGTAGTCGAGGAGCAGTGCCTCGTGGCTGGTCCACACGGTGGACTCCGCGTGCGGGCGGCGGGCGCCGTGCCAGCCGAGGTTGCGGGTGATCTCGTTGGCCGCCATGTAGCCGGTGAGCAGCCGCAGCGGGTCGGGCCTGCGGCTCTCCGGGTCCGGTTCGGGCGAGTTGACCATGTGCCCGCGGTAGACCGGCAGTTCGACGCCGTCGACGGTCTCGGTGTCGCTGGTGCGCGGCTTGCCGAACTGCCCCGCGATGCGGCCGACGCGGACCACGGGCCGCCGGGTGATCAGTTTCAGGGCCCCGGCGAGCAGGTCGAGCACCGCGGCCTTGCGGTGGACGTGCTCGGGGGTGCTTTCGTCGGGGTCCTCGGAACAGTCGCCGGACTGCACGATGTGCGCCTCGCCCGCGGCGACGCGGGCGAGCTGTTTGCGCAGGACCCGCACGTCGTCCGCGTGGACCAGCGGCGCCCGCACGGACAGTTCCTTGCGGACCAGTTCGGCCTGCTCGAGGTCGTCCCATCTGGGCTGCTGCAACGCGGAGGTGAGGCGTATGTCGTCCAGAGTGTTGTCCACTGAAGATCTCCGAAGGGTGCGAGGCGGGTACAGCCGGACGTGGTGCGGAACGGTCTGGCGGTCGTTCATCACACGGGGAAGCCGCCGACGCCCGCGGTTCCCGGCGTGGACGGTGCGAGGGTGCGGGCGGGAACGAGGGGGCCGTCGGCCCCGCGTTCCGCCGGACGGGCCGGGCCCCGCGGCGGCAGCCGGAAGTCACCGCCGTGCAGCCAGCCGACCTGGTCGTACAGCTCGTCCGAGGTCAGGGACGAGAGCATCGCGTTGCGCGCCACGGCCGCCTCGCCGGCGGGGTGGTAGAGGCGGCGCCCCATCTCCCGGGCGACGGTCTGAGTCCTGGCGGTGCGGGCGCGCCGTGCGGCGTTGTACTCGGCCAGGCGCAGGGGGACGTCGTCGGCGGTCATGCCGGCCGTCACCTCGCCGAGGACGACGGCGTCCTCCAGTGCCATGCAGGCGCCCTGGGCGGCGTACTGGAGCATGGGGTGGGCGGCGTCGCCGAGCAGGGTGACGCGGCCGGTGCACCAGTCGTCGACCGGGTCCCGGTCGCACAGCACCCAGGCCCGCCACTGCTCCCCCAGCTCCAGCAGGGAGCGGGCGGTGTCGCACACCTCCGGGAAGACGTCCAGGACGCGTTCCTTGCGGACCGGTTCGGCGACCAGGGCCGTGCTCGCGCCGTCGTCGCGCGTGGCGGCGAGGTTGAGGTAGGCGCCGCCGCCGATGGCGTAGTGGACGAAGTGCCACTTGGGGCCCGCCCACAGGGTGACGGAGTTGAAGCGCAGTTCCTCGGGGACGCGCTCCATCGGGATCACGGATCGGTAGATGGTGTGGCCCGAGACCTTCGGCGGTCCGTCCCCGAGCAGCTGGGCCCGGACGGCGGAGCGGATGCCGTCCGCGCCGATCAGGGCGACGCCGGAGAACCGCTCGCCGGCCCGGGTGACGGCCGTGGCCCGGCCGCCGGTCCACTCGTAGGCCCGTACGTCCTTGCCGGCGAGGAGTTCGATGCGGTCCGAGGCGCGGCAGGCGTCCAGCAGCGGCTGGTAGAGGTCGGCGCGGTGCACCACGGCGTAGGGGCCGGCGAACCGCTCGCGGTAGGCGTCGGTGAGCGGCATCCGGGCGACCGTCCGCCCGGTCGTGCCGTCCATGAAGCACAGGGCGTCGATGAACACGGCGCGGCTGCGCACCGCTTCACCGACCCCGAGCCGGTCGAGCGCGCGGAAGCCGTTCGGGGCGATCTGGATTCCGGCCCCGTACTCGGTGAAGGCGTCCCTGCGTTCGAGGACGGTGACCTCGTGGCCGTGCGCGGCCAGGCTCACCGCCGCGGCCAGCCCGCCGATGCCGCCACCGGCGACGACTATCTTCGACATCGCTCTTCGTCTCCTCGGTATCTGTCCAGGTGGGCACTTGAGCTGTGACGCCCTGTCACTCGGGGGCCGCGGCGGATCTCGGCTGCCGCGACCCGCGGCACGGCGGTGCGGCGCGGCGGCCGGTGGCGGGGGGCGGACGGCCTGTCGTCCCTCGGAGAGGAAGGCCCTGGCGGGACGGCGGCTCAGGAACGTCGGTGAAGACGCTTCCATGCTGTGGATTCAAGACAAACGCAGCAACGCGTGCCCGACCACTTCGTCATGTCGGAGCCTCGGCGCAGGTGGCCCGCCGGGGCGGCCGGGATGGCGCGATCCGCCGCCCCGCCGGGCGCACGGACCGGACGGTTGCCGTCCGCCGAAGCGACCGCGCCCCTCGGCCGAGGGGGCCGAGGGGCGCGGTCGCGGAGGGTGGGAGGGCGGTCGACGGCCCCTCGCGGCGGGCGCGGGAGCGGTCGGCGCGCGGCGGCGGGGGTGTCCGGATCAGGCCGGGCGGCCCTTGAGGAACTCGGCGTACGGATCGTCACCGCGGCGCATCTTTTCCGCCAGACGCTCGAGGACCATCAGCGTCGCCATGTGCGGTCCGGGCCCGAACGTGACGCGGGCGACACCGAGTTCGCCGAGCCGGGGCAGCGAAGGGGTCTGCGGCAGGTACATGATGTTGACCGGCCCGGGGATGCGCTCGACGAGGGCGGCGATCGTCTCCTCCTCGGCCGCGAAGACGGGGAACACCGAGTCGGCACCGGCCTCCAGATAGGCCCGGCCCCGCCGGACGGCCTCCTCGATCCGCTCCGGCTCGGGCGTCTCGGGCGGGAACGCCCCCGGCTCCCACACGTCCACCCGGGCGTTGACCCAGAGCGGGACGCCCGCCTCGTCGGCGGCCTGCCGGACCTCGGCCAGCAGAGCGGCCTGGGTGTCGACGCCGACCAGGTCGGTGCCCGGGTGGGCGGTGTCCTCGATGTTGCAGCCGGCCGCTCCGGCCGCGAGCAGCCGCGCCACGATGTCCTTGCCCGGCAGGCCGTAGCCGGCCTCCACGTCCACGGTCACCGGGACCTCGACGGCGCGGGTGATACGTGCGGCCGCCGCCAGCATCTCCTCGGCCGGGGCGCCCTGGTGGTCGGTGAAGCCGAGGCTCTCCGCGACGGCCTTGCTGCCCGTGGCGAGCGCCGGGAAGCCCGCCTTGGCCAGCACCTGGGCGCTGGCCGCGTCCCAGGCGTTGGGCAGCACCAGCGGCCTGTCGGCGTGCAGTGCCCGCAGCTTCTCCGCCTTGGCGGCGAGCGCCGCCGCGTCAACCGTTGCCATGGGGTTCTCCTCGATGCGGTTCGTCGGCACGGGCGCACACCCCACCGGACGGGCCGGCCGCGGGCCAGCCGCGCGGCGGCAGTCCGTCATGTCGGCGGGCCGGGCGAGTTGACAGATTCGCCCCCGGCCGGGGCGCCCGCCGGGGCCCCGCTGCCACACTTCAGCACCGTGCGACGTCCGAGTCGTCCGCGGTCGCCCGCGAACGCCCCCCACGGGCCCGCTTCCGGCCCGTCCGGAACAGCAGACCTCCTCCCACCAGGCCCGGGCCCTCCCCCGTCTCACCCGGGCCTTTCCTCTTGAAAGGGCAGTGCCGTTGACTATCACGAGCGTGGACAACTCCGGCCCGGACCCGATCTGGGGCAGCGACCAGCTGGACCTGGACGCCTATCTGCGGCGCATCGGCTACGACGGGCCGCGCACCGCCACCCCGGAGACGCTGCGGGCCGTGCACCGCGGCCATCTGGCGACCATCGGGTTCCTGGCCGACGGCATCGAGCGGGAGCAGCTGCCGCTCGACATCAAGTCCCTCCAGGACAAGCTGGTGCACGGCGGTGAGGGCGGTTCGTGCTACGAGCACAACCTGCTGTTCGCCGCGGTGCTGACCCGGCTGGGCTTCCGGATGGCCTGCCATCTGGCCCGCGTCCGCCGCGGCAACACCACCGACATCCGCTTCCGGTCGCACACGACGCTGGTGGCCGAGGCCGCCGGCGAGCGGTGGCTCGTCGACGTCGGATTCGGGGACGAGGGTCCCCTGGAGCCGATACCGTTCGTCAGCGGCGCCACCCTGGCGGTGGGCGGCTGGCGCTGGCGGCTGGACGACGACGGCGGAGAGTGGGTGCTCCGTTCGCTGCACGCGGACGGCTGGTTCGACGTGTACGCCTTCACCACGGAGGCGCAGTACCCGATCGACCTCGAGGTCGCCGCCCACTTCTCGATGACGAGCCCGCGGTCGGTGTTCCGCGGTCACATCGTCGCCATGCGGGTCGGTCCCGAGGTCCGCCATGTGCTGCGCGACCGTGTCCTGGAGACGCGTTACCCGCACTTCGACGACGAGCGCAGGATCATCGCGGCCGAGGACGTCGTGCCGACGCTGCGTGACGTGCTCGGCATGAACATCCCCGACGACCAGGCGGCCAAGGTGACGGCCCATCTGACCCGGAACCGCTCCGCGGCCCGGTAGCGACCCGCCCAGCATCCCCCGAGGAACCCAAGAGGACATGGCATGAGGATTCTAGTAGCCGGCGTCACCGGAGCGATCGGACGGCAGCTCGCGGGCCAGTTGCTCGCCGCGGGCCACGAGGTGGTGGGTCTGGCCCGCTCCCGGGGCCGGGCCGCCGACCTGGAGAGCGCCGGGGTGCGGATGGTCTACGGCGACGCCCTGGACCGTGACTGGGTGCGCGGCACGACGCGGCAGACGGCGCCGGACGCGGTGGTGCACCTGCTCACCGCCATCCCGGCGAGCCCCGACCCCAAGCGGGTGGACAAGGAGTTCGCGCTCACCAACCGGCTGCGCACCGAGGGGACCCGCAACCTCGTGGACGCCGCCGCCGAGGCGGGCGTCAAGCGCGTCATCGCCCAGAGCATCGCGTTCGTCAACGAGCCGGGCCAGGGCCCCGCCGACGAGGACGTGCCGTTCCTGAGCAACCCGCCGCAGGCCTACCGGCCGGTGCTGGAGGCGGTGCGGGAGCTGGAGCGCGTCACGACCGCGGCCGGGGGCCTGGTGCTGCGCTTCGGTCACCTGTACGGACCGGGCACCGGCTTCGCGCAGGACGGCCCGTTCGTGGCGCAGGTGCGGGCCGGGAAGGTGCCGGTGGTCAGCGGCGGGCGCTCGGTCTTCTCCTTCACGCACACGACCGACGCGGCCTCCGCGATCGTCGCCGCGCTGAGCGTCGACACCGACGCCTCCGTGCTCAACGTCGTCGACGACGACCCGGCGCCCGTGCACGTGTGGCTTCCCGAGCTGGCCGGGATCCTGGGCGCCCCGAAGCCCAAGTCGGCGCCCGCCTTCCTGGCCAGGCTGGCGGTCGGCGGCTGGGGCGTGCTCTACCTGACGGGGCTGCGCGGCGCCTCCAACGCCCGCGCCCGCCGGGTCCTGTCCTGGGAGCCGCGCTACCCGTCGTGGCGCGACGGATTCGCGGCGGACCTCGGCGCGCGGGCCGGCGCCTGACGGCCGGCGGCAGAGCGGCGTGAACGACGGCCGGGCGACCAGGTGGTCGCCCGGCCGCACACGTGCGCCCGGAGTCCGCCGGCCGCCCCGGCGGGAACGCCGCCGCCCGCTCCCCCGCTCCCCCGTCTTCGCGTCCGCGACGGCGCACACGCGGGTGCGGTGCCCGGCGTCGGGACCCGTGGCTGCCGTCAGAACGGGTGTCTGTCGCCGGGGCCCGTGGCCGTCGCCGGGACTCGGGGCTGTCGCCGGGACCCGTGGCCGTCGTCCTGGCGCGTGGCCGTCGTCGGGACTCTGGGCTGTCGTCAGGGCGCGTGGCCGTCGTCGGGACTCTGGGCTGTCGTCAGGGCGCGTGGCCGTCGTCGGGCCCTGGCCGGCGTCAGGGCTCGTGGCCGCCGTGGTGGGGCTCCGGCACCGGACGGGCGAGCCAGGGGGCGTGGTAGTCGCGCACCCACCCCGCGCAGCTGCGGCGCAGCCGGCTGACGGACGTGCCCGGCTCCCGCAGCAACCGGCCCTCGGAGGCGGTGGTGCGCAGCCCGAGCACCCGCGCCGCCTGCGCGGCGACCTGGCGGTGGCCGGCCGGGGACAGACGCGGCTCGCCCCCCTCCCAGGCACGCCGGTCCTGGAGCGCGGGCAGCGACCACAGGTCCACCACCGGGCAGTCGTACCGGTCGGCGATGGCCCGTACGTGCGCGGTGTACGTGGCGGTCCTGCCGCGCAGATGGCGCAGCCCGGGCAGCGGACGGGGGTCGACGCCGGTGAAGAGCAGCACGGTGCGGGCGTGGGCGGACAGGTCCGCCACCGCCTCCTCGGTGCGTTCCGCGACGACGTCGGGGTCGCCCTCGAGGAGCAGCAGGTCGGCGTTGCCCGCGCTGAAGCTGACCAGGTCGGGCGGGAACCGCCGGACGACGGCCAGCTGTTCGGCACCGGTCCGGTCCAGGAACCGTCCGCGTGCCGGCTTGCGGTAGCGCAGCACACCGTCGGGCCGCTCCTCGGCGAGCAGCACGGCGAGCCGGTCGGCCCAGTCGGCCGACGCGCCCTCGGCCGCGGAGACCTCGCGGTCCGCGTCCGGAGCGTCACCGACGGCCGTGTAGGACTCGACACGGCGCCTGTCACCCGTTCTGGATGGTGTGGTCACGTCGAGACTTCTCACCTCTCGGGCCCCGGGGGGACGTGTCCGCCTCCTCGGCGGCCAGGGGGAGCGGAGCCGCTGAGACTCCGGCGGCGGCCGGCGTCCCGCGCTCCGCGAATCCGTCAGGCGATGGTCCGGCTCCTCGCCGGCGAACGGTAGAAGGCCCGGTCCGAGTCTGTCACCTAGCGGCATCCGTACAGGCGCTTTCCTGCCGTTTCCCGACGCACAGGTGATCCGGCCACACCCCTCACCGCCGGGCCGGCGGGCCGCCGTCGCCCGGAACGGGGCCCGCCGGGCCCGTTGGTGGCCGGGGCACCGCGGGGCCCCGCAACGAGGTGTCCGGCGCACCTCGTCCCGGAGCGGGTCCGCAGCCGACGGTGGTCGTGCAGCCGCAGGGCTGTCCGACCGGATGGAGAGCGTTGTGAATACGTCTGATGTCAGGCGGCAGACTTTCGCCGAACCGGGCCCCGAGCGCCTTCGTGTCCACGAACTCACCGACGACGCGATCTGCGACGACGTCGTCACCGAACTGAGCGCCACGCTGTTCTCCGCGTTCCGCAGGAAGGACCAGCGGCAGAAGGCCGAGCAGTATCTGCGGGGGCTGCTGTTCGCCAAGGGGCGCAAGTCGATCCGCAACATCGCCGCGCACGTCGGCGGCGCCGCCGCCGAGCAGAGCCTGCACCACTTCATCTCCAGCTCGACGTGGGACTGGCGCCCGATCCGGGCCGAGCTGGCCGCATACCTGGAGCGGACCGGTGCGCCGCGGGCGTGGGTGGTGGGGTCGCTGCACATCCCGAAGGCCGGGGAGCACTCGGTGGGTGTGGACCGGCTGTTCGCCCCGCAGTTGGGCCACATGTTCCGCGGGCAGCAGGCGTTCGGCCTGTGGTTCGCCTCCGAGGAGATGAGCGTGCCGGTCAACTGGCGTCTGCTCCTGCCCGAGCAGTGGGTCAAGGACCACGAGCGGCGCGCCCGCGCGGAGGTGCCCCAGGAGGCCGGGCGGGAGACCCCGGAGGAGTGTGCCGTCGCCGTGGCCCTGGACACCGCGCGGAACTGGCCCGTCACCCGCCGGCCGGTCCTGCTGGACCTGCGCGGCAGCGCGGTCCGCCCGACGCTGGCACGGCTCGCCCGGGCCCGGGTGCCCGTGGTCGGCCGGATCGGGCCGGCGTGCCGGCTGACGGTGTCCGACCAGGCGCTGCCCGGCTTCGGCGCGGGCCCGCTGCCCGCCCAGCAGATCATGGAGTCGACGAAGGGGCTGCGCCGCCCGGTGCACTGGCTCGACCCGGCACGGCAGCACGCCACGCACACCTCCCTCGCCTCCGTGGTGCGGGTGTCGCTGCTGGACCCGCAGGCGGGCCGGCAGCGCCCGATGCTGCTCCTCGGCGAGTGGCGCGACCCGCAGCGCCCGCCGGCCCAGCTGTGGCTGACGGACCTGATGAGCGCGCCCGTCGCACCGCTGCTGAGGCTGACGAAGCTGACCCGCCGGGTGGACCGGGACTTCACCGAGACCGGTGAGGAGGTCGGGCTGCGGGACTTCGTGGGGCGCTCCTACCGGGGCTGGCACCGGCACATCACCCTCGCCTCGGCGGCGCACGCGGCGGCCGTGCTGTCCACCGGCAGTCTGGGCCTGGAGTACGCCGCCTGACGGCACGGTCGGCGGCCGGACCGCCCGCGGCGGTCCGGGCGGTCGCCGGGCGCCCCCGTACGGACACCGGTCGTCCGTCGGGGGCACCGGTCGGTCAGTTCGTCTCGGCGGCCGCCGGGGACCCGCCGCGCTCGTGCAGCACCCCCCGGGTCCGCTGGAGCCGCAGGGCCAGCTGCACCTCCAGGGCCTGGCCCGGCTTCTGCCAGTCGGCGCCCAGGAGTTCGGTGATGCGCTCCAGGCGGCGCGAGACGGTGTTGGGGTGCACGTGCAGCGCCTCGGCGGCGTTGGTGGGGCTGCTGCCGGAGGCGAAGTACGCCTCGAGCGTCCGGGTGAGGTCGGTCAGCCGCTCCGCGTCGTACTCGAGGACGGGTCCGATGGCCGAGTCGATGAAGCCGTCCACGTCGTAGTCGTCGGACAGCAACAGGCCGAGGAAGCCCAGGTCGTGGGCGGAGGCGGCGCAGCCCACGCCGTCGAGGGCGGTGAGCGCGTCCAGGCAGCGCATGGCCTCGCGGTGCATCCGGGCGACCGACGCGGCTCCCCAGTCCGGCCCCGCCGCGCCCACGGACACCGGGTGGCCGAGCAGCGGGGTGAGTTCGCCGGCGACGGCGCGGGCGGCGGCGGAGGCGTCCGTGCCGGGCAGCAGCAGCACGATGCAGCCGCCCTGCACGGTCTTCAGGCCGGACATCCGGTAGGCGTAGGAGGAGGCCCACACCACGGCCCGGCCCTGCTCGCCGCCCTCGGGCCGGGCGACGACCACGACGTGCGGCTGGTCCAGGTCCATGTCGAATCTGCGGGCGCGCTGGGCCGTCTGGTGCGGCGGGTGCGCGGAGGGTGCCACGGCCAGCAGTTCGTCGAGGAGTTCGTCGCGCACCGGGCCCTCGGCCGCGGCGGCGCTGCGCTGCATCAGCAGGTGCACCGCGAAGGCCTGCGCGGTGGTCTGGAGCAGCCAGCTGTCCTGCCCGACCAGCTGGGCCATCGGCCGCAGCACCACGACGCCGAGGTCCTCCGTGCCCGCGGTCACCGGAGCGACCCAGGTGCGGTCGTCGGCCTCGACGGGCCCGCGCCGGGCGTGCGCGGCCAGGACGGCCCTGGCCACCGCCTCCTCGTCAAGGTCGGGCAGTTCCCCGCCGGCGGCCAGGACCCGGCCGGCCGGGTCGCGCATCTGCAGGGTGCCGTCCAGGGCGTCGCCGGCGGCCTTGGCCACGGTGGCCAGGTCGGCGCCGGCGACGAGCAGGCTCATGATCCGGCCGTAGGACTCGCCGAGCTGCTCCATGCGCGCGAGGCTCGAGCGCGCCCGGAATCCGTCGAGTTCCAGTTCGGCCACCTGTGCCCGGGCCTGTTGCAGCAGGCCGGTCTTCTCGATGGCGACGGCCGCGAGGTCGGCGAGGGAGCAGATCAGGCCTATCTCGTCGGGCGTGTAGTGGCGCACCTTGCGGTCGGCGCCGTAGAGCACGCCGACCGAGCTGTCGCCGCAGCGCAGCGGGACCGCCATCAGGGCGTGCAGCCCCTCGGCCTCGACCACCTGGTCGATGCTGTCGGCGTGCGCTATGGAGTCGTCGTTGAGGTAGTCGGCCGTCCACAGCGGGGCGCCGGAGACCAGGGCCTGATGGCCGAGTCCGCTGCCGCCCTCGATCCTCAGTCCGGTGTTGAGGGCGGTGGTGGAGCCCTCCGAGGTGTGGATGACCATCTCGCCGTCGTCGTCCCGCAGGGCGACGTAGGTCATGTCGAAGTGGAGCAGCAGCCTGACCCTCCGGGTGATCACGCTCAGCAGCGTGTCCAGGTCGTACGGGAAGGTCAGGTCGCGGGCGGTGTCGACGAGCGCGGCGAACCCGGCCTCGCGCTGCTGTCTGCGTTCCAGGGAGGCGTGGACGTCCCGGGCGAGCTGCACCGCCCGTTCGGCGCGGGCGACCCGGCCGGGGTCGGGCTCGGTGCGGCGCACGCGTTGCAGCAGCGCCTCTAAACGGCCGGGCGGCGCCTCTTCCGCCAGGAGGGAGAGTACGGCGAGCACGGCGTCGTCGTCCTCGGGTGCGTGAAAGCCCGACATGTTCCATCCCCCGTTCATCGGGCCGAGCACGGCTCGGCGCGGCCGAACCTAGTTCGCGTGTCTTCGGCGCGTCAACGTTGAGCTGCGCCGCTTCGGCAGCGCTGTGCCGGGAGCACCGCATGGGCCCTCTCGTGGTGTTCCGGGACCACCTTCCTGCCGGGCACCACTCTGCCCGAGGCTCGTGCCGCCGGAGCGGGGCCGAGCGGCTCCGCCACTGGAAGGGGGCTCATGATGCAGATCCGAAGCCACGTACGTTCGCTGGAGCGCAGCCGCATGGCGCGCACCGACCGCAACCGGCCGCGGTACTTCACCCTGCGGGGCCGTGAGTGGGACCTGCTGCCGGACGTGTTCGCGCCGCCGTACTCGGCGTCGTCGGACGCGGCCATGGAGCTGCTCGGTTTCATGGAGGGGACCCACGTCCCGCGGCACGGCTCGTTCCTGGACATCGGCTGCGGCACGGGGATCGTCGCGGTGAGCGCGGCCCTGGCGGGCTGCGACCGGGTGCTCGCCACCGACATCAACCCGCGGGCGGTGGAGAACGCGGCGCTCAACGCCCGCCGGCACGGCGTCGCCGACCGGGTGTCGGTGCTGCACAGCGACCTGTTCGACGCGCTCGACCCGGGACTGCGCTTCGACACCGTCTACTGGCACTCCAACTTCGTCCTGGCCCCGGCCGACCACCGCTACGAGTCGGTCCACGACCGCGCCTACGTGGACCCGGGCTACGCCGCCCACCGCCGCTACCTCCGGGACGCGCCCCGGTGGACGACCGCGGGCGGCTCGGTCCTGCTGCACTTCAGCGACCGGGGGGACCTGCCCCGGCTGTACGACCTCGCCGACGCGTCGGGCCGGGAGCTGGACGTGCTGCGCAGCATGCGCGTCCGGGAGGGCGCCGACATGGTCGAGCACATGCTGATCAAGGTGTCCCCGGTCCGGGCCGGCTCCGAGGCGCTCCCGGCCCGCCCGCGTCCCGAGGCCGCGCCGCCGGTCCGGGCCGCGAGCTGAGCGCGGCGGGCTCCGTCCGCGCGGGCACCGCGTCCGCCCCTGTCGACCTCTGACGAAGAACGGGACAGACCATGCGCATCCTGCTAGTCGACAACTACGACTCGTTCACCCACAACCTCGTCCACTACCTGGCCCGTATCACCGGGCAGGAGCCGGTCGTCGTCCGCAACGACGACCCCCGGTGGCACATCGGGCGCCTCGCCGAGGTCGACGCCGTCGTGCTGTCGCCGGGCCCCGGAACTCCGGAGCGCGCCGCCGACTTCGGGATCTGCCGGGAGCTGGTGGAGGCGTGCGAACTCCCGCTCCTCGGCATCTGCCTGGGCCACCAGGGGGTGGGGCTGGCGCACGGGGCGTCCGTCGTGCGGGCGCCGGAGCCCCGCCACGGGCGTCTGTCACCGGTGCTGCACCACGGCGACGAGCTGTTCGCCGGCATTCCCTCGCCGTTCGAGGTGGTGCGCTACCACTCGCTGGCCGTGACCGACCTGCCCGAGAGCCTCCAGGGCACGGCGTGGACGCCGGACGGTGTCCTGATGGGGCTGCGGCACCGCAGCCGGCCGATGTGGGGGGTGCAGTTCCACCCCGAGTCGATCCTGACCCGGCACGGCAAGAAGCTGCTGCACAACTTCGTCGAGCTGGCCCGCCGGTGGCACGAGCGGCACCCCGCGCGCCCGGCGGCACCGGCGGTCGCGGAGCCGGTGCCGTCGGCGGCCACCGCGGCCGAGGACCGCCGCCCGGTGCGGGAACTGCGCCTCCTGGTGGACCGGCTGGACACCCGGTGGAGCGACGAGGCGGTCTTCGCGGAGCTGTTCGGCGCGAGCGAGCACGCGTTCTGGCTGGACAGCAGCACGGGCCGGGCGACCCGCGGGGCACTGGGCCGCTTCTCCTTCATGGGCGACGCGTCGGGGCCGCTGGCCCGGATCGCCGAGGCCGACGTGTGGACCAACACCACCACGGTGCGCTCCGCGGCGGGCACCGAGGTGGTCTCCGGTGACTTCCTGACGTGGCTGGACCGCGACCTGGCCGCCCTGCGGACGACGCTGCCGGAGCTGCCCTTCGACTTCGCGCTCGGCTGGGTGGGGTATCTGGGTTACGAGCTGAAGGCCGAGTGCGGCGGCCGTGCGGTGCACCGGGCGACGGAGCCGGACGCCGTCATGGTGTTCGCCGACCGTGGCGTGGTGTTCGACCACGCCACCCGGACCACGTACCTCCTGGCGCTGGCGGAGGGGGACGACCGGGCGGACGCGCGCCGCTGGATACGGCGGACCGCGCGCCGTCTGGAGCGCCTGTCCGGGCGTCCGCTGCCGGCGGCGCCCGGTCCCGTGCCCGGGGCCGAGCTGACCCTGCGTCACGACCGGGAGGAGTACCTGCGCCTGGTCGAGGCGGCGCAGCGGGAGATCGCCGCGGGCGAGAGCTACGAGGTGTGCCTGACCAACATGGCCGAGGCGCGGGGCGCCTTCGACCCGTGGTCGAGCTACCGGCTGCTGCGCCGCATCAGCCCCGCGCCGTACGGTGCGCTGCTCGCCTTCGGGGAGCTGTCGGTGCTCAGCACCTCCCCCGAGAGGTTCCTGCGGGTCGGCGCGGACCGCCGGGTCGAGTCGAAGCCGATCAAGGGGACCCGGCCGCGCGGTGCCACGCCGGAGCAGGACGCGGCGCTGGTGGCGGAGCTGCTGGCGGACGAGAAGGACCGCGCGGAGAACCTCATGATCGTGGACCTGGTCCGCAACGACCTCGGCCGGTGCGCGGAGATCGGTTCGGTGGAGGCCGACGAGATCTTCCGGGTCGAGACCTACGAGACCGTGCACCAGCTGGTCAGCACGGTCCGCGCCCGGCTGCGCGAGGACCGCTCCCCCGTGGACTGCGTACGGGCCGCCTTCCCGCCGGGTTCGATGACGGGGGCGCCGAAGATCCGGACCATGGAGATCATCGACGAGCTGGAGGCCGGACCGCGCGGGGTGTACTCGGGGGCGATCGGCTACTTCTCGCTGTCGGGCGCGGCCGACCTCAGCGTGGTGATCCGTACGGCGGTGATCGGTCCGGGACGGCTCCGCTACGGCGTGGGGGGCGCGGTGATCGCCCTGTCCTCGCCGGAGGGCGAGTTCGAGGAGACGGCGGTCAAGTCCCGGCCGCTGCTCGCGCTGACGGGGGGCGCCTTCCCCGGGAACGGAGCGCCGCTCGCCGACCGGGAGCCGGCCGCCCGGGCCGGTGCGGTGACGCGTTGACCTTCCCCACCCGCCGGTGGTCCGGGGGCGCGGTCGCCGTGGGCGGCCTCGCCCTCGCCCGCGGGCGAGGGCGAGTGCCGTACGGCGGTGCACTGCGGGCGCCCGGTCGCTCAGCGTCCCCCGCGCAGCCGGGCCCGCGCGGCGGCGGCGACCCGCTCGGCGGTGAAGCCGGGCTGCTGCCGCAGCGACCCGTAGGCGGCACGGTCCCCGAACTGCCCGAGGCCGACGGTCTCACCGCACTCGGCCAGCAGCGCGTACCAGCCCAGTGCGAGCCCTGCCGACACGGAGACGCGGGCCCGCACGCCGGGCGGCAGCACCGCGTCGCGGTACTCCCGGTCCTGCGCGTGGAAGACCTCGGCGCACGGCATCGACACCACGCGGGTCGCGATGCCCTCCCGCTGGAGGATCTCCCGGGCCGCCAGCGCGATGCGGACCTCGCTCCCGGTGGCGACGAGGACGACCTCGGGGCTTCCGCCGTCGGCCTCGGCGAGGACGTGGCCGCCACGTGCTACGGCACCGGGCGGCGCGGGGGTGCCGACCGGTGCGAGGGTGCCGACCGGCGCTGGAGTACCAGCCGGTGCGGGAGTACCAGCCGGTGCGGAGGTGCCCGCCGGTGCGGGGGTGCCCGCCGGTGCGGGGGTGCCGCCGTCGCGCGGCGGGACGGGCCGGTCCGGGCGGCGCGGACCGGCTCCGGCGCCGGCTCCCGGGACGAGCGCCGGGAGGGCGCCGCTCCAGGTCCGGTCCGCGGCGGTCTCCCGACCGCCGGTGCGGACGGCGGTCCGGCCGGCCGCCGTGCTGCTCCGCTGGGTGTCCATGGGCGCTCAGAGCTCCTCGTCGAAGGAAGCCGGCGGGGCGGACCGTTCCCGTGGTGGAACGGCCGCCGTCGCCGAGGGCCGGGCGGGGACGGTGCCGTACCCGCCCGGACGGTGCCCGGCGCGTGGTCGTCACACGACGAGCATCCCCTTGGCGAGTTCGGTCAGCCGGGCTGCCACGATGCGCGGACCGCCTCGGGTGAGGACGGACTCCGCGTGGAACTGCATGGAGCTGAAGTTCGGTGCGCGCAGGGCGTGCACCTCGCCCGTCCGCGCGTCGCGGCTGACCTCCACGACCGTGCCGTCGGGGGTGTGGAACTCGTCGGTGGGGCAGTGCGCGGCGAACGTGTTGTAGAAGCCCACGTGTTCGCGCGCGCCGAACAGGTCGATCTCCCGCTGCACACCCTGGTTGGGCACCTCCCGGCGGCGCAGGCCGAGGCCCAGCCGGCTGCTGAGCACCTGGTGGCTCAGGCACACGGCGAGGAACGGCCGCCGTTCGTCGAGGAGCGTGGCGATCGCCGAGTGCAGGTGGGCGATCTTGGGGTCGGAGGTGTCGCGCGGGTCGCCGGGGCCGGGCCCCATCACGACGAAGTCATGGCCGTCGAAGGAGTGCGGCTCGTCGAAGCGGCGCACCGTCACCGTCAGGTCCAGCGACCGCAGTTGCTGCTCGATCATGGCGGTGAAGGTGTCCTCGGCGTCCACGACGAGCACGCTCCGGCCGCCCAGCTCGGTGCCCGGCCGCACCGGTCCGGCGCGGTCGGCGAGCCAGAAGTCGGCGATCGGGGCGTTGCGTTCGGCGAGCGCGGCGCGCACCCGGGGATGGTCGGCGAAGCGGGACGGGCCGCCGTCCTCCAGGGCGCCGACGAGTGCCGCCGCCTTGGCGCGGGTCTCGGCCACCTCGGAGCCGGGGTCGGAGTGGCGCACGAGGGTCGCGCCGACGCCGATGCGCAGCCGTCCGTCGCCCTCGATCTCGGCGGTGCGGATCAGGATGGCGGAGTCCATGGTCCGCCGGCCGTGCGCGTCCCGGCCGATCAGGGCGGCGACACCGCTGTAGTAGCCGCGGCCGTGCGGTTCGTACTCGGCGATGACGCGGCAGGCGCTCTCCAGCGGGCTGCCGGTGACGGTGGGCGCGAACATGGTCTCGCGCAGGATCTCGCGCGGGTCGCGGTCGGTGCGTCCCTCGATGAAGTACTCGGTGTGGGCGAGGCGCGCCATCTCCTTGAGGTACGGTCCCACGACCCGGCCGCCCCGGTCGCAGATCCGCGCCATCATCTTCAGCTCCTCGTCGACCACCATGTACAGCTCCTCGGCCTCCTTGCGGTCGGCGAGGAAGGACATGACGCCGTCCAGGGTGGGGCCGGAGGCCGGGTAGCGGTAGGTGCCGCTGATGGGGTTCATGACGGCCGTGCCGGCGGCCAGGCTGACGTGCCGCTCGGGGGAGGCGCCGACGAAGGTGCGGTCGCCGGTGTGCACGATGAACGTCCAGTAGGCGCCCTGCTCCCGCTCCAGCAGGCGGCGGAAGAAGACCAGGGCCCGGTGCACCCCGTAGTCGGTGATCTCGGCGGTGAAGGAGCGCTTGACGACGAAGTTGGCGCCCTTGCCGGTGCCGATCTCGTCGGTGACGACCTTGCGGACGATCTCCGCGTAGGCGTCGTCGTCCACGTCGAAGCGGCTGCCGCGCAGTTCGATGGGCGCGTCGGGGACGCGCCGCAGCACCTCGGCGAGCGGGACCCGCTGCTGCCCGGTGACGGTCAGGGCGAGCAGCGGGGCGTCGTCGTCGGCGCAGTCGAAGCCGCGTTCGGCGATCTGCCGGTACGGCAGGAGGGCCAGGACCTCCTGGTGCGGGACGCCGGTCGCGGCGCCACCCGGCTCGGGCACCGGGAGGTCGTCGAGGGTGCGGGGCTGCGAGACCGTGCCGAGCAGCACGTCGAGGGCGCCCTCGCCGGTGGTCCCGGGGCGGTACAGCAGGGCGAAGGCCGGGGGGTGCGGGGCCAGGACACGGCCGAGGAGGTCGGCGGCGGTGGATGCGCCGGCCGTGTTCCCGTCGTTTCCGGTCATCCGATGATCTCCTTGGTGGTGGTGACGACGGCACAGCGCCGGGCCGCGTAGTGGACGGCCAGCCAGTGGTCGTCCTCGGTGAAGTCCGCGACGGCGTCGGCGACCAGGAAGGTCTCGATGTCGTTGGTGAACGCGTCGACCGCGGTCATCAGCACGCCCACGTGCGCGTACACGCCGCAGACGATCAGCTGGTCCCGCCGGTGCTCACGCATCCGCCGGAGCAGTTCCGTCCTGAAGAAGGCGCTGTAGCGCCACTTGGTGAACCGCCAGTCGCCGGGCGCGGGGGCGACCTCGTCGACCACCTCCCGGTCCTCGGGGGTGGTGCGCATCCCGGGACCCCACACGTCGGCCAGCAGGCCGCGCTGTTCCGGCGTCATGCCGCCGGGCTGCGCCGTGTACGCGACGGGGATGCCCCGCGCGGCGCAGTGCTCGCGCAGGGCGGCGGCGTTCGCCACGAGTTCGTCGCGCAGTTGCCCGGCGAAGGGCCTGAGGAAGTAGCGCTGCATGTCGTGGACGAGCAGCACCGCCCTGGCGGGGTCGACGGACCACTGCGGCACACTGGCCGGCAGGGCGGAGCCGAGCGGCATCGGGTAACTGTCGATGGACGGCAGACCGGCCATGGAGATCCTCTCGTCAGACGTGGACCGGGCACCCCGGGCGTGGGGCGGGAGCCGGCGCCGGGACCCGCCGAGCGGCCCGGGTGGAGCCGTTCGGGGACGGGCAGCGGGCGGGCGTGGGGGTCTTGGCGGTGCGTCTCCCGCGACGGCAGGCTGTTGCGCCGATTCTGTGGACCGCCTCCCGGCACGCCCAACGCGTCGCCCCGGACTACGTCAAGTGGCGCGGAGTTCATCAAGTTCCCTGCACAGCGGGACGGTCGACGCTCGGTGCGGCCCGGTTTCCCGGGGGCGACCGCCTGATTCCCTCACGGGCACTGCCGGAGCCGCACACTCCGCACGGGCCGTCCCGCACACTCCGCACGGGTCCTCCCCTGCGCGGGGCCGGTCGATTCCCCCTGCCGGGACGGTCGGTCGGCCGGCCGGGACACCTCCGGCGAGGGGCGCCGCGATGCGGCCGAGGGGGCCCGACGGTGGTCGTCGGGCCCCCTCGGGGCGGATCGGCGGGCGGCGCGCACCGGCGCCGGACACCGGGTCGGAGACACGGGGTCAGGGGCGGCCGAGCGGCACGGAGCGCGGCTTCCCCGCCCCCGTGCCGTACCGCGCGGCGGCGGACGGACGGCCGCGGGGTCCCGGCACGGCGAGTCCGTGCGGACGCGGCACCGGCCCCGGAATCCGCGCGGTGACGACGGGACGGGGCGCCGAGGACGGCTGGATCAACTGCTGGTAGGCCGCGAGCGCCTCGCTCTGGTCCGCGCACCGCTCCAGGGCGGCGGGGAGCAGGTCGCGCACCCGTCCGGGCACCTGCACCGCGGGCAGGTCGGCGGCCAGCTCCCGGTGGCGGCCCAGGCGGAGTTCCGCCTCGACCCACTGCCCGAACGCCCGGTCCCGGGACTGCCGCAGCCGGTCGATCTGGGCGGCGAGGTGCGGCCCGGGCATGACGTCGGCGAACGGCTCGCCCCGCCACAGCGCGAGCGCCTCCCGCAGGCGCCGTGCCGCCGTGGCCAGGTCCCCGGCGGCCAGGGCCCGGTAACCGGCGCCGGCGGCCCGCTCGAACTCCCAGGAGTCGCTGGTGACCCCGTCGCCGCGGAGTTGGTAGCCACCGGGCATGTCGGCGAGGATCCCGGCGGCCAGCCGGTCGCAGCGGCCCCGCGCCGACGCGCTCCGCTCGCTGCCGCGCAGGGCGCCGGCGATCAGCTCGCGCAGCTCGCCGACGTAGGACTGGAGCATCGCCTTGGCCTGGTGGGGCGGCCGGTCGGGCCAGAGGTCCTCGACCAGCAGCCCGCTCGGGACGACGCGGCCGGCGAGCACCGCCAGCAGCGCCAGTACCTTCCTCGGCTCGGCTGCCGCGGGGGCGACGGGCGTTCCGCCCTCCGTGACGACCAGCACCCCCAGAACCTTGATGTCCATGTCCCCCCCTTGCTCGGTGACCGTCGAGTCCGACCGCACCGGCTCCATGACCAACGACTGGCAAAATAGTAGTGTGTTTTTTGTTTTTTTGTAAGTCCGGCCCGCGACCGCACCGCCGCCGCTCCGTAGAGTGAGGGTGACTACGGGGGGTGTGGCACACCGGCAGCGACGGACGGCTGTCGTAGTTGGGTAAGGAAGGGTCCTCGGTGAAACAGGCACGAGCCGCCCGGACGCGTCAAGCCCTGGTGCAGGCCGCCGCGGCGGAGTTCGACCGCAACGGATACGACGGCGCGTCCCTCACCCGGATCAGCCGTACCGCGGGCGTCTCCATGGGCGCCCTCACCTTCCACTTCGCCAGCAAGCGGCAACTGGCCGAGGCGGTGCGGGCGGAGGGCGAGGAGATCACCCGGGCGGTCGTGGAGCGGGTGGCCGGGGACCGGGAGCCGACGCTCCAGGTCGCCGTCGCGCTCACGCTGGCTCTCGTCGGTCTCCTGGAGGACGAGGCGCGGGTCCGGGCCGCCGCCCGCCTGGCGCGCGAACGCCAGGGGGAGACGCCGGACGGCTGGACCGCCCTGTGGGCGCCCGCCCTGCACGAACGACTGCGGGCCACGCCGGACCACGAGCTGCGCGGCGGCGTGGACCCGGCGGCCGTCGCCACGCTGTGCCTGCTGCTGGTGCGCGGAGCCGAGACCTCCGTCAGGGAGTACGTCCACGCCTCCGGCGCCCCGTCGCAGGACGTCGTCGGGCAGCTCACCGACGTGTGGCGGCTGGTCCTGAACGGTGTGAGCGCGGCCCCCGGCACCGGCCCCGACGCGGCCGGTGCACACGCGGACGCACCCCGCCCCAGGGCGTCCGGCTGACCGGACGAGGGGCGGGGGGAGCCGGAGGCACCGGCCCCGTCGGCCGGGCGTCACACGGCGCTGCACCCGCCGTCCACGGGAACCGCGCCGCCGGTGACGAAGGACGACTGGTCGCTGCACAGCCAGCCGGCGGCGTACGCCACCTCCAGCGGGTCGGCCATGCGTTTCATGACGGCCCGCGATCCCGCGGCGGCCTTGAGTTCCGGGACCTTCTCCACCGCCTGTTCGATCAGCTCGGTGCGGGTGGTGCCCACCATCAGGGCGTTGACCCGGATCCCGTGCGCGCCGTACTCGGCGGCGGCGGCGCGGGTCAGCCCGAGCACCGCGTGCTTGGCGGCCACGTACGGGGCCAGCACGCCCGTGGCGAACGCCCCCGCGGTGCTACAGGTGTTGACGATCGAGCCGCCCGCCTCCTGCTCCAGCATGACCGGGATCTGATGCTTGAGGCAGTTCCACACCCCCCGCACGTTGACGTCCATGATCTGGTCGTAGAGGGCGTCGTCGGTCTCGTGCAGCGCGATCCCGAGCGTGCCCCAGCCGGCGTTGTTGAAGGCGGCGTCCAGGCCGCCGAAGGCGTCGACGGCCGTGTCGACGGCCCGCCGGACGTCGTCCGGGCGGGTCACGTCGCCCACCGCCACCGCCGCCCGGCCGCCGTCGTCCCTGATGTCGGTGGCCAGCGCCGTCAGCCGCGCCTCGCGCCGCGCCATGAGCACCACCGCCGCGCCCTGGGCGGCGAAGAGCCGTGCGGCGGCCCTGCCGATGCCGCTGGACGCACCGGTCACCATGACGGTCTTGCCTCGTAACATCCCCCGGCTGTCCGCGCCGTCCACCATGTGTCCCCCTGTTGTCGTGTTGTCGGCCGCCAAGACCCCGGCGGTGCCGTGCCCGGCACCGGTCCGGCGCGGCCGGTGGCACGGTACCGCCCGGCGCGCCGGCGGTCAGCCGAACGCCGCCGCGTGGTCGGCCGCCCAGGACGCGAACGTCGTGGGCGGTCTTCCGATCAGCCGTCCGAGGTCGTCCCCGACCCCGGCGGAGTCTCCGGCCCGCCGTCGCCGCGCGGCCTCGAGCAGCGCCTCGGCCACGGCACCGGGCAGACGCGCGGACCAGCGCTCCAGCGCCTGCTCCGCGGTGAGTTCCTCGAACGCCAACGGCCTCCCCAGTACCCGGGCGAGGATCCCGGTCTGCTCCCGCGCGGACAGTGGCTCGGGGCCGGTCAGCGCGTAGATGGCCCCCTCGTGCCCGGGCTCGGTGAGGGCCCGCGCGGCGGCCTCGGCGACGTCCCGGGGGTCGACGCACGCGGTGCGCGCGTCCCCGGCCAGGGCGCGGACGAGCGACTCCGTGCGGATCGACGACGCCCAGGACAGGGTGTTGGACATCGGTGTGCGCATCCGCAGCACCGTCCAGTCCAGGCCCGAGGAGCGCAGCAGTTCCTCGCTCCCCCGGTTCCAGCGGGCGACGAGGTCGTTCGCGGACGGGTCGGCCACCGCGGTCCAGGACAGCTTGACCGCCCTGCGCACCCCGGCGGCCCGGGCGGCGTCGAGGATGTCCGCGTCGTCCTGGGGGCGCAGCGGGTCGGCCGTGACCACGAACACCGCCTCGGCACCGGCGAACGCCCGCTTCAGCGCCGACCCGTCGCGGTAGTCGCCGGCCACCAGTTCGCCGGGCAGGTCCAGTCGCCGGGCCTTGGCCGCGTCGCGCACCAGCGACCGCACCGGGCCGCGCCGGGCCAGCGCACGGGTCAGGTGCCGCCCCACCGCGCCGGTGGCGCCCGTCACCACGAACCGGGGCCCTGCGGTGTCGCGCGCGCTCACTGCGGCTTCCCTCTCGCCTCGCCGAACTCCACCCGCTTCGCGGCGCTGGGGGTGGCCACCGAGGGCAGCAGGAACCGCCAGATCTCCTCCACCCGGTCGGGCAGGTCCCGGTGGTCGCTCTCCAGCCGGGCGTGCATCTGGGCACCCGTGCACGCGTTGACCAGCAGCCTGGCCAGGCCCTCCGGGTCCGCCCCGGCCCGCAGTTCACGCCGGCGCCGGGCGACCTCGAACTCCTCCTTGAGCACCTTCGTCCACTGCTCGTGGGAGTTCTCGCTCCGGTCCAGGAAGAGGTCCTGGTCCATGACCAGGCGCGCCCCGGCGAGCAGGACGGGGTCGTCGCGCAGCCGGTAGGCCCAGGTGAGGGTCAGGTCGACGGCGCGCTGGAGCCCCTCGGACTCCAACGGCGGCACAACCAGCTCGGGTTGGCTGGCGACGATCTCACGCGCCAGCATCTCCTTCGACCGGAAGTGGAAGTACATGGCGCCGAGCGTCAGCCCGGCCCGCTCGGCGATCTGCGTGACGCTGGCCCCGGCGAAGCCGGACTGCGCGAAGACCTCCGCAGCCGCGTGTACCAGAGCCGCACGTGTGCGGACAGCCCTCTCCTGCTTGACAGCCCGGGGTCCCATACATCGCCTCGTCAACCCTCGACAAAAAGAATTCGGTTCTTTATTTTATGCACGCACCACAGCGGTTCCCGCAAGACTTCACAGCATGTCACCTGCCCAGCACGTCGTTCCGGGGGAGCGCAGACGTATGGCAACTGACACGACCATCAAGACCGACCTGGTCACCGGCACATCCGAGGAGCTGACCGGGTTGCTGGTACGCAAGGCGGTGCGGACCGAGGCGATGATCGCCTCGTGGGACGAGGTCTGCTACGCCAGCCAGGAGGTCACCGGGCGCTGGCCGGTCCAGCACCACTTCTACGTCAGGGGCGGGCACTACTCGCCGCTCCTGGTCACGGAGACCATCCGCCAGGCACTCGCCTTGCTGACCCACACCACGCACGACATACCGCTGAACCACCGGCTCGGCTGGGAGCGCGTCCGCTGCGACATCGACCCCCGCGGCCTGGAGGTGGGCCCCGAGCCGGCCGAGATCGAGCTGCTGATCACGCACACCGGCGTGACCAGGCGCCGGCTCGGCTCCGTCCACCTGTCCGCGCGGGTGGGGGTCCTGCGCGACGGCGCGCACCTCGCCACCGCCGAACTGACGTACACCACCCACCCTCCGGCGATCTACGACCGGCTGCGCGGCGCATACGCCGACGCCCGCGAGGCCTTCGCCCGCGCACTGCCGCTCACCCCGCCGGTGCCGCCCTCGCGGGTCGGCGTCAAGGCGGTGAAGGACGTCGTCCTGACGCCGACGGGCACACCCCACACGTGGCTGCTCCGGCTCGACACCGGTCACAGCGTACTGTTCGACCACCCGCACGACCACGTGCCGGGCATGGTGCTCCTCGAGGCGGCCGGCCAGGCCGCGCACGCGGAGTTCATGCCCAGGTCGTCCACGGCCGTCTGCTACGACACGACCTTCCTGCGCTACGTCGAGTTCGACCAGCCCTGTCTGATCACGGCGGAGCCCGTGGAACCGGACGCGTGGGGCAGGCACCGCGTCAAGGTCGGCGCCGTCCAGGCCGGCCGGCTCGCGTTCACCTCCACGGTGACCTCCGAGCCGACCGCCGCACGCCGGTGAACCGCGCGGCCGTGCAGCACCCCTGACGGCGGGCCGGCCGGTCCGCCCGCCTCCGACCGTCGTTCCCGTCGGAACCGGCCCGTCACGCGGCGGGCCGGTGCCCGGTCCTGCCGGGCGGTCAGAAGTCGCCCGGCAGGCCCACACCGGTCAGGGCGCCGACCGGAGCGAGGTCGGGGGTGCCCCGGGGCCACCAGTCCTCGCGTCCCGGCTCGGACTCGTAGGCGTACCACAGCCAGTCACGGCCGAGGCGGAGCTGGAGGTGGCCTTGAGGGTGGGTGAGGCGGTTGCGCCAGGGGCGGAACGCGGGGAGGTCGGCGGCGAGCAGTTGGGGCCGGGCCCGGTCGAAACGCCCCGCCGGCGGGTCCCACGCCTCCTCCAGGACGGCGAGGCCCGCCAGGCCGCCCTGGCGCCAGGCGGCCACCGCGCGTGCCAGGTCGGCCGTGCTGCGGCCGGTGGCCGTGGCCAAAGCGGCGTACAGGGCGCGGGTGCCGGCGGTGAGGCCCGAGCCGGGGCGGGCGGCGGCCAGGCGGACGGCGTCCTGCCACAGGGTGAACCCGCCGACCGGGTCCCGCCCGCTGGTCAGCAGGGCGTGGGCGCGGGCGGCGGCGTCGGTGGCCAACTGGTCCAGCGCGAAGGCGTCGGGCCCGCCGGGTGCGCTCGGGTACGCGGGCGGCTGCCCGGGATGCGGCGGAGCCGGCAACGGCGGCGGCAGGGGCGGCGGTCGGCCGGAGTCGGCGGCGGCGAGGACCTCGCTCGCCCGGACGCCGGGCAAGGGTGCCGACGGCCGGTCCTGGGCGGCGCGGGCCGCGCGGGCGGCGCTCGACCGGGAGAGGGCGTCGAGCAGTTCGCGTTCGCCGCGGCCACGCAGCAGGAGCAGCACGAAGGGGTCGGCGTCCAGCAGCCGTGCCGTCTGGTAGCAGAGGGCGGCGGCGTGTTTGCAGGGGTGCCCGGAGTCGGGGCAGCTGCACCGGGGAGCGAGGTCCCCCGGGCCGGGGAGCAGGGGGACGCCGCAGTCGGCGAGGGAGTGCGGCAGCTCCTTGTCGAGGAGGGCGGCGATGTGTCCCGGCCGCTCCGCCGCGGCGTCCAGGAAGCGGTCCCAGTCGGCGTCGCCGAGCGTGCGCAGCCGGACCTGCACGCGGTACGGCCGGGGGCGGCTGCCCTGCACGTAGGCGAGGACGAGGCCGGGCGTCACGGTGATGGCGTCGACGTGTCCCCGCGCCGCGTACGCCCGGCCGCGGGCCAGCCGTTCGCGGTCCAGGGCGCCGTCCTCCAGCGCCGTGACCCAGGCGTTGCCCCACCAGGTCTCGGCGAGCTGCTCGTCCGTCGCCGCCCGTGGCGGGAAGGCCGGGAAGGTGCGCCGCAACTCGCCGTCCCGTCCGGGGGCGGCCATGGAACGCGGGGCGCGCGGCGGGGCGGGCGCCGGGCGCGCCCGGCCCCCACCCCTGTCGTCGCCGCGGCCCGAGGAGACGGAGGGCGAGGGGACGGAGGGCGGGGGGACGGCGTGCGGTGGGACGGGGGGCGGTGGGACGGGGGGCGGGAGCGGGTCCGGCGGGGCGTCGGCCGCGTCCGCAGCGCGGCCGGAAGCGGTGCCGGGCTCGGCAACTCCCGGCGTACGGGCACCGGTCCGGCGCGGGGCCGCCTCGGCGCAGTCGGTGCCGGGGGGCGTGACGGGAGCCGCGTCCGGGTCGGAGGGCAGCCGGAACGCGCCCTTCACCATCTCCCGCAGAGCGCGGGCCCGGGAGTCCGCAACCGTGCGCGGGCCGTCGGAGCCCCGCCGGCCGACACCACCGCCCTGTCCGTCGGAGCCCCGCCGGCCGGCACGTCCGCCCTGTCCGTCGGAGCCCCGCCGAGCGGCACGTCCGCCCTGTCCGTCGGAGCTTGGCCGGGCGGCACGTCCGCCCGGGCCACCCGGGCCACCCGGGCCGTCCGGATCGCTGTCGGCGCTGGCAGAACGGGTGGAACGGTCGGAAGGGGCGGGATCGGCGA
The DNA here is from genome assembly GCF_055571015.1 of Streptomyces sp. NPDC031049. Lineage (NCBI taxonomy): Bacteria > Bacillati > Actinomycetota > Actinomycetes > Kitasatosporales > Streptomycetaceae > Streptomyces > Streptomyces sp. NPDC031049. The sequence continues at coordinate 62,898 of NZ_JBVIGC010000006.1, forward strand.
CGTGGGCTGGACGGCCGGGCCGGGGGGCGGCACCGGTGTCCGGCTGGGGGGCGGCACCGGCGGCCGGTCGGGGGGCGGCGTCGGTGCCCGGCCGGGGGGCGGCGTCGGTGCCGGTCCCCGATGGGTCCGCTTGCGCCGCGCGTGCCGCTCGGCGGGCCGCCCTCAGCGCCTCCCGGGCCACGTCACCGGGGCGTGCCGCGCGGTGGTCGCGCTCGCCGGACGCCCCGTCGGGCGCGGGCGCCCCCGCCGTCCCCTCGGTGCCGGCGTCGCGCGGGGCGGCGCAAGCGGCGGAGCCGGAACCCGAGCCCTCCGTACGGTCCCCGGCGGGTTCCGTCGGCAGGCCGGGTCCCGTGGGTCCGCCGTCGGCCCGTCCGCGGGCGGCGCGCAGGGCGCGGCGGGCGGCGTCGGCCGGGCGCTCGGTCATGACGGCCTCCGCAGGGACACCAGGTCGGACAGCTCGCGGTCGGTCAGTTCGGTCAGGGCGGACTCGCCCGAGCCGAGGACCGCGTCGGCCAGGGCACGCTTGGCCTGGAGCATCTCGGCGATGCGGTCCTCGACCGTGCCCTCCGTGATGAGGCGGTGGACCTGCACCGGCTGGGTCTGGCCGATCCGGTAGGCACGGTCGGTGGCCTGTTCCTCGACGGCCGGGTTCCACCAGCGGTCGAAGTGGACGACGTGCCCGGCGCGCGTCAGGTTCAGGCCGGTGCCGGCGGCCTTCAGGGAGAGGACCAGCACCGGGGTGGCGCCGCTCTGGAAGCGGTCCACCATGCGCTCGCGCTCGGGCACTGGCGTGCCGCCGTGCAGCAGGTCCACGGGGACGGCGCGGGCGGTCAGGTGAGCGGTGATCAGGCGGGCCATTCCCACGTACTGCGTGAAGACCAGGGCCGAGCCGTCCTCCGCCAGCAGCGTGTCCAACAGCTCGTCCAGCAGGGCGAGTTTGCCGGACCGGGCGGTCAGGCGGTCGCCCTCCCCCGCCCGGCCGGGCCGTGAGTGGTCCTCCTTCAGGAACAGCGCGGGGTGGTCGCAGATCTGCTTCAGGGAGGTCAGGAGCTTCAGGACCAGCCCCCGCCGCGCCATGCCCTCGGCCGACTCGATCGCGAGCATCGACTCGCGCACCACCGCCTCGTACAGCGCGGCCTGTTCCCGGGTGAGCGGTACCGGGTGGTCCGTCTCGGTCTTCGGCGGCAGTTCGGGGACGATGCCGGGGTCGGACTTGCGGCGGCGCAGCAGGAAGGGCCGGACCAGGCGGGCCAGTCGCTCCGCGGCCTCCTCGTCCTCGCCGCTCTCCACGGCACGCGCGTGCCGGGCGCGGAAGGACTTCAGCGGGCCGAGGAGGCCCGGGGTCGTCCAGTCCAGCAGTGCCCACAGCTCGGAGAGGTTGTTCTCGACGGGGGTGCCGGTCAGCGCGACGCGGGCGGGGGCCGGGATGGTGCGCAGCGCCTTCGCCGTCGCCGAGAACGGGTTCTTCACGTGCTGGGCCTCGTCGGCGACGACCATGCCCCACTGCTGCCCGGCCAGCGTCGGTGCCGCCGACCGCATGGTGCCGTACGTGGTGAGGACGAAGCCGCCGGTCAGGCCGTCGAGGGTGCGGTCGGGGCCGTGGAAACGGCGGACGGGGACGCCGGGCGCGAAGCGTTCGATCTCCCGCTGCCAGTTGCCCAGCAGGGAGGCCGGGCAGACCACGAGGGTGGCCTCGCGGCGGGCCCGCTTCAGGTGCAGGGCGATGACGGTGACGGTCTTGCCGAGGCCCATGTCGTCGGCGAGGCAGCCGCCGAGGCCGAGCGAGGTCATCAGGTCCAGCCAGGCCAGGCCCCGCCGCTGGTAGTCCCGCAGCGTGGCGTGCAGGCCCGGGGGCGGCTCGGCGGTGCCCGGGCCCGCCGTGAGCCGGTCGCGGAGCGCGGCCAGTGCCCCGGCCGGCACCGCCTCGACCGTCTCGCCGTCGACCTCCGCGCTGCCGGTGAGGGCGACGCCCAGCGCGTCGACCGGGTCGAGCAGGCCGAGGTCGCGCTTGCGGGCCCGGCGCACGAGGGCGGGGTCGACCAGCACCCACCGGTCGCGCAGCCGGACCACCGGGCGGTGGGCCTCGGCGAGCGTGTCCATCTCGGCCTCGGTGAGCGGTTCGCCGCCGAGGGCGAGCTGCCAGTGGAAGCGGAGCAGTTCCTCGCCCTCGAAGAAGCCCGTGCCGTCGGTCGCGGAGCCGGGCGCCGGGCGGACCACGGCGCTCGCGGTGAGGTCCTGCGCCAGGTCGCGGGGCCAGTGCACGGCGACGCCGGCGGCGGCGAGCCGGGTGGCCGCCACGCCCAGCAGGTCGGTCAGCTCGTCCTCGGACAGGGCCAGGACGTCGGGGACGTCCTGCTCGGTGAGCCGGTCCAGCGGCGGCCAGATCCGGGCCGCCCGGCGCACCGCGAGGGCGGTGTCCACCCGCGCGCGGGGGCCGAACGCCGGGCCGGCCGCGCCCGACCACAGGTCCGCGGCGTCGGCGACGAGCGTGGGGTCGGCGAGGCTGTGCACCTGGAGGACCGCCGCGCCCGCGCGCCGCCCGCCGCCGTCCGCGTCCGGCTCACCGTCGAACAGGTCGTGGGCCGACAGGTCCAGGCGGAGCGAGATCCGCACGCCCGCGTCCATGCCGGCGGCGACCTCGGCGGCCCAGTCGTGGGCGGCGTCGGGCAGCGGCTGGGCGGTGCGGGCGGCGAAGGGCCTGCCGGAGACGTGGGGTGCCGCCGGGGTGCGGGGCAGGGTGTCGGCGACGGCGTCCAGGAAGGAGCGGATCAGGGCCCGCGGTTCGGGCAGGCGGACGGGGCCCGGGCCGTCCAGCGGGACCGCGTGCCCTTCCGGGGGCAGGGCGGCGGCCACCGCCCGCAGATGGGCCACGTCCTCGGGGTCGAGCGGGCCGGCCCGCCAGGCGTCGTGGCCGTCGGGTGTCAGTCCGGGCAGCAGCCGGCCGCGGGCGGCGAGCCGCAGGGCGTGCAGGGCGGCGGCGCCCCAGCAGGCGGTGGCGGGGTGGGCCGCCGGATCGTGCCGGGCGCGCACCAGCAGGGGGAGGGCGTCGTCGAGCGGGAGGGACAGCGCGGGTGCCGTCCGGCGGCGGACGCCCGCGCCGTGGCGTCGTACGACGGTCAGCCGGGTGTCGGCGGAGGGCGGCGGAGTGTCCGAACCGGGGTCCCAGAAGGCCACGCGGCCCTCGCGCGGGAGCGGGGCGGGCAGGAAGACGGCGGCCAGGTGGAGCGGCACCGCCCTCGCCGCCCCCTCCGGCGCGCCGGTGCGCCCGGCCGTCGCGACGGCCTCGCTCATACGTCCTGTCACCTCCCGCCCGTCTCGTCGGACCAGTCGTCTTCGACTCTACGGGCGGGGTCTGACAACCGGCCCCGGCGGCGGTCCCGACGGCGACCCGGGCGGCGGTTCCGGCGGCCACCCGGGCGGCGGTTCCGGCGGCCACCCGGGCGCCCGGTCAGGGAACGGTGCGGGAGACGACGTACACCATCGGATAGTCGGGGTCGGCCAGGTCGACGACGATGTCCCGGGTCGGGGCGGGGTTCTCCTGCTCGTGGGAGACGCCCCACCACTGTCCGCCCTCGCCGAAGTGCCAGTCGGTGACGCGCTGGGCCCGGTCGCCGATGGGGATCTCTCCCCGCTCCAGATCGTCCCGGGCGACGCCGATGCCCGCCAGGAAGGCGTCGAGGCCGACGCGGGAGGTCTCGAACCGGACGTAGAGACGGCTGGTCTTCCAGTTGTTCGTCTCGTAGTACGCCACGTGCCAGGCGGGGTGCGGGAGGGGTACCTCGTACAGCCGGCGCTGGAGCTTCGACGGCCAGCCGGCGGTCATGCCGGTCGCCGAGTACTTCTCCTCCTTGTCCCGGCCGCTGGCGCGGCTCTGCTCGGCGGAGATCACGAGGTAGCCGGCCGGGATGCCGATGAGCAGCACGATGATGAGCAGGGTGAGCGCCCGGCGGCGGACGACGTGGCGGCGGTCCTCGGCCGGGCCCCGCTGCCCGTCCGGGGGTTCGGCCTGGTGCGGGAAGGTGGTGGTCACAGCGTCTCCCGGGTGGCGCGGCGGGCCTCTGCGTACCGTTCGTAGCGCTCGTACCGCTCCACCCGGCGGCGCTTGGCGCGGCGGAAGCGGCGGGCGACCAGGCGGGCGAGGTCGGCGGCGCCGACCATGCCGGCCTCGGGCCCGAGCTGGGCGCGGACCACACGGGCCTCGGGGCGGTAGCCCCGGCCGGTGAGGTGGCGTTTGAAGGCGTCGCGGGCCGGGCCGATCAGCAGGTCGTCGGCCGCGCTGACCCCGCCGCCGATCACGAAGCAGGACGGGTCGAGGGCGGCGGCGAGGTTGGCGATGCCGACGCCGAGCCACTGGCCGATGTCCTGGAGCAGCTCGATGCACATGGCGTCGCCCTCGCGCGCCAGCTCGGTGATCATCGGCCCGGTGATGTCGGAGACCTGGCCCTTGACGTGCTCGATGATCCCGTAGGCCACCGGCGAGTCCGCGGCGGCCAGTTCTCGCGCCTCACGGACCAGGGCGTTCCCGGAGCTGTACTGCTCCCAGCAGCCGCGGTTGCCGCACGGGCAGCGGTGACCGCCGGGCACGACCTGCATGTGGCCGAACTCGCCGGCGACGCCGTACTTGCCGCGCTTGACCTGGCCGTCCTGGAGGATGGCGCCGCCGATGCCGGTGCCGAGGGTGATCATGACCAGGTGGTCCTCGCCGCGGCCGGCGCCGAAGCGCCACTCGGCCCAGGCGGCGGTGTTGGCGTCGTTGTCCACCAGGACGGGCACGGAGAGCCGGCCGGAGATGCGGTCCCTGAGGGGCTCGTTGCGCCAGGACAGGTGAGGCGCGAACAGCACGCGGTTGCGGTCGGCGTCGACCCAGCCGGCCGCGCCGATGCCGACGGCGTGCACGTCGTGCCGGTCGGACAGGTCCAGCACCAGTTCGACGATGGTGTCCTCGACGACCTTGGGGCTCTTGGACTTGTCCGGGGTCTCCGTGCGGACCTTCTCCAGGATGTTGCCGTCGGCGTCGACGACGCCCGCCATGACTTTCGTGCCGCCGATGTCGATGCCCACCGTCGGGACGCGGGGCGCCGTCAGGTGCGAGCGGCGTTCCCGCGTGCCGACCGTGCGCAACGCCGTGGCGCGGCGGGAGCCGATGGGGGCGGTGAGGTCGCGGTAGGTGCTCATCGGCGTCGATTCTGCCGCACGGTGCCTGCGGGTGCCGAACGGCGGAGCGGTGGGGTGGTGCGGATCATTCGGTGCGTGCGGGTGCGTGGTGGCCGGTCGCGCAGTTCCCTGCGCCCCGGGAAGGTGGTGCGGATCATGGCCGGGCGCGGGTCCGTCGTGGCTCGTCGCGCAGTTCCCCGCGCCCCTCAGGGGCGCTGGAGTTCGTGGCGGAGGTCGTCCAGGTCGCTTCCGCCGGCCATCTGGCGGGTGAGGTCGTCCAGGGTGACGTCGTCCCGCTCGTGGTTTCCGGCCATCGTGCCGCGCCTGAGCAGCACGAACCTGTCCCCCACCAGGTACGCGTGGTGCGGGTTGTGGGTGATCAGCACGACGCCCAGCCCCTGGTCGCGTGCCGCCGCCACATATTTGAGGACCACACCGGACTGCTTCACACCGAGGGCCGCCGTGGGCTCGTCGAGGATCAGCACCTTCGCGCCGAAGTACACGGCACGGGCGATCGCCACGCACTGGCGTTCGCCGCCGGAGAGGGTGCCGATGGGCTGGTCCACGTCGCGCAGGTCGATGCCCATGCGGAGGAGTTCCGCGCGGGTGGTCCGCCGCATGAAGTCGACGTCCATGCGCTTGAAGGGGCCGACGCCCTTGCACGGCTCGGAGCCGAGGAAGAAGTTCCGCCAGACCGGCATCAGGGGGACGACGGCCAGGTCCTGGTAGACCGTGGCGATACCGCGGTCGAGGGCCTCGCGCGGGGAGCCGAGCCGGGCCTCCTCCCCGTCGAGGAGGAGCCGGCCGCCGTCGTGCTGGTGCAGCCCGGAGATGATCTTGATGAGGGTGGACTTGCCGGCGCCGTTGTCGCCGAGGACGCAGGTGATCTCCCCGGCGTGAACCCGGAGGGAGACGCCCGTGAGGGCCCGGACGTTGCCGTAGTGCTTGCTGACGTCGGAGAGCTCCACGAGTGCCGTACGGGGCGTGGTCTGCGTCACTTGGTGGCCTCCGCGCGCTTGCGGACCCAGGCGTTGAGCAGGGTCGCGAGGAGCAGCATCGCTCCCAGGAAGAACTTGAACCAGTCGGGGTTCCACTCGGCGAAGACGATGCCCTTGCTGGTCATGCCGAAGATGAGCGCGCCGACCGCCGAGCCGACGGCGCTGCCGTAGCCGCCGGTGATCAGGCAGCCGCCGATGACGGCGGCGATGATGTAGATCAGCTCGTTGCCGACGCCCTCACCGGACTGGACGACGTCGTAGCTGAAGAGCAGGTGCTGGCCGGCGATCCAGGCGCCGGCGGAGACGCCCATGTAGAGGCCGATCCTGGTCCGGGTGACCGGGACGCCGACCGCGCGGGCCGCGTCCTTGTTGCCGCCGACGGCGAAGATCCAGTTGCCGGCGCGGGTGCGCAGCAGAATCCAGCTGGCGACGGCGACCAGGGCGAGCCACCACAGGATGGTGATCTTGATGCCGACGCCGCCGACGGTGAGGGTCGAGGCGAAGACGGCGCGGGCGCTGGGGAAGCCCTCCATGTCGGCGATCGTCTTGGTGGAGACTGTGCCGCCGATCAGCTTGGTGACGCCGAGGTTCAGGCCGGTCAGCATCAGGAAGGTGCCCAGCGTGATGATGAAGCTCGGCAGTCTCGTGCGGGTCAGCAGGAAGCCGTTGAAGACGCCGATCGCCAGCGTGACCAGCAGCGAGACGCCGACCCCCACCCAGACGTTGGCGGTCATCTGGTAGCTGAACATGGACGACACCAGGGCCGAGGTGGTGACCAGGACGCCGGCGGACAGGTCGAACTCGCCGCCGATCATCAGCAGGGCCACCGGGACGGCCATGATGCCGATGGTGGAGGCGGCGTACAGGACCGTGCTGAGGCTGGAGGCGCGCAGGAAGCTGTCGGCGGTCAGGGCGAAGAAGGCGAAGACCGCGATCGCGCCGACGACCGAGCCGAGCTCGGGGCGGCCGAGGAGCCTGCGCAGCACCGAGGTCCGCAGAATCCTTTCATCCGAGGTCACCGCGGCGTCGCCCGGCTTCTCGGCACGGGGGTCGGCGGCCGGTGTGGCGCTCATCGCGTGCCCCGCTTCGTGTAGTCCTCGAGCCGGGCGGCTTCGTCCTCGGTGACGATCTGCGGCCCGGTGAGCACCGGCCGGCCGCCGCCGAGCACGTCGGCGTTGTACTTGTACAGCCACAGCAGGTCGACGGCCTCGTAGCCCTGGAGGTAGGGCTGCTGGTCGACGGCGAACCCGAGGGTGCCGTCCTTCAGGCCGGCGGCCACCTTGGCGTTCAGGTCGAAGGTGTCGATCTCGGCGTCGCTGCCCGCGCTCCGCTTGGCCTTGACGGCGGTGTCGGCGTACGGGGCGCCGAGTGTGACGACCGCGTCCACGGACCGGTCGGTCTGGAGCTTGGCCTCCAGGGCCGACTGCACGTCCGGCATGCTGGTGCCGTTGACGTACAGGCGCTGCACCGTGCCGTCGAAGGTCTCCTCGACGCCGTCGCAGCGCTGCTCGTGCCCCACGTTGCCCTGCTCGTGCAGGACGCAGAGCGCCTTCCTTCGGCCCCGCTCGTTCAGTTCCTCGCCGACGGCCCGGCCGGCGATCGTCTCGTCCTGGCCGACGTGCGTGAGGGCGCCGAACTCCTTGGACTCGGCCGACCCGGAGTTCACCGTGATCACCGGGATGCCGGCCCGCACCGCCCGGGCCACGGCGGACTTCATCGCGGCGGGCTTGGCGAGCGTGACGATGATCCCGTCGACCTTCTTGTCCACGGCCGCGTTCACGAGCTGCGCCTGCTGCTGGGCCTCGTCGTCGTGGGAGTAGAGGAACTTGATGTTGTCCTTGGCGGCGGCCTGCTCGGCGCCGTTCTGGACGATGTCCCAGAACGTGTCGCCATCACCCGAGTGGGTGATCATCGCGAAGGTCCAGCGGGGTGTGTCCACCGCCGCCCCGCCCCGGGCCGCCGCGGCCTTGCGGGCGTCCTCGGCGCGTTTGCCGCCGGTGCTGCTGCATCCGGCGAGGGAGAGTGACAGCGCTCCCGCCAGCGCGATGCCCACCCATGTCCGAAACCGTGCCACGAGGCCGTGCCCTTCTTGCCGTGCTGTGCCGTACGCGGGGGCCGGGATGACTCACCGGCCCCAAACGCCACATTCTCCGTCATGACGACGGGAGGGCGCACCACCGGTCGGCATATGCCCTCCCGCTTGTCCGGACATGCAGCGGGGCAGCCGGCGGCCGCGGGCGGCGTTCAGGCCCTGACGAGCAGCTGGAACTCGAAGGAGTACCGGGACGGCCGGTAGGTGTGCGTACCGAACTCGACCGCGCGCCCGGTGTCGTCGAAGGTGGTGCGCTCCATGGTCAGCAGGGGGGCGCCCTCCTCCTCGCCGAGGCGCTCGGCCTCGGCGGCGGTGGCGGCGCGGGCGCCGATGGTCTGGCGGGCGCTGTGCAGGGTGATCCCGGCGGTGCGCATCAGCCGGTACAGGCCGGTGGCCCGGAGCTGCTCGGTGTCCAGGTCGATCAGGCCGGGCGGCAGGAAGTTGCAGAGGTACGCCATCGGCTCCCCGTGCGCGAGCCGCAGCCGCTCCACCCGGTGCACCTCGCCCCCCTCGGTCACCCCCAGTGCGGCGGCGACCTCGGCGCTCGCCGGCACCACCGTGTTGACCAGGACCTTCGTGGCCGGGCGCTGCCCTGCCGCCTCCAGGTCGTCGTAGAGGCTGCTCAGCTCCAGCGGGCGCTTGACCTGGCTGTGCACGACCTGGGTGCCGACGCCGCGGCGGCGCACCAGCAGTCCCTTGTCGACCAGCGACTGGATGGCCTGGCGCACGGTGGGCCGGGACAGACCGAGCCGCGCGGCCAGCTCGATCTCGTTGCCCAGCAGGCTGCCGGGGGTCAGCTGTCCGCGCTCGATCGCCGTCTCCAGCTGCTGCGACAGCTGGAAGTACAGCGGCACCGGGCTGCTCCGGTCCACACTCAGGTCGAGCGCCAGGGTCGGGTCCACGTCTGGTTTCGGCACGGCCCGAGCGTAGCTCCGTGCGCTGTTGACGGGAAGTTGTGAAGTTCGGTTGTCCGGACATGCGGATTGACAGGGTGCGGGTGGTGGCTCACCTTGATGGCATGCGCATCGGGGTCATCGGTACGGGCCGGATCGGCACCGTGCACGCGAACACGCTCAGCCGCCATCGCGACGTGGGGTCCCTGATCCTCACGGACACCGATGCCTCGCGCGCCCAGGAGCTGGCCCACCGGCTGGGCGAGACGGCCGCCCCGGGCGTGGACGAGATCTTCCGGTGGGGCGTGGACGCCGTGGTGATCACGACGGACACCTCGTCCCACGCCGATCTGATCGGCCGGGCGGCGCGCTCGGGGCTGCCGGTGTTCTGCGAGAAGCCCATCGCCCCGGACCTGCCCGGCACACTCCAGGCGATCGCCGAGGTCGAGGCCGCGGGAACGATCCTTCAGATGGGCTTCCAGCGCCGTTTCGACGCCGGGTACCGCGGTGCCAGGGAGGCGGTACGGTCCGGGCGGCTCGGGCGGCTGCACACCGTGCGGGCGGTGACGAGCGACCAGGAGCCGCCGCCGGAGGAGTATCTGCCGCTCTCCGGAGGGCTGTACCGGGACACGCTCATCCACGACTTCGACATGCTGCGCTGGGTCACCGGCCGCGAGGTCGTCGACGTCTACGCCGCCGGTTCCGACGCCGGCCCGCCGGTGTTCCGGGCCACCGGTGACGTCGACACCGGCGCGGCGCTGCTGACCCTGGACGACGGCACGCTGGCCACGGTGACCGCCACCCGGCTCAACGGCGCCGGGTACGACGTGCGCATGGAGCTGGCCGGGGAGCGGGACCAGATCGTCGTCGGCCTGGACGACCGTACGCCGATCGCCTCCACCGAGCCGACCGGGCCGCCGGCGGCGGACAAGCCGTGGACGGGGTTCGTGGAGCGCTTCGGCCCCGCCTACGAGACGGAGCTGTCGGCGTTCGTCGAGGTGGTGCGCGGTGAGCGGGCCAACCCGTGCGACGGGCTGGAGGCGCTGCGGGCCCTGCGGATCGCCGAGGCCTGCGAGGCCTCCCGGCGCGAGCGGCGCCCGGTGCGGCTGGGCGAGATCCCGGGGGCGGCGGAGGCCGTCGCCGGGTGAGGGCGGCCGGCCCCTACTCCCCCGCCGCTTCCCTGCGGAGAAGTTCCGCCCGGCGGCGCGGGTCGTATCCGGGACCCACACCCTCGGCCAGCACCACGTCGCCCGCGATGTGGTCGGTGCGCAGCCGCAGGATCTCCTGGTACGCGCGGGACGTGTACCAGGCGCGGGCCTCGGCCAGGCCCGGGAACTCGATCAGCACCATGCTGCCCGGCCACTCCCCCTCGAGCACCTCGGCGGGCGGACCGTGGACGAGGAAGCGGCCGTGGAACGGGGCGAGCGTGTCCTGGATGCGCTCCAGGTACTCCAGGACGTCGGGGTGGTGTCGCCGGTCGCGCAGGTGGGCGAAGCCATAGGCGGGCATGTGCGGCTCCCTCGTTCCCTCCGGGGCTGGAATGGGACACCCCGACCGTGCCACCCCCGCGCGCCGGCCGCGATTACCCGGGACGTAAGGGCCCGGCCGTCCGCAGGTGCGGGCGTCGGTGCGGCCGGGCGCTACGGCGCCCCGTCTCCGTCCGCTTCCTCCAGCAGACCCGCGTCATAGGCCAACAGGGCGATCTGGACTCGGTTGTTGAGGTCCAGCTTGGCCAGGATGCGGGAGACGTGGGTCTTGACGGTCGCCACGCTCATGTACAGCCGCGCCGCGATCTCGGCGTTGGCCAGCCCCCGGCCGACCGCGACTGCGACCTCGCGCTCGCGGTCGTTGAGCAGGGCCATGCGCTCGCGCGCGCGGGTGTGCCGGAGGTCGGCGGCGGTTCCGGCCGCGTGGTCCATCAGCCGCCGGGTCACGGCGGGCGACAGGACGGGGTCGCCGGCCGCGACCTTGCGCACGGCGTCCAGGATCTCGGCGGGCGGGGTGTCCTTCAGGACGAAGCCCGCGGCGCCCGCGCGCAGGGCCCGCAGCACCTGCTCGTCGGCGTGGAAGGTGGTGAGCACCACGACCTGCGGCGCGTCCGCGCGGGTGCGCAGCCGCTCGGTGGCGGTCAGGCCGTCCACCGCCGGCATCCGGATGTCCATGAGGACGACGTCCGGGCGGGTGCGGTCGACGAGCGTCTCGGCCTCGCCCCCGTCGGCGGCCTCACCGACGATCTCGACGTCCTGCGCGCCGCCCAGCATCAGGGACAGCCCGGCCCGGACCAGCGGGTCGTCGTCGACGAGCAGCACTCTGATCGCAGTCATGGCTCCTACGAAACCACGGCGGCCGGACCGCCCGCGGGGCCGGTCGCCGCGCGGCTCGGGTCCGTGCGGGGGCCGGTCGGGTCCGTGCGGGCGCCACTCGTTCCCATGCGGGCGCCGCTCGCGTCCATGCGGGCGCCACTCGTTCCCATGCGGGCGCCGGCCGTGCCCATGCGGGCGCGGATCGGGTCCGTGCGGATGCCGGACGCGCGGGCCGGTCCGGCGGCGAAGGACCCGTGCCGGGGTGCCGACGCGCCGCCGCTCACGTCCACGGCAGCCACGCCCGCACCTCGAATCCGCCGTCGGCCGTCGGGCCGTGGGCGAGGGTGCCGCCCGCGAGGCCGGCGCGCTCGGTGAGCCCGATCAGGCCCTGCCCGGAGCCGGGCACAGGGGGCGCGTCGGCCCGCGGCGGCGCGTTGCGGACGGCCAGCGTGAGCCCGTCGCCCGCGCCCCCGGTGACGGACACCGAGACCTCCGTGCCGGGGGCGTGCTTGCGGGCGTTGGTCAGCGCCTCCTGGGCGATGCGGTAGGCGGTGCGCCCGACGGAGGCGGGGACGGCGGCGGGGTCGGCGACCCGGCGGTCGAGGTCGACCTTCATGCCGGCCTCCCGGGACTCGGCGACCAGCGCGTCGAGCGCAGCCAGGGTGGGCTGCGGGCGTCCCTCGTCGTCGGAGTCGCCGGCCCGCAGCACGCCGATGATCTCCCGCAGGTCCTGGAGCGCCTCGTGCGCGCTCTCCCGGATGACGCCCGCCGCGCGGGCCACCTCCTCGCGGGGCGCGTCCGGCCGGAACTCCAGGGCACCGGCGTGCACGCTGAGCAGCGTCAGCCGGTGCGCGAGGACGTCGTGCATCTCCCGGGCGATGGCCTCCCGGGCGAGCCGCTGGGCCTGCTCGGCCCGCAGCCGTGCCTCGGCCTCCGCGTGCCGGGCCCGGTCGCGCAGGCTCAGCAGCAGCTGCCGCTTCGCACGGGCGAGCAGCCCCCAGCCGACCACCGCGCCGAGCATCACGGCGGCGATCAGGACGGAGGCCAGGTAGGGAAGCCCGGGTTCCGGGCGCAGCCAGTAGTAGAGGGGCTGGAGTGCCAGGTGGGCGCCGCCCACCCAGGCCACGTACCGGAAGGGCCGGTGCACGGCGAGGGTGAACAGCGAGACCAGGGCGGCGCCGCCCGCGGTGACCGAGACGAAGGCGACGGGGACCATCGCCACCGCGAGCCCGACCGGCCGGCGCCGTCGCAGCCAGACCGCGGCACAGGCGAGCGCCCCGATCACCTGGTCGGCGACGCGCATGGCCGGCGAGAGTCCGGGTTCCTCGGGCAGGGCGTCGGCACCCAGCAGACCGATGACGACGGCCAGCAGGAAGCAGGCGAAGTCGACGAGCCAGTCGCGCGCGGTGCGCCGGGGGCGCCGCCCGCCGGGCCGGGCGCCGTCCGGGTCCAGCTCCTCCGCCAGCGCCGACGGCAGCAGCCAGCGCCGCACCGGCGACGCCGGGGTCGTCAGCGCCGGCTCGTGTGTCCTCACGGTCGACAAATCTACGCAGCGCGGGCCGCGCCGGCCGTCCGCCGGGGCGGATCGGCGACCAAAGTCGCACGGCCGCAGACTTTCGGCGCACCGCGCGTGGTGGCGGAGGGTCTTCCGACGGGCAGGGCTCGCCCCGCGGCCGATGTGGGCGGGGGGTCCGCGGGGCGAGAGTCGGGGGCATGAAGCAGTTGCTGGAGTTTCTCGGTTTCCTCGCCGTGGTGCAGGGCGTGGCGGGACTGGTGCACGAGTTCACCGACTGGCACTGGGGGCTGGTGCAGCGGATCGGGGTGTTCGACGGCTACGAGGTGTACGTGAGCGTCGCGCTGCTGGTGCTGGGCTGCGCGCTGTTCGCCGCGGCGGGCCGCAGGTCCGGCTGAGCGCCGGACCACCGGTACCGGTGCCTCGGCCAACGGCGCCCCGGCGCCGGTGCTTCGGCAGCCGGTGCTTCGGCGGACAGCGCCCGGCAGAGGGGTCAGCAGCCGTGGTCGACCAGGTCGAACGATGCGTAGTGGTCGGCGGTGTAGTAGTCCTCCTGGTGCTCCTCGCCAGTGACGACGCGGCGGGCGCCGCGGGTCTCGGAGCCCGCGGTGATCACGGTGTACTCGTGGTAGTAGCCGGTCGGCCGGCCGGGCAAGATGCCCTCGCGGTTGTGGAAGACGGTCCCGTCCTGCTCGAAGGGGTAAGGGCCGCCCTGTTCGATGAGGTCCAGGGTGTCGTGCGCCTGTGGGGGCAGATCGCTGTAGCAGATGTCGCCGACCGCCTGGGCGGCGGCGCCTGCCGGGGTCGCGGTGACGGTGCCGCCCACGAGGAGGGCGGACAGGAGTGCGGCTGCGGCGCCGGTCCGAGCGGCGCGTGGGGGGAATCGCATGCGGTCATGATGACGCGCGTAGACGATGGCACGTCAATGACACCACCGAGGATTCCCCCGCCAACTCCCCCGGGTTCTCACAGATTTCACGCACCGCTCCGCTGGTCCCCGGCGTTCTCCGGCAGTTCGAACGAGCCGTACTCGGGGCGGCCCGCGGCGTCGTACGACTGGACGGACACCCCGGCGGCCGTGACGCTGCCGCCCGTGTGCCGGAAGGCGGTCGGCACCGAGCCGTCGGCGAACAGGCGGCGGCCGGCGCCGAGCACGACCGGGAAGGTCAGCAGATGGAGGCGGTCGACCAGGCCGGCGTCGAACAGCGACCGGACGAGCGCGCCGCTGCCGTGCACCTGGACCTCGCCGCCGGTGCGCTCCTTGAGTGCGGTGACCTCCTTGGCGAGGTCACCGGCGAGCACGGTGGTGCCGGCCCACGCGGGGTCGGTGAGGGTGCGGGAGACGACGTGCTTCGGCAGGGCGTTCAGCTTGCCGGCGACCGGGTCACCGGGGTCGGTCACCTTCGGCCAGTGCGCGGCGAAGATGTCGTACGTCCGGCGGCCGAGGAGGAAGGCGCCCACCCGGGAGAAGACGCCGTCGACGAACCGGCCGAAGTCCTCGTCGATGTACGGGACGACCCAGCCGCCCTGGTCGAAGCCGTCCCGGGTGTCCTCGTGGGGGCCGCCCGGGCCCTGGTAGACGCCGTCGAGGGAGACGAAGGTGGTGACAACGAGCTTGCCCATGGCGGCGGCCTCGCTTTCGTGCTCGGAGTGATGCGGTCATCAGCTCAGACCCCGCCGCCGGCCGCAACTCATCGGTCCCCCGGCATGCCGGCGTCATCGGTCGCCCCGGCAGGTCGACGTCCGTTGGCCGCCGGTGTCGCGGCACCGGTGCCGCTGTGATGGAGGCATGAACACGACGACGAACATTGCGGAAGACCTGACCGGCCGGGCGGCCCTGGTGACCGGCGGCAGCCGCGGGATCGGCGCCGCGACGGCACTGCGGCTGGCGCGCGAGGGCGTGGACGTGGCCGTGACCTATGTGCACGGTGAGGATGGCGCCGCGGAGGTCGTCCGCGCGGTGGAGCGGCTCGGGCGCCGGGCGGTGGCCCTGCGCGCCGACCTGGCCGACGCGGCGCAGGCCACGGGGGCCGTCGAGCGGACGGTGGACGCGCTGGGCGGGCTCGACGTCCTGGTGAACAACGGGGGCGTGGGGCTGCTCGGCCCGATGGAGGGGATCTCGCTCGCCGACCTGGACCGGGTGCTGGCCGTCAATGTGCGGGGCGTCTTCCTCACCTCGCAGGCCGCGGCCTCGCGGATGACGGAGGGCGGGCGCATCATCACCGTCGGCAGTTGCATGGCCCAGCGGGTGCCCGGCCCCGGCGGGACGCTGTACGCCATGAGCAAGTCGGCGCTGGTCGGACTGACCCGGGCGCTGGCGCGCGAGCTGGGCCCGCGGGGCATCACGGCCAATCTCGTCCACCCCGGCCCGATCGACACCGGCATGAACCCGGCGGACGGCCCGTACGCCGACGGCCAGGCGGCGCTGACCGCGCTGGGCCGCTTCGGCAGGGCCGACGAGGTGGCCGCGACCGTCGCACACCTGGCGTCGGCCGCCTATGTCACCGGGGCGCAGTTCGCGGTGGACGGCGGCCACGCGGCGTGATGCCGCCGTCGGGGTGATGCGCGTGGGGCGCGCCGGTGCTGTCCAGGCCGGGCGCGCCCCACGGGTCGGGGTGGGTCAGCCGCCCAGTTCCTGGTGGCGGGCGGCGAGGTGGGCCGCGCCGTCCTCGGTCAGGGAACCGAACAGGCGCAGGCGGGAGATACCGCCGTCGGGGAAGATGTCGACGCGGGCGTGGGTGCCGACGGCCGGCTCCGGCAGGACGAAGCGGTGGTTGGTGTCGGGCTGCATCCGGGTGCGCGGCAGCACCTCGCGCCACTCGCCGTCCTCGCCGTCCTTGACGGAGACGGACGCCCAGCCGGCGCTGTTGCCCTTCAGGTACGCCGTGTCGATCTCGACCGCGCGGATCTGGGAGCGGTCCGCCAGCCGGTAGCGGATCCAGTCGTTGCCCTGGTCGCGGCGGCGGCGGGTCTCCCAGCCGTCGTCCATCTTGCGCGAGCGGCCCGGCTGGATGGTGTTGGTGGCCGGCGAGTAGAAGAGGTTGGAGGCGTCCTCGACCTGGCCGCCGTTCTCCAGCGCGACGACGTCGAAGGTGCCGAGGGCCGCCAGCCACTTCGGGTCGGGGAGCACCTCGCCGTGCACGCGCAGCCGGGCGATGCCGCCGTCGGGGTGCTGCTTGACCCGCAGGTGGGTGAAGCACTGCTCGACGGAGACCGCGAAGCCGTTGGCCGCGTGGCCGCCGACCGGCGTGCGCGGGACCAGGGTCGTCCACTTCACGTCGTCCGCGAGCAGCTCCTCGGGCGACGGGGAGCCCGGTACGCGGGCGCCCTCGACGGAGACCGCCTGGGGGTAGTTGCCGCGGAAGTGGGCCGTGTCGACGACGATGCCGCGGATCACGCCGGGGGCGCCGAGCCGGATCAGCGCCCAGTCGTGGTCGTCCTCGGCGGGCCAGGGGTGCTCGGCCGAGACGCCGCGGCGCCGACGGGTCTCCCAGCCGTCCATGACCTTGCCCTTGTGCCCGAAGTGCTCGGGGTCGAACTCGGCGCGCTCGGGCACCAGCAGGTTCTCGCGCTGGGCGAAGAACTCGTCGTTGGCCGCGACGACACCGGCGCCGAGCTGCCGGTCGGCGAGGTTGGCGTAGTGGGTGAAGGGGAGGTCGGCCGTGCGGTAGTCCGCGTACGGGTCACCGCCTCCGTAGGGGTTCGCGTCGCCGGTGAAGCTGGGTATCGCCGTCACGGTGATCTGGGCCTGCCTTTCGAGTCTCGAGCGCTGTGGTGTGGTCAGTTGGTCCGGGTGAGGAGCTGCCCCTTCGGCTCGGTGAACTCGCCCTCCGCCACGATGCGCCGTCCGCGCAGCCAGGTCGACTTCACGACGCCGTACAGGGTCCGTCCGGCGTACGCCGTGACGCGGTTGCGGTGCTGGAGGGCCGCCGGGTCGACGACGAAGGTCTCGTCGGGGGCGAGTACCGCGAAGTCGGCGTCACGTCCTGCCTCGATGGCGCCCTTGCGGTCCAGTCCGACCAGGCCGGCGGTCTTCGCGGACATCCAGCGGACGACGTCCTCCAAGCCGTGCCCGCGCTCGCGGGCCGCGGTCCACACGGCGGGCAGGCTGAGCTGGAGGCCGGAGATGCCGCCCCAGGCGGTGGCGAAGTCGTCGGTCTTCAGGTCGGCGGTGGACGGCGAGTGGTCGGTGACCACGCAGTCGATCGTGCCGTCCGCCAGGGCCTGCCACAGCAGGTCCTGGTTGGCGGCCTCGCGGATCGGCGGGCAGCACTTGAACTCGCTGGCGCCGTCCGGGACCTCCTCGGCGGTGAGGGCCAGGTAGTGCGGGCAGGTCTCGACGGTGAGGCGGACGCCCTCGGCGCGGGCCTCGGCGATCATCGGCAGGGCGTCGCTGGAGGACAGGTGCAGCACGTGCACCCGGGCGTCGAACCGCTTGGCCTGCGCGATCAGGCTCGCGATGGCGGTGTCCTCGGCGTCGCGCGGGCGGCTGGCGAGGAAGTGGGAGTACCGGGGGCCGCCCTGCTGCGGGGCGGAGGCCAGGTGGTGCGGGTCCTCGGCGTGCACGATCAGCAGGCCGTCGAAGGCGGCGATCTCGGCCATCGAGCGGGCGAGCTGCTCCTGGTCGAGGTGCGGGAACTCGTCCACGCCGGAGGGGGACAGGAAGCACTTGAAGCCGAAGACCCCGGCGTCGTGGAGCGGACGCAGGTCCCTGACGTTGTCGGGCAGGGCGCCGCCCCAGAAGCCGACGTCGATGTGCGCCTTGTCGGCGGCCACCTTCTGCTTGGTCCGCAGGTGGTCGACGGTGGTGGTCGGCGGCAGCGAGTTGAGCGGCATGTCGACGAGGGTCGTGATGCCGCCGGCCGCCGCGGCGCGGGTGGCGGTCCAGAACCCCTCCCACTCGGTGCGGCCGGGGTCGTTGACGTGCACGTGGGTGTCGACCAGACCGGGCAGGACGACGTGGTCGCCGACGTCCTCCAGCCGGGCGCCGTCCGGCACGGGGGCGTCGTACGGCAGGACCGCCGTGATCGTCTCCCCGGTCACCGCGATCGACGCGGCACGCGTTCCCTCGGGAGTGATGACACGCGTCGAGCGCAGCACCAGTTCAGCCTCGGACACCCGAACCCCTCTCTTCGCCGCCGGTCCACGTCCCGGGAGGGGGACATGACGGGAGTTGTCCCCATCCAGCCGTTTCAACGTTCTGTTGAAGGAGTCTTGCCCCGCCGCTTCCACGCCGTCAAGAGGCACACTGCTCGTAGGCATGCTCGAGGCGCCGCCCTGGACGTTTCCACAAAGCGGAATTAGAATTCCAGCAAGCAGAACGTAGCTACGTACAAGCGGGGAGTCAACCGGGTCCCGGGTAGGCTTCTGCCCTCCCGTCCGCCTCGAAAGGAACCGCGCCGTGCCGACGTCCAGCGCCAGCACCACCGACTCCGCCAGGCCCGCCGCCACCGGCGGCGTCCAGTCCCTGGAGCGCGCCTTCGACCTGCTCGAACGGATGGCGGACGCGGGCGGCGAGGTCGGCCTGAGCGAGCTGTCCGCGAGCAGCGGACTGCCCCTTCCGACCATCCACCGCCTGATGCGCACGCTGGTGGCCTGCGGCTACGTACGCCAGCAGCCCAACCGCCGCTACGCGCTCGGCCCGCGGCTGATCCGGCTCGGCGAGTCCGCCTCCCGGCTGCTGGGCACCTGGGCGCGCCCGCACCTGGCCCGGCTGGTGGAGGAGACCGGCGAGACGGCGAACATGGCGCTGCTCGACGGGGACGAGATCGTCTACGTGGCGCAGGTGCCGTCCAAGCACTCGATGCGGATGTTCACCGAGGTGGGCCGGCGGGTCCTGCCGCACTCCACCGGCGTCGGCAAGGCCCTGCTGGCCGACTTCCCGGCCGAGGAGGTGCGCGCGCTGCTCGCCCGGACGGGCATGCCGGCGGCGACCGAGAAGACGATCACCACGCCGGACGGGTTCCTCGCGGCACTGGAGGAGGTGCGGCGCCAGGGCTATGCCGTCGACGACAACGAGCAGGAGATCGGCGTGCGCTGCCTGGCCGTCTCCGTGCCCGACTCCCCGACCGCGGCGGCCATCTCCATCTCCGGCCCGGCGGGCCGGGTGACCGAGGCCGAGACCGACACCATCGTGCCGCTGCTCCAGCAGGTGGCGGCGGAGCTCTCGGAGACGCTGCTCAGCTCCGGCGTCAACGGCAACGGGGGTTAGCGGGGCCGGGGGGGCCGTGAATGGCCTCCGGGGTGCCGTGGTCCGCCGTAGGGGGTGCGGCCGGTCGCAGGGGGTGCCAGGGCCGGTCGTGGGGCGGCTGCGGGTTCGTCGGGGCTGGTCGCGCAGTTCCCCGCGCCCCTGGGGTGTTGCCGGGCCGCCCCTTGGCCGGTGAGCCGGCGACTTACGACGACGGCCGGCGATCCGGCGGATCACCGAAGGCGGCCGGCGCCCGGCCACTCGCCGAAGACGGCCGGCGCCGCAGACGGTCAGTGACCCGGTGGCTCGCCGAAGAGGTCCACGGCGTTGCGGACCTCCGTCAGCCCGGGGCGCAGTGCGCTGACCGAGCCGATGGCGCCGGCGATCAGCAGGAGGGACCGGCGCAGCCGGGCCACCTCC
The DNA here is from genome assembly GCF_055571015.1 of Streptomyces sp. NPDC031049. NCBI lineage: Bacteria > Bacillati > Actinomycetota > Actinomycetes > Kitasatosporales > Streptomycetaceae > Streptomyces > Streptomyces sp. NPDC031049. The sequence continues at coordinate 82,458 of NZ_JBVIGC010000006.1, forward strand.
GGGACGCCGTGCCGCGTCATCGCGTCGAGGTCGGCGAGTTCGTCCTCGGCGACGGCCCGGTCGGGGAAGTCGGCCGGCAGCACGGCCAGGCGCCGCCGCAGCCGGGACACCGCGGCCCGCAGTTCCGTCACCCGGATGTCCTCGTCGCCGACCGTCACGCGCCTCTGCCCCACGCTCCGCAACACAGCCCTCCCCCTCGCACGCCGTTGTGCGCCCCTAGTGGTGAACCTGCCGAGCACCCCCGCGGCGCTTCCCGGGCGCCGGGGGACGCGGGCCAGTAAACGACAACCGGCCCGGGGCGCGCCACCGTGGGGGCCGAAATTCAGTCCCCCGTGCACCCGCCGTCCGACGGGTCGTCAGGGGCGGGGTCCGGTATGCAGGACCCATGACGGACAACGAAGACCAGGTGGCCGGGCTGCTGCTCGCCGCGGGCGGCGGACGCCGGCTCGGCGGACGGCCCAAGGCACTGCTGCGCCACCGTGGCCGACCCCTTGTCGAACACGCGGTCGGCGTCCTGCGCGCGGCAGGGTGCGCCCGCGTGCACGTGGTGCTGGGGGCGCGCGCCGACGACGTACGCGACCGGGCGGCGCTGCCGGGATGCGTGCTGGTGGACAACCCCGACTGGGAGCAGGGCATGGGCTCCTCCCTGCGGGCGGGACTGGAGTCACTGGCCGGGACGGGGGCGCGGGCCGCCCTGGTGTCGCTCGTCGACCAGCCGGGGATCGGTGCGGAGGCGGTGGCCCGCGTGCGCGCGGCCTACCGGGACGAGACGTCGCTGGCCTCGGCCGCCTACGACGGTGTGCGCGGCCATCCCGTCCTGCTCGGCGCGGCCCACTGGGCGGGCATCGGCGCGACTGCGACCGGGGACCGGGGGGCACGCGCCTATCTGAGGGAGCACGAGGCGGCGATCACGCTGGTGGAGTGCGGGGACGTGGCGGTGCCCCACGACATCGACACCGAGGCGGACCTGGGCCGGCTGGAGTGAACGTGGAGTGAACGGCGTGGCACCGAGCGCCACCTTCCCTCGACTCAGAGAATCTCGACATCAACAAACCATTGAACTTCCACTATGAGGAAACTACTATCCACTGTTCAGAAGCGCCCGGCCGCTCCGCGGGGCGCGACATGCCGTGTCCGGGCTCCTGACACCCGGTGCCACGAAGAAGCTCGCGAAGAAGCTCGCTGAAGGAAGTGACAGCTCATGTCCGCACCAGCGCCGTCCCCGCTGGCCATCGTCGACGCCGAGCCCCTGCCCCGGCAGGAGGAGGTCCTCACCGATGCGGCGCTCGCCTTCGTGGCCGAGCTGCACCGGCGGTTCACGCCCCGGCGTGACGAGCTCCTCGCCCGCCGTGCGGAGCGCCGCGCCGAGATCGCCCGCACCTCCACCCTCGACTTCCTCCCGGAGACCGCCGCGATCCGCGCGGACGACTCCTGGAAGGTGGCCCCCGCTCCGGACGCGCTCCAGGACCGCCGGGTCGAGATCACCGGTCCCACGGACCGCAAGATGACCATCAACGCGCTCAACTCGGGCGCGAAGGTCTGGCTCGCCGACTTCGAGGACGCCTCCGCCCCGACCTGGGAGAACGTCGTCCTCGGCCAGCTCAACCTGATCGACGCCTACACCCGCAGCATCGACTTCACCGACCCGCGCTCCGGCAAGTCGTACGCGCTGAAGGCGGACGAGGAACTCGCCACGGTCGTGATGCGCCCCCGCGGCTGGCACCTGAACGAGCGTCACCTCCGGCTCGACGGCCGCCCGGTGCCCGGCGCGCTGGTCGACTTCGGCCTGTACTTCTTCCACAACGCCCAGCGGCTGCTGGACCTCGGCAAGGGCCCGTACTTCTACCTGCCGAAGACCGAATCGCACCTGGAGGCCCGCCTCTGGAACGACATCTTCGTCTTCGCGCAGGACTACGTCGGCATTCCGCAGGGCACCGTCCGCGCCACCGTCCTGATCGAGACGATCACGGCGGCGTACGAGATGGAGGAGATCCTCTACGAGCTGCGGGACCACGCCTCCGGGCTGAACGCCGGCCGCTGGGACTACCTGTTCTCCATCGTCAAGAACTTCCGCGACGGCGGCGAGAAGTTCGTGCTCCCGGACCGCAACGCGGTGACGATGACGGCCCCGTTCATGCGGGCGTACACCGAACTGCTGGTGCGCACCTGCCACAAGCGCGGTGCGCACGCCATCGGCGGCATGGCGGCCTTCATCCCCTCCCGCAAGGACGCCGAGGTCAACAAGGTGGCCTTCGAGAAGGTCCGCGCCGACAAGGACCGCGAGGCGAACGACGGCTTCGACGGCTCCTGGGTCGCCCACCCCGACCTGGTGCCGATCGCCATGGAGTCCTTCGACAAGGTGCTCGGCGACAAGCCGAACCAGAAGGACCGCCTGCGCGAGGACGTCGACGTCAAGGCCGCCGACCTCATCGCCATCGACTCGCTGGACGCCAGGCCGACCTACGCGGGTCTGGTCAACGCCGTCCAGGTCGGCATCCGGTACATCGAGGCATGGCTGCGGGGCCTCGGCGCAGTCGCCATCTTCAACCTGATGGAGGACGCGGCCACCGCCGAGATCTCCCGCTCGCAGATCTGGCAGTGGATCAACGCCGGAGTCGTCCTCGACAACGGCGAGCAGGTCACCGCCGAGCTGGCCCGCAAGGTCGCCGCCGAGGAGCTTCAGAACATCCGCGCCGAGATCGGCGACGAGGCCTTCGCGGCCGGCAACTGGCAGCAGGCGCACGACCTGCTGCTTCAGGTCTCCCTCGACGCCGACTACGCCGACTTCCTGACGCTGCCGGCGTACGAGCAGCTCAAGGGCTGAGGCTCACCGCTCACGGTCCGAGTGGCCCAGGGACTTCCCCGGGGCCACTCGGTCGCGTACGGCCCGCTTCACGGCCGTCGGCTCGGGAAAGCCCTGCTCCCGGCGGTCCCAGACCACCTCGCCGTTCACCCGGACGACGAAGACGCCGCCCGTCCCCGGCCGCAGCGCCAGCTCGCTCAGCTCGGTCTCGAAGGTGGTCAGCAGCTCCTGCGCCAGCCAGGCGGCGCGGGGCAGCCAGCGGCACTGCGTGCAGTACTCGATCTCGACGCGTCGCGCGTCCACGGGGCCCTCCGTCATCCCAGGTGCACCGACCAGTCCTGTTCCGCCGCCGGTTTGCCGTGCAGGTCGGGGACCCGCTTGAGCCAGTCCGGCCGGCCCCGCTGGGTGCGCTCCGCGCGCCGGGCCTCCTCGGCGGCGAGCTCCTCGCGGCTGGGGAACCCGGTGGGCAGCCAGGCCTCGGAGACCCGCACGCGCGCGTGCAGGTGGTCCACGTACGCCTGGCGCGCCTCGTCCGGCGTGCCGCGTCCCGCCTCGGGCACCAGCCAGGCGTCCGGTACGGCGGCCGTGACCTCGCGCAGCAGGTCCGGCGTCACCCGCGGCGCCAGCTCGGCGTCGGCCGCGCGGACGTCCGGCCCGTAGTGGCCGAGGGCGTGGTGCCGGAAGTCGTAGGCCCTGGCGGGGTCCGCGCCGTCCCAGCGGTGGTGGAAGACCAGGGCGGCGCCGTGGTCGATCAGCCACAGACGAGGCGGCACGGTCCCCAGGGTCGGCCAGACCATCAGGTTGGAGCTGTGCACCGTGCGGTCCACGTTGGCGGTGAGCGCGTCCAGCCAGACGATCCGCCCGGCCTCCACCGGGTCCACGTCGAAGGTCTTGGCCACCTCGGGGGTGAAGTCCCGCGCCCCCGGCAGCCAGTCCATGCCGAGATTGACACCGGCGCTCGCGCCGTGGAGGTCGCGCACCTCCTGGTGCGGCTCGTCCCCGGCGATCGCCGGGTCGAAGTGCACCAGCACCAGCTCCGGGAACCGGAACCCCAGCGCCCGCGCCAGCTCCCCGACGATCACCTCGGCGACCAGCGCCTTGAGCCCCTGCGCGGAGGCGGTGAACTTCACGACGTAGGTCCCGAGGTCGTCGGCCTCGACCAGTCCGGGCAGCGAACCGCCCTCACGCAGCGGCGTGATGTAGCGGGTGGCGGTGACCTCGGTCAGCATTTCCCCAGGTTACGCGATCTCATGACCTTACAATCCGTGACTTTCCCGGATCCCCCCCGCTCCAGGAGGAGTCCGGCACGGAGGTGAACACCGGTCCCGTGGCGCACGGGGCCGCGTGGAAGCGTCAGGAACGCGCGGCACGGAGGACGAGGGCGGCGGTGGCTCCCGGGGAACCGGAGGGGAAGCCGTGAACTCCGGGCAGCGTCGCCGTGCGGCCGTCGGGTGCCCGCCGCGCCGCCTGCTCCACCCAGCCGGGCGGCGCGAGAGGATCGTGCGCGCCGCCGGCGAGCAGGACGGGACAGGCGGCGTGCGGAATCCGGCACTCACCGGCGAAGGGGCCACCGGCCGCAGACGACTCTGCCGCCCGCCCGGGCCGTTCGCATCCGCGGTACCCGCCCGCGCCGTCGTCACGGCACCCGGCGCCCGGCGTCGCGGGGGCCGCCTCGCCGCTCTCGGGGACACCTGCCGGGGGCGTCACCGCGCGGGCGGACGGCTTGAGTCACCGGCCGGCGAGGCGACCGAACGGGGTACCCGGTACGCCGTCGGGACGCACCGACGGCGGCGTCAGGAACGCGGCTCCGGCGGCCGGCGGCCGGAGCCGAAGACCTCCTCGGCCGGCCGGCCGGATTCACCGGCCCGCGGATCGGTCACCACCACCTCGTCCCCGGCCCGCAGGGGGGTACGAGGGCTCAGTGACACCAGCTCACCGTCCCTGACGACCAGGGAGACCCAGACGTCGGGGGGAAGCCCGAGGTCCGCGAGGGGGGTGTCCTCGGCGGCCGCACCGGGCCGGACCCGGTAGCGGCGCACCCCGGAAGGAGGATTCTTCAGGCGGACGCCGAGGGGCCACGGCCGCAGCGGCGTCTCGGTCAGCGGGATGCCACAGCGCCGGGCCAGCCACGGGATCAGCGTCCCCTGGACGACGACGGAGGCCGCGACCACCACGAACACGATCGCGTAGGTGGACTGGCTGTGGGCGGCGTGGCCCGTGACCAGGAAGCTGCCCAGCAGGATCGGCACGGCCCCCTTCAGCCCGGACAGCGCCAGGAACACCCGCTCACCGCCGCGCAGCCGCACCGGCAACAGCATCAGCAGCATGACGGCGGGGCGCACCACCACCAGGGTGACCGCCGCCATGACGGCACCGTCGACGAAGGTGTCGACGCCCCGGAAGTCCGCGAGCGTCACCGTCAGTCCCAGCGTGGTGAAGGCGGCGATCTCGCCCAGGCTGGCCAGCGCACCGTGGAAGCGTCCGATCTCCCGTTCGAAGGGCAGGTCCCGCTCCGCGAGCAGGAGCCCGGTGGCGAAGACCGCGAGGAATCCGGAACCGTGCGCCACGGTGGCCACGCCGTAGACCGCGAGGGCACCGGCCAGCACGGCCAGCGAGTACAGGCCGCCCTCCGGAAGGCGGACCCGCCGGAGCAGCCACCGCAGGGCGAGTCCGCCCGCGACGCCGATCGCGGTGCCGACCGCGAGCTGGACGGCGAAGACCAGGGCGACGTGACCGAACGCGGCCGAACCGGTCCGGCCGCCCAGTTCCAGCACCCCGGCCAGCAGGGCCACGCCCGCCGGGTCGTTCAGCCCCGCCTCCCCGTTCAGCAGGGTGCCGCTGCGGCCCCGCACCTCCTTGCGGCCCAGCGCCGAGAAGACCGCCGCCGGGTCGGTCGGGGCCAGGGCGATGCCGAGGAGCATCGCGGCGTGCCAGGAGAAGTCCAGCAAGAGGTGCGCCAGCGTACCGGTCGCCCCGGCGATCACGACGGTGCCGACCAGGCCCATCCAGGACGCGGCCGCCAGCGACGGCCGCAGCCTCCGCCAGCCCAGTGAGGCACCGCCGTCGAGCAGGATGAAGATCAGCGCCACGGTGACCAGTTGCTGGGCGGCGCCCAGCGGGATCGCGGGCACCGCGGGCACCAGCTCCGACACCGCGATCGCGGCGAACAGGAAGAACGCGGGAGCGGGCACCCGGGTGCGTGCGCTCACCGGATGGAAGACGAGAGCCGCCGCCACCACCGCACCGGCGACCAGCAGTACCCAGCCGAACGACTCGAGTTCGTGCGTCATCCCTGCCGACCTCACCCCTCACCGAGACACCACCGAACGCCCCGGGTTCCCCGGCGCCGCCGGCGAACCACGCCGTCGGCCGGCGAACGCCCCGCTGTCGGCCGTCGCCTACTCCGCGGGCTGAGTCATGGCGGAAGCGCGGGGTACCCGCCGGGCCGTTCACGTCCTCCGGCATGAGGAGAACTCATGGGAGCGTTGATCAAGAAGACGGCGTTGACTGCCGCGGCCAAGCAGTTCCTCGTCACGAGGACGACGGCGAGGGCCGCGAAGCCGGCTCCGACCCGGCCTTTGCAGGCCGTTCGCGCGCTGGGCGGCGAGAACGTCGTCGACGTGCTCACCCGCCAGCACCGGCAGATCAAACACGGGTTCCTGCGAGCGGCTCTGCCCGGGCCGCAGCGCCGCCGGAACTTCGAGGGGCTGATGCGTCTGCTGGCCGTCCACGAGGCCGCCGAGGAAGCGCATGTCCACCCCGTGGCCCGCCGGGCGCTCACGCATGGGCGCGAGCTGGCTGCCCGCCGTCGCCACGAGGAAAAGGAGGCCAAGCGCATGCTGGTCCGGCTGTGGCGCACCGGTCCGTACGGCCACGGCTATCTCCGGCAGCTCAATGAAGTCCGCCGCGCCGTCGTCGGCCATGCGGCGCGTGAGGAACGGGAGGAGCTGGCCGCGCTGGGCAAGGCGCTCAGCCCCGCACGGCTGCGCATGCTGGGCGCGGAGGTCAAACTCACCCAGGCCTACGCACCGACCCGGCCGCACCGCTGGGCCAACAACGAGATGGCGAGCAAGCTGGCCGCGCCGGTGCTCGGCCCCCTGGACCGGGTCCTCGACGCCGCCCACGGCCGAAAGACCGCCTGACGACCACGCCCCGGGGTCGCCGGTTCCGCGGACCGCGGGCCCGGCCCCGGGTGACGTGCGGCTGGTGTCCGCTCAGGCCTCGTGGCGTTGCAGGACGTCGCCCGTCCTCGCGTTCACGAGGTGGACGGTGGCCTGCTCGTCACGCACACCCACGGCGCTGACCTTCCAGACCGGGGCGCCGTCACGCCGGTCCAACTCGATCGCCTTGATGACCTCACCGTTCTCCGTGTCGGCGACTTCACGGGCCGCCTGGCCCGGCAGGAGCGTGGCCTCCTCGAGAAGCCGCCGCAGGTCCTGCCGCTCGGCGTCCGTCAGGGCGGGGCCGGAACTCCTCCCCAGCACCTCGCCGCGAGTCGCCTCGACGCGCACGGTGGTGAGTCGCCCCTCCTCGTCGGCGACCCGGCTCTCCCACACGGGCGACACCGAAGCGGGGTCCTTCAGGTCGAGGGCGACCAGCTCACCGCCGGAGACCTCGGCCACGGACAGGCGGATCGCCCGCTCGTAGTCCACCTCGACCATGTCGTACCGCTCGTGGGGATCGTTCAGCGGTTCGTCCCGGCCGCAGCCCACCAGCAACCCCAGGGCCACGACGGGCGCGAAGAGGATCACGGCGAGCCGCCTCCACACCCGTCCGCCTGCGTATCGGGAGAAGGTCTCCATCGCTGCCATGAGAGCCGTGTATCCATCGCCATCGGCGCAAACCGGGAGTATGTGGTGCTTTCCCGTTCACCTCATCCGTGTCCGATCTTCCCTTCAGTCACGTTTCCCTTCAGTCACGCAGCCGTGCGCAGCGGGTTGGGCAGCGGGCGGTAGCGGGACGCCGCGCCGTCGGCGTTGGTCCAGCGCAGGAGGAGGTTGGTCTTGCCGGGGAGGGTGGGCGAGGCCAGCAGGGCGGGGATCTCCGGGAGGTCGTGGCGGGCCAGGGCGCGGCGGGCGGCGGGCCAGGGGTCGAGGCCGGGGTGGTGCTCGGCGAGGGCGGTGGCGATCTCGCACAGGTGGTTGACGACCAGGCAGTACACCAGCCGCTCCCAGCCGGCTGCCCGGCCCACGTCCCGCAGCAGCTTGACGCCCTCGGCGTCCCGGAACAGGGCCTGCACCGGGGTGCCGGCGCGGTCCACGGCGACCAGGGTGTTCTGGAGGTGGGCCTCCAGGACGACGCCGTGGCCGTGGAAGGCGGTCAGGACCGGTGGTACGACGGCGTCCAGGTAGGCCTCCCACCAGGCCGCCGGGTCCGGGGCCGCGGGCAGCGGGCTGTCCGGGAAGCCCTCCGCGAGGGCGGCGGCCAGCAGCGGCGTCGCCCCGGCCAGCAGGTGGCCGCGCAGCCCGCCGCGGACGAGGACGGCCAGCTCCTCGAAGGCGAAGCCGGCGGTGCGGTACCCGCGGTCGGTGAGCCAGGCGGCCGGCGGGCCGATCGCGGTGAAGGCGTCGGCGACCGCCGTGTCGGTACGGCGCAGGGCGCGCAGGTCGTGGCGCCACAGCCGCCGGATGTCGTTGGTGATGCGCACGTCGAGGCTGAACTTCAGGAACAGGTCGCGGCCGGGGGCGTACACGGTGCGGATCGCGGCCGTCGGCCAGACGGGGAAGGGTGTGGTGCCGAGCCGGATCAGCCGGCCGTCGGCGAAGGCCGGGGCCAGGGCGGCGCCGGTCAGGTCGAGTTGCCAGGGGTGAGCGGGCAGCAGGCGGTAGCCGGGGGGTGCCTCGCCGAGGGCGTCCAGGGCGGAGGTGTCGCCCTCCTCGGCGACCGTGTCCTCGCGCACGCCGAGGAGGGCCATCGGGAAACGGGCGTGCGCCTCGGGCGCGTACGGCAGCCAGCCGGTGTGCGGTCCGCCGCCGCGCGCCTTCGGGGCGGGGTGCTGGGGGTGACCGGTGATCAGGGACTGCTCGGAGCGCAGGTACGGGTCGTCGGGCGGGGTGGCACGCGCGCGTGCGGTCAGCAGTGCGGCGACCGCGTCCCGGCTGTCGATCATCTCGGTGGGCAGCTCGTGGTTGGGCAGGCCGGTGTGCCGGCGCAGTTCCTCGGCGACGATCTTGACCAGTTCGGTGTGGCCGACGCGGTGCCAGGCGCCCGCCGCGTGCACCTCGGGCTCGGCGGGCCGACGTCCGCCGCGCACGCGCAGCAGCCTGCCCCCGGGCAGCCGGTACACCTGCCGGTCGCCGGCGCCGGGAGCGGGTTCCGCCACTTCCCGCAGCAGGCAGTTCAGCAGCGGCGCGGTGGCGCAGGCGTCGGCGCGGCTCGCGGTGTCGGCGGGTGGGGGCTGGCGGTCCACGCGGTCCACTCGTTCCTTACGGTCTGTCATAGGGCGGAGACGATCAGTATGTCGCTCGTCGTCGTCCGCCGTGCCGTCCCACCCGTACCCGAGGAGCCCGACCGTGCACCGTCCCCCCACCGCCGAGGCCGAGGTCGCCGACGAACTGCTCGCGCTGCGCCCCGGTCTCGTCCCCCGGTTCACGGCCGCGCTGCCCGGCGCCCGTGCGGCCGTGCTGACCCGGCTGTGGCGTGCGCTGGTCCACGAGCCGCTGCCGTGGATCGCGCACCGGGGGCCCGAGGGCGGCGGATGCGAACTGCGGCTGGCGGACGGCCGCCGGCTGCGCGGTCCGGTCGCCGACCCCTACGGCACCGGCGCCCGGGTCGAGGCCGTGCACCTGGACGGTGTGGCGTACGACGACCCGGCGCGGCTGACGACGGCCCTCGCCGTACCGCACTCGGCGGGGTTCGCCGCCGAACTGGGGCACGGTGTCGCGTCGTTGGCGCTGTCCCGGACGGCCGGGGAGCCTCACCCGGACGAGTGGCCGGGCACGGACTGGGAATGGGAGCGGCGGGTGGTCGACGGGCACCCGTTCCACCCCAACTGCCGTTCCCGGCCCGGGTTCTCGGTGGCCGAGCAGCTCGCCTACGGGCCCGAGCACGGCCCGGTGGTGCGGCTCGGTCTGGTGCCGGTCCGGGCGGCGGAGTGCCTGGTGACCGGCGCCTGGCCCGCCCAGCTGCGGGACGCGGACCGGCTGCTGCTGCCGGTGCATCCGTGGCAGGCGGCCCATGTGCTGAAGCGGCCGCAGGACCCGGACGGGGCCGACGGACCGGACGCGGCCGAGGGCCCGGGCACGGGCGAGGGGCTGGACGCGCACCCGCTGATGTCGCTGCGCACCCTCGCGGTGCCCGGCGGACCGCATGTGAAGACGGCGCTGAGCGCCCGGCTGACCTCGTCGGTGCGGGACATCTCCGTAGCCTCCGTCGCGGCCTCGGCGACCCTGTCGGCGTTCGGCGAGACGCTGGCGGCGCGCTCGGAGGGGCTGCTGCACCTGACCCGCACGCTCGCCGCCGCCACTCCGCACTCCCCCGATCTCGCCGCCGTGCTGCGCGAGTCGCCGCGGGTGTACGCGGCACCCGGCGAGCACATCGTCCCGGTGGCCGCGCTGCCGACGACCCGGCTGCCGGGCCGTCCCGCCTGGCTGTCCCGCTTCGCCCGGCTCGCGCTGAGGGCCGGCCTGCGGATGCTGGAGCTGGGCGTGGCCCTGGAGGCGCACGGCCAGAACCTGCTGGTGGTGCTCTCCCCCGACGGTGAGCCGCTGCGCCTGGTCTACCGCGACCTGGCCGACATCCGGGTCAGCCCGGCCCGGCTGGCCCGGCACGGCGTCCCGGTCCCCGAACTGCCCGCCCGGATGGTCACGGACGATCCGACGACGCTGCGGCGCAAGCTGTTCGGCTCCCTGGTGGCCGGCGCGCTGGCGTCGGCGGCCGGGTCCCGGGCGGCGCTGCGGGCGGCGCTGGAGCCGGCCGTGCGGGACCTGCCGCGCACGCCGGACCTGGTGGCGCTGTGCGAGGAGCCGCTGCCGGCGAAGGCCCTGACGCTGATGCGGCTGACTCCGGACCGGATCGGGGACCTGTGGACACGGCTGCCCAACCCCCTGCGGTGAGCGGGCCGTCGGCTGCGCCGACCCCGTTTTGGAACGGACCGGGAATGATCAATAGGATCCGCCGATGATCACAACAAGACGGCTGGCGGCGGGCGTCTGCGCCCTGGTCGCCGCGCTGACGGCCGGGCTCGCGTTCCCGGCCGCGGCGAGCGCCGGCGAGACCACGGACGACGACGCGCCGAAGGTGAACCTCGTACTCGACGTCAGCGGGTCGATGCGGACGCGGGACATCGACGGCGGCACGCGCATGGCGGCGGCGAAGCAGGCGTTCAACGAGGTGCTGGACGCGACGCCCGAGAAGGTGCGGCTCGGCATCCGCACCCTGGGCGCCGACTACGCGGGCGACGACCGCGAGCGGGGCTGCGAGGACACCGCGCAGCTCTACCCGGTCGGCCCGCTCGACCGCACGGAGGCCAAGACGGCCGTGGCGACCCTGGTGCCGACGGGCTGGACGCCGATCGGGCCCGCGCTGCTGAAGGCCGCCGACGACCTCGACGGCGGCACCGGCTCCAAGCGGATCGTGCTGATCAGTGACGGTGAGGACACCTGCGCCCCGCTGGACCCGTGCGAGGTGGCGCGGGAGATCGCCGCCAAGGGCATCGGGCTGACCATCGACACCCTCGGCCTGGTCCCCAACGCCACGATGCGGCGGCAGCTCAGCTGTATCGCCGAGGCGACCGGCGGCACGTACACCTCGGTGGAGCACACCGACGAACTCACCGACCGGGTCAACGAGCTGGTGGACCGGGCGGCGGACCCGGTGGTGACGCCGACGCCCGCCGAGGGCGCGGACCGCTGCACGAAGGCGCCGTCCCTGGCGTCCGGTCTCTACACCGACCGCGGGGGGTTCGGGCAGCAGCGCTGGTACCGCGTCGAGGTGCGCCCGGGGCAGGAGCTGCGCGCCTCGGTGAGCGTGGCCGCCGACCGGGCCGTGGCGCCGTCCTACGGGGTGCTGCTGCGGGCCGTCACGGTCCACGGCCGGGAGATCGTGCGCGGCGAGGCGGCGGGCGACGGCCGCACGGACGTGATCTCGACGGGGCTGCGGTATCCGAAGGCGGAAGCCGATGACGGTGACGAGGCGTCGGCCGAGACGGTGTGCCTCCAGGTCACCCACTCCTTCGCGGCGGCCTCCGGGGAGAAGACGACGCCCGGCCTGCCGCTGGAGCTGACGGTGGACCTCGTGGCCGGTCCGGGCGAGGCGGACGACGTGGCCTCCTTCGGTCTCGGGCGCGGCTGGTGGCTGCTCGGCGCGCTGGTGCTCACCGGCTTCGTCGCCGGTCTGCTGTGGGGTTGGCTGTCACGCTGGCGGGTCGCGGTCTGGAGGACCAACTGATGCGTATCGCACGGACGCTGGGCGCGGCCCTGCTGGCGGCCGGTGTGGCCGCGGCGCCCGCCGTCGCCGCCGAGGAGGACTCCGCGCCCGACCGGGCGGGCACCTCGTTCCGGACGGCGGCCGGGATACCGCAGGGGCGGACGGCCACGGCGAACGCCTCCGCGGGCGACTACCTGTACTGGTCGTTCCCGGCGGACGCCGGTCAGCGCCCCACGGTGCGGGCGAAGGTGACGCTGCCCGAGACGCACGCCGCCGAGACCTGGCGGATCGACGTGTACGACGGGCTGCGCCGCAGGCAGGCCTGCCAGTACGGCGCCCAGACACGCACGGCGGCGGCGGACGCGGCCTCCGTGGAGCTGGCCTGCGTCCTGCGCACGGTCCGCGCCTGGTCCCAGCCGTGGGCGAACGACCCGCTGCCGGGCACGTACTACGTCCGGCTGACGGCCGTGGACGTGCCCACCTCCGACCGGGGCCTGCGGGTCGGCGCCGAGGTCCGGGTGGACTCCCGGGACATGGGCGGGGCGGCGGCGGTGGACGGCTCGCTGGGCGAGCCGCTGGTGCCGGGCATCGCGACGGCGTCCCCGGCCGAGGAGGGCGAACGAGAGGACGAGCGGGAGGAGTCCGCCGCCGCGGCGGGCGAGGCGGCCGTGCTGTCCGCCGTCGAGCCCGAGGACGGCTGGTCGTCCGGCTGGTGGTCGGACCGGTGGGTCTGGACGGCGGTGGGCGGCGCCCTGGCCGCGCTGGCCGGCGTCGGCGGCTACACCCTGACCCGCGGCTCGGGCCGCCCGCGCCGCGTGCCGCCACCGGGCGCCTGACGCCCGGCGGGAACCGGCACGGCGGATACGCGGCCGGTTCCCCGGCCGGTCACACCTCGCGCAGGGACTTGGCCAGGGGCCCGTCACCGGTCACCTCGGCGCGGCCGGCGCGCACCGCGTCCGTCAGGCTCAGCTCGCCCCGGCCGACGGCGGCGCACGTGGCGGCGTCCAGCACGACCCGGGCGTCCGGCTCACCGGGCGCCGGGCCGTCGCCGTGCACGGGCCCGTCCTCGGCACCGACCCACAGGTGGAAGTCGCCCTCCTCCAGCCGGACCTCGACCAGGCCCCGTTCGCCGTCGAGGCAGCGCAGCAGGGGCAGGGCGAACCAGTGCGCCCGTACGGCGTCCGTGGGCCGCCGCTCCCCCAGTTCGCCGGCGCCCCACTCGCCCAGCGCCTGGAGCACCGGCAGCAACGCGCGTCCGCGGGCGGTGAGTTCGTACACGTAGGCCGCTCCGGGCGGGGGCAGCCGGCGGCGCGTCGCCAGTCCGTCGCGCTCCATGTCCTTCAGCCGTGAGGCGAGGACGTCGGTGCTGACGCCCGGCAGGTCCGCGTGCAGATCGGTGTAGCGCCTCGGCCCGGCGAGCAGCTCGCGGACGATCAGCAGGGTCCAGCGGTCGCCGACCAGGTCCAGGGCGCGGGCGACGGAGCAGTACTGGTCATAGCTTCGGCGAACGCGGGGTGACATGCGAGGCAGTCTAGACAAGTTGTTGGACTTTCCAAGCTCCCACTTGGTAAAACCAAGCAACACCAGATACCGGAGGGGAAGCGGCGCATGGAGTTCCGGCAGTCGAACAAGCTCAGCGAGGTCTGCTACGAGATCCGCGGCCCGGTGATCGAGCAGGCCAACGCTCTGGAGGAGGCGGGCCACAGCGTCCTGCGCCTGAACACCGGCAATCCGGCGCTGTTCGGCTTCGAGGCGCCGGAGGAGATCCTCCAGGACATGATCCGGATGCTGCCGCAGGCGCACGGCTACACCGACTCCCGCGGGATCCTCTCCGCCCGCCGCGCCGTCGCCCAGCGCTACCAGACCCTCGGTCTGGAGGTCGACGTCGACGACGTCTTCCTCGGCAACGGCGTCTCGGAGCTGGTCTCCATGGCCGTGCAGGCCCTGGTCGAGGACGGCGACGAGATCCTCATCCCCGCCCCCGACTTCCCCCTCTGGACGGCGGTGACCACCCTCGCGGGCGGCAAGGCGGTCCACTACCTGTGCGACGAGCGGGCCGAGTGGTACCCGGACCTGGCCGACCTGGAGTCGAAGATCACCGACCGCTCCAAGGCCGTGGTGATCATCAATCCCAACAACCCCACCGGCGCGGTCTATCCGAAGGAGATCGTCGAGGGGATCCTCGACCTCGCCCGCCGCCACGGCCTGATGGTCTTCGCCGACGAGATCTACGACCAGATCCTCTACGACGACGCCGTCCACCACTCGGCCGCCGCGCTCGCCCCCGACCTGGTGGTGCTGACCTTCTGCGGGCTGTCGAAGACCTACCGGGTGGCCGGCTTCCGCTCCGGCTGGCTGGTCGTCACCGGCCCCCGGCAGCACGCGAAGGACTACCTGGAGGGCCTGACCATGCTGGCGTCCATGCGGCTGTGCGCCAACGCACCGGCACAGTACGCCATCCAGGCCGCGCTCGGCGGCCGGCAGTCCGTCCGGGAGCTGACCGCGCCGGGCGGGCGGCTGCGCGAACAGCGGGACGTGGCCTGGGAGAAGCTGAACGAGATCCCCGGTGTGTCCTGTGTGAAACCGAAGGGCGCGCTGTACGCCTTCCCGCGCCTCGACCCCAAGGTCCACGCGATCCACGACGACGAGAGGTTCGTCCTGGACCTCCTGCTCCGCGAGAAGATCCAGGTCGTCCAGGGCACCGGCTTCAACTGGCCGTCCCCCGACCACTTCCGCATCCTCACCCTGCCGCACGCCGAGGACCTGGAGGCGGCGATCGGGCGGATCGGGCGCTTCCTGAGCGGGTACCGGCAGTAGCCGCCCGCCCGGGGCGAGCGGCCGGGGCTCAGCGGTAGTAGGTGTCGAACGTCCCGATCCACGACGCCGCCGCCGGCAGGACGGTCAGCTGCACGCCCGCCGTGATCCAGCAGCGGCCGAGCACCGCGGTCCCGAAGCTCCACCACGCCGTGGCGTACAGGGTGCTCACGGCCGCGGCCTGGTAGCCCTGTCCGGTGGGGTCCATCATCCCGGGGTAGCCCATCCAGTCCTCGGTGAAGACGCCGTCGCTGCCGAACACGAGGACCGCCGACACCAGCCACAGGTCGGCCAGGAGGGCGAACACGGCGAGCGCCCGGTCGAAGCGCAGGTAGGCGGGTGTCGGCAGCAGCAGCCGCAGCGCCGGGTGCCCGTCGCGCCGCAGCCAGTCCAGGCGCCGGACGCGCACGAGGGTGGCGGCGCAGTAGCCCAGCGCTCCCGCGGCCACCAGCCATCCGGACATGAAGAACAGCGCCAGGAGCGGCATCGCCAGACCCATGCCCGTTCAGATGCCGTCCCGCGCGGCACGGTTCCGGGCGGGGGCGACGTAGCCTGTGCGGCATGGGTGATCTCTTCCTCGTGCGGCACGGCGAGACCGAGTGGTCGCGCTCGGGGCGGCACACCGGGTGGACGGACGTACCGCTGACCGACCGGGGGCGCGACGAGGCACGGCGGCTGGTGCCGCTGATCCGGTCGCACCGGATCGGGGCCGCGTTCGTCAGCCCGCTGCAACGGGCGCGGGAGACGGCCGAGCTGATCGGACTGCACGACGTGCGGGTCGACGCGGACCTGCGGGAGTGGGACTACGGCGGCTACGAGGGGATCACGACCGTCGAGATCCAGCGGTCCCGGCCGGACTGGTTCCTGTTCACCGACGGCGTCCCGCCCGGTTCCGCGGACCACCCCGGGGAGAGCCCGGAGCAGGTCGGTGAGCGGGCCGACCGGGTGCTGGCCAGGGCCGAGGCGGCCTTCGCCAACACCGAGGGGTGCGTGGTGCTGGTGGCGCACGGCCACTTCCTGCGCGTGCTCACCGCGCGGTACCTGCGGCTTCCGCCGTCGTCCGGGGCGCTGTTCCAGCTGGCCACGGGGACGCTGTGCCGGCTGGGCACGGAGCACGGGCGGCCGGTGATCGCCGCCTGGAATGTCAGACCCCCGGCGTAGTCTGCGAGCAGACCGGCCGCTCGGGCCGGAGCCGGGCAGGTGCGGGCCCGAGCCGGGGAGGAGGACGCCGTGACACGACCGCCGACCGCCGCGCAGCGCCGGCTCATCGACGCCGCGGACCCCGTCACCGGACGGCTGAGGGGGACACCGGCACAGCTGGCGGCACTGGTGAAGCGGGGGTTCGCCTTCCGTCATCCCCGGCCGCCGCACGACCACTTCCTGACGCCGGCCGGGCACCGCGTACGGGAGGGGGCGGCGCCCCCGACGGCACGGCACGAGCCCGCCGCGCGGCCGGAGGGCGGCGGGCGTCCGGACGGCGGCGGGCGTCCGGCGGACGGTGTGTTCGCCGCGCGGGTCGGCGGGGAGGAGTCGGGGCCCACCGGCCCGGCGCGGCTGCGCGAGGTGCGCGGCGCCTGGCAGGGGCTGCTGGAGTTGCGCCGGATGACCCGTGCGGACGGTGACGCCGAGCGGCCCTGCGGCTGGGAGCGGACGCATCTGGTGCAGGCCGCGGCGCTCGCCCTGGAGGCCGCCGGGCACCGTCCGGCCAACGCCTCCGGCCAGGACGGCGGCTACCGGGTGCGGGCGACACCGCAGCCGGACGCGGTCGCCGTGTACGAGCCGGCGGCCGAGGCCCTGCGGGCCTGCGCGCGCACGCTCGAGCGGGCCGGCTGGCAGGTCGGGGAGCACACGGAGCCGCGGAGCCGGGCCCGCTACCTGCTGGCCTCCCCGCGCAGGGGGTGAGGGGCGTGAGCATGAGCGGCGTGACAGGATCGTCCGACGGCAGCGACCATGACGAGCGGCCGCGACCAGACGCGCGGCCACGCCATCACGAACAGCCGGACGAGAGAGGGCCATCCGTGAGCGAGCCGTTCTCCGTTCCCGTGACCGTCCGCGGGTACGAGACCGACACCCAGGGCCACCTGAACCAGGCCGTGTACCTCAACTACGCCGAGCACGCCCGCTGGTCGCTGCTCCAGGCGGCCGGCATCACCCAGGCCGCGCTGGTCGGCAGGGGCGTCGGGCCCGTGGCCCTGGAGACGACGATCCGCTTCCGGCGGGAGCTGCTGGCCGGCGACGAGGTGGAGGTGACGTGCGCCTTCGACTGGGGCGAGGGCAGGACCTTCCGCATCGAGCAGACGATCCGCAAGGCGGACGGCACGGTGGCGGCCGAGATCTCGGCGGTGGGCGGCCTGATGGACCTCACGGCGCGCAAGCTCGTCGAGGACCCCGCAGGGTACTTCCGCGAACTGGCCTCCGACCCGGCCGTCTTCGGCTTCCGACCTGCCTCGGCGCCCTCCCGTCCGGCGGGCGCCCAAGGAAACTGACTCCTGTTCAGCTTTCACCACGCTGAAAGTTCTCGCCGCCCGGTTCCCAACTCTCCAGGCCATCCACTCCTACAGTGGACCAGACCACCAGAGAGGACCGGAAACTCTTTACACGCATGGATTCTACGTGCGTAACTTGTGACGCGCGCACGACAAAATCGAACCATCTGCCCTGGTGGCAGCGGCCGACGTCACCTCCTCCCCTCCCCACCCCACATGCAGCAGGAGGAAGTCATGTTCTCGCTCAGCCGTTCGACTGCCAGACGGTCCGCCACAGCGGTGGCCGTACTGGGCGCCGCCCTCGCACTGACCGCCACCACGGCGGCGGGAGCCGCCGCCGCGCCCGCACCGGGCAAGGACCGCGTGAACATCAAGCCGGGCCAGGCGTACATGGGCGTGGGCCAGCGCATCCACGAGGGCGCCCCCGCCGAGAGCCCGTCCCTGGGCGTCCTGGCACCGACCGACGGCGTCCAGGGCATCGACGTCTCGCACTGGCAGGGCGCCATCAACTGGAACTCCGTGCGGGGCGCCGGCATCCAGTTCGCCTGGATCAAGGCGACCGAGGGCACCAGCTACAAGGACGACCGCTTCAACAGCAACTACACGAACGCCTACTACGCGGGCGTCATCCGCGGCGCGTACCACTTCGCGCGCCCCAACGTCTCCAGCGGAGCCGTCCAGGCGAACTACTTCGCCTCCAACGGCGGCGCCTGGTCGCGCGACAACCTGACGCTGCCCGGCGTGCTGGACATCGAGCACAACCCCTACGGGGCGATGTGCTACGGCCTGTCCACGACCCAGATGCGCGGCTGGATCATGGACTTCTACAACACGTACAAGGCGCGCACCTCGCGTGACGTCGTCATCTACACGACGGCCAGCTGGTGGAACACCTGCACCGGCAACTGGAGCGGCATGGGCAGCCTGAGCCCGCTGTGGGCGGCGCACTGGGGCGTGTCCTCCCCGACCATCCCGTCCGGCTTCCCGACCTGGACGGTGTGGCAGTACACCAGCACCGGCTCGGTCAGCGGCGTCTCCGGCAACGTGGACCGCAACAAGTTCAACGGTTCGCGCGACCGGCTGCTGGCGCTCGCCAACAACACCTGACGCGCCCGCGGCGCGCCAGTCCCCGCGCCGCCTTTCGACCAGCACGCGATCACGCGGTGGAGCCGGTTCCGCCGGCTCCACCGCATCCCCCCACCCTCCCCATCTCCGCACGAGGAGTGATCGTGAACGCCGAGAACGCCCTACGGCGCCGCCTTCTGCTGGCCGCGACGGCCGGACTGGTCGCCGGCACGGCACTGCCGGGCACCGCGCACGCCGCGCGGGAGAAGGCCGCCGCTCTCGAACCGGACATCGACCCCACCACGGCCTGGGGCGCCCGTGCGCCGGCGGGGAGCATCAGCACCCTCCGGTACCGGCCGGGCAAGATCGTCGTCCACCACACGGTGAGCGCCAACACGGCCGACTTCTCCCGCGCCCAGGCGCACTCCCACGCCCGCTGGGTGCAGAACCTGCACATGGACAAGAACGGGTGGGTGGACACCGGCTACCACTTCCTGGTCAGCCGGGGCGGCTGGATCACCGAGGGGCGGCACGGCAGTCTGCGCACGCTCACCGGCGGGACCAGCTTCGTGCAGGGCTCCCACACCGCGGGGCAGAACGGTTCGGCCATCGGCATCGCCAACGAGGGCTCCTACCACGACGGCGCCACCCCGCCCGGCGCCCAGTGGGACGTCCTGGTACTGCTGTGCGCGTACGTGTGCGCCCGGTACGGCATCCCCGCCGGCCAGATCCACGGTCACAAGGACTACGGAGACACCCTCTGCCCCGGGGTGTTCCACGACATGCTGCCGCGGCTGCGGCAGGAGGTCGCGGACCGGATGTGACGCGGACGCACGACGCCCGGCCGGGGCGGCTGACCCGGCCGGGCGGCGTCGTGATGCGGGGTGCGGCCGTGGCTCAGGGCGTGGCCGGGGCTTTCACGCCGGTCAGTTCCTCCCCCGCCTCCATGGGATGGGTGACCTCGTGGGCCTCCTTGCCCTTGCCGATGTGGTTGAAGACCAGGTTGAGCAGGACGGCGGCGACACAGCCCGTGGAGATGCCCGAGTCCAGGACGATCTTCGCGTTCTCCGGGAAGGCGTGGTAGAACTCCGGCGCCGCGATCGGGATGATGCCGACGGCCAGGGAGACGGCCACGATCAGGACGTTGTTGTCCCGGTCGAGCCCGGCGCGGGCCAGGGTCTGGATGCCGCTGGCCGCGACCGACCCGAACAGCACCACGCCGGCGCCGCCCAGCACCGGGCGGGGGACGACGGCGATCAGCGAGGCGACCACCGGCAGCACGCCCATCAGGATCAGGAAGGCGCCTCCGGTCGCCACGACGAAGCGGCTGCGGATCCTGGTCATCGCCACCAGGCCGATGTTCTGCGCGAAGGCGCTGCACATGAAGCCGTTGAACAGCGGGCTGATCGCGGAGCCGAGGGTGTCGGCGCGCAGTCCGGCGGCGATGGTCTTCTCGTCGGCCTTGCGGTCGACGATCTCCCCCAGGGCCAGCATGTCGGCGGTGGACTCGGTCATCGAGACCACCATCACCACGCACAGCGAGATGATCGCGGCGAGCTGGAACTGGGGCGCGCCGAAGTGGAACGGGGTGGGGAAGCCGATGATGTCGGCCTCGCCGACCGGTGAGAAGTCGGTGACGCCGAAGGGGATCGCGATCAGCGTGCCGACGACCAGGCCCAGCAGGACGGCGATCTGCTTGACGAAGCCCCGGGTGAAGCGGCGCAGCAGCAGGACGATCACCAGGGTGATGGCGGCCAGTCCCAGGTTGGTCGCCGAGCCGTAGTCGTCGGCGTCGGGGCTGGAGCCCTGGGCCCAGCCGAAGGCGACGGGGAGCAGCGAGACACCGATCAGGGTGATGACCGTGCCGGTGACGACCGGTGGGAAGAAGCGGATCGCCTTGCTGAAGAAGGGGGCGGCGAGGAAGCCGAGGAGACCGGCGACGATGACGGCGCCGAAGATGATCGGCAGCGCGTCGTCCTTGTCCGGGGTGGCGGCGACGACCGCGGTCATCGGGGCGACACCGGCGAAGGTGACGCCGTTGACGAAGGGCAGTCGGGCTCCGATCTTCCAGATGCCGAGGGTCTGAAGAAGGGTGGCGAGGCCGGCGGTGAACAGGCAGGCGCCGGTGAGGAAGGTCAGGTCGGTGGCGGACAGGCCTATGGCCGCGCCGACGATCAGGGGCGGGGCGACGACTCCCGCGTACATGGCGGCCACGTGCTGAAGGCCGGTGGTCGCCATCTTGAGTGGCGGAAGCTTTTCGTCAACGGGGTGGTCGGCCACTGCGGCTCTCCTCCGGTCGGTTACACGTCCGCTCTGACGTGGGTTTCAGGGAGGTGGTGCGGGTGGTCGTGCGGGACCGGGACGGACCGTTCGAGCAAACGGGGGGGAGTACCGTTCCGGGACGCGCGCGTTCACGCGCGCCCCGGAGACGGCCGCCATGGACCCCGCTCGGGTCCACGGCCGCCGGTCGGGAGCCGTCCCTCCCGACCGGAGATCAAGTGCCGTACGTCGGTTCAGCGCCGCCGTACGGGTGGGGCCGGTCAGCTCTGCGCGGCGATGCGCGCGAGCCGCTGGGACTCGTCCCGCGTGGAGCGGGCGATGGTGTCCTCGTCGACCGTGAGCAGCCGGCCGTCCTCGACGATCTGCTCGCCGTTGACGAACGAGGCCGTGACCGGGGCGGCGGCGCCGAAGACCAGGGCGGTCACCGGGTCGGCGATGGAGGCGTGGGCGAGGGTGTCCATCTTCCACAGCACGACGTCGGCGAGCTTGCCGGCCTCCAGGGAGCCGATCTCGGCGGCCCGGCCCAGCACCTGCGCGCCGCCGAAGGTGCCCAGCCGCAGCGCCTGGCGTGCGTTCAGGGCGGCCTCGCGGTGGGCGCCGAGGCGGTTGATGAGCAGGGCGTTGCGCAGTTCGGTGTGGAGTTCGCCGGACTCGTTGGAGGCGGTGCCGTCGACGCCGAGGCCGACCGGGACGCCTGCGGCGAGCATGTCGGGGACCCGGGCGATGCCGGCGGCGAGCCGGGCGTTGGAGGATGGGCAGTGGGCGACGCCGGTCTTCGTGCGGGCGAAGGCGGCGATGTCGGAGTCGTTCATGTGGACGCAGTGCGCCATCCACACGTCCTCACCGAGCCAGCCGGTGGACTCGAAGTAGTCGGTCGGGCCCATGCCGAACAGTTCGTGGCAGAACTTCTCCTCCTCCACGGTCTCCGAGCCGTGGGTGTGCAGCCGCACACCGAGCCGGCGGGCCAGCTCCGCGCCTTGCTTGAGCAGTTCGGTGGAGACGGAGAACGGCGAGCAGGGCGCCACGGCGACCTGGGTCATCGCGTCGAAGGAGGCGTCGTGGTGCCGCTTGACGGTCTCCTCGGTGGCGGCGAGGGCGCCCTCGAGGGTCTCGACGGCGAAGTCCGGGGGCAGCCCGCCGTCCTTCTCGCTGCGGTCCATGGAGCCGCGGGCGAGGGTGAACCGGACGCCCGTCTCGCGTGCGGCGCGGATGATCGAACCGGACAGGTCGCCCGAGCCCTGCGGGAAGACGTAGTGGTGGTCCATGGCGGTGGTGACGCCGCCGCGGGCCATCATGGCGAGCGAGCCCTGCGCGGCGGCGTAGGTCATCCGCTCGTCGATGCGCGCCCAGACCGGGTAGAGGGCGACCAGCCAGTTGAACAGGTTGTGGTCGGTGGCCAGGCCCCGGGTGATCCACTGGTAGTAGTGGTGGTGGGTGTTGACCAGGCCGGGCGTGGCCAGGTGGCCGGTCGCGTCGATCCGGCGTACGACGTTCTCCAGCCCCTCGGGGGCCTTGCCGGCCCCGACCGACTCGATCCTGTTGCCCGCGAGGACCAGGTGGCCCGAGGCGTACTCCGTGTCGCCCGCGTCCACGGTCGCGATCGCACAGTTCTCGATCACCACACGCTGGGCTGCCGATGGTGCCATGATGCTTCCTTCGTCTTTCTGTGGCGGCCCGTGGGTGGGGAGTACCCACGGGGAGGGCACGGCAGGACCCTAGGAGGATTTGAGTGCCGGAACCGCAGTGCGGCTCCGGGTGCCGAGATGGTGGAAGAACAGGTTCAGTGTGACCGCGACGAGCGCGCCGGCGCTGATGCCGGAGCCGAGGACGGTCTGGGCCCAGGCCGGGAAGCCGGCGTAGAAGGTGGGGGCGGCGAGCGGGATGATGCCCGCGCCGAGCGCCACCGCCACCAGGATGATGTTGGAGCTGTCGTCCAGTCCCGCCTCGGCGAGGGTGCGGATGCCGCTGACGGCGATGGAGCCGAAGAGCACGATGCCCGCGCCGCCGAGGACCGGCATGGGGACCAGGGAGACGACCGCGCCGAGGACCGGGAAGGCGCCGAGGACCAGCAGGGTGGCGCCTGCGACGGCGACGACGTAGCGGCTGCGGACCCGGGTCAGGGAGACGACGCCGACGTTCTGGGCGAAGGCGGAGGTGGGGAAGCCGCCGAAGACCGGGCCGACCAGGGTGGCGATGCCGTCGGTGCGCAGGCCGCGGGTGATGGTCTTCCCGTCGGCCCTGCGGTCGCAGATCTCGCCGAGGGCGAGCATGCCGGCGGAGGACTCGGTCATCAGCACCAGCATCACGATGCACAGCGACAGCACGGCCGCGGGCTGGAAGACGGGGGCGCCGAACGCGAAGGGCGCGGGCAGCGCGGCGACGGGCGCGGAGGACAGGGCGGTGAAGTCGGCCATGCCGAAGGGGATGGCGGCCAGCGTGCCGACGAGCAGGCCGAACAGCAGGGCGACCTGCTTGACGAAGCCCTTGCCGAAGCGCTGGACGAGCAGGATGACGGCGAGGGTGAACCCGGCGAGCGCGAGGTTGGACATGGCCCCGAAGTCGGCGGCGGTCTGGTCGCCGCCCTGTGCCCAGGCGACGGGGACCGGCATCAGCGTGACGCCGATGAGCGTGATGACCACGCCGGTGACCAGCGGCGGGAAGAAGCGCAGCAGCCGTCCGAAGAAGGGGCCGACGGCGAGGCAGAAGACTCCGGCGACCATCACCGCGCCGTAGATCGCGGGGAGTTGCCGTCCGGGGTCGTTGGTCTCGGCGATGGCGAGGATGGGGGCGATGCCGGCGGAGGAGGCGGCGTTGACGAAGGGCAGGCGGTTGCCGACGAAGCCCTTGACGCCGATGGTCTGGATCAGCGTGGCGACGCCCGCGATGAGCAGGCTCGCGGCGATCAGCCGGGTGCGGGCCGCGAGGTCGAGTCCGCAGGCCTGGCCGATGATGAGCGGAGGTGTGACGACGCCTGCGTACATCGCGGCGATGTGCTGGAGCGCGGCGGGGACGAGCCGCGAGGGGTGGAGCTTGACGTCCACCGGGTGCACGGACGTGGCGGCGTCCTCGGTGTGCCCCGGCGGGGTGGGTCCGGGCTCTGGTGCCGGCCCCTTTGCAGGCTGTGCCATGGTGTTCCCTCCGGTGTGGCGCGCCCCCGGCCGCGGTGGCCCGGCCGGGGGTGCGCGTCCCGCGTCAGAGGTTGGTCATGTCGACCGGGATACGGGCCTCGCAGCCGTCCCGCAGGATGGTGGCCTCGATCAGGCCGTAGGGGCGGTCCGCCGCGAAGTAGACCTCGTTGTCGTTCTTCAGCCCGAACGGCTCCAGGTCCACCAGGAAGTGGTGCTTGTTCGGGAGGGAGAAGCGGACCTCGTCGATCTCGCTGCGGTTGTTGATGATGCGCGCGCCCATCTGGTACAGCGTCTGCTGCAACGACAGCGAGTAGGTCTCGGCGAAGGCCTGGAGCATGTGCTTCTTCACCTGCTCGTAGGACTTCTCCCAGTTGGGCGCCTTCTGCTCGTCGTCGGTCCAGTTGAACCGCCACTGGCTGGACACCTGCGTGGCCAGGATGCGGTCGTAGGCCTCCTGGAGCGTGGTGTACTTGTCCTTGACGTAGCCCCAGAACTCGGAGTTGGTCGAGTTCATCACGACCAGGTCCTTCAGGCCGGAGACGACCTCCCACTTCTCACCGTCGAAGGTGATCTGGGTGGTGCGGGTCTCCTGGCCCTTGCGGACGAAGGAGTGCTTGACCTCGTCGGCGCCGATGAACTTGGAGTTGGCGTCGGAGGTGGCGATGCGCTCCCAGGCGTACTCCTCGATGCGGATGCGCGCCCGGTGGATGGGCTCCTGCGAGGTGACGAAGTGCCGGGCGAGGTGGATGCCGAACTGCTCGGCGGACTCGATGCCGTACTCCTTGGCGAACGCGAACACCGTGTTCTTGGTGGTGTCGGTCGGCAGGACGTTGGCGTTGGAGCCGGAGTAGTGGACCTCGTCCATGTCGCCGGAGAGGGCGACGGAGACGTTCAGGTCCTTGATGTGGTGGGTGGCGCCGTCCCGCGTGATCTTGACGACTCGGTTCTCGGCCTTGCCGTACTGGTTCTGTCCCAGGATGGTGGGCATTTAGCTAGCTCCCTCGGTAAACGGAGTAGCCGAACGGGTTGAGCAGCAGCGGTACGTGGTAGTGCTCGCCGGGCGTGACCGCGAAGGTGATCACTACCTCGGGAAAGAACGCACCGCTGTCCCGAGTCGCGGGGGCGTCCTGCTGCGCATCGGCTTGCTTCTTCTCAGAACTTGCGAAGTACGGCTCGACCGCGAAGTCCAGCCGTACGTGGGTGGTGCCCTCCGGCAGAGCCGGGAGGTCCTTGCACCGCCCGTCCGCGTCGGTCGCGGAGCCCCCGAGCGGCTGCCAGTCCGCATCCCGCCCGCTGCGGGCGGAGAGCTGGACGGCGACGCCCTCGGCGGGGCGGCCGGCACTGGTGTCCAGGATGTGCGTGGACACGGAGGCGGTGGTGCTGGTGCTCATGGTCAGGCGTCCTCTTCGACGAGTCGGGAGAGCCGGATTCGGTTGATCTTGCCCAGTTCGGTGCGGACGATCTCCCGCTCCTGTTCCGGGGCGTTGCCGATCCGTTCCTTGACCGCGTCCCACATCTGCTCGCCGGTCCTGCCGGTGGCGCAGATGAGGAAGACGTGGCCGAACTTCTCCTGGTAGGCCAGGTTCAGTTCCAGCATCTCCGTCTTGAGCGCGTCGGAGGCGCCGGCCATGCCCGCCTGCTCGCGGGAGGAGGTCGGGTCGCCCGGCTTGGGGCGGCCGATCGGCGGGTGCCCGGCCATCGCCTCCTGAAGGTCCGCCGGGGTCAGCTCGGCCATGGCGGCGTCGCTGGCGGCGTAGAGGTCCTCGGGGGTGGCGTAGGGGCGGGCGGCGAGCAGTTGCCGGGCCCACGCCGTGGAGGCGCACGCCTCGTGGAGCGCGGCGAAGGCCGCGTGCTCCTCGAGGGCGTTGAAGCGGGCCAGGCCCGGCGGCGTGGAAGTGGACGTCACGGGAGCCTCCGTGGCCTTGTGCTGAACGGGCGTGCCGATAGCTAACGCCCTCGGAAACACTGCGTCAACAGTTTGTTGAAAATTCGGGGTAACAAATACGAGAGCCACGAAGCCGCCGTCCCGGAGCCGGGACGGCGGCTTGCCACAGAGGTCAACCCCCAGGTCAGGGGCCCGCCGAGCGCCCCGGGGGCGCGGGGGAAGGGGTCAGGCGCCCTTCTCGCGGTTGAGGTAGTTGTAGACGGTGAAGCGGCTGACGCCGAGGGCGCTCGCCACCGTCTCCACGCCGTGCCGCACGGAGAAGGCGCCGCGCGCCTCCAGGGTGCGCACGACCTCCTGCTTGGCCTTGCGGTCCAGTTCGGCCAGGGGCCGGCCCCGGCGGCGCTCCATGGCGGCCAGGATGTGGTCCAGCGAGTCGGCGAGCTGCGGCAGGCGCACGGCGACGACGTCGGCGCCCTCCCAGGCGAGGACGACGTCGTCCTGGCCGGCCTCGTCGGGCGGGAGCAGCTCGCCGCCGATGGCGTCGACCAGGGGCTTGACGGCCGCGATGAAGGGCTCGTCCGCGCCGCCGGTCACCGCTCCCCCTCCGCGACCACGTTGACCTGGAGCGAGACGCGGGTGGCACCGGCGCCCAGGGTGCGGCGCAGCAGGGCGTCCACGGCGGTGAGCACCGCGTCGGCGTCGCCCTCGGCGGTGTTGCCGAACGGGCCGACGTCGACCGCGTCCAGCTCAGCGGCCTGGATGACGTCCCGGGCGACCAGCGCGTGGGCGGGCGCCTCGTCGAGGTCGAAGGGCTCGGTCGTGAACTCCACTCTCAATCGCACCCGGTCAACCTAACGCGCGGTGACCGTTTCCGCAGACCCCTCTTGACAAGGCCCGACCTTCCCCGGCAATCTTCCATTACGCAGAAACGAACTTCCGTAATACGGAAACAGTAGCGACACGGAAGGGAGCGCGGCACCCGATGGGATTCGCAGACCAGCGCTTCAACGTCAACCTGTCGATCCTCTTCACGGAACTCCCGCTCCTGAAGCGCCCTGCGGCCGCCGCCGCGGCCGGCTTCACCGCGGTCGAGCTGTGGTGGCCCTGGATCGACTCGCCCACCCCCGAGCAGGCCGAGCTCGACGCCCTGAAGAAGGCGATCGAGGACGCGGGCGTCCAGCTCACGGGGCTGAACTTCTACGCCGGACAGCTCCCCGGCCCCGACCGCGGCGCCCTGTCGGTGCCCGGTGAGGAGTCGGAGAGGTTCCGCGCCAACATCGACGTGGCCGCCGGCTTCGCCCAGTCGCTGGGCTGCAAGGCGCTCAACGCGCTCTACGGCAACCGCGTCGAGGGCGTGGACCCGGCCGAGCAGGACGCGCTCGCGCTGGAGAACCTGGTCCTGGCCGCCCGCGCCGCCGACCGGATCGGCGCGATCCTGCTGATCGAGACCCTGAACAAGCCCGAGTCGCCGCTGTACCCGCTGGTCTCGGCGCCCGCCGCGATCGAGGTCGTCGACAAGGTCAACGCGGCCACGGGCCTGACCAACGCCACCTTCCTCATGGACCTTTACCACCTGTCCATGAACGGCGAGGACCTGCCGCAGGTGATCGAGCGGTACGCCGCGAAGACCGGCCACGTCCAGATCGCCGACAACCCCGGCCGCGGCGCCCCGGGCACCGGTTCGCTGCCGCTGGAGGAGCTGCTCGACCAGCTCCGCAAGGCCGGATACGACGGCTGGGTCGGCCTGGAGTACAAGCCGGGCGACCGCCCCAGCACCGAGGCCTTCGACTGGCTGCCCCGCGAGGCCCGCGCCGCCCGCTGATCACCCCCGTATTTCCGAGAGGCACCCCATCATGAGCAACACCGCCCTTCCCAAGATCGCCTGGATCGGCCTCGGCATCATGGGCTCCCCCATGTCCGAGAACCTGATCAAGGCGGGTTACCAGGTCACCGGTTACACGCTGGAGCAGGAGAAGCTGGACCGCCTGGCCGCCGCCGGCGGCACCGCGGCCGGCTCGATCGCCGAGGCCGTGCGCGACGCGGACGTCGTCATCACCATGGTGCCGGCGTCCCCGCAGGTCGAGGCCATCGCCTACGGCCCGGACGGCATCCTGGAGAACGCGAAGTCCGGCGCCCTGCTGATCGACATGTCCTCGATCACGCCGCAGACCTCCGTCGACCTGGCGAAGGCCGCGAAGGACAAGGGCATCCGCGTGCTGGACGCCCCGGTGTCCGGCGGCGAGGCCGGCGCCATCGAGGCCGTGCTGTCCATCATGGTCGGCGGCGAGCAGGCCGACTTCGACCAGGCCAAGCCGATCTTCGAGGCGCTGGGCAAGACCATCGTGCTGTGCGGTCCGCACGGCTCGGGCCAGACGGTGAAGGCCGCCAACCAGCTGATCGTCGCCGTCAACATCCAGGCGTGCGCCGAGGCCGTGGTCTTCCTGGAGAAGTCCGGCGTGGACCTGAAGGCCGCGCTCGACGTGCTCAACGGCGGCCTGGCCGGCTCGACCGTGCTGACGCGGAAGAAGGACAACTTCCTCAACCGCGACTTCAAGCCGGGCTTCCGCATCGACCTGCACCACAAGGACATGGGCATCGTCACCGACGCCGCCCGCAACGTCGGCGCGGCCCTGCCGGTCGGCGCCACCGTGGCCCAGCTGGTGGCGTCGCTGCGCGCCCAGGGCGACGGCGGCCTGGACCACTCCGCGCTGCTGCGGGCCGTGGAGCGCCTGTCCGGCGCCCAGGTCTGACGCGGGACCGCAAAGCCTCCGGGTGGCGCCGCGCGCTGACACCTGTCCTGTCGCGCCCGAGCGTGCGGCGCCGCCCGGAACCCCACGTCGACCGCCGCCGTGCCGGCCACGGCTTCAACAAACTGTTGACGTTCACTTCACCCGTCCTTAGGCTCCACCACAGGCTCCACAAAGCGGAAACAGTTTTCCGCTGACCCCTCGCACGGAAGGTCCACGATGTCGCAGCGCGTGCTCACGACAGAGTCCGGCGCCCCGGTCGCCGACAACCAGAACTCCGCCTCCGCCGGCATCGGCGGCCCGCTTCTGCTCCAGGACCAGCACCTCCTGGAGAAGCTCGCCCGGTTCAACCGCGAGCGCATCCCGGAGCGGGTCGTGCACGCGCGGGGTTCCGGCGCCTACGGCCACTTCGAGGTGACCGACGACGTCACCGACTACACCCACGCCGACTTCCTGAACACCGTCGGCAAGCGCACCGAGGTGTTCCTGCGCTTCTCGACCGTGGCCGACTCGCTCGGCGGGGCGGACGCGGTCCGCGACCCGCGCGGCTTCGCGGTGAAGTTCTACACCGAGGAAGGCAACTACGACCTCGTCGGCAACAACACCCCCGTGTTCTTCATCAAGGACCCGATCAAGTTCCCCGACTTCATCCACTCGCAGAAGCGCGACCCGTTCACCGGCAAGCAGGAGCCGGACAACGTCTGGGACTTCTGGGCCCACTCCCCCGAGGCCACCCACCAGGTGACGTGGCTGATGGGCGACCGCGGCATCCCGGCGTCGTACCGCCACATGAACGGCTACGGCTCGCACACCTACCAGTGGACGAACAGCAAGGGCGAGGCCTTCTTCGTCAAGTACCACTTCAAGACGAACCAGGGCATCCGCTGCCTGTCCACCGAGCAGGCCCAGGAGGTCGTCGGCAAGGACGCCAACTCGCACCAGACGGACCTGCTCCAGGCCATCGAGCGGGGCGTGCACCCGTCGTGGACCCTCTACGTCCAGCTGATGCCGGCGGAGGAGGCGGCCGACTACCGCTTCAACCCGTTCGACCTGACCAAGGTGTGGCCGCACAAGGACTACCCGCTCAAGCGCGTGGGCCGCCTGGTGCTGGACCGCAACCCGGACAACGTCTTCGCCGAGGTCGAGCAGGCCGCGTTCTCCCCGAACAACTTCGTGCCGGGCATCGGCCCCTCGCCGGACAAGATGCTCCAGGGCCGGCTGTTCGCCTACGCCGACGCCCACCGGTACCGTCTGGGCGTCAACCACACCCAGCTCGCGGTGAACGCCCCCAAGGGCGTGCCCGGCGGCGCCGCCAACTACGGCCGCGACGGCTTCATGGCGGTCAACGGCCAGGGCCGCCACGCCAAGAACTACGAGCCGAACTCCTACGACGGCCCCGTCGAGACCGGCCGTCCGCTGTCGGCGCCGCTCGCCGTGTCCGGCCACACCGGCACCCACGAGGCGCCCCTGCACACCAAGGACGACGATTTCTTCCAGGCGGGCGAGCTGTACCGGCTGATGTCCGAGGAGGAGAAGAAGCGTCTGGTCGCGAACATCGCCGGCGGCCTGTCCCAGGTCTCCCGCGACGACGTGATCGAGAAGAACCTCGCGCACTTCCACGCCGCCGACCCTGACTACGGCAAGCGCGTGGAGGAGGCGGTCCGCGCCCTGCGCGAGGACTGATTCCCCCGGCTCGCGTAGGGACTTGACGGGGAGGTCAAGACCGTACGCGGGTCCGCGGAGGCACGGACGGCCCGGATGAGGGGTGGCCGTCCGTGCACCGCGGACAGGAACGCGGACCGCGGCGGCGTGCGAGCCAGTGCGGTGGTGAAGGGCCCGGAGCATCCTCCTACGACCTGAGGGGAGGAGATCCGGACCCGTCGCACCCGCCGCGGTCCCGGCCACACCACTCCCGAGACTCCGTCCGGCGGCGCGAACGTCCTGTCGCGCCCAGCCTCGCACCGTCGGACGGCCACAACCGCACAGAACCTCACCGGCCGGAGAGCGCCGGATGCGGACGGTCCCGCATCCGGCGCTCTCCGGCATGCCCGGCTCCGCCGGGCGGTCCCTGAAGAACCCTCGGAAGCTGCCGACGACGGCCTGCTGTACGTGACCACCGACCACTACAGGACCGTCGATTTCGCCGGCACCTACTGATAGATCTGGCCGTGATGACGGACGAGACAGACGGAACAAACGAAGCGGAACCCGCGGTCCCCGACTCACTGGTCATCGACCTGACCGAGGTACGGGACGCCGAGAGCCTCCAACGACTCCTTCAGCGGGAGCTGGAGTTCCCCGACTTCTACGGCCGGAACCGGAACGCTTTCTGGGACGCGGTCACCGGCCTCGTCGACCTGCCGTACGAACTGACCTTCACCGGGTGGGGCGCCTTCTCAGCGTCGCTCCCGGCAGAGGCCGGGAAACTGCGTGAACTCCTCGACGACCACCTCAGCGAATGCGGCCAGTACCTCGCTGTCCCGCGCCGCATCCGGTACCAGTAGTGCCGACTCGTCGCTCCGCCGCGGGCGTACGACAACAGCTTCTCAGGCCAGGCTCTGAAATCCGCCCCGCCGGGCTTGAGCCGCGGCCCGGCACGGGCACATACCCGGTACCGGAGGTCCGTCCGGGCCCGGTATCCGGGGGGGTGGTCCCATGAACGGCGAGGACACGCGGTTCGCGATGGCTGCGCACGAGCTGGCGCTGCTGCGCGGCGGGCCACGGGCGGCGGTCGCGGTGGCGGTGGTGGCCCTGCATCTGCGGGGCGCCGTGGAGACCGGACCGGGCGGCACACTGTGTGCGGTGGGGCCGCCGCCCCAGGGGCTGCCGCCGTTCGAGGAGACCGTCCTGGATCGTCTGTACGAGCCGCTCACCGTACGGGAGGTGGTCCGGGACCCGGACGTGCGGCTCGCGCTGGCCCTGACGCGCATCCCGCTCGCCGACGCCGGGCTGCTGAGCTACCCGCGGCTCGCTCCGAACCGGGCCGCCCGCCGCCGGGTGGCGTTCCTGCGGGAGCGGCACCCGCTGCCGGCGGCCGGGCACGGGCTGGCGGACGACGACACGCTGCTCGCCGTCGCCCTGCACGGCGAGGCGGCGCTCCGCGTGCTCCTGCCGCGCTTCGCCCTGCGGGCCGGTCTGGTGACGGGGCCCGCCGCCCCGGCCGACGGGCGCCCGCGCCGCGGTCGCCTGCTCCGTGGACGCAAACCCGCCCAGGGGGCGGCCGGCGCCGGCCGTGGCGACCCGGAGAACCGCGCGGGCGGCCCCGGCGGCGCGGACGGGGACGGGAACCACAGGGACTGACCCGGGCACGTCGAAAGGGCGGCCCGTCCGCGGGGGACGGGCCGCCCTTCGGCGGTGTGCGCGTCAGACCTTCAGGGTCTTCACGGCGGTCGGGGCGTGCCCCGGCTCGGTGGCGAGTTCCTCGAACTCCACCACGTTGGAGATGTCGTTGGTGCCCGACATGGAGATGTTGGTGACGCGCTCCAGGATCGCCTCGACGACGACCGGCACCCGGTGCTCGGCGGCGAGCTTCTTGGCCTGCTCGAGGGCCGCGCCCAGCTCGCTCGGGTCGGTCACCCGGATCGCCTTGCAGCCCAGGCCCTCGGCGACCTTGACGTGGTCGACGCCGTAGACGCCCAGCTCGGGCGAGTTGATGTTCTCGAACTCCAGGTTGACCTGGAAGTCGATCTCGAACGCCCGCTGCGCCTGGCGGATCAGGCCCAGGTAGGAGTTGTTGACCAGGACGTGGACGTAGGGGATCTTGTGCTGCGCGCCGACGGCCAGTTCCTCGATCATGAACTGGAAGTCGTAGTCGCCGGACAGGGCCACGACCTGGGCGTCCGGGTCGGCCTTCGCCACGCCGAGCGCCGCCGGGACGGTCCAGCCGAGCGGGCCCGCCTGGCCGCAGTTGATCCAGTGCCGCGGGCGGTAGACATGCAGCATCTGGGCGCCGGCGATCTGCGAGAGGCCGATGGTGGAGACGTACCGGGTCTCGGGCCCGAACGCCTTGTTCATCTCCTCGTAGACGCGCTGCGGCTTGATCGGGATGTTGTCGAAGTGCGTACGGCGCTGGAGGGTGGCCTTGCGCTCCTGGGCGGAGGCGGCCCACTCCGAGCGGTCGGGCAGCTCGCCGGCCGCCTTCAGCTCCTTGGCCACCTCGACGAACAGCTCCAGCGCGGCCTTGGCGTCGGAGGCGATGCCGTAGTCCGGGGCGAAGATCTTGCCGATCTGGGTCGGCTCGACGTCGACGTGGACGAACTTCCGGCCGGCCGTGTAGACGTCGATCTTGCCGGTGTGGCGGTTGGCCCAGCGGTTGCCGATGCCGAGGACGAAGTCGGACTCCAGGAAGGTCGCGTTGCCGTAGCGGTGCGAGGTCTGGAGGCCGACCATGCCGGCGTTCAGCTCGTGGTCGTCGGGGACGATGCCCCAGCCCATCAGGGTCGGCACGACCGGGGTGCCGGTCAGCTCGGCGAACTCCACCAGCAGGTCGGAGGCGTCCGCGTTGATGACACCGCCGCCGGCGACGATCAGGGGGCGCTCGGCGGCGTTGAGCATGCCGATCGCCTTCTCGACCTGGGCGCGGGTCGCGGCCGGCTTGTAGACGGGCAGCGGCTCGTAGGTCTCCGGATCGAACTCGATCTCGGTCAGCTGGACGTCGATCGGCAGGTCGATCAGGACCGGGCCGGGGCGGCCGGAGCGCATCAGGTGGAACGCCTGCTGGAAGACGCCGGGGACCTGCGCGGCCTCCAGGACGGTCACCGCCATCTTGGTGACCGGCTTGGCGATCGAGGCGATGTCGACGGCCTGGAAGTCCTCCTTGTGGATCACGGCGGTCGGCGCCTGGCCCGTGATGCACAGGATCGGGATGGAGTCGCCGATCGCCGAGTACAGACCGGTGATCATGTCGGTGCCGGCCGGGCCGGAGGTGCCGATGCAGACGCCGATGTTGCCCGGGTGGGTCCGGGTGTAGCCCTCGGCCATGTGCGAGGCGCCCTCGACGTGCCGGGCGAGGGTGTGGGTGATGCCACCGGAGGCCTTGAGCGCCGCGTAGAAGGGGTTGATCGCCGCGCCCGGCACACCGAACGCGTCCGCGACGCCCTCGCGCTTGAGGATCTCAACTGCCGCGCGGGCAGCGGTCATACGAGCCATCGAGTACTCCTGCTTCGGCTGTCGGATTCGCACTCCCGTCGCGCCCCGCGGTGGCAATTCCGTAGCAACTTCCGTATAGCGAAATTTGGTTTCTACGATCTGGAAGTAATGTAAGGCGGTGGCCGAGGGCCGTCAAGAGACGGGCGGGCGACCGGCACGCGATGCGGCGTCCCGCGGACGGCGGGGGGCCGTCCGGAGCACGATGGGGGGCGTGTCCGAGAGCATCGTGGTGCGCTGCCCGGCGTGCGGGCGCCGGCACCGCTGTACGCCGTCGACGTACCCCTGCGTGTGCGGTGCGCCCGTCGCCCCGCGGCTCGACCCGGACGGCCGCCCCACGGCGGTCACCCGCCGGGTGTGGGACGAGGAATGGATCGCCGTGCGCTGCGCGGCCTGCGGCGAGGAGGGCGAGTGGCCCCGCCCGGAGCAGGGCTGCCCGTGCGGCACGACCCTGCGGCTGCCGGTGGCGTGGACGGACGACGGACGGGGCGCCCGGCCCGCTCCCCGTGTGCGCGGCGCCCTGGACGCGGTCACCGCCGCCGTGCTCCACCTGCGGCGGCTCGGCCACCACGACATCCGGCGCGCCGGCCGGCGCCCGGCGGGCGGCATCTCACTCGCCGGGCCGGGGATCGCCGTCCGGGTGGACCCGACGGCGGGGCGGGCCTCGGTGCGGGACGTGGAGTGCCTGTGGCTGACGGCGATGACGCAGGCCGCCGACTGCGTCTACTTCTCCCTCGGCGGGTACGCCGACGACGCCCGCGCCCGCGCCGACGACCTGGGCGTCCCGCTGTTCGTGCTGGGCGCGACGGGGGCGCCGCGCCCGGTCAACGCGCCGGCCGTGGCGCTGGACGCCACGGCCGGGTGAAACGCGCGGTGCCGGGGGCCTACGCCCCGTACCGCTGCCGCAGTTCGATCTTGCGCACCTTGCCCGAGACGGTCATCGGGAAGGCGTCGAGGACCTGGAGCCGGCTCGGCACCTTGTAGTGCGCCAGCCGTCCGTCGCAGTAGCCGCGCAGCTCCTCCAGGGTGGGCGGGTCGGCCGGGTCGGCGGGGACGACGCAGGCGAGGACCTCCTCGCCGTAGCGCTCGTGCGGCACCCCGACCACCTGGACGTCCGCGATCTTCGGATGGGCGTGCAGGAACTCCTCGACCTCGCGCGGGTAGATGTTCTCGCCGCCCCGGATGATCATGTCCTTGATCCGGCCGACGATCTCGACGTACCCGTCCTCGCGCATCACCGCGAGGTCCCCGGTGTGCATCCAGCGGCCGGCGTCGATCGCCTCGGCGGTCTTCTCCGGCTCCTCCCAGTAGCCGAGCATCACGCCGTACCCGCGAGTGCACAGCTCCCCGGCGCCGCCCCGGGGCAGGGTGACGCCGGTGGCCGGGTCGACGACCTTCACCTCGATGTGCGGCAGGACCCGGCCGACGGTGCCCGTGCGGTGCTCCAGGTCGTCGTCCATGCGGGTCTGCAACGACACCGGGGAGGTCTCGGTCATGCCGTAGCAGATGGAGACCTGCTCCATGTGCATCTCGGCCACCACCCGCTTCATCACCTCCACCGGGCAGGGCGAGCCCGCCATGATGCCGGTGCGCAGGGAGGACAGGTCGTACGTGGCGAAGTCCGGCAGGTTCAGCTCGGCGATGAACATCGTCGGCACGCCGTACAGCGACGTGCACCGCTCCCGCTGCACCGCCTCGAGCGTCGCCCTCGGGTCGAAGGACGGCGCCGGGATGACGATGCAGGCGCCGTGGGAGGTGGCGCCCAGGTTGCCCATGACCATGCCGAAGCAGTGGTAGAAGGGCACGGGCAGGCAGATCCGGTCCTGCTCCGTGTAGCCGATCGTGCGGCCCACCCAGTAGCCGTTGTTGAGGATGTTGTGGTGGGAGAGGGTGGCGCCCTTCGGGAAGCCGGTCGTCCCCGAGGTGTACTGGATGTTGACCGGGTCGTCGCAGCTCAGCTCCGCCCGGGCGGCCAGGAGCCGGTCGGGCGGCACCGAGGCGGCGCCCGCCGTCAGCGCCTCCCAGGAGGGGTCGCCGATGTAGACGGTCTCCCGCAGCGCGGGGCACCGGCCGCGGACCTCCTCCACCAGCGCGCGGTAGTCGCTGCTCTTGTGGGTGAGGGAGGCGATCAGCAGGCTGATGCCGGCCTGCCTCAGCACGTACTCCAGCTCGTGCGCGCGGTAGGCCGGGTTGACGTTCACCATGATGGCGCCGATGCGGGCGGTGGCGTACTGCACGAGCACCCACTCGGGGCAGTTGACCGCCCAGATGCCGACCCGGTCGCCCTTGGCGACGCCCTTGGCGAGCAGCCCGCGCGCCACCTCGTCGACGGCCGCGCCGAACTCGGCGTAGGTCCAGCGCCGGCCGGAGGGGAGGTCGACGAGGGCCTCGCGGTCGGGGTGGGCGGCGACGGCCCGGTCCAGGTTGGCGCCGATGGTGTCGCCGAGCAGCGGTGTGCCGCTGGTGCCGTGGGCGTAGGAGAGGGTGTCGTGGGCGTGCGGCCGGGCGCTCACCGGAAGTCCTCCTCGCGGTACTCCGCGTCCGAGCCGGCGGCGGTGGCCTCGCGCAGCTCGATGCGGCGGATCTTGCCGGAGACGGTCTTGGGCAGCTCGCCGAACTCCAGGCGGCGGATGCGCTTGTACGGCGCGAGGACCTCCCGGGAGTGCTCGAACAGCACCTTCGCCGTGTCCGGTCCCGGCTCCCAGCCCGCCGCGAGGACGACGTAGGCCTTGGGCACGGCCAGCCGCAGCGGGTCCGGCGCCGGGACGACGGCGGCCTCGGCCACCGCCTCGTGCTCCAGCAGCGCGCTCTCGAGCTCGAACGGGGAGATCTTGTAGTCGGAGGCCTTGAACACGTCGTCGGCGCGGCCGACGTAGGTGAGGTGTCCGTCGGCGTCGCGGGAGCCGATGTCGCCGGTGCGGTAGTAGCCGCCGGCCATCGCCTCGGCGGTGCGCTCGGGGTCGCCGTGGTAGCCGGTCATCAGGCCGACGGGCCGTTCGGAGAGGTCCAGGGCGATCTCGCCCTCGGTGGCGCCGGGGGCGCCGGTGACCGGGTCGAGGAGTTCGACGCGGTAGCCGGGGCTGGGGCGGCCCATGGAGCCGGTCTTGAGCCGCTGGCCGGGGCTGTTGGCGATCTGCACGGCGGTCTCGGTCTGCCCGAAGCCGTCCCGGACGGTGCGGCCCCAGGCCCGGCGGACCTGCTCGATCACCTCGGGGTTGAGCGGCTCGCCGGCGGCGACGACCTCGCGCGGCGGGGTGGCCAGCTGGGTGAGGTCGGCCTGGATGAGCATCCGCCACACCGTCGGCGGGGCGCAGAAGGTGGTGACGCCCGCCCGCTCCATCTCCCGCATCAGCCGGGCCGCGTCGAAGCGGGCGTAGTTGTGCAGGAAGACGGTCGCCTCCGCGTTCCACGGCGCGAACAGGTTCGACCAGGCGTGCTTGGCCCAGCCGGGCGAGGAGATGTTGAGGTGCACGTCGCCGGGCTTCAGCCCGATCCAGTACATGGTCGCCAGATGGCCGACGGGGTACGAGACGTGGGTGTGCTCCACCAGTTTGGGGCGGGCGGTGGTGCCCGAGGTGAAGTACAGCATCAGCGGGTCGTCGGCCCGGGTGGGGCCGTCGGGCCGGAAGGCGGCCTCGGCGCCGTACACCCCGTCGAACGGCACCCAGGCGCCGTGGGCGTCGCCGCCGGTCACGACGCGGGTGTAGTCGCCGGGCACCTCGTCGAACTTGCCGGTGTCCTCCGCCCGTACGATCACGTGCCGCACCCGGCCGCGGTCGACGCGGTCGCGCAGGTCGGCGGGGCCGAGCAGCGGCGTGGCCGGGATGACGACGGCGCGCAGCTTCATGGCCGCGAGCGCGGTCACCCACAGCTCCTGCTGGTTGCCGAGCATGACCAGCACCCGGTCGCCCGCGCGCACGCCGAGCCCGCGCAGCCAGTTGGCGGCCTGGTCGGAGCGGACGGACAGCTCCGCGAAGGAGAGGGCGACCTCGCGGCCGTCCTCCTCGACGATGTGCAGGGCGGTGCGGGCGTTCCCGTCGGCGATGGCGTCGAACCAGTCCAGCGCCCAGTTGAAGTGCTCGGGCCGGGGCCACCGGAATCCCTCGTAGGCGGTGGCGTAGTCCTCGCGGTGCTCCAGCAGGAAGTCCCGCGCGCTGCGGAACAGCTCCGTCGCCGTCGTCATCTGTCCTCCTTCGTGCCGGACCATTGCCGGGCGGCTGTCCGCCATCGTGTAATCCGTGATGTGGGTCTCACTACCCCCGAACGGGGGTGTGCGGTACGTGACGGCGGAGGCGGGCTGGTGCCAGTGGAGGCGGCTGGGGTGGTGGAGGTCCGGGGTGCGCTGGCCGGGCTCCGGCGCGCGACGGGACTGCCGGTCGCCTTCGGCGGGCTGGTGGAGTCCGGGCGGCGGCAGGTCCGCATCAGCGAGCTGAGCGGCACCGCCACGGCGGCGCTGAGCGCCCTCGCGGTGTCCTCGGGCAGCGGGCTGGGCGGCAAGGCGGTGGCGCTCGCCCGGCCGTGCGCGGTGACGGACTACTCGTCGTCGCGGCAGATCAGCCACGAGTACGACGCCCCCGTGGCCGCCGAGGGGCTGCGCTCGGTGGTGGCGGTGCCGGTGGTGGTACGGCGCCGGGTGCGCGGTGTGCTGTACGGCGCCCTGCGCGCCGCCCAGCCGCTCGGTGACCGCACGCTGAGCGCGGCGGTGGCGGCGGCCCGGGACGTGGAGCAGGCGCTGCTGCTGCGCGACGAGGCGCGGGAGCTGCTGGCGGCGGCCCGGCCGGCGCCGGAGGCGGGCGGGAGCGCGCGTGCCGGTGCGGACGCGGGCGCGGGCGCGGCGCGGGAGCAGGTCAGGGAGGCGCACGCGGCGCTGCGCGCGCTGGCCCCGCGCATCGCCGACCCGGCGGTCCGCGAGGAGCTGCTGCGGGCCTGCGGGCTGCTGGCGGCGGGCACGGACCGGACACCGGCGGTGCGGCTCGCGCCGCGCGAGGTCGACGTGCTCTCCTGCGTCGCGGCGGGCGCCACCAACGCGGTGACCGCCGAACGCCTGGGCGTGGGCACGGAGACGGTCAAGGCCTACCTCCGCTCGGCGATGCGCAAGCTCGGCGCCCGCACCCGCGGGGAGGCCGTCGTCGCGGCACGGCGCGCGGGATGGCTGCCGTGACGGGCCGGACGGCAGCGGTGGACACGCGGTCACCGACGGCGACCGCGCGGAGGACGGGCGCGCGAGCGGCGCGCCCACGGGCGACCAGCGCCGCGGCGCGCGCACGGGTGGCTCGCGCCCCAGCGCGTGCACGGGTGGCTCGCGTCCCGGAAGCGACGAGAACGGAGCCGTCCGGCTTACCGACGGGCGCCGGGGCACGCCGAGACCGCACGGGCGGGCCGACCACCGGACAGGGGCACGCACATCGCCACAGTCGGCTGGAGGGCGGGGCGGGACGTCGCGTGGGGCGGCCGGAGCCAGGGACGGGACACGGGGCGGGACACGGCGCGGGGCCGCCGGAGGCCCGGACCGGGGCCGGCCGTGGGAGCCAGGCGGACCCCGCGACGGAACGCCACGCCGGGCGGCCCGAGCCAGGGACCGCACACGGGGCGGGGCCGCCGGAGGCGCGGACCGGGGCCGGCCGTGGGAGCCAGGCGGGCGGCGTGGTGGGGCGCGGCCGGGGGTGGGGACCGGGGCCCGGCGGGGCGCGCTGCCTCGGGGCGGCCGCTCGCCGGGGCGGGGGCGGGGCGGCGGGGCGGCCGGAGGGCGCCGGAGGCGGGACGGGGCGGAGAACGGTGGCTGGACGGGGGCGGCGGGGCGGCCGGGGGTTGCCGGTTTGTTGCGGGGACTTTGCGGATTTTTCTCGGGCACACCGTGATTCCATTTCGGCACGCTCCCTGTTATTTCCCTCACCCCGCCGTGCGTCCGAAATTCAACGGGTCGTTGCCTAACATTGGCCCGGACACGACACTCGGAGGGAGCGGTGACCGTGCGACGGGACTTCCAGGAGTCTGCCCCGAGCCGCTCCGACCTGGTCGTCGGCCGGGAGGAGCTGTTCGACGCGGCGCGTGAGCAGCTCGGCCGGGGCGGCAGCGTGCTGCTGCACGGCCCCGCCGGAATCGGGAAATCGACGGTGCTGCGCGCCCTCGCCGCGGAATACGCCGAGACGGCACGGACCGTACTGCGCTGCTCGGCGACCGAGTCCGAATCCCATCTCCCCTTCCTCGCCCTCGCCGATCTCCTGGGCCTGGTCCTGGAGGACGTGGCTCCCGCCCTGCCCGCCGCGCAGCGCACCGCGCTCGAGTCGGCGCTCACCGGCCGGGCGTCCACCCTCGAGCGCGACGGGCTCGCCCTCCGGCTGGCCGTGCTGTCCGCGCTGCGGGCCCTCGCCGCCGAGGGCCCGGTCCTGGTGGTCGCCGACGACCTCCAGTGGCTGGACGCGGCGAGCGCCGAGATCCTCGGTTTCGCCGCCCGCCGCCTGGGCGACACCCCGGTGCGGAT
The DNA here is from genome assembly GCF_055571015.1 of Streptomyces sp. NPDC031049. Classification (NCBI taxonomy): domain Bacteria; kingdom Bacillati; phylum Actinomycetota; class Actinomycetes; order Kitasatosporales; family Streptomycetaceae; genus Streptomyces; species Streptomyces sp. NPDC031049. Next base: position 122,658 of record NZ_JBVIGC010000006.1, read on the forward strand.
GCTGTGCGCGGTCCGCACCGAGGGACAGGACTACGACCGGCATCTCGCCTCCGTCCCCCCGGACACCCTCGCGGTGCGGCTGGGACCGCTGTCCCGCGCCCAGACCTCCGCCCTGCTCGACCACCGCGGCTACACCGGCCTGCCCCGCTCCACCGTCCGTGAGATCCACCGCACCAGCGGCGGCAACCCGCTGTTCGCCCTGGAACTGGGCCGGGCCCTGGCCGAGAGCCCCACCCCGCCCCGGCCGGGCGAGCCGCTGCCGGTGCCGACCTCGCTGCGCGACCTGGTGCTGAGCCGCCTGGAGATGCTCTCCGACGAGGCGCGCCGCACCCTCCTCGTGGCCAGCGCGGGCGCCCGCCCGACACCGGCCCTGCTGCACGCGGCCGGCCGGGCCAACGCCGAGGCGGAGACGGCCCAGGCCGCCCGGCTGGGCCTGCTGGCCGCGGACCCGGAGGGCCCCGCCGTACGGTTCGCGCACCCGCTGATCTCCGCCGCGCTGTACGCGGAGGCCCCGGCGCGGGAACGGCGCGCGGCGCACGCGGCGCTGTCCACGGCCGCGTCCGACCCGATCGAACGCGCCCGGCACCTGGCCCTGGCGACCACCGGCACCGATCCGGAGGTGGCGGCCCGGCTGGCCGAGGCCGCGGCGCTGGCCCGGGACCGGGGGGCGCCGTCGGTGGCGGCCTCGCTCGGGCTGCTCGCCGCCCGGCACACCCCGGCGGACGGCGAGCCGGGGCCGGACGAGCACCGGCTCCAGGCCGCCGAGGACGCGATCACGGCGGGCGAGGTCGACCTCGCGCGGGACGTGGCCCGCGAGGTGCTGACGCGGGCCACCGCGCCGGCCGAGCGGGTGCGGGCGTGGATGGTGGTGATCGAGGCGGCGGGGCAGGCCATCGGCGAGGTCGACGCGGCCTTCCCGCAGGCGCTGGCCGACGCGGGCGACGACCCCCGGCTGCTGACCCTGGTCCACTACCAGCTGGCCTGGCGGGGCCTGGTCGTCCAGGGCGACTTCGAACAGGGCCGTGAGGAGGCCGCGCACGCCGCGGCGCTGGCCGCGCGGGCCGGGGACCGGCGCGCCGAACTTCTCGCGCTCGCCTTCCAGGCGCAGGCCGAGATCCTCATGGGCCACCCGGACGCCCCGACGACCATCCAGCGGGCGCTGTGCGAGCCGCAGGACCCGCGGGTGGCGTGCCATCACAACGGGGCCCGCTCGGCCCGCTTCCGCTGGCTGATCATGAGCGACCGGCTGGCCGAGGCACGGTCCACGGTCACGGCGCTGCTGCGGGAAGTGCGGCGGCGCGGCATGGCCGAGAGCGAGGTCCACTACCTGCGCTTCCTCGCCGAGACCGAGCTGCGCGCCGGGCAGTGCGGCCGGGCGCTGGCGCTGGCCCGGGAGAGCCTGACCCTGGCCCGGGACGCGGGCATCGGGGAGGGCGCGAGCACGATGCAGGCGGCGCTGGCCGAGGCGGCCGGCGGCGATGTGCGGCGGGCGCTGGAACTGGCGCGGGAGGCGGTGGACCGCGCCGAGGACGACGGGGACGCCGTCTACCTGTCGCGGACCCTGGCGGCGCTGGGCCACGCCCACCTGGTGGCGGACGACGTGCGGGCGGCGGTGGACACGCTGCGCCGGGTCCGGCGGCTGGAGGCGGGCGCGGGCATCACCGACCCGGCGCGCGGCCGGTGGCAGGGCGACCTCGCGGAGGCCCTGGTACGCGTCGGTGAGACGACCGAGGCGCAGGAGGTCATCGACGTCACGCGCACCCACGCGCTGCGGCTGGGCCGGGAGAGCGTGCTGGCCGACCTGGACCGGGCCGAGGCGCTGGTGCGGGCCGAGCGCGGCGAACAGGAGGCGGCCGTCGCCCAGTTGACGTCGGCGCGGGACCGGCTGGCGAAGCTGGGGCTCGGTCTGGAGGAGGCGCGGACCGCGTTCGCGCTGGCGTCCCTGCCCGCGCGCCGGCCGGGTCCGGGGGCGTACGACGAGGCGGCGCGGCTGTTCCGGCGCTGCCGGGCGCTGCCCTGGCTGCAACGGGTGGAGGCGGCGGCCGCGGCGGGCCCGGCGGAGCCGGCCGCCCCGGCCGGTGGCCTGCCCCCCGCCTGTCTGGAGGCGCTGGCCTCGATGGAGCGTCAGGTGGCGGCGCTGGTGATGGAGGGCGCGACCAACCGGGAGATCGCCGGGCGGCTGTTCGTCAGCGTCAAGACGGTCGAGGCGACGCTGACGCGGGTCTACCGCAAGCTGGGGATCCGGTCCCGTGTCGACATCGTCCGCCTGGCGGCGGGCCAGCGCCGCCACTGAGGAGGCGAGGGCGCCGGGGGCTGGGGCGCCGAAGGCGCGGACGCCGGTGCGATGGCCGGCGGTCGGCTGCGGCAGCCGGCCGTCGACGCGCCGTCGCCGACCACGGGGCCGGGTGGGCCGTTGAGGCCGGACGGGCCGGACGGAGGCCCTGGGACGGAACGGAATCGTCGGGCCGGTGCGGCGCGTGGGGCCGGACGGGCATCGTGGGCCGGGTGGGGCGACCGAGGGTTTTCCCTGCCCAACTCCCTTAGGGGGTTCCCTCATTGGGCGTGCGCGGGCCCGCTCCTAGCGTAAGGGCAGTGCCGCTCGCCGGGCACACGGGGGTCTGTCCCGAGGCCCCCGTGCTCCACCCCCCACCCCGCGCGACCCCCCACCGGCAACCCACCGAGGAGACGCATGTCCGGGCTCACCCGCGCCAGACGGACCGCCGCCGCGCTCATCGCCACCGCTGCCGCCGCCGCGACCGGCCTGCTCACCGCCCCGTCGGCCGTCGCCGCACCCCAGCCGATCGTCGGCGGCACCACGACCACGACGTCCGCGTATCCATTCGTCATGCAGATCACGGACGCCTCCGAGAACCAGTTCTGCGGCGGCACCCTGGTCTCCCCCACCAAGGTGGTCACCGCCGCGCACTGCATGGCCGGCGAGTCCGCCGGCGGAGTCCGTGTCGTCGGCGGGCGCACCCACCTCGACGGCTCCGACGGCACCGTCGCCCGGGTCAGCAGGATCTGGGTCCACCCGGACTACAAGCGGGTCACCAGGGGCGAGGACGTCGCCGTGCTGACGCTGTCGACGCCGATGCCGTACCGGACCGCGCCCTACGTCTCCTCCTCCGACACGGGCGTCTACGCCCCCGGCACCACGGCCCGCGTCCTGGGCTGGGGCACCACCAGGGAGGGCGGCGGCTCCTCCGACCAGCTGCGGACCGCGACCGTGCCGATCGTCTCCGACGCGAGCTGCGGTGACTCCTACGGCCGCAGCTACGTCCCGGACGAGATGGTGTGCGCCGGCTACCCCCAGGGCGGGGTGGACACCTGCCAGGGCGACAGCGGCGGCCCGCTGCTCGTCGACGGTGTCCTGGCCGGCGTCACGTCCTGGGGCCAGGGCTGCGCGCGGGCCGGCTACCCGGGCGTCTACGCACGGCTGACGACCTTCTCGGACCTGGTCACGGCCCAGGTGAATTCCTGAGCCGCCGAGCCTCCTGAGCAACCCTCAGGTGAGAGCCAGGGGGCGTTGCGGGCTTCCACGAGCAGCCCGCAACGCCCCCTTTCCACGTGCCGCGGCCGCAGCCCGGTGCCCGCGGCGTCCTCAGCCGTCCTGCCGTACGGCGCCGAACGCGATGTCGTACGACCGCCCGGGGTGCAGGATGCGCAGCATCCGCTCCCCCTCGGCCGTGATCTCCTCCCGCTGCGCCCCGGTCGGCCGGTCGAAGGTCTCGACGACGAGGGTGTCGTCGTCCAGTCTCCACAGTCCGGCCAGGAAGCCGTCGACGAGCAGCGTGCGGTAGGCCTGGTTGCCCCGCCAGTGGCGGCCCCGGTGTTCCGGTGGCACCACGCGCGTGCGGTCGGCGTGGGAGAGCAGCAGGTTGTCGAACTCCGGCAGGAAGCGCGGCGGGGCCGGGGTGTCCGGGTCGGGGCGGGGAGCGTCGGGGAGGTCGAACAGCTCGGCGCCGGCGGGGTCCCGGAAGGTGACGAGCCGGGGGCGCAGGCGTTCGAAGGCCGCCCGCAACCCGGTCAGTCCCGACCAGGTCTGCATGTCCTTGACGGAGGCCGGGCCGAAGGCGGCGAGGTAACGCAGGACGGTGGCGTCGGGCGAGGGAGCCGGTTCGGCGGACCGGGCGAACCAGTGCTCGGCGGTGGTGAGCGCGACCTGGCCGCTGCGGTCCCACAGCCCGCGCGGGGTGACCTGGACGAGCGGGAGGAGACAGCGGGCGGCGACGGACAGCGCCGGCGGGTCGGCGTCGGGCCACTCGGCGCCGAGGACCTCGCGCAGTTGCTTCGGTGTACGGGGTTCGGCCTCGACCAGCTCACGGGCGAGGGCGGCGAGCCGGTCCAGGTCCACGCCCGCCAGCCCCTTGCGGAAGACCGTCAGCTCACGGTCCCGGGCGGCCTGCACCAGGGGCCGCAGGGCGAGGCAGTCGTCGGCGGTGTGGGTGTGGATGGTGGAGCGCAGGGTGACGATGCGGGCGACGCGGCGTTCGGCCATGAGGGCGGACAGCGCCTCGGGCGTGAAGCCGTCCAGGCGGGCGGCGAGGGCGTAGTACGGGGGCTTGACGTTCTGTGCCTGCAACCCGAGGAGGTGCGCGACGGCCGCCTCGGCGGACAGCGGGGCGCGGCCGAGCAGCAACTGCCGGGCGAGCGTGGCGCGGTTGAGGGCGCGGGCGCCGAGCACGGGGGCGGTCGTGGATGCCTTGGGCGTCATGCCGGCACGGTAGCGGTGGTCGCGGACAGTGGCTGTCCGCAACCGCGCGGGAAGCGCGGTGTCGTCGCTCGGCGACGTCCGACGGAGCGTCAGGTGACCGGCGGTCGGGTGCCGTTCACCAGGGCTCCCCGCAGACCTGCCGGGGGGCGAGTTCGGGTAGGAGGGCGTGCCGGTCCGCGCGGGTGGGTTCGCCGTCCGTGCGGGCGCAGATCCGCCGGGCGGCCTCGTCCGGGTCGAGCGTCCAGATGCGGGCGGTGAGGTCCTGGCCGGCGGAGACGAGGGTGTCGCCGCGGGGTCCGAACGCGACCGAGGCGACCGTTTCGAGGTGGCCGGTGAGTTCCCGGCCGTACGGCTCGGCGTCGGAGGTGTTCCACAGGCGCACGGTGTGGTCCCCTCCGGCGCTGGCCAGCAGTCGGCCGTCCGGGGAGAACGCCACCGAGGTGACGGCGCCGCGGTGCCCGGTCAGCTCCCCGCCGCTCGCCCGGGCGGCGCCGGTCCGGGTGACCTCCCACAGCCGCACCGCGCGGTCCCGGCCGCCGCTGGCGAGGGTGCGGCCGTCGGGGGCGAAGGCCACGGACGTCACCGCGTCCGCGTGCCCGGTCAACGGCGCCCCCGCGGACCGTGCCCGCGACGCCTTGCGCACCTCCCACAACCGCACCGTGCCGTCCTCACCGCCGCTGGCGAGGACGCCGCCCTCCGGGGCGAAGGCCACGGACGTCACCGCGTCCGCGTGCCCGGTCAACGGCGCCCCCGCGGACCGTGCCCGCGACGCCTTGCGCACCTCCCACAACCGCACCGTGCCGTCCTCACCGCCACTGGCGAGGACGCCGCCCTCCGGGGCGAAGGCCACGGTGCGCGCTCCGCCCGGGTGGGCCTCGGCGAGCGTGCCGGCCGGGGCGGGGCGCGCCGGGTCGGAGAGGTCCCACAGCCGTACGGCCCCGTCGTCGGTCGCGGTGGCCGCCGTCCGCCCGTCCGGGGCGAAGGCCACGGCCCGCACGGCGGCGTCGTGGGCGAGCGGTCGCTCCAGCCGGCGGGGGCGGTCCGGGTGCCGCAGGTCCCAGAGGCGGACCAGCCCGTCGTCGGTGCTGGCGACGGCGAGCAGCCGGCCGTCGGGGCGGTGGGCGACGGAGGTGAGGGGGTTGCGGAAGTCGGTGAGCACCGTGCGGGGCAGGTGCCACAGGCGGACGCTGCGATCGGCGCCGGTGCTGGCCAGGGTGCGGCCGTCCGGGGAGAACGCCACCTCCCACAGGCCCTCCGTGTGACCGGTGAGCGGTTCGCCGATCTGCTGCGGATAGCGCGGGTCGGCCACGTTCCACAGCACCACGGTGTCGTCCTGGCCGGCGGTGGCGAGCGTGTGGCCGTCCGGGGAGAACGCCACCGACCACACCGCGGCGGAGTGCGTGGTCAGCGGCTCGCCCGCCGGTCGGACGCGGCCCGTGTCGGAGACCTCCCACAGCCGTACCGTCTCGTCGAAGCCGGCGCTGGCCAGGGTGCGGCCGTCCGGGGAGAAGGCGACCGACCACACCGAGGCGCCGTGCTCGCGCCGGGGCTCGCCCAGCGGGGTGAGCCCGTCGGTGCCGCGCACCCGCCAGGTCCGCACGGCACCGGTGTAGCCGGCGGTGGCGAGGGTGCGGCCGTCGGGTGCGAAGGCGACGGCCCGTACGCTGCGCTCGTCGGCGCGGGCCGGGGCGCCGAGCGGCGCGGGCCGGGCGGGGTCGGCGAGGTCCCACAGCCGTGCGGTGCCGTCGTCGCCGGCGGTGGCGAGGGTGCGGCCGTCCGGTGCGAAGGCCAGCGAGACCACGGTTTCCTCGTCGTGGCTCACCAGCGGCCGGCCGAGCGGACGGGGCCGGGTGCGGTCGGTCACGTCCCACAGCCGGATGCCGCCCCGCTCGCCGGACGCGGCGAGCACGGCGCCGTCGGGCGAGAACGCGACGGCGCCGACGGGCCCGGCCGGGAACCGCAGCGGCTCGCCGAGCGGGGCGCCCGGACGCGTTCCCGCCGTGTCCCACAGCCGTACGGTGCCGTCGTGGCCGCCGCTGGCGAGGGTGCGGCCGTCGGGGGCGTACGCCACGGAGCTGCCGAGCCCGTCGTGGCCGGGCAGCCTGCTGGAGAGCACCCGGCCCGCGTCCGCGGCCAGCCGGGTCCGCAGGTCGGGTGTGTCGCGCATGCCGTGGGCGGCGACGTCGAGCCGGGCGGACAGGGAGGCGGCGGTGGTGCGCAGCCGGTCGGCCTCGGCGGTGATCCGGCCGAACACGGCGTCGTCCCGCTCCGCCTGGGCGGTGGCCCGCAGGTGCAGGGCGACGACGGCGGTGCCCGAGGTGAGCAGCACCAGCAGGACGAGGGCCGCGGAGACGGCGCGCCGCAGCAGGCGGGCGCGGGCGCGGCGGCGCAGCGAGGCGGTCAGGAACTCCCGTTCGCCGGCGGTCAGTTCCTGTTCGCGTCGCTCCTCGGGGAAGGCGTCGCGGGCGGCGGCCAGGCGCGAGCCGGCGTACAGGGCGGCGCTCTCCCGGCCCAGCTCGCGCCAGGTGCGGGCCGCCGCGGAGAGCGCGCGGTGCACCCGGAGCCGGTCGCGTTCGGCATCGATCCACTCCCGCAGCCGCGGCCAGGCGGTGAGGAGGGCCTCGTGGGCGAGTTCGACGGTGCCGTCGTCCAGGGTGAGGAGCCGGGCGCGGACCAGGCGGTCCAGCACCCGGCCGGTGTCGTCCGGGTCGCCGACCTCGAGTTCCGCGCGCTCGGCCGGCCGCCGGGTGTCGGGGGTGCCGTCGCCGGGGGCGACGAGCCGCAGCAGGATGCGCCGCGCCAGGCCGGCCTGGGGCGCGGTGAGTTGGCCGTACACCTCCTCGGCGGTGCGCACGACGGCGCCGTGCAGTCCGCCGGCCGCCTCGTACGCGGCCCGGGTCAGGGTGCGCCCGGTGCGGTGCCGCCAGGTCTCCAACAGAGCGTGCGACATCAGGGGCAGGGCGCCGGGGGCGTCCGCCACCTCGTCCACCAGGCGGGCGGTGAGGGCGCGTTCGACGGTGAGTCCGGCCGCGGCGGCGGGCTTGACGACGGCCTCGCGCAGTTCGGCCCGGCTCATCGGCCCCGCGAGCAGGGTGGCGTCCTGCAAGGCGGCGGTGAGACCGGGGTGCTCGGCGCACCGGCCGAGGAAGTCGGCGCGGACGGCGATGACCACGCGCAGTCCGCCGCCGGGCGCGGTGGCGGCCAGCAGGCGGTCGACGAAGGCGGTGCGCCGGGCCGGGTCCGGGCAGAGTGTGTACAGCTCTTCGAACTGGTCGACGATCAGCCAGGTGTCGGCCTCGGTGTCCGGTACGGGGAGCAGCCGCTCGGCGTGGGTGGCGAGCGGGTCGGCGCCCGGGGTGAGGACGCGCACCGCGGCGGGGACCGGCTCCCCGTCGCCGGGTGTGCGCAGCCGGGGGATCAGGCCGGCGCGCAGCAGGGAGGACTTGCCGCTGCCGGACGGGCCGAAGACGGCGGTGAACCGGTGCCGCCGGGTCAGGTCGGTGAGCTTGTCCAGCAGGTCGTCCCGGCCGAAGAACCAGGCGGCGTCGTCGGGTTCGTAGCGGGCCAGGCCCCGGTAGGGCGGGCGGGCGTCGCCGTTCGCCGTGTGCTCGGCGGCCTCGGCGGTGGCCTGCCGCCAGCGCCGCTCCCACTCCCCCCGGTCGCCGCCGCACACGTCGGCGTAGGCGAGGGTCACCGCGAGGCTGGGCAGTTGCCGGCCGGCCGCCGCCTGGGACAGGGCGGTCACCGAGAAGGTCGTCTTCTGGGCCATGGCGCGGTAGGTCGGGCGCCCGGCGGACTCGCGCAGGGCGCGCAGGTCCGCGGCGAACCGCTCGACCGGTCCGGCGTCCGGATCCAGGCTGCGTTCCCGGCGTCCCGCCCCGTGTCCCGTCACGTGCCCGCCCCGTCGTCGCTGTCGGCAGTCGTCCGGGCGCCCACGGTAGGGAGCTGCCGCTCGGCGCGGCAAGCGGAAGGCACGTCACCGTGCCCGCACGCCCGAGGAGTTCACGACTTCTTCACCGCGCCGCCGGGGAGGTGACGGGTCGTGCCGGCCGACCGCGGGCCGCCGCGCCGGAGCCGGCGCGGGCTCGGCGCCGTTCCGCCGTGTCCGGTGCTGTCCGGGGCCGCTATCCCGGTTGTCCGGGGCCGCTTCCGGGTTGTTCAGTGCCGTTTCCTGGCTGCTGAACAACGGGGTACGGCGGTGCAATGGCTGCTCGGGGGAGCCCGGGGCGGCGCGGTCCGGCGCCGCCCCGCCGGCCCGGCGTTGTCCGCTCCCCCGCGACACCGAGACACCTGAGGGAGCCTCATGCACGGAAGGAAGCCGTCGACGACCGCGGAGCCGACCCGTCGGCCGCGGAGCGTGACACTGGCGGTGGTACTGATCGTCCTCGGCGCGCTGACGGCGGCCACCACGGCCGCCGGACCGCAGCAGGCCGGACCGTTGGTGATCCTGCTCGTGGCGGTCTGCGCCTGGTTCGCGGTGCGCGCCGGGCGCGGGCGGCGGACCGCCCGGACGACGGTGGTCTGCCTGCTGGCCGTCCTCTTCGTGCTCGCGGCGGCGTTCGCCTTCGACGACCCGCTCTACGGCGGCGCCACTCTGCTCCTCGCCCTCGCCCTGGCGGGGTCCGGGGCGGCCCTGCTGTACCTGCCCGCCGCCGAGGCGTACGTCCGCGCCCGTACCGCCCGCGGTGAGGGGGAGACGCCGTGAGCCACCCGCCGTACCCGCCGCCGTCCGCCCCGCCGGAGCCGGCCGGGGCCGATCCGGTGGCGGTCGCCGTCGGCAACGCCTCGCTGCTCGGGGTGGGCTATCTGCTGCTGAGGCGGCGCGGGCTGTTCTGGGCCGCCGCGGTGGTGACCGTCTCGCTGGTCTGGACGACCGCCTCGGTCGCCGAGTCCTGGTGCGAGGCGGTGCTGCTGGTGTGGTGGGCGGCCGTCGTCGCGCACGGGTGGTGGCTGGCGCGCCGCGGCCCTGCCGTGTCGCGCACCGGGCAGCGTCTGCGGGCGCTCGGACTGACGCTGACGGTGGTGCTGACGGTCGGTGTGCTGCGGTTCGAGGCCCATCTGATCGAGGACGACGTGGCCGAAGCGCGCGCGGACGGGGACTGCACGGCGGTGGCACGGGCGCAGGAGCGGGTGACGGACTTCAGTCACCGCATCGTCGCCGCGCCGTCGGCCGCCCGCGGCGACCGCGTGGTCGAGGTGTGCGACCGGCTCCAGATGGCCGCCGGGGAGCTGGGCCGGGGCCTGGACGCCGAACTCGACGAGCTGGACGCGGGGTTCCGGCGGCTCGGCGCGGTGCTGCGGGACCCCGCCAACGACCGGCTGGTCGAGGCGACGCTCGGCGACTTCCTGGGGCGGCTCCCCACCGCCGACGCCTGCGAGACCGTACAGGTCGCGGACTGGCTGCGCGAGCGGAAGACGCGGGAGAAGGCCCTGGCCGCCGCGCCCGCCACCGCGGCGCGGATCACGCCCGAGGCTCTGGCGGACTGCGGTGACACCCTCCTCGACGCAGCCGAGTGGTCCGAGGCGCGCGCCCGCTACCAGCGGCTGCTCGACGACCACCCCGACGACGACCGGGCGGACGCGGCCCGCAAGGGGATCAGGAAGGCCGTCCTCGGTCTCCAGCTCGACCGTGTCGAGCGCCTGCTCGCCGGCCCGGTCGGCGCGGACGGCGGCTACTGCGCCCGGCCCGCGAAGTACGAGGGCGCGCCCGCCCGCCGCAAGGGCGCGAACCCCGCGGTCTTCCGGGGCGCCGCGACCTACACGGACAAGCTGCCCGGCGGGTGGCGCGTCACCGACCCGGCCAAGGCGTCGCTGATCGTGTGCGCGGAGGAGACCGGTCGCGGCGCCGCCGTGGAGACCTGCGCCTACCGGGACCACGAGCGGCGCATCCGGAACGTCACCTTCTACAAGATCGGGATACGGGTGAAGGTGTACGAGCTGCGCACCGGCAAGCGGGTGACCGACCGCACGGTCCAGCTCGGCGGTTCCAGCTGCCCGGGGATCATCACCTACTACGGGTCGGCCCCGTCGTACGAGTACGTGGAGCCCGCCGCGTCCGACATCCGCCGGGCGTTCGGGCCGGTCGTCGGGCGGTGACCGCGGTGCGGGGCGGCCGGGGCCGACCGGCCGGCGGCGGGGATCGACCGGCCGGCGGCGGGGATTGACCGGCCGGGGGCGGGGCACCCGGGGGCACTGTGCACGGACGACGCAAGATCCTGGTGACCGGCTGGTTCAGCTTCCTGCACGGGGAGGCCACGGCCGGGGACGTACTGGCGCTGCACCGCGTGGAGGAGGTCCTGCGGCGTGCGGGGCAGGCGTACGACGTGGTGTGGAGCCCCGGCTTCCGGGCGGACGGCCCGCACTTCGCGGACCTGGACCCGGCCGCGTACTCGCATCTGGTGTTCGTGTGCGGCCCGTTGCACGGGCCGCAGGTCGAGGAGGTGCACCGGCGGTTCGCGCACTGCGTGCGGATCGCCGTCGGCACGTCGGTGATCGACCCCGGCTCCGCCGCCGTCACCGGTTTCCACCGCGTGCTGGCCCGTGACGCCCCCGGCGCCGAGCCCTCCCTCGACCTCGCCGCCCGCGCCCCGGAGCCGCCCGCCCGGCCCGTGGTCGGCGTGATCCTCACCCACGGACAGCGCGAGTACGGCCGGCAGCGGCGGCACGACCAGGTCGCCGAGGCGGTGACCGGCTGGCTGGCCGGGCGGGACTGTGCCCGCCTGGAGCTGGACACCCGGCTGGACACGCACGACTGGCGGCTGTGCGCGACGCCGGACCAGCTGGAGGCGGTGCTGGCCCGGCTGGACCTGGTGGTCACCGACCGGCTGCACGGGCTGGTGCTGGCGCTGCGGGCCGGTACCCCGGCGCTGGCGGTGGACCCGGTGGCGGGCGGCGCCAAGGTCACGGCCCAGGCCCGTGCCTGCGGCTGGCCCGCGCTGATCGCCGCGGAGCAGGTGGCGGCGGGGGCGCTGGAACGCTGGTGGGACTGGTGCCTGACCACCGGCCGGGCGGAGGCCCGGCGGATCGGCGCGGCCTTCCGCGCGGACGGCGCGCCGGACTCCGCGGACGGTCTGCTCGAGGCGCTCGGGCTGCGGCCGGTCGGTTAGGCGCCGTGGCGGCGCGGGCACTCGGTGGGGCGTCGGTCCACCCCCTTCTGGAGGACACCGTGAGCATCGGCCGGCTTCCCGATCACGAGCAGCGCGCTCTGGACGAGATCGAGCGCGAGCTGCGCCGCGACCGCCGGCTCGACCGGCGCCTGCGCACCTTCCGGCCCGGCCTCTTGGCCCGGCCGGCGGCCTACCGCCCGCGCACCCCGACCGTTCTGCTGCTGCTCGCCCTGTCCGTGACGCTGATGGTGGCGGGCATCGTCACCTCGGAGCCCGGCGTGATCTGGGCCTTCGCGGCGGTGTGGCCGGTGACGCTGTTCGCCGTGTTCCGGCTGCTGTGCCGCTGGACGGAGGGGTGAGGCGGGCGGTTGTTTGCCCGGGAGGGCGCACGGGGACCCGGGGCGCAGGAGGTGGTCGACGTGCCCGAGCCCGGAAGCAAGAAGTACGACACCCGGCGGGCCAGGGCCCGCAAGGAGGCGGAGCGGTCGGGGATCTCCGACCAGGACGCCGGCCGTGCGGCCGAGGAGGAGCTCCAGGAGGGCGAGGGCCGGCGCAGCCGCGGCCCGCGGACGGAACGCGGCCGGGGCCCGAAGGGCGAACGCCCCGCCGGCTCCGAGTAGCCCCCCGAGGTCCCTGCCGTCGCAGTAGCACGAGTCCCTGGCGTCGGACGACCGTGGGCGTCGGACGACCGTGCGGCTCGTACGTGCGGCCCCGTGCTCCGGCACGGGGCCGCACGCGTCGCCCGGGGTCAGTCTTCGGGTCGTCGGTCGTCGGTCGTCCGGGCGTCAGCCCGTGTAGCTGCGTGCCGTCGAGGCGCGCTGTTCCGGTTCCAGCAGGCGCAGCCGGGCCTCGACCTCGGGCGGCAGGACCCGGCGCTCCCGCAGGACCCACGGCAGGGCGGCCGTCGCCTCGGCGAAGGCGCGCAGGGACGCGGTGTCGCGCGGGACCGTGCGGGCCAGGTGCAGGGTGCGGCGCAGGGCGGGCCCCGCCGGTCGGCGCAGCCAGGTGAACCACAGGGTGTTGCGGATGCCGTGTGCCCGGCGGAGCGTGGAGTCCCGTACCACCGAAGGCTGGTGATGGATCGTCAGGTGGTCGGCGTACGTCAGCCACCAGCCGTTCGCCGCCAGGTCGGCGGCGAGCAGTTCCTCCTCGCCGCCCAGCCACAGCCTGGGGTGGAAGCCGCCCGCGGCGCGGAAGGCGTCGGTGCGCAGCACGGTCGCGGCGGCCAGGAAGGAGCCGAGCGCGGGGCCGGGCAGCCAGTCGGGGCCGGGCACGGGCGAGTCGCGGAGTTCCTGGACGATGGGGTCCTCGGTGCCGTCCGGTTCGACGAGGATGCGGGCCGTCACCGTGCCGAGGGCGGGGTGGGCGTCGAGCAGGTCGGCGGCCCCGGACAGCGAGCCGGGCGCCCACCAGGAGTCGTCGTCGCAGAACGCCACGTAGGGTGTGCGGACATGACGGATCGCCAGGTTGCGGCCGACGGCGCCGAGGTTGCGGCCCGGGCGCAGCAGTTCGACCCGCGGGTGGTGGCGGGCGACGGCGGAGGCGGTGCCGTCGGTGGAGCCGTTGTCGGTGACGATCACCGGGGGCCGCTCCGGCAGGCCGGCGAGCCGGTCGAGGGTGCGCAGGAGTTCGTCGCGCCGGTTGTGGGTGATGACGACGACGGTGGTGCGGGGATCGGTCATGCGGTGGCTCCGTCCAGGAGTCGGGCGGCGCGCTCCACGTGCGGGGGCAGCGGCCGGCGGGCGCTCAGCGCGGCGGGCAGCCGGGTGAGCGTCTCGCGCAGCGCGCGCCGGGCGTGCGGGTCGCGGCGGGCCTCGGCGGCCAGGGCCCGGGTGCGGGCGAGGGCGTACGGCAGGGGACGGCGCAGCCAGGCGGTGAGCAGTTCGTTGCGGCGTACGACGGCCGGGCGGCCGGTGCGCGGGCCGGGGTCCGGATGGTGGTGGGCGGTCACCTCGGGGCAGTGGGTGACACCCCAGCCGCGGGCGGCCAGGTCGTAGGCGAGGAGGGTCTCCTCGGCGCCGAAGAACAGCAGCTGGTGGTAGCCGCCGGCGTCGAGGTACGCCTCCCTGCGGACGACGGCGGCGCAGCCGAGGAAGCCGAGGACCTGGGTGCCGGGCAGGTCGGTCGCGGTGCCGAGCGGGGAGGAGGCCAGCACGTCGTTGAGGGGGTCGGGGGCTTCGCCGGGGCCGACCAGGGTGCGGGCGGAGAGCAGGCCGAGCCGCGGGTGCTCGTCGAAGAGGCGGGCTGCGGTGGCCAGCGCGCCCGGCGCCCACCAGGAGTCGTCGTCGCTGAACGCCACATAGGGCGTGTCCAGGGCTCGGACGCCGTGGGTGCGGGCCAGGGCGCCGCGGTTGAAGGGCAGGGACAGCACCCGCACGTGCGGGAAGTCGCGGGCCACCATGGCGCGGGTGTCGTCGCCGGAGGCGTTGTCGACGACGACGATCCGGGGCCGCTCGGGGAGGGCCTGAAGGTGGCGCAGGGTGACGGCGAGACGCGCGGAGCGGTCGCGGGTGGCGATGACGACGCCGACCGGCGCGTGGCCGGCCCGGACGGCGGACCGCTGCTCGCGGGTGGTCGACGGAGTGTGGTTCATGGTGTCTCGCTCAGGGCGTCGAAGGCGTCCAGGACCTCGTCGGCGGTGATCCGCAGCAGGGCGGGGTCGGTCCGGCGGCCGTGCGGGTCGCCGTCCGGGCCGGGGTGCCACAGGGCGCGGTGCCTGGGGTGCGGCGGCGGGCCCCAGCGGCTGGGCGGCACCGGGCCGAACAGGGTGACGGAGGGCGCGGCGTGGGCGACGGCGAGGTGGGCGATGCCGGTGTCGCCGCTGACGACGGCGCGGGCGTCGGCGACCAGGGCGGAGAGCCGGTCGTGGGGCAGGCCGCCGCCGAAGACGTCGGTGTCGGGCAGGTCGGCGGTCTTGGCCAACCGGGCCACCAGGTCGCCCTCGTCCGCTCCCCCGGTCACGACCACCCGCAGGCCCCGCTCGCGCAGTGCCGCGGCGACGGCCGCGTACCGCTCGACGGGCCAGCAGCGCGAGGGGGCGCCGGCGCCGGGGTGCAGGACGACGGCGCCGGGGGCCGGGGACGGTCCCGGCGGGCGGGGCAGCAGCAGGTCGGCGGGGTCGGCGTCGATGCCGTACGCGGTGAGCAGCCGGCACCAGCGGTCGCGCTCGTGTTCCTCGGCGTACCAGGGCGGCCCGTCGATCTCCGGCGTGCCGGGGTGGGCGAACGCCATCAGCTTCAGCGGGCGCAGTCCGGCCAGCAGCCGGTGGCTGGGCGGCCCGTTGCCGTGCAGGTCGACGGCGACGTCGGGCGGCGGCCCGCTCCAGTCGAGGGCGCGCGGCACCGCACGGCCGGGCGCGGAGGCGGGCAGCAGCCGGTCCACGGCGCCGGTCGCGGCGGCCACCGGCGCGAGTTCCTCCGGCGCGGCCAGCACCAGTTCGTGCCCCGGACAGGCCCGCCGCAGCGCGCGCAGCGCCGGCACCCCGGCGAGCAGATCGCCGAGCCCCAGGGCCCGCAGGACCAGGACGCGGGGCCGGGCGGACGCGTCCGGGGTCATCGCACCCCCTCCGCCGCCCGGGCCATCAGGGCGCTGGAGGAGCGGCCGTCGAGGTAGGGCAGGAGGACGGCCTGGCCGCCCCACTCCTGGAGGAGTCCGGCCTCGGGCAGGTCGGCGCCCGCGTAGTCGCCGCCCTTGACCCAGACGTCGGGGCGCAGATCGGCCAGGAGCTGCTCGGGGGTGTCCTCGTCGAAGACGGCGACGGCGTCGACGCAGGCCAGGGCGCGCAGCACGCGGACGCGGTCGGCGAGCGGGTTGACCGGTCGGCCGTCGCCCTTGCGGCGGCGCACCGAGGCGTCGGAGTTGACGCAGACGACGAGGCAGTCGCCGAGCCGCCGGGCTGCCTGGAGCAGGCCGACGTGTCCGGCGTGCAGCAGGTCGAAGCAGCCGCCGGCGGCGACGACGGTGCCGTGCTGGGCGCGGACCCGGGCGGCCAGGGCGTGCGGGTCGTCGGTGTCCGGCGGCACCGTGCCGGGCGCCGGGGAGTCGGCGGGCGGCAGGGCTCCGGCCCCGCCGGCCGCCACGAAGGCGGTGGCGGCGCTCACCGCGCCCTCGACGGCCTCGCCCACCAGTGCCCCGTCGGCCAGCAGCCCGGCCGCGGTCGAGGCGAACCGGTCCCCGGCGCCGCACGAGTCGCCGTGGTGGGAGGCGGGTGCGGGGACGAGGAGGGGGTGTTCGCCGTAGGAGAGCAGGGCGCCGCGCGAGCCGAGGGTGACGGCGACCGCGGCGACGCGCCAGTCGCGGACCAGGGCGGCGGCGCTGTGGGCGGCGGCGCGCAGGCTGCCGCCGGGGCGGCCGTCCCGCGGCGCGAAGCCGTGCGCCTCCTTCTCGGCGGGCGTGACCAGCCGGGTGCCGGGCACCGGCGGGCCGCCCCGCGGGTGCGGGTCCCAGACCAGCGGGGGCCGGGCGGCCAGTTCCTCGCGGAGGGCGTCGGCGGTGCCGCGGCCGTAGTCGGAGACGAGGACGGCCGGGGCGTGGCGGAGGGCGGCGCGGGCCTCGTCGGTGGCCGCGCGGGCGCGTCCGCCGCCGCGGTCGAGACGGACGACGGGCCGGTCCTGGGCCAGCACCCGGGTCTTCTCGGGCAGGGTCCCGGACGGCGGCAGGGCGATCACCGTCAGCCAGGGGTCGAGGAGCTGGCGCAGCTCGCGGGCGGCCGGGTCGTCGCCCAGTGCGGTGATCAGGGTGACGTCGCGGCCGTCGCGGGCGGCGAGGTAGGCGGCGAGGGCGGCGCCGCCGGGGCGCACGCGCTCGGCGCAGCCCGAGTCGACGGACACCACGGGCACGGGAGCGTCCGGTGCGAGCCGGTCGGCGGAGCCGGTGAGGTCGCGGTCGAGCAGCGCGTCGCCGACGACGACCAGCGGGGTCCTGCGGTCAGCCATGCGTCCCCCTCCGCCGGGCCGGCCGGGACGCGCGGTCCAGGGCGGCGTCGAAGGCCGCGCAGATCATGTGGACGGCGACCAGGTGGATCTCCTGGACGGTCGCCGTGCTGGGCGCCTCCACGCACAGCGACTCGTCGCTGCCCGCCATCAGCGGGTTGGGCGCGGGCCCGGTCAGCGCCCACACCCGGACGCCGGCCGCGCGGGCGGCGTCGGCGGCCGAGAGCAGGTTGGCGCTGGCCCCGGACGTGGACAGCAGCATCAGGACGTCGCCGGCCCGGCCGTGGGCGCGCACCTGGCGGGCGAACACCTCGTCCACGCCGTAGTCGTTGGCGATGGCGGTGGTCGAGGAGGTGTCGGCGTGCAGGGCGATCGCGGAGAACGGCGGCCGGTCGTCGCGGTAGCGGCCGACGAGTTCGGCGGTCAGATGCTGGGCCTGGGCGGCGCTGCCGCCGTTGCCGGCGGCCAGCAGCCGGCCGCCGCCGGAGAGCGTGGCCGCGAGCCGCTCGCCCCAGCGTTCGGTGATGTGCGCGGAGGCACGGAACGCGCCCAGCGCGTCCTGGAGTTCGTCGCAGTGCCCGACGACGGGCGGGTGCACGGTCATCACGCCACCTCCTTGGACAGTGCGTGGTCGGCGAGGGTGAGGCGGTAGACCTGTTCCGCCCCGTCGGCGACCCGCCGCCAGGTGTAGTGCTTCAGGACCCGGTCGCGGCCGGCCCTGCCGTAGGCGCGGCGCAGCGGCGCGTCGGCGAGGAGTTCCCGCGCGGCCCGGGCGATGGCCTCGGGGCTCTGCGGCTCGACGAGGCGGCCGGTGACGCCGTCGGCGACGGAGTCCCGGTGTCCCCCGACGTCGGTCGCCACGACGGGGACGCCGCACGCCATGGCCTCCAGCGGCACGATGCCGAACGGCTCGTACACCGGTGTGCACAGCACCAGGTCGGCGCTGCGCAGCAGTCCGGGCATGTCGGCCGGGTCGACGGAGCCGAGCAGCCGCACCCGGTCGGCGACCCCGGCCCGCCGTGCGACGCCGGCCAGCCGCTGCGCCTCGGGATCGGCGTCCACGGCACCGGCGGGCGGGCCGCCCGCCACCACGAGTTCGGCGTCGGGCACCGCGGCGAGGGCGCGGATGGCCTGGTCGTAGCCCTTGCGGGGGACGAGCCGCCCGCAGGCGAGCAGCCGGTGCCGCTGGCGGCGCGCGGGGGCGCGGCCGGTGTCGGCGCCGGGGTGGAAGTGGGCGGAGTCGACACCGCAGGGCACGACGGAGACCTGGCGCGGGGGCACGCCCATGTCGCCGAGTTCCATCACCTCGTCGGTGCAGGTCGCCAGGACCCGTTCGCAGCTGCGGCCGAGCTGCCGCTCGATGCCGATGCGCTCGTACGGGCTGGTGTCCCGCATGCCCTGGTGGCGCCGCTTGACGGTGCCGAGGGCGTGGAAGGTCTGCACGAGGGGGATGCCGTGCGGCCGTACGCCGATCTGACTGGCCAGGCCGGACATCCAGAAGTGGGCGTGGACGACGTCGGGCCGCTCCCGGGCCCAGACGCGCGCCAGGTGGGCGCCGAAGGCGGGCATGTGCGGGAACAGGTCGTCCTTGGCCAGCGCCTCGGCCGGTCCGGCCGGCACGTGCTCGACGACCGCGCCGCCGGGCAGCGGGACCCGGTCGGGCAGGTCGAGCGAGTCGCGGCGGGTGTAGACGGTCACGTCGTGGCCGCGCCGCGCCAACTCCTCGGTGAGGCGGGCCACGTAGACGTTCTGCCCTCCGGCGTCGACGCCGCCGAGCGCGGCGAGCGGGCTCGCGTGCTCGGACACCATGGCGATCCTCATCGGGTCACCTCCTTCAGCAGCCGCTCCCAGTCGTCCAGGAAGCGGGACAGCCCGTAGCGGGCCAGGGCCGCCGCACGGGCGCCCTCGCCGACCGTGCGCGCGTGCAGCGGGTCGGCGAGGAAGTCGCGTACGGCGTCGGTCAGTACGTCGATGCGGTTGGAGACCACACCGGCGCCGGGCGGCACCGCCTCGGTCACCTCGGTGGTGGCGAGGGCGACGACGGGCATGCCCAGGTGCATGGCTTCGAGCAGGGACAGTCCGAGGGAGGTCCAGCGGACGGGGTGGACGTACACCCGCCGCCGGGCCAGCTCCGTGTGCAGCTCGCTCTGCGGGACGTCCTGGGTGCGGCAGCGGTCGGGGGGTACGCCGATGTGCTCGGCGAGCCCGTCGGTGCGCATGCCGAACACGTCGAGCGGGGCGGCGCGGGCGAACTCGGGCAGCAGGTCGGTGCCGGTGGTGCGGCCGCGCCGGATCGGCTCGTTGACGACGACGGCGGCCCGGTCCAGTTCGCCGGTCCAGCGGGGGCCGGGGTCCACGATGCCGTGCTCGATGACCGTGGTCTCCGTCGTTCCCGCGTCCCACATCAGCCGGTTGAAGTGGGTGACGTGGACGAGGGCCCGGACGTCGGGCAGCCCGGCCGCCGGGTGGCGGGTGTCGGGCACGTCGCCGTGGGGGGCGTTGTGCTCCAGGTACACCAGCGGCGGGCGGCGGCCCAGCCACCGGTCGACCAGCTCGAGTTCGTGCGGGCGTTGCAGCACCACCAGGTCGATGTCCTCGTCGCGCAGCCGCTCGGGCGGGACCTCGATCACCGACTCGGGCCAGTCCCAGGTGCGGGCGCGGCCGAGGCCGTCGGGTCCCCGGTCGGGGGTGACGGGGACGAGGTAGGTGTGCGGGCCCTGCACGAAGGCCGTGGTCCACGAGCCGTGCACGTGCCAGATCAGGATCCTCATGTCTCCCCCACGAGCTTCTCGACGGCGGCGACGACGTCGGTGGCGGTGACCGTGTTCAGGCACGGGTGGCCGGCCACGGGGCACTCCCGGGCCCGGGTGTCGGCGCAGGGCGCGTCCTGGTCGCCGAGCAGGACGTACGGCACCCCGTACGGCCGCCAGCGCTCGGCCGGGACGACCGGGGCGAACAGCGACACCACGGGGGTGCCGACGGCGGCGGCCAGATGGGCGGGGGCGGTGTTGCCGGTGACGACGACGCTCGCGCCCGCGAGGACGCCGGAGAGTTCCGGGGCCTCGGTGCGGCCGCCGAGGTCGGTGCCGTGCTCGCCGGCGACGTGGGCGGTCAGGTCCCGTTCGTCGGGTCCGCCGGTGACCAGCACCCGGTGCCCGGCCGCGGCGAGTTCGGCGACCGCCTCGGCGCTGCGCTCGGGGCTCCAGGCGCGGGCGGGGACGCTCGCGCCCGGGTGCAGGACGACGTAGGGGCCGGGGCCGGTGAGCCGGGCGGTGTCCGGCGGCTCGTGCACCCGCAGCCGGCCGTCGTCGGGCCGCGGGAACCCGGCCGCCTCGGCGAGGTCGAGCGCGGCCTCGGCCTCGTGGGCGTGCGGGGCCCGCTGGTGGCGCAGGTCGAGCAGGGCGCCGGGGTAGTCCACGCTGTCGGCCGCCAGGTACCGGACGCCGGCCAGCCGCAGCAGCAGCGCGGTGGGCAGCGGCGACTGGTGGAAGGAGGTCAGGATCAGCCCCGTGTCGGCGCCGGTGCCGGCGATCCGGTCCACGAGGGCGTCGATCCCGGCCTGGTCGACCGGTGGCGGCCGGAACCCGGCCCACGGCGCGTCCCACACCAGGACCTCGTCGACGCCGGGCAGCAGCCGGGCGGCGGGGGCGCCGCGCGGGCCGCACAGCAGGGTGACGTGGTCGGCGCGGGCGGCGACGGCCCGGACGGCGGGTCCGGCGAGCAGCACGTCGCCGAAGCTGTCGAGTCGGGTGACGAGCGCTCTCATCGCGGCCTCCCACCGGTGTCCACGGTCTCGCTGCCGCCGGACAGGCCGGCGCTCCGCCGCTCCCGCCGGCCGCCGGCTCCGTCCGGGCGCCCGGCACCGCCACGGGCGGCACGGAGGCCGGGGCCGGAGCCACCTACGCCGGTGGCGGGGCCGGGAACGCCGGTGCCGGCCTCGGGGGCGCCGGTGTCGCGGGTGTCGGTGCCGGCGCCGGTGGCGCGGGCGGTATCGGCGGGCCGTTCGTCCGCCGGGACCCGCCCGTGCGGCAGGTCGCCGTCGAGCACCGCGCGCACGGCGGTCAGCAGGTCCGGGGCGACGTGCTCGGCGGCGGCCGTCTCCTCCGGACGGGTGCGGTCGTTCGGCACGAGGATGCCGGTGGCGCCCGCCCGGCGCGCGGCCTCCACGTCGGCGCCGATGTCGCCGATCAGGACGCAGTCGGCGGGGTGGGTGCAGATGCGGCCGGCCGCCCACAGCACCATGCCGGGCCGCGGCTTGCGGCACGGGCAGCCGTCGTCGGGGCCGTGCGGGCAGACGGCCCACACGTCGAACGGGCCGAGCAGCTCGTCGACGCGCCGGTTGACGCGGCGGACGTCGGCGTCGGTGAGCAGCCCGCGGGCGATGCCGGACTGGTTGGTGACGACGCCGGTCGCGACGCCGCGCCCGCGCAGCAGGGCGACCGCCTCGCGGGCCCCGTCGACCGGCCGTACCCGGTCGGGGTCGCCGTTGTAGGGGACGTCGTGGACGAGGGTGCCGTCGCGGTCGAAGAGCACGGCCTTCACCGGGTCGTGACGGGCGCTCATGCCGCCACCTCCCGCCAGGCCGGTGCCGACCGGTGCCGCAGCTCCCCGCCGAGCCGGTGCCAGGTGGCGGCGGGCGGGATGAGGGCGCTGGTCACGAGCATGGTCGTGACCTCCTCGCGGGTGCGCGGCCCGGGTGCGATGCGGGCCCAGGCGAACTCCGCGGTGCCCGCCGCCCAGCCGAGCCCGGCGAGGGCGGCGGCCCGGGGCCGGCCCGCGGCGGCGAGCAGGAGCGCGGCGGCACCGGCGGCGGTGATGGCCGCGTGCCGGCGGATGCGCCCGCGGGGCGCGACCGCCTTGGCCCACCAGTCGGGGCCGTGCAGGCGCCGCATCAGGGCGTCGTCGGCGTTGCCGCGCTGCTGTTTCAGGGACACCCAGCGGGACGCGGAGCGCACCGGGTGCCGGGTGGTGCGCCGGCCCTGCCGGATGCGCCACCCGGCGTCCAGGACGCGCAGCGCGAGGTCGGCGTCCTCCCGGAAGGCGCGGGTGAAGCGCTCGTCGAAGCCGCCGACCTGCTTGAGCGCGTCGGTGCGGTAGGCCATGTCGGCGGTGATCCAGCGGGCGGTGGCCAGCCCGGCCGTGCCGCGCTCCCAGTCGGTGGGGCGGCGCTCGCCGGGCAGCGGCACGGCGATCACGCCCTGGACGCCGGCGGTGTCGGGGGCGGCCTCGCCGAGGTCCTGGACCAGTTGGTCGCACCAGTGCGGGCCGACCTGGACGTCGTCGTCGAGGAAGGCGGTCCAGGGCGCGGTGACCGCGCGCAGGCCGGTGTTGCGGGCGGCGGCCGGTCCGCGTCCGCCGCTGCGCAGCACGACGGTGCGCTCGCGCAGCTCGCCGAGGACGCTCAGGGCGTGCTCCAGCGCGTCCGGGTCGGTGTCCGGGCCGGGCCGGTCGTCGACGAGGACGATCTCGTCGGGGCGGGGTCCGGTCGCGGCGGCCAGCGCGGCCAGGCAGTCGGCCAGCGTGTCGCGGGCGAGCGTGGGGATCACGACGGCGTAGCCGGTCATGCGAACGCCTTCCCCCGGCGCACCGCGAACGGGCCGATGGCCAGCAGGTCCACGGGCGCGGAACCGAAGCACTCCAGGGCGTCGCGCGGGTCGTCGACCATGGGCCGCCCCGCGGTGTTGAGGCTGGTGTTGACCACGACGGGCAGCCCGGTGCGCTTCTCGAAGGCGTTCAGCATGCGGGCGACGAGCGGTTCGCGGCGCTCCTCGACGGTCTGGATGCGGGCGGTGCCGTCGACGTGGACGACGGCCGGGATGCGGTCCCGCCAGGCGGCGGCGACGTCGTGCACGAAGAGCATGTACGGGCTCGGGACCGGCCCGTCGAAGATCTCGGTGGCGCGGTCGGCCAGCACCATCGGGGCGACCGGCCGGAACTCCTCGCGGCCCTTGACGTGGTTGAGCCGTTCCAGGTTCTCGGCGCGACCGGGGTGGGCGAGCAGGGAGCGGTGCCCGAGGGCGCGCGGCCCGTACTCGCTGCGGCCCTGGAACCAGGCGACGATGCCGTCCCGGGCGAGTTCCTCGGCGACGGTCTCGGCGATGTCGTCCGGCTCCTCGTAGGGGATCGCGGCGGTCTCCAGCCAGGCGCGGATCTCCTCGTCGCTCCAGCCGCGGCCGAGGTCGGCACCGGGCATCGGCTCGGGGGCGGTGCCCTCCTGGGCGGCGGCCACGTGCAGGGCGCCGCCGAGCGCGGTGCCGGCGTCTCCGGCGGCGGGCTGCACCCACACGTGCCGGTACGGTCCGCGCCTGGCGATCGTGGAGTTGGCGACGCAGTTGAGGGCGACGCCGCCGGCCATGGTCAGCGCCTGGCCGCCGGCCTCGCGGTGCAGCCAGTGGACGAGGTCGAGGAGGAGTTCCTCCAGCACGGCCTGGGTGCTGGCGGCCAGGTCGGCGTGATCGCGGGTCCAGTCCTCGCCCTTGGCGCGCGGCGGGGCGAGGGCGGCCCAGTCGACGCCGTGGGCGCGGAAGCCGCCGTCGCCGGTGGCGTGCACCTGCTCGCGCAGCCGGTCCAGGAAGCGGGGGGTGCCGTAGGAGGCGAGGGCCATCACCTTGTACTCGTCGCTGCTGCGCAGGAAGCCGAGGTGTTCGGTCAGCTCCTCGTAGACCAGGCCGAGCGAGTGCGGCAGGGCCTGGGCGGCGAGGGTGTCGAGCTTGCCGTCGCGGTAGCGGCCGGCCAGGTGGGAGGCGGACTCGCCGCGGCCGTCCAGGACCAGCACGTCGTTGTCCGGGTGCGGGGAGGCGGGCCCCGCGGAGGCGGCGTGGGCCACGTGGTGCGGGACGAAGACGACCTGGTCGGGGTCGAGTCCGGGCAGCGCCTCGGCGAGGAACTCGGGGGCGCGGCGGGCGTACTCCAGGCGCAGCGGGTCCCAGGGGTCGTCCAGGCCCATGTCCCGGGCGGGCCGGGCCAGCTTGGGGTCGAAGGAGTAGGCGACGGCGTCCAGCTCCTCGGGCCGGACCCCCGCGTGCTCCAGGCACCAGCGGGCCGACAGCTCCGGCACCTCCCAGGCGGAGAAGGGCACCGGGCGCTTGCCGTGCTTGCGGCGGCTGAAGCGCTCCTCCTCGGCGGCCGCAACGGTCCTGCCGTCGACGACGAGGGCGGCGGCAGGGTCGTGGAACAGGGCGTTGATACCAAGGATGCGCATGTGGGGTGCTCCGTCCCGGAGGCTGTGGGTCGTGCCGAAGGTCAGGTCTCTGGGACCTCTCTGGTTTCTCAGGTCTCTTCTCTCTGGGCTCGCGGGTCCCGCACCGCAGCTGTCTCAAACACTTGGAGACAGCTCAATTCCGGGTATGAACCGAAAAGACACGCTACGTAGTGATGTGCGGGCCTAGGCCGCCACGGCGTGGGCGAACCAGCCGATGGTGCGCTCCAGCCCCTCGCTCCAGCCGACGCGGGGCCGCCAGCCGAGGCGCTCGCGGGCCAGGGTGGTGTCGGGCCTGCGGCGGCAGGGGTCGTCGACGGGGCGTTCGACGAACCGGATGCGGGAGCCGGAGCCGGTGAGGTCGATGATCCGGCGGGCCAGTTCCAGCATGGTGATCTCGTCGCCGCCGCCGATGTTCACGGGCCCCGTCTCCCGGGAGGCGGCGAGGGCGAGGACGCCGTCGACGGTGTCGTCGACGTAGCACAGGGAGCGGGTCTGGCCGCCGTCGCCGGCGACGGTCAGCGGCATGCCGTCCAGCGCCTGGGCGATGAACGTGGGCACGGCACGGCCGTCACCGGTGCGCATGCGGGGCCCGTAGGTGTTGAAGATGCGCACGATCGCGGTGTCGGTGCCGTGCACCCGGCGGTGGGCGGTGACCAGGGCCTCGGCGAACCGCTTGGACTCGTCGTAGACACTGCGCGGGCCGATGGGGTTGACGTTGCCCCAGTAGCTCTCGCGCTGCGGGTGCTCCAGCGGGTCGCCGTACACCTCGGAGGTGGAGGCGAGCAGGAAGCGGGCGCCGTCGGCGTGGGCGCGCTCCAGGGCGTTGCGGGTGCCGGTGCTGCCGACGTCGAGGGTCTCCAGGGGCAGCCGCAGGTAGTCGGCGGGCGAGGCCGGACAGGCGAAGTGCAGGACGAGGTCGAACCGCCCGGGCAGGGCGCGCAGGGCGGCCGGGTCGGTGGCGTCGGCCCGGACGAAGCGGAAGCCCCGCCGGCGTTCCAGGTCGGCGATGTTGCTCCGGGAGCCGGTGGCCAGGTTGTCGAGGCAGACGACGTCGGTGCCGGCGTCGAGCAGCCGGCCGCACAGGTGGGACCCCACGAAACCGGCTCCGCCGGTCACCAGGGCCCGGCGCCAGGGGTGTCCGTCCACGGGACTCTCCTCACTCTCGTCACTCTCACCGTCACTTCGGTGACGGCGCGAGTAACCCGGTGACGGCTCCCATACCTCGAACCCGCATTCGACAGCCCGTTCGGAGACCCCACTATGAACTGCGTATATACTCTGCGTGTATAGTCCCGGCATGCCTTCTCTGACCAGGAAGACGACGAAAACGGGGACCGGGTTGCGGGCGGCGACTGCGCTGCTGGCGGCCCTCTGCGCGGGCTCGGCGCTGGCCGGCTGCACCCGTCTGGAGACGACCAAGCCCAGCTCGGTGCGCGCGGCGGCGGGGGCGCAGGCCGGCGCGCGCCTGGGGGCCGTGGACTGCCGCAAGGCCAAGTGCATAGCCCTGACGTTCGACGCGGGCCCCAGCGAGAACTCCGCCCGGCTGCTCGACATCCTGAAGGACAGACAGGTCCCGGCGACGTTCTTCCTGCTGGGCAAGCGCCACATCGACACCTATCCGGAGCTGGTGCGGCGCATGGCCGACGAGGGCCACGAGGTGGCCAGCCACACCTGGACGCACAAGATCCTCACGCGGAGCACACCGGAGGAGATACGCGAGGAGCTGCGCAGACCGAACGAGGAGATAGAGCGGCTGACCGGCCACCGTCCGACGCTGATGCGCCCGCCGCAGGGCCGCACCGACGAGACCGTGCACGCGATAGCGCGCGAACTGGGCCTCGCGGAGATCCTGTGGACGGTGACCGCGAAGGACTACACGACCACCGACTCCGAGCTGATCACGCAGCGCGTCCTCGCCCAGTCCTCGCGGGACGGCATCATCCTGCTGCACGACATCTACGACGGCACCGTGCCGGCCGTGCCCGGGATCATCGACGCGCTCAAGGAGCGCGGGTACGTCTTCGTGACGGTGCCGCAGCTGCTGGCGCCGGGGAGGGCGGAACCGGGGAAGGTCTACCGGTGACCCGGCCGGGCGCGAGGTGAGGGACGGCGGACGACTCCCTACGATCGTGCCGTGGTCACCTTCTCCCTCGAACGCACGGCGCCGCTCCCCCCGGCCGAGGCGTGGCGCCGGCTCACCGCGTGGCATCGCCACGGCGAGACCGTCCCGCTGACCCGGGTCACCGTCTCCACTCCCCCGCCCACCGGCCCGGGCACGGTGATCGTGGCCCGCACGGGCATCGGCCGGCTCGCGGTCGACGACGTGATGGAGGTGACCGCCTGGCAGCCCCCCGAGGGCGACAGCCCCGGTCTGTGCCGGCTGGACAAGCGGGGCCGCCTGGTCCGGGGCTGGGCGGAGATCGAGGTCGCACCCGGCCCCGGCGGCCGGGCCCGGGTGCGCTGGCGCGAGGAACTGGACGTCCGGGCGCTCCCCGCCGCCTTCGACGGCCTGCTGGCCCGTTCGGGCCGCCACACCTTCGGCCGCGCGGTCAACCACCTCCTGCGGCACCCGTGAGGGGCCGCGCGCCGAGGACCGCCCCGCCTCCCGGAAAAGACCGTCCCACATTAGTCAAGTTTGACTAAAGTGGGCGCATGGGAGAGACGACCGTTCCGATGCTGCCGTGCCGCGAGATCCGGCCCGTGCTCGACTTCTACACCGCCCTCGGCTTCGAGGTGATCTTCGAACAGCGCAGCCCCAACCCGTACGCCGCCGTCCGGCGGGGCGGCATCGAGCTGCACTTCTTCGGGATGCGGCAGTACGACCCGGCCGCCTCCCACAGCACCTGCTACGTCCGTACCGACGACGTCGACGGCCTGCACCGCGCCTTCCGCGCCGGACTCAAGGCGGCGTACGGCCGGGTGCCGACCCGCGGGCTGCCGAGGATCGGGGCGCTGCGGGACACGACGTTCGGAATGCGGCAGTTCCTGATGACCGACCCGGGCGGCAACTGCGTGCGGGTCGGCCGGCCGCTCGGCGGGGACCAGCACCACCGGCCGGCCCCCGCGGAGACCTTCGCCCGTGCCCTGCACCACGCCACGCTCTTCGCCGACTCCCGGGACGATCCGGCGGGCGCGGCGAAGGTCCTCGACCGGGTGCTGGCGCTGCCGGACGAGCGGCCGACGCCGGTGCAGTTGCTGCGCCTGCTCGTCCTGCGGGCCGACGTCGCCGACCGCCTCGGTGACGCCGGCACCGCGGCCGGCGCACTCGAGCAGGCCGCCGCGATCGGCCTCACCGCCGAGGAGCGGGACACCGTGCGCGACGACCTGGCACGACTGGCGGAGCTGCGACAGCGGGGCTAGGCCACCGATCCGATGCGCCGCGCCGGGGCCGACGGGCCGTCGTGGTGGATGGGGGTGTGCGCGCCCGTCAGGGACACGCCGCTGCCGCCGCGGCGGACCGCGACGATCTCCGCGGCGATCGACAGGGCCGTCTCCTCCGGGGTGCGGGCGCCCAGGTCGAGGCCGATGGGCGACCTCAGGCGGGCCAGTTCCAGGTCCGTCACCCCGACCTCGCGCAGCCGCTCGTTGCGGTCCAGATGGGTGCGGCGCGAGCCCATCGCGCCGACGTACGCCACGGGCAGCCGCAGCGCCAGCTTCAGCAGCGGTACGTCGAACTTGGCGTCGTGGGTGAGGACGCACAGCACCGTGCGGCCGTCGACGTCCGTGCGCTCCAGATACTCGTGCGGCCAGGCGACGACGACCTCGTCGGCGTCCGGGAAGCGGGCCGGCGTCGCGAACACCGGGCGGGCGTCGCACACCGTGACGCGGTAGCCGAGGAACCTGCCGATGCGCACCAGCGCGGAGGCGAAGTCGATCGCACCGAAGACGATCATGCGGGGCGCCGGGACGGAGGACTCCACCAGGAGCGTCAGCGGCGACCCGCACCGCGAGCCCTGCTCTCCGATCTCCAGCGTCCCGGTGCGCCCGGAGTCCAGGAAGGCGCCCGCCTCGGCGGCCACCGTCCGGTCCAGCTCCGGGTGGGCCCCGAACCCGCCTTCGGCCATCCCGTCGGACCGCACCACCAGGGCGCGGCCCCGCAGGTCCGCCGGCCCGCCGACGATCCGCGCCACCGCCGCCGCCTCCCCTCGGGCGGCGGCGGCCAGCGCGGACGCGAGCACCGGACGGGCGGGGCTGTCCGCCCGTACCGGCGTGACGAGGATGTCGATGACTCCGCCGCAGGTCAGGCCGACGGCGAAGGCGTCCTCGTCGCTGTAGCCGAAGCGCTCCAGGACGGTCTCGCCGTCCTCGAGGGCCTGCCGGCACAGCTCGTACACGGCCCCCTCCACACAGCCTCCGGAGACGGACCCGATCGCCGTGCCGTCGGCGTCCACGGCGAGCGCGGCACCCGGCTGGCGCGGGGCGCTGCCGCCGACGGCCA
Source organism: Streptomyces sp. NPDC031049 (assembly GCF_055571015.1). Classification (NCBI taxonomy): domain Bacteria; kingdom Bacillati; phylum Actinomycetota; class Actinomycetes; order Kitasatosporales; family Streptomycetaceae; genus Streptomyces; species Streptomyces sp. NPDC031049. The sequence continues at coordinate 151,048 of NZ_JBVIGC010000006.1, forward strand.
CCACGGTGGCCACGGCGAAGTCGCGCCCCTGCTCGACCCACCGGTTCAGCTCTTCGGCGATGTCCAGCATCTGTCGGTCTCCTCAGCGAAGTCGTGTGAACGGGTACCCGGTGAGCGGCTAGTGCACGCCGAGCCAGCTCTCGATGGGGTTGAGGGCGAAGAAGACGATGAAGACCACCGCCAGGGCCCACATGAACGCGCCGATCTCCCGCACCTTGCCCTGGGCGGTCTTGATGGCGACGTAGGAGATGACGCCCGCCGCGACACCGGTGGTGATGGTGTAGGTGAACGGCATCAGGACGACCGTCAGGAAGACCGGGATCGCGGTGGCGCGGTCGGCCCAGTCGACGTGCCGGGCGTTCATCATCATCATCGCGCCGATGACCACGAGGGCCGCGGACGCGACCTCCTGCGGCACGATCGCCGTGACCGGCGTGAAGAACAGGCACAGGGCGAAGAAGCCGCCGGTGACGACCGACGCGAGGCCGGTGCGGGCGCCCTCGCCGACGCCGGTGGCGGACTCGACGAACACGGTCTGGCCGGAGCCGCCCGCCACGCCGCCGATGGCACCGCCGGCGCCGTCGACGAACAGCGCCTTGGACAGGCCCGGCATGCGGCCCTTGTCGTCGGCCAGCTTGGCCTCGGTGCCGACGCCGATGATGGTGGCCATCGCGTCGAAGAACCCGGCCAGCACCAGCGTGAAGACGATCATGCCGACGGTCATCGCGCCGACGTCGCCCCAGCCGCCGAACTCGACGTCGCCGAAGAGCGAGAAGTCCGGCATGGAGACCGCGCTGCCGTGCAGCTCGGGTGCGCCGTTGGCCCACTGCTTGGGGTCGATGACACCCAACGCGTTGAGGACCATGGCGACGACCGTGCCGGTGATGATGCCGATCAGGATGGCGCCGGAGGTGTTGCGCGCCTGGAGCATGAAGATCAGCAGCAGGGTGCCCGCGAAGAGCAGGACCGGCCAGCCCGCCAGCTCGCCGGCGGGGCCGAGCGAGAGCGGGGTCGCCTCGCCCGGGTGGACGAACCCGCCCTTGACGAAGCCGATGATCGCGATGAACAGGCCGATGCCGATGGTGATGCCGTGCTTGAGGGCCAGCGGGATCGCGTTCATGATCATTTCGCGGAGCCCGGTGACCACCAGCAGCATGATCACCACGCCGTACATGACGCACATCGCCATGGCCTGGCCCCAGGTCATCTGGGGTACGACCTGGCCGGCCAGGACTCCGGACACCGACAGGCCGGCGGCGAGGGCGAGCGGCACCTTGCCGACGAAGCCCATCAGGAGCGTGGTGACCGCCGCGGCGAGCGCGGTGGCGGTGATCAGGGCCTTCTGGCCCAGAGTGTGCCCGGCGACGTCCTCACCGGAGAGGATGACCGGGTTGAGCAGGACGATGTACGCCATCGCCATGAAGGTGGTGATGCCGCCGCGGACCTCACGCGCGAGAGTCGATCCTCTGTGGGATATGTGGAAGTACCGGTCGAGCCAAGACCGGCCGGCGGGGACGCGGCTGCCCGCGCCCGCGTCCTCGGCGGTGGTCTTCGGCTCCACTGACTGCTGGGCCATGGTGCCTTCTCCCAAGGTTCATAGGGGCACCCGCAGGGACCGCCGTGACAACGGCCGCGGGATTTGGGATGCACGACCCGGGGGACGGCCCGAGACGAACGGATGTGGGGTGGTACTTCAAGGACCGCGAGCGGAGCGGAACTTGGGGGTGCTCCGGGCGGCGCGGAGGGTGTGACGTTCCGTTGCGCCGCCCGGAGGCTCTGCTCACGCCGTGCCGGTGAGGTGCTCCGGGCGGACCGGCGTGCGGTCGAGTTCCAGCCCGGTCGCGTTCCGGATGGCCGCGAGGACCGCCGGGGTGGACGACAGGGTGGGGGCCTCGCCGATGCCGCGCAGCCCGTACGGCGCGTGGTCGTCGGCGAGTTCGAGCACGTCGACCGGGATGGTCGGCGTGTCGAGGATCGTGGGGAGCAGGTAGTCCGTGAAGGAGGGGTTCCTGACCTTCGCGGTCTTCGGGTCGACGACGATCTCCTCCATCACCGCGATGCCCATGCCCTGGATGGTGCCGCCCTGGATCTGGCCGATCACCGACAGCGGGTTGAGCGCCTTGCCGACGTCCTGGGCGCAGGCCAGCTCGATCACCTTCACCAGGCCGAGTTCGGTGTCGACCTCGACGACGGCGCGGTGCGCGGCGAAGGAGTACTGGACGTGGCCGTTGCCCTGGCCGGTGCGCAGGTCGAAGGGCTCGGTCGGACGGTGCCGCCACTCCTCCTCGACCTCCACGGACTCGCCCTCCAGGACGTCGACCAGGCCGGCGAGGACCTCGCCGCCGTCGGTGACGACCTTGCCGCCCTCCAGGAGCAGCTCGGCGGTCGCCCAGGCCGGGTGGTAGGAGCCGAACTTGCGGCGCCCGATCTCCAGGACCTTCTCGCGGACCAGCTCGCAGGCGTTCTTCACGGCACCGCCGGTGACGTACGTCTGCCGGGAGGCCGAGGTCGAGCCGGCCGAGCCGACCTGGGTGTCGGCCGGGTGGATGGTCACCTGCGTGACGCCCAGCTCGGTGCGGGCGATCTGCGCGTGGACGGTGACGCCGCCCTGGCCGACCTCCGCCATGGCGGTGTGGACCGTGGCGACGGGCTCGCCGTTGATGACCTCCATGCGCACCTTGGCGGTGGAGTAGTCGTCGAAGCCCTCGGAGAAGCCGACGTTCTTGATGCCGACCGCGTAGCCGACGCCGCGGACGACGCCCTCGCCGTGCGTGGTGTTGGACAGGCCGCCGGGCAGCTGGCGCACGTCGGCGCCCTCGCTGGACTCCCACTGGCGCTCCGGCGGCATCGGCATCGCCTTGACGCGGCGCAGCAGTTCGGCGACGGGCGCCGGGGAGTCGACCGGCTGGCCGGTGGGCATGATGGTGCCCTGCTCCATGGCGTTCTTCTGCCGGAACTCCACCGGGTCCATGCCGAGCTTCTTGGCCAGCTTGTCCATCTGCGCCTCGTAGGCGAAGCACGCCTGGACCGCGCCGAAGCCGCGCATGGCGCCGCAGGGCGGGTTGTTGGTGTAGAGGGCGACGGCCTCGATGTCGACGTCGTCGATCACGTACGGGCCGACCGACAGGGACGAGGCGTTGCCGACCACGGCCGGGGAGGCCGAGGCGTAGGCGCCGCCGTCCAGGACGATCCGGCACTTCATGTGCGTGAGCTTGCCGTCCTTGGTGGCGCCGTGCTCGTAGAACAGCTTCGCCGGGTGGCGGTGGACGTGCCCGAAGAAGGACTCGAAGCGGTTGTAGACGATCTTGACGGGCTTGCCGGTGCGCAGCGCCAGGAGGCAGGCGTGGATCTGCATCGACAGGTCCTCGCGGCCGCCGAACGCGCCGCCGACGCCGGCCAGCGTCATCCGCACCTTCTCCTCGGGCAGGCCGAGCACGGGCGCGATCTGCTTCAGGTCGGAGTGCAGCCACTGGGTGGCGATGTAGAGGTGGACGCCGCCGTCCTCCTCGGGCACGGCGAGGCCGGACTCGGGGCCGAGGAAGGCCTGGTCCTGCATGCCGAAGTAGTACTCGCCCCTGACGATCACGTCCGCCTTCTTCGCGGCCTCGTCCGCGTTGCCGCGGATGATCGGCTGGCGGTGCACGATGTTGGGGTGCGGGACGTGGCCGGCGTGGTGGTCGTCGCGGCCCTCGTGGACGAGGATCGCGTCCGGCGCGGTCGCGGAGGCCTCGTCGGTGATGACGGGCAGCTCCCGGTACTCGACCTTGATCTTGGCGGCGGCGCGGCGCGCGGTCTCCGGGTGGTCGGCGGCGACCAGGGCGACGGGCTCGCCGTGGTGGCGGACCTTGCCGTGCGCGAGAACCGGGGTGTCCTGGATCTCCAGGCCGTAGTTCTTCGCGTCGGTGGGCAGGTCGTCGTAGGTGAGGACGGCGTACACGCCGGCCGTGGCGAGCGCCTCGGAGGTGTCGATCGAGACGATCTCGGCGTGGGCGACCGGGGAGCGCAGGATCTGGCCCCACAGCATGTCCTCGTGCCACATGTCGGACGAGTACGCGAACTCGCCGGTCACCTTCAGGGTGCCGTCCGGGCGCAGCGTCGACTCGCCGATGCCGCCCTTCGTCCGGGAACCCTGCGTGATCTTGGTGGGTGCACCGTTGGCCGTCATGGTCAGACCCCCTCGGACTGCCGGGCGGCCGCCAGCCGGACCGCGTCCATGATCTTCTCGTAGCCCGTGCAGCGGCACAGGTTGCCCGACAGCGCCTCGCGGATGTCCGCGTCGGTCGGGTTCGGGTTGCGCTCGAGCATCTCGTCGGCGGCGACCAGCAGACCCGGCGTGCAGAAGCCGCACTGCACGGCGCCGGCGTCGATGAACGCCTGCTGGATCGGGGACAGCTCCTCGCCCTCGCCGGTCTGCGAGTCGGTGCCCTCGGCCTGCCAGCGCTTGGCCTCGTCGAGCGTGGTGCCCTCGCCGCCGCAGGCGCCGGTCGCGCAGCCGCCCGCGGCGCGCTGCTTGGCGAAGTCCGCCAGGCCCTCGACGGTCACGATCTCGCGGCCCTGGGCCTGACCGGCGGCGACCAGGCAGGCGCAGACCGGCACGCCGTCCAGGCGGACCGTGCAGGAGCCGCACTCGCCCTGCTCACAGGCGTTCTTGGAGCCGGGCAGGCCGAGGCGCTCGCGCAGGACGTACAGCAGGGACTCGCCCTCCCAGACGTCGTCGGCCTCCTGCGGGCGTCCGTTGACGGTGAAGTTGACTCGCATTACGCAGCTCCCTCGGTGGCGCGGCGGGCGCCGCGGTAGGACTCCCACGTCCAGGTGAGCGTCCGGCGGGCCATGACCCCGACCGCGTGGCGGCGGTAGCTGGCGGTGCCCCGGACGTCGTCGATCGGGTTGCAGGCGGCCGAGCACAGGTCGGCGAACTGCTTGGCGACCGACGGGGTGATGATCTTGCCGTTGTCCCAGAAGCCGCCCTCGTCGAGCGCCGCGTTCAGGAAGTCCTCGGCGGCCTTCGCCCGGATGGGGGTGGGCGCGGCCGAACCGATGCCGGTGCGGACCGTGCGGGTCCCGGGGTGCAGGGCGAGGCCGAACGCGCACACGGCGATGACCATGGCGTTGCGGGTGCCGACCTTGGAGAACTGCTGCGGGCCGTCCGCCTTCTTCACGTGCACGGCACGGATCAGCTCGTCGGGCTCCAGCACGTTGCGCTTCACGCCCTTGTAGAACTCGTCGATCGGGATCATGCGCGTGCCGCGCACCGACTCCACCTCGACCTCCGCCCCCGCGGCGAGCAGCGCCGGGTGGGCGTCGCCGGCCGGGGAGGCGGTGCCGAGGTTGCCGCCCACGCCGCCGCGGTTACGGATCTGCGGGGAGGCGACCGTGTGCGAGGCGAGGGCGAGTCCGGGGAGTTCGGAGCGCAGGTGCTCCATGATCTTCGTGTACGGCACGGACGCGCCGACCCGCACGGTGTCCTCGCCGACCTCCCACTCGGTCAGGTCACCGATGCGGTTCAGGTCCATGAGGTACTCGGGCCGGCGGTGGTCGAAGTTGATCTCGACCATCACGTCGGTGCCACCCGCAATCGGCACAGCGGTGGGGTGCTCTGCCTTGACGGCGAGCGCCTCCTCCCAGCTGGCGGGGCGAAGGAAGTCCATGACCGGCTCTCTTCTTCTACGTCTCGTGGGTCTCGTGGGGGGATGCGATTGAGCCAATCCGTGTGCGGCGGGCCGGGCTCGTTCATGTGCTGTTCACGTGGAGTGGGCTCAGTACACCGCCCCGTCCTCCACCGGGGTCAGTCGCAGAAACACCGAAGGAGTTGGCTGGCCAGCTCGGGCATCTTGTAGATTCGTATGAACGGAGGTCCCCAGTAACCTCCGCGTCTTCCTGTGGAAACGCGCGACACAGCCGCGTGACCTGCACCACGGCCGGGACGCGGACGGGTATCCGCTCGCCGGCCCGCCGCGCGGGCGCCCGGCCGCGGACCCCCTCCTGAGCAAGAGCATGATTCGAGACAGAGAACGGCGGCGACGAGAATGCGGCTGCGCGCACTGCTGGACACCGACGCGCTGGGCCTCAAGCTGCTCGGCGGCGAGGACGAACTGGACCGCTCGGTCCGGGGCGTGATGACCACCGACCTGCGGGACCCCAGCCGCTACCTCTCCGGCGGCGAGCTGGTCCTCACGGGCCTGGCCTGGCGCCGCGACGCCGACGACTCCGAGCCGTTCGTGCGGATCCTGGCGCAGGCCGGCGTGGCCGCGCTCGCCGCCGGTGAGGCCGAGCTGGGCAGCGTGCCGGAGGACCTGGTGACCGCGTGCGCGCGGCACCGGCTGCCGCTGTTCGCGGTGCACGAGTCGGTGGCGTTCGCGACCATCACCGAGCACGTGGTGCGGCAGGTCTCCGGCGAGCGTGCCGGGGACCTCGCGGCGGTCGTGGACCGGCACCGGCGGATGATGACCTCCGGACCGGCGGGCGGCGGCCCCGACGTGGTGCTGGACCTGCTCGGCTCCGACCTGGACCTGCGGGCCTGGGTGCTGTCGCCGACCGGCCGGCTGATCGCGGGCTCGAAGACGTCCGGCTCCGCGCTGCCCGCGGAGGTGTGCGCGCGGCTGGCGGCGGAGCACCTGGCGGCCGGGCGCACGGGCCGCCGCGCGCCGCACCGGGTGACGCTGGGCTCGACGACGTACAGCCTCTTCCCCGTGCGCAGCAGCTGGGGGCACCGCCCGGCGGCGCCCGGGGGCGGCCGGGCGGTGCAGCCCGCCCGGGACGCGCGCGAGACGGTGCTGTCCGAGTGGCTGCTGGCGGTCGAGGCGGACGCCGGTGACTGGGCCGAGGAGCGGCTGGACCTGCTGCACGGCGTCACCCAGCTGATCTCGGTCGAGCGCGACCGCCGGGACGCGGCCCGCACGGTGCGGCGGCGGCTGGCGCAGGAGGTGCTGGAACTGGTGCAGACGGGCGCGCCGCCCGCCGAGATCGCGGCCCGGCTGCGGGTCGCGGCGCCGGTGCTGCTGCCGGGGCTCGGCGCGGCCCCGCACTGGCAGGTCGTGGTGGCCCGCGTCGAGTGGGACGGCGACGGCCCCGACGGCGGCCGGGCCGCCCAGTCGCTGCTGGAGGAGATCCTCGTCGACCCGGTGGCCACCGGGCCCGAGCACTCCGACCGGATCGCCGTCGCGCACGTCGGCGACGAGGCCGTCGCGCTGGTGCCGCTGCCGGCGGTCGCCGGCGAGCACGACGGCTCCGAGGCCGGCATCCTCGCCGACGCGCTGCTGGAGTCCGTACGGGACCCGCTGTCGGCCGGTCTGGACGGCGACGGGCGCCTCACGCTCGGGGTGAGCGCGGCCGTGCACTCGGCGGAGGGGCTGCGCGGCGCGCTGGAGGAGGCGCGGCACGCCCGCCGGGTCGCCGCCGCCCGGCAGGGCCGGGTGTGCGCGGCCGGGCACCAGGAGCTGGCCTCGCACGTGCTGCTGCTGCCCTTCGTCCCGGACGACGTCCGCCGCGCCTTCACGGCCCGGCTGCTGGACCCGCTGCGGGACTACGACCGCCGCCACCGCGCCGAGCTGATCCCGACGCTGGAGGCGTTCCTCGACTCCGACGGCTCCTGGACGCGCTGCGCCACCCGGCTCCACCTGCACGTCAACACGCTGCGCTACCGGGTGGGCCGGATCGAGCAGTTGACGGGACGTGACCTGTCGCGGCTGGAGGACAAGCTCGATTTCTTCCTCGCGCTGCGGATGAGCTGAAACGGCGGCCAAACATCGGGGCGCCCCGAGTCCCACGACTTTGTGAAATCCTTCACCCACCCTCTTGGCCGGGCGGGCCGATCCGTGCTGAGATGCCGCCACCACTCGGGCTCGACGGCGTGCTTGCAGGGCCGTGTCTTCCGGATCAGCCCGACTCCGGGAGTGCGGGGCCCGGGTACGCCGTCGAGCGGGGCTCGGCGTGCCGGGCCCCGTGATCCCGGGACCGACCGGAAGACACGGCCTAGGGGAGGGCAACGTGGCGCATCCCGCCATGTCTGGTTCTGGCACGGGAACGACCTCAGGTGACGATCCGCTCCAGACCGCGGTGTGGCGGCTGCGCTCGCGCGCCTGCTGGGCCGACGCGGCGGCGCTGCTGCGGCCGGACACCGCGGCCACGGCCTTGCAGCGGGCCGCACTGCTGGTGGAGCGGTGTCTGTACACCGAGCAGGGCTGGGAGGAGGCCGAGGACGCGCTGCGCACCGCGGAGGCGCTGGCCCACGGCGACGAGGAGCGCGGCGCCGCCGCCTGCGAACGGGGACAGCTCGCCTACGCGGCCACGCTGCACGGGGTGCGGGACCGGGCCGACGAGGCGCGCGCGGCGCTCGGCCGGGCGGCGGCGCTGATCCCGCCCGGGGCTCCGGGGCGGGCGCTGCTGGACTTCCGGCGCGGGCTGCTGGCGGAGAACCTCACGGGGTCGCCGCAGGCGGCGCGGGCGGCGTACCGGCGTGCCCACGCCTCGGCCACCGCGCACGCCGATCCTCTCCTGCTGTCCTTCACCTGGCGCCACCTGGCCGGCCTCGCGCTGCGGGACGGCGAGCTGGCCGAGGCCCGGCACGGCTTCGCCGAGTCGCTGCGGCTGCGGGAGGAGCTGGGGTACCTCGTCGGTACGGCGCCCGCGCTGGCGTCGCTGGCGGACACGGAGACCGAGCCGGAGGCGTCCCGGCTGCGGGAGGAGGCCCGCCGGCTGTTCCGCCTGCTGGGCGGCGTCCCGACCTGGCTGGCCCACCAGCTCGCCCCACCGACCCGGGGCGCGGCGACCGCCTGATCCGGCCCCCACCCCCCGACTCCGGGGGCGGCGACCGCCGGAGCCGGTCCCACCGCACCGACCCCGGGCGCGGCGACCGCCCGAGCCGGTCCCACCCCGCGGGCACGAGCACGGCGAGCGGCACGGCCCCAGCGGGCGCGGGCGGCGCCCGCGGGGGACGCGGTGCACGACGGGCGCCGCCACCGTGCGGCGGTGCACCCGCCGGCGACAGGTGCGGCCACCACCTGCGGCCATGGCACCCCCTTCGGCGGGCGGACGGGCGCCGCGACGCCCGCGAGCGTCATGGGGAGGTGGTCCAGCGCCGGGCGGTCTCCGCCCAGGCGGCGTCCCAGGCGGCCAGGTTGCGCCGCCAGAGCAGCAGGGCCGCCGTCCCGTGGGCGGCGACGCCGGTGAGGGCGACGGCCAGGCCGGCGAGGATCGCCCAGCCCATGGCACGGCTGTGGACCTCCTCGCCGGTCAGCGGCGGGCCGGTGAGCGTGCCGTCCGGGCCGACCCAGACCCGGACGGTGCTCTGCGCGGGCAGCCCGGGCCGCACCTCGGTCCGGCCGGTGCGGACCCGGCCCTCCCGGTCGGTGAAGCGGACCTCGACCGGGTAGCGGGTCTCCCGCTCCTCGTCCGAGCCCGGCTCCGGATGGCGCGGGGTGTCGTGCACGAGGACGGCGGTGGTCCGCTGCCGGGCCTGCGCCTGCCGCTCGGCGACATCCCCGTAGTGGCCGTACGCCCGGTCCCCGACGGTGACCATGACGAACGGCGCGGCCACCGCCACGGCCAGCACCGTCACGAGCGCGATCCAGGCCTGGACACGATCGTTCCGGCGGCGCAGGGGGTTGCGCCGCCACCGCCACAGCAAGGGCGGCCGCACCCGCTCGGGCGGCGGCTGGGCAGGGGGAATGGCACCGGCCACGGTGTACCTCCTCGACAGAACACGGACGACGGACTCCATGGGGCCCGGCACCGGACGGGTCACCCGGCCCCGTCCCCGGCCCCGGCCCCGTCCACGGCCGGGGACGGGGCCGGGCGGGGCAGCGCAGCCCGCCCGGGACCGCAGCCGCCCCGGCTCCGAGCGCCGGGGCGGCTGCGGCCTCGGGGCGGCTGGACGGAGCGGGCGCCGGGGCCGGTGGTCCCCCGAGCGGGGCGGGCCGGCTCGGCCAGGACCCTGTCCCGCCGCCCTGCCCCGCCGCCCGGGACCGCAACACCGGGCCGCGGCCCCGGGCGCCGATCCACCAGCCCCGGCGCCTCTCCATCGGCCCGGGCGCCGCTCCACCGGTCACGGGCGACGCGCCGTTCACGCGCGACGCGTCGGTCAGCGCGACGAGGCCGGCGCTGACGGGCGACAGGACCGGCGGTCACGGGCGCCGATCCGGCGGTCACGGGCGCCGATCCGGCGGTCACGGGCGACGAGGCCGGCGGTCACGGGCGACGAGGCCGGCGGTGACGGGCGGCGCGTCGGTCACGGCGGTGGGGAGCCGTCCGCGGTCGACGGGTGGGCGTGGGCCGAGTCCAGCAGGCGGGCGGCGCCGCGGACGGCGGCGGTGTGCGGGGCCGGCACCAGGCGCAGCGGCGCGTGCAGCCGGCCGGCGAGGCGGCAGGTGATCTCGGGCCGCAGCGCACCCCCGCCGGCCAGCAGCGGGCCCCGGCCCAGGGCCTCGACCGTCAGGGACGTACGGTCCTGCCGCAGCATCGACGCCACCATGCCGGCCACCGCCTCGCCCAGCTCCGCCGACGAGGCCGCGTCGGGCAGGTCGCCCGTGCCCAGCGCGGCGCGGCGCGCGTCGAACACCTCGCCCTCCACCAGCAGCACCACCTCCGTCAGATGGGCGCCGACGTCCACCACGAGCAGCGGCCGGGACAGGTCGGCGCCGGCTCCCAGCGCGACGGCCCGGGCGCCCGGCACGGTCAGCACCGCCCGGGGCCGCAGCACCTGTGCCGCGGCGCGGGCCCCCTCCCGGAAGGCGACCCCGGCCAGCACGGGCGCGGTCACCACGACCAGGGGCCGCCCGAGGCGGGGCAGCCGGTGGCCGAGGAGCCGGTCGAGCATCCGTGCCGTGCCGTCGACGTCGACGATGGTGCCCCGCTGGACGGGGTGGCCGGCGCCGGCCCCGGGGAAGGTCACGGTGGGCACGTCGACGATCAGTCCCCGGCCGGCGATCCAGGCGCGGGTGCGGGCGCTGCCCAGGTCGAGGGCGACGCCGCAGCCGGGCCGCCCCGCCGCCCACCGGTGCCCGGCGACGCCGCGGGGCCGTCGCGTCGCGGTCACCGGCCGGCCTCCCGTACCTGCTGGCACCGGGCGCAGTAGCGGGCCTGCGGCACGATGAGCAGCCGCTCGCGGTCGACGGGCCGCCGGCACAGGTGGCAGGTGCCGTAGCGGCCCTCGGCCATGCGCCGCAGCGCGGCCTCCACATCGGCGAGGACCATGCGCGCGGACGCGGCGAGCCGCACCCCGACCTCGGCCTGCGCGGCGGAGCACCGGCGGCGCAGGTCCTCGTCGCGGGCGGAGACGGCGAGCTGCCGCAGCTGCTCCTGCCGGAACAGGCGCTGCTCGTGCAGGTTCTCGCGGAGCGCCGCGAGGTCGTCGGGGGACAGCGGCGACCGGCGCGTGCCGTGGCCGTCGATGGTCTGATGGTTCACCGGTTCACCCCTCGGGCAGGGCGGGACAGGGAAGGCGTGCGACGTATGTTCAGGCGCCGGCGCGGCGCTGGCAGGCCACGCAGTGGCGCGTGTACGGCAGGATCTCCAGCCGCTCCGGCGGTACGGGCTTGCCGCAGCCGAGGCAGGTGCCGTAGGTGCCGGCGTCGACGCGGTCGAAGGCCTCGTCGATCTCCTTGAGCACCCGCTCGACGGCGGCCTGCTGGGCGGACAGCAGCGGGTCGTCCGCCGACCGGGCGCTGTCCCCCAGGGCGCGCAGCTGGGTGAGCCGGGTGCTGCGCGCGTGCTCCAGGCGCTGGCGGGCCTCGTGGGCGGTGAGCCGTTCCGGGCGGGGTTCGGTGCGGGAGGCGTCGAGCGACACGGCGGTTCCCTTTCTCGGGGCGACGGCCGGGCCCGTACGGCCGAGCCCGCACGGCCCGGCACGGCAGGACCGGGCGCGTACGGCTCAGCACGCCGGGCAGGCGGCAGAATGCACGAAAGCGCAGACCTCGTCCGGCCTGCGCACTTCCCACTGTGGCCGGGCCGGCGCCCGCTGCCCATCGGTCGCGGACCCCATTTGTGCGGGGGCGCGGTATGCACACGCGCGTGGGTGGGCCGTGACCGGGAAATGGGGGTCGGACCCCATCGACCCGGCGCCGTCGGACCGGGCAGGCTGGTCGGCGGCCCGGTCGGAACCCTGCGCAGCGTAAGGAGGCATCACCCCGGTGTCCCTGTTCTGGCGGATCTTCGGGCTCAACGCCGTCGTGCTGGGCACCGCCACCGCGCTGCTGCTGTGGGCTCCGGTGACCGTCTCGGTCCCGGTGCTGCTGACCGAGGCGGTCATCCTGGTCGGCGGGCTCGCCGTCATGCTGGTCGCCAACGGCGCCCTGCTGCGCTGGGGGCTGCGCCCGCTGGGCCGGCTCACCGGGCTGATGACCACCGTCGACCTGCTGCGCCCCGGTCAGCGGCTGCCGGTGCCCGGGTCCCGGCGGGGCGGCGAGGTCCCGGAGCTGATCCGCACCTTCAACGCCATGCTGGACCGCCTGGAGCAGGAACGGGCCACGTCCAGCGCCCGGGTACTGCTCGCCCAGGAGGCCGAGCGCCGCCGTATCGCCCAGGAGCTGCACGACGAGGTCGGGCAGAGCATGACCGCCGTCCTGCTGGTGCTCAAGCGCGCCGCGGACGAGGCCGCCGAGCCCCTGCGCGGGGAGCTGCACCAGGCGCAGGAGATCACCCGGGAGAGCCTGGACGAGGTGCGCCGGCTGGTGCGCCGCCTGCGGCCCGGCGTCCTGGAGGACCTGGGTCTGGTCAGCGCGCTGACCTCGCTCACCCACGACTTCGCCACCCACACCGGCCTGAGGGTGGTGCGCCGCTGCGAGCCGGATCTGCCCGCCCTGGACCAGGAGACCGAGCTGGTGCTGTACCGGGTGGCGCAGGAGAGCCTGACCAACGCGGCCCGCCACGCGGACGCCGCGCGCGTCGACCTGAGCCTGCGCCGCGCCGGGCCGGCGGTGGTGCTGGAGATCGCCGACGACGGCCGCGGCATCGAGGCCGCCTGCGAGGGCGCCGGCATCCGCGGCATGCGCGAGCGGGCCCTGCTCATCGGCGCCGCTCTGGACATCACCTCCGCCCCCGGCGCCGGCACCCGCGTCCGGCTGACCGCACCCGTCCCGAGGAAGCAGCGGTGACCATGCCCGAACCGACCCGAACCGACCCGTCGCCGATCCGCATCCTGCTCGCGGACGACCACGCCCTCGTACGGCGCGGGGTGCGGCTGATCCTCGACCGGGAACCGGACCTTCAGGTGGTCGCCGAGGCCGGGGACGGCGCGGAGGCCATCGAGGCGGCCCGGGCCACCGACGCCGACCTCGCGGTGCTGGACATCGCGATGCCCCGGCTGACCGGTCTCCAGGCCACCCGTGAGCTGGCCGCGCTCCGGCCGGGCCTGCGCATCCTGATGCTGACCATGCACGACAACGAGCAGTACCTGTTCCAGGCGCTGAAGGCCGGGGCCTGCGGCTATGTGCTCAAGTCCGTCGCCGACCGCGATCTCGTGGCCGCCTGCCGGGCCGCGATGCGCGACGAGCCGTTCCTGTATCCCGGTGCGGTGACCGCCCTGATCCGCAACTACCTGGAGCGGGTCCGGCACGGCGAGGAGAGCGCGGAGCACGTGCTCACCCCGCGCGAGGAGGAGGTCCTCAAGCTCGTCGCCGAGGGCCACTCCTCCAAGGAGATCGCCGAGATCCTGTTCATCAGCGTCAAGACCGTCCAGCGCCACCGGGCCAACCTGCTGCACAAACTCGGCCTGCGCGACCGGCTGGAGCTGACCCGCTACGCCATCCGGGCCGGCCTCATCGAGCCCTGACCGGCGGACCTCGACCACCGACCGGCCCGGCAGGGCAGACCCAGGACAGGGGGCGGCGCATGCGCCGGGCACGCCACAGCGCCGCCGCGCTCACGACGCTGCTGGCGCTGCTGCTGACCCTGCTGCCCGCCTGGCCGACCGCCGCACCGGCCGCCGCCTCCACCGTCTCCGCGGCCTCCGCCGCGCCGGCCGGGGCGGCGGGCCTGGGCGACAGCGGGCCCCGCGCCGACGACTCGTGCGCCGCGCCCTGCACCGGCCAGGTCAGGGCCCGGCACGAACCGTCCGGGGAGCGCGGCGGTCCGCCGTGCGCGCCGGCGGCCGTTGCGGCCCGCCCGGCCGTCGCGCCGGCCGCCCACGGGCCGGCTCCCGTGCCCCGGGCCCCCGCGCCCGTCTCCCCCGGCCGTACCCGCCACGACCACGGACGTGCTCCTCCCGCGCCCTGCGGCACCTGAAGCACCCGACATCTTCCCTGTCACTTTCCGCCGCGGTCGGCCGACCGCCACCGCGGCGTGCCCGCCGGAGGACATCCGTGAAACGTTCCCTGCGCGTCCGTGCGCTGCTCGCCCTCGGGGTGATCGCCGTGTCGCTGTACCTCGCCGTCACCGTGCCGGTCCGCCTCGGACTCGATCTGCGCGGCGGCACCCAGATCGTGCTGGAGACCCGCTCCACCCCGGCCGCCGAGGCCGACCGGGAGGCCACCGACCGCACCGTGGAGGTGCTGCGGGGCCGTATCGACGCGCTCGGCGTCGCCGAGCCGACCATCGTCCGTTCCGGCGACCGGCGCATCGTCGTCGAACTGCCCGGGGTGCAGGACCCGAAGAAGGCGGCCGAGGTCCTGGGCCGCACCGCCCAGCTGACCGTGCACCCGGTGCTCGGCACGGCCGCCGAGAAGACGCCGGAGCGGCCGGCGTCCGACGGCGAACGCGTCCTGCCGGACGATTCCGGGCAGCCGCTGCGGCTGGCCGCCGCCGAGCTGACCGGCCAGGACGTGGGCAGTGCCGACGCCCGGTTCGACCAGCAGGGCGGCGCCGGCTGGCACGTCACCGTCGACTTCGAGGGCGCCGGCCGCGACGCGTGGGCGCGGCTGACCGGTGAGGCCGCCTGTCATCCGGCCGGGGATCCGCAGCGCCGGGTCGCCATCGTCCTCGACGACAAGATCATCTCCGCGCCGCAGGTCGATCCGTCGGTCTCCTGCGGGGCGGGCATCACCGGCGGCTCCACGCAGATCACCGGCTCCTTCACCGACGCCGAGGCGCGGGAACTGGCGCTGCTGGTCAACGGCGGGGCGCTGCCGGTGCCGGTGGAGACGGTCGAGCAGCGCACCGTGGGCGCCACCCTGGGCGAGCGCGCCGTCGCGGCCGGGGCGTGGGCGGCGGTCATCGGCACCGCGCTGACCGCGCTGTTCATCATCGGCGTCTACCGGCTCATGGGCCTGCTGGCCACCGTGGCCCTGGCCTGCTACGGGCTGATCTCCTACGCCGCGCTGGCCGCGCTCGGCGCCACCCTGACCCTGCCGGGGCTCGCCGGGTTCGTCCTGGCGATCGGCATGGCCGTGGACGCCAACGTCCTGGTGTTCGAACGGGCTCGGGAGGAGCACGCGGCACGGCGCCGGCCCAGCCCCCGGTCGGCACTGACCGCCGGGTTCCGCGGCGCCCTCGGGGCGATCGCCGACTCCAACGTCACCACGCTGATCGCGGCCGTGCTGCTGTTCTTCCTGGCGTCGGGGCCGGTGCGCGGCTTCGGCGTGACGCTCGGCATCGGCGTCCTCGCCTCGATGGTCAGCGCCCTGGTGATCACCCGGGTGCTCGCCGAGTACGCCGTCGGCCGCCCCTGGGTCCGCCGGCGCCCGCGCCTGACCGGCCTGGCGACGACGGGGCCGGTCCGCGACCAGCTGCTGCGGCGCGCGCCGTTCCTGATGGCCCGCCCGCGGCGCTGGCTGGCCGCCTCCGCCGCCGTCCTGGTCCTGGCCGGGTCGGGCATCGCCGTCCGCGGCCTCGACCTCGGCGTGGAGTTCACCGGCGGGCGGCTCATCGAGTACGCCACCGGCTCCCCCGTCGACCCCGAACGGGCCCGGTCCGCCCTCGCCGACGCGGGGTTCCCGCGGGCCGTCGTGCAGTCCTCGGGGGACGGCGGGCTCACCGTGCGCACCGAGGAGCTGACCAACGCCGAGGCGGACCGGGTCACCGAGGCCGTCGAGGGGCTCGGCGGCGGCGCGGAGAAGGTGCGCGACGAGCTGATCGGCCCGAGCCTGGGCGAGGAGCTGCGCCGGGACGCGCTGATCGCCCTGGTCGCGGCCCTGGGCGCCCAGCTGCTCTACCTCGCCGTCCGGTTCCGCTGGCTGTTCGGCACGGCGGCGGTGGGCGCGCTCGCACACGACGTGGTGATCCTGGTCGGGGTGTTCGCCTGGCTGGGCAAGCCGGTCGACGGGGTGTTCCTGGCCGCGCTGCTCACCGTCATCGGCTACTCGGTGAACGACTCGGTGGTGCTGTTCGACCGGGTCCGGGAACTGCTGCGGCGGGAGCGGAAGACGCCGTTCGACCGGCTCGCGAACCGGGCGATCCTCCAGACGCTGCCGCGCACGGTCAACACCGGCATGGGCGCGGCGCTGATCCTGGTGGCGCTGGCGGTGCTCGGGCGGGACTCGCTCACCGACTTCGCGCTCGCCCTGCTCATCGGGGTGGCGGTCGGCACGTACTCCTCGGTGTTCACCGCGGCGCCGCTCGCCGTGGAACTGCACGGCCGGTCCCCGGCCCGCCGCACCCGCGGTCCGGCCCCGGCGCCGGCCGGTGCCCGCCGCGAGGAGGCACCCGCCCCCTGACGGCCCCGCGGCGCCGGCCGGCCGGCGGCCGGGCGGCGCCGCTCAGCCCGGTGTGCCGAAGTGCTCGTCCACCAGCACCCGCACCGCGTCCAGGTCCTGGGCGATCAGCGCGTCCAGCAGGGCGGTGTGCTCGTGGGCGTCGGCGACCAGGTCGGCCCGTCCGCGCGCCGACGGCGGCCCGGCCTGCGCCCACTGCGCGCGGCGGTGCAGGTCCTCGGCGACCTGGACGAGCTGCCCGTTGCCCGACAGGGCCAGCACCGCACGGTGGAAGGCGCGGTCGGCCTCGGCGTACGTCGCCCGGCAGCCGGCGGACGCCGCCCGGACGGTGGCCTCGGCCAGCGGGCGCAGCTCCGCCCAGCGTTCGGCGGGCACCGTGCGGGCCAGCCGCAGCAGCACCGGGACCTCGACCAGGGCGCGGACCTCGGCCAGCTCGGCGAGTTCCCGCGTGTTCCGTTCGACGACCCGGAAGCCGCGGTTGAGGACGACCTCGACGGCGCCCTCCAGGGCGAGCTGCTGCATGGCTTCCCGTACGGGGGTGGCCGAGACACCGAAGCGTTCGCCGAGCGCGGGCGCGGAGTAGACCTCGCCGCGCCGCAGCTCGCCGGCGAGCAGCGCGGTGCGCAGGGCGTCGAGGATCTGCCCGCGCACCGAGGTGCGCCGCACGGGCGCGCGGGGCGGGGGCGGTTCGGCGTGGGTGTGTTCGCCGCGCACCGGCGCCGCCGTGTCGGCCCCGCCCCGGCCGCGCGGCGCCCCGGCGGCCCGGTCCGCGTCCCCGCCCCGCGGCTGCGGCGGCACGCGCGCCGCCTCCCGCGCGCGGCTTCGGGCGGCCTCCGTCTCGGCGGAGCCCTGGGCGCCCTGCTTCACGGGTCCTCCCGGGGGACATGTCGGAACGTTTCGGTAGGTGGGGCGATGGCGGCTGTTGTCACCGGTCCGTCGAGCACGATAGGCGGATCGGCCGTCTGTTCCTATCCCGGGGATCACATCCGCCGGAATCATGGGTAAGGTAAGGCTTACCTGAAGCAGCCAGGTGCCTTCCGAGTACCCGACCTGGATCGGTGGTCCCGCATGCCTGTGCCCCGCTCGGCCGTCGCGGACGCGTACGCGCGCCTGACCGAGGCCCTCCCGGGTCTGGCCGTCGCCGAACTCGCCGCCGGACAGCCGGCCCCGCGGGGCGGCGGCTGGGTCCGCGCCGCCTCGCTCGCCGAGGGCGGGGCCGGCCTGGAGTCCTTCCTGGCCTGGGACGACGCGCAGGTGCTGCGGGACTACGGGCAGCGCGCCCGGCCGGACGTGGTCGCGAGCTTCGGCCTGCACCGCTACGCCTGGCCGGCCTGTCTGCTGGTCACGGTGCCGTGGTTCCTGCACCGCCGCGTCCCGCGCTACCCGGTGACGCACGTGTCGTACGACCGCACCGCTCCCGGGCTGCCGCTGGGCCGTATGGCGGTGAGCCCGGCCGGCTTCGCCTGCCTGCCCGGCGACCCGGCCGCCGCGCTGCCCGGGGCCCGTGTGGTGCCGGACGAGGAGGCGCTGCGCGCCGAGGTGCGGGCGGCGATCGCCGAGCACCTGGAGCCGGTGCTGTCCGGCTTCGGGCCGCGCATGCGGCGGCGCGGGCGCGCCCTGTGGGGCATGGCGACCGACGAGGTGGTCGAGGGCCTGTGGTACGTCGCCCATCTGCTGGGCGAGCAGGAGCGGGCGCGGCGCGAACTTGAGCTGCTGCTGCCGGGCGCGACCCGGCCGTACGTCGGCACCGCCGCCTTCCGGGAGCTGAAGGGCCCCGACGGCGAGCCGCTGCACACCCGGGACCGTGCGAGCTGCTGCATGTTCTACACGCTGCGCCCCGAGGACACCTGCGCCACCTGCCCGCGCACCTGCGACGCGGACCGGGTGAACAAGCTGCTCGCCACCGCGAGCTGACGCACCGCCATCTCGAGCCGACGCACCACCACCGATAACTGACACTCCGTCATCGCGCACGCCCGCGCCCGCCCCGGCGCCCGGGCCCCCGCGCGCACCGACACCATCCGCGCGGGGGAATCCGGCGCACGCGACGCCCTTTCACACCTTCCCCACGCGTCGCTACGAGTTTCCTCGGAACCATCCGTACGGGTACTCTTATTCGAACTCAACTCCCGCCCCTCAAGCGGCAGTTCGAGCAGAATGCCGTCCTGGGCACCCCTGAGGACATCTCCTGGCGGCCTCTTGCCGCGAAACCCCCTGAGGGCCGGTGGGCTTGGGCCACTATGGCGGGCGTTACGCCCTATCCCAAGGCAAGGGACCCCAGATGAGACTGACCGACATATCGCTGAACTGGCTGCTTCCGGGCGCCGTACTGCTCCTGGGCATGCTGGCGGCGGTGGCGGTACTGGCGCGCGGCAAGCGTGCCTCGGGGAAGGACACGAGCGCGGACGACTCGTGGGAGCGTGCCGAGGAGCGCCGCCGGCGCAAGGAAGCCGTCTACGGCACCGTCTCCTACGTCCTCCTCTTCTGCTGCGCCGCGGTCGCCGCGGCCCTCTCCTTCCACGGTCTGGTCGGCTTCGGCGAGCAGAACCTCGGTCTGAGCGGCGGCTGGCAGTACCTGGTGCCGTTCGGTCTCGACGGCGCCGCGATGTTCTGCTCCGTGCTCGCCGTGCGCGAGGCCAGCCACGGCGACGCGGCGCTCGGCTCGCGCATACTCGTATGGACGTTCGCCTTCGCCGCCGCCTGGTTCAACTGGGTGCACGCGCCGCGGGGCGCCGGACACGCGGGGGCCCCGCACTTCTTCGCGGGCATGTCCCTGTCGGCGGCGGTGCTGTTCGACCGGGCGCTGAAGCAGACCCGCCGGGCCGCGCTGCGCGAGCAGGGCCTGGTGCCGCGCCCGCTGCCGCAGATCCGCATCGTCCGCTGGGTCCGGGCGCCCCGGGAGACCTACCGTGCCTGGTCGCTGATGCTCCTGGAGGGCGTGCGCAGCCTGGACGAGGCGGTCGAGGAGGTCCGCGAGGACAAGGCTCGCAAAGACCAGGAGCGGCAGCGCCGGCGCGAGCAGGAGCGCCTGGAGCGCGCCCGGCTGAAGGCGATCAGCCGGGGGCACCGTGGAGTTCCCGGCCGTGGCGCACGCCAGGTCGAGGTCGAGGTGCAGGCGGTCGAGCGCGGCTCCGACCGGGTCTCCGCGGAGCCTGCCATATCGGCGCCGTCCACGCCCGAACCGCTGCCCGTCCGCCGGCGTCCCTCCCTCCAGCCGGTCCGCGGCGGTGACGCCGTCACCGTCGACCTGACCGCGGAGGACGACACCCAGGCCCTGCCGCGGCTCGACTCCCTGGAGCGCAAGCTGAAGGACCTGGAGCAGCAGTTCGGTTAGCCGCTTCCCGCCCGGCGCCCGTCAGCACCACGTCAGCTCCTCCCCGAACCCGGGGCGTGATCCGGCCCGGCCGGAGCACGCCCCCTCGGCGTCTCGCCGGACCGCCCGGTTCAGGCGGCCCCGGCCGTGACGGCGGACAGTTCGAACCAGACCGACTTGCCCACGCCGTGGGCCCGCACCCCCCACGCGTCCGCGAGGGACTGCACCAGGAACAGGCCCCGGCCGTGCGTGCTGTCGTCGCGGGCGGGTACGCGCGGGCGCGGGAAGCGGCCGACGAAGTCGCGCACCTCCACCCGCAGTCCGTGGGGTCCGACGGTGGCCGTCAGGACCGCGTCGTGGTCGGTGTGCACCAGCGCGTTCGTGACCAGTTCGCTGGTCAGCAGCTCGGCGACGTCCGACTGTTCCGCACATCCCCAGCGCCCGAGCATCTCGCGCAGCGCCCGGCGGGTCTCGGGCACCGCCCTCAGATCCGACCGTCCGAGTCTGCGCCTGATCCGGGGCGCGCCCTCCCCGTTGTCGTCGGCCTTCTCCTCAGCGACCGCCGAGGAGATCCCGACAGCCATGGGACCGCCTCCTCGTGCCTGACTCACTCTGTCCCCCGTCCGCGTGCGGATGCCGCATTCCCTTCTGGTCGAACACGTTCACGGGGGATCCTTGCCCGATCGGGCACCGGACAGTCATCCCGAATGCCGAGGGCCGGGTGTTCGGCCAACGGATGGCCGAACACCCGGTCCGGTGCGGCGCGTCACGGCCGCGGCACGTTGCGCAGATTCGAGCGGGCCATCTGGAGCATCCGCCCGACGCCGCCGTCCAGCACGATCTTCGAGGCGGACAGCGCGAAGCCGGTGACCATCTCGGAGCTGATCTTCGGCGGGATGGACAGGGCGTTGGGGTCGGTGACGACGTCCACGAGCGCCGGGCCCTTGTGCCGGAACGCGGCCTTGAGCGCGCCGGCGAGCTGCTTGGGCTTCTCCACGCGCACGCCGAAGGCACCGCAGGCCTCGGCGACGGCGGCGAAGTCCGGGTTCTTGTTGGTGGTGCCGTACGAGGGGAGCCCGGCGACCAGCATCTCCAGCTCGACCATGCCGAGCGAGGAGTTGTCGAACAACACGACCTTCACCGGCAGGTCGTACTGGACGAGGGTGAGGAAGTCGCCCATGAGCATGGTGAAGCCGCCGTCGCCGGACAGGGAGACGACCTGCCGCCCGCGGTCGGTGAACTGGGCGCCGACGGCCATCGGCAGCGCGTTCGCCATCGAGCCGTGCGAGAAGGAACCGATGATGCGGCGCCGCCCGTTGGGCGAGAGGTAGCGGGCGGCCCAGACGTTGCACATGCCGGTGTCCACGGTGAAGACGGCGTCGTCGTCGGCGATCTCGTCCAGCATCGCGGCCACGTACTCGGGGTGGATCGGCACGTGCTTGTCGACCTTGCGGGTGTAGGCCTTGACCACGCCCTCCAGCGCGTCGGCGTGCTTCTTCAGCATCCGGTCGAGGAACCTGCGGTTCTTCTTCTCCTTCACCCGCGGGATCAGACAGCGCAGGGTCTCCCGGGCGTCGCCCCACACCGCGAGGTCCAGCTTCGAGCGGCGGCCCAGGTTCTCGGGGCGGACGTCGATCTGGGCGATCTTCACGTCGTCGGGCAGGAAGGCGTTGTACGGGAAGTCCGTGCCGATCAGGATCAGCAGGTCGCACTCGTGGGTGGCCTCGTAGGCGGCGCCGTAGCCGAGCAGGCCGCTCATGCCGACGTCGTAGGGGTTGTCGTACTGGATGAACTCCTTGCCCCGCAGTGCGTGCCCGACCGGTGACTTGATCTTCCCGGCGAGTTCCATCACCTCGGCGTGCGCGCCGGCGGTGCCGCTGCCGCAGAACAGGGTGACCTTGTCCGCGTCGTCGATCAGCCGGACCAGCCGGTCGATCTCCTCGTCGCCGGGCCGGACGGTGGGCCGGGAGGTGACGAGGGCGGTCTCGGGGGCCTCCTTGGGCGCCTGCTGTCCGGCGAGGTCGCCGGGCAGGGCGACGACGCTGACGCCGGAGCGGCCGACGGCGTGCTGGACGGCGGTGTTCAGCACCCGTGGCATCTGCTGGACGCTGGAGATCAGCTCGCAGTAATGGCTGCACTCCTGGAACAGCCGGTCGGGGTGGGTCTCCTGGAAGTAGCCGAGCCCGATCTCGCCGGCGGGGATCTGCGAGGCGAGGGCGAGGACCGGTGCCATGGAGCGGTGGGCGTCGTACAGGCCGTTGATCAGGTGCAGGTTGCCCGGTCCGCAGGAGCCGGCGCACGCCGTCAGCTTCCCGGTGATCTGGGCCTCGGCGCCGGCCGCGAAGGCGGCGGTCTCCTCGTGCCGTACGTGCACCCAGTCGATCCTGGAGTTGCGGCGCACGGCGTCCACGACGGGGTTGAGGCTGTCGCCCACGACGCCGTAGAGCCGCTCGACGCCGGCGCGGGTGAGGATGTCGACGAACTGTTCCGCAACGGTCTGCTTGGCCATGACCTTCGCTGAGCCCCTTCGGTCGCCCGGCGGACCCGGTGGTGATCCGCTCCGGTCCCCCTCCATGGAGACACAGGGCGCGCCGTCACGCCTCCCATACGGCGGCGGCCGTACGGTCGTCGGCGTAGCCCTTCACCCTGGTGCGGCCGTCGGCGAGGAACTCCGTCAGACCCGGCACCGCGGGGCCCGACCACCTCCTCGCCAGGTGAGCGGCGAGCTCCGGCTCGCCGTGCAGCGGATCGGCGAGGCCCGCCGTGCACATCATCAGGACATCACCCGGGCGGGCGACGGAGGCGCGGAACCGGAAGGGTTCCCGGGGCGGCTCCGGGCGCGGCTCGTCGTAGGGGCTCGGGGGCGTCGGGATGCCCAGGTCCATGGTGAGCCGGTCCCCTTCGGGCGTCTCGGCGGGCAGCGACCCGAAGCCCACGACCGGCTCGCCGGCGGTCTCGGCGGGCCGCGGTTCTATGTCCTGCCAGTCGCCGTTTCGCAGGCGGAACAGTCCGCCCGCTCCGACGCCGAAGAACACCCGGGTGCGGCAGTGCGGGTCGGCGGGCAGCAGCAGGCAGCGCAGGGTCGCGGTGTACGCCTCCGGCGGCAGGCCCTGTTCGGCGGCGGAGGCGCGGAGCCTGCCGAGGCTGCGGTCGGTGAGGCGGTGCAGGCCGGACTTCAGATCGCCGCGCCGTGCGGCCCTGAGGTCCTCGGCGAGCCGGACGTGGCTGCGGCCCACGGCCCGGCCGATCCAGCGGCAGACCTCCGCGGCGGCGCGGTGCGCCCCGGCGGTGGCCCGGGCGCCGGTCGCCATCGCCACCAGGACCAGCGCCTGCTCGCCGGCGCCGAACCGTGCCGTCAGCAGCGCGTCGCGCCGCGGATCGCCCCGGTACCGCGCGGAGTCCCCGCGCACGGAGAGGGCCCGCAGCGTGCACGTCCCGTACCGGGCCCCGTCCAGCACGGTGTCCGCGACCAGATCCGCGAGCCCGTCGGGATCGGCGGACGGCAGCGCGGTGGGTTCGGGGTCATAGGTGGGCGGCCCCGACCCGACGTACTCCCGAGCCCCTGGGGCCCTGTTCCCGGGCGGGGCGTCGGGCGGGGCTCCGGTGAAGGAGGCACCGGTGCCGAGCCCGGGCGCCTCGGTGCGCGCGGGCGGCCCGGAGACAGGGGGCGACTCAGGGGCGGGGGGCGTCTCGAAGGCCGAGGGCGGCACCGGGGGCGCGGATGACGGGGGTGCCGGGGGTGACGCGGGTGACGGGTCGGGCGGCGGGGCGACAGTCGGCGGTGACGAGGGCGGCGCGGACGGTGGCGGCTCGGGCGGTCGCGACGGGGATGAGGTGCGAGGGCCGGGGACGGCCCCGCCGGGTGGGGCCGCAGCGGGACCGGGAGTGCCCGTCCTGGGGTCGGGTGGGGCGGGGGCGGGCCGGCCGGGGCCCGGAGGGAAGGTCAGCGGGCCGGTGGGGGTGGGGGGCGGTGGCTCCCAGGGGGCGCGCGTGACCGGGGCGGCGCCCGGCATGGGCGGGGCGGGCGGCCGGGGCCGGCCGGTGGGGGGCGGGGCAGGGGGCGTCGGGGGGTGTGGGGCGCCGGGGCGGGGCGGAGGCGTCTCGGGAGCGCCGGGCGGCGCGCCGGGCGGCTCCCCCGGCGCGTGTGCCGGGGGACGGTCCGCCTCGTGCCCGGCGTCCCCCCGGTCGCCGGTGCGCGGCGCGGGGACGCCGGCGGCGCGGGCCGCCGAGGCGAACCGGTCGTCCAGGGAATCCGCCGTGGGCGTCGGGCCCGTGTCGCCGGTGGAGTCGTCGTACAGCTCGCGCCACCAGTCGTCCTCGCGGCCGGTGGGCCTTCCCCCCTGCTGGCTCATGCCCGTCATTGTCCACGGCACGGCCCGGAGGAAAACGGGGCATCGGGAAAATCCGGACGAGCACGGAGCGCACGACGGCGTGTCGGGTGAGTCACCGAACACGGATGCGATCCGCCGGACCTGCGCCGCCACGGCCGCGGGCGCACCCTGGTCAGATGGGAGTGGTGGAACTCCTGCTGGTCGGCCTGGTCATCCTGCTCGGGCTGTGCGGGGTGCTGCTGCCCGGCGTGCCCGGCTCCTGGCTGGTGTGGGCCGCGGTGCTGTGGTGGGCGCTTCAGGACCCGCGGCCGCTCGCCTGGTGGGTGCTGGTGGGCGCCACCGTGGTGCTGCTCCTCTCGCAGGCGGTGCGCTGGGGGCTGCCGCCCCGGCGGCTGAGGGCGGACGGCGCGGACGGCCGCCTGATGGCGTACGCCGGGGCCGGCGCGCTGCTCGGCTTCGTGCTGATCCCCGTGCTGGGCGCCGTCCCCGGCTTCATGGGCGGCGTCTACCTGGCCGAACGGCTCCGCCTCGGCCGTCACGGGGAGGCCCGGACGGCCGTGCGCACGACGATGCGCTCGGGCGGCTGGAGCGTGCTGGCGGAACTGTTCGCCTGCCTGCTGATCACGGGGGCGTGGCTCGGCGCGGTCCTCGCGGGATGAGCCGCCGCGCCGGGTCACCGCGCCGGGCCGCCGCGCCGCCGTTCAGGCCGGCGGGAGCACGCCCTCCAGCGTCAGCAGCCGCGTCTTGCGGTCCAGGCCGCCCGCGTAGCCGGTGAGCGACCCGTCGGCGCCGATCACCCGGTGGCAGGGGCGCAGGATGAGCAGCGGATTGGCGCCGATCGCGCCGCCGACGGCCCGTACCGCGGCCCGGGAGGCGCCGACGCGCGCCGCGATCTCGCCGTACGTCGTCGTCGCGCCGTACGGCACGGAGTCGAGGGCGCCCCACACACGGGTGCGGAAGGCGGTGCCCTCGGCGCGCAGCGGCAGCCGGAACTCCCTCAGCTCCCCGGCGAAGTAGGCCTCGAGCTGCTCGGCGGCCCGGCGGAAGGGGCCGGGGTCGTGCCGCCAGTCGTCCCGGACCTCGCGCCCGCCCTTCTGGCCGGGCACGGACAGGGAGGTCAGGGCCCCGTCCGGGCCGGCGGTGAGCAGCAGCGGGCCGACGGGGCCGTCCAGCCGGGTCCAGTAGGTCGCGGAAGCGTTCACGGTCGTGGTCACGGTTGCTCCAACTCTCCTGCTGCGCGCAGGTGGTGCAGGGCGTACGAGCGCCAGGGGCGCCAGGTGTCGGGGAGGTCCGCGCCGGGCGGGGCGACGTCCGGGTCGCCGAGGGCGCGGACGCGGATCTCGGCGGCGGTGCGGGCGTCGAGTCCGGGCACGGCGAGCAGCGCCTGCCCGGCGTCGTCCCGGTCGGCGCCGGGGTCGAGGCGTACGGCGCCGTCGGCGAGGGCGGCGGCGAGCGCGCCCAGGGTGCCGTCGGGCTCGGCCTCGGCGAGGACGGCCGGTTCGGGGAACAGGTGGGTGAGGGTGCCGCAGGGGGCGTCCAGCCTCTTGCCGTACCGCTGGACCAGCCGCTCGGCCTCCGCGCGCCCGGCCAGCGCGCGCACCGCCAGTTCGTCGGGGTCGGCGGCGCCCGGCGAGCGCAGCCCGGGGCGGGCGGCGACCAGCGGGGCGAGCCGGGGATCGGCGCCGAGCCGCTCGTCGACGGCGTACGGGTCGGCATCGAGGTCGAACAGCCGGCGCAGCCGTCCGGCGGCGGTGGTCAGGTCACGGGGGTCGGTGAGGTGCAGGCGGGCGTCGAGCCAGCCGCCGCCCGTGCGCGGGGTGCCGGGCCGTTCGTCGACGGCGGCGATGCCGGTGCCGTACGGCAGGCGCAGGGTGCGCCGGTACACGCGGCGGCCGGGCGGGCCGGTCACCTCCTCGACGCCCGCGACGGCCTCCCGCTGGAGCAGGTCGAAGACGGGTCCGGCCTGGTAGGGGCCCCGGTGGGCGAGCCGCAGCGGGATGCCGGCGGCCGGGCTGCCGGTGCGGCGGGCGGCGCGGGCGCCACCCGGCGCGGCGGCGCGCAGGGCGCTGGGGGTGGCCGCGTAGACGGCCCTGATCGTGTCGTTGAACTGCCGCACGCTGGCGAATCCGGAGGCGAACGCGATCTCCGTGACCGGCATGGCGGTCGTCTGGAGCAGCACCCGGGCGGTGTGCGCCCGCTGGGCCCGGGCCAGCGCCACGGGCCCGGCGCCCAGCTCGGCGGTGAGCTGCCGCTGCACCTGCCGGGCGCTGTAGCCGAGCCGTGCGGCGAGCCCGGCGACGCCCTCCCGGTCGACCACGCCGTCGCCGATCAGCCGCATGGCCCGGCCGACGACGTCGGCGCGGACGTTCCACTCGGCCGAGCCCGGCACGGCGTCCGGGCGGCACCGCCGGCAGGCCCGGAAGCCCGAGCCCTGCGCGGCGGCGGCCGTCGCGAAGAACCGCACGTTGCGCCGTTTCGGCGTGACCGCCGGGCAGCTCGGCCGGCAGTAGATGCCGGTCGTCTCGACGGCGAAGAAGAAGACGCCGTCGAACCGGGCGTCCCGGCTCCGCACCGCCTCGTACCTGCTGTCCTCGTCCATCACAGGGTCCAGTCTCCACCGGCCCCGGACCCGGGGCTGGCGGAAATCGGACATCGCGCCCGGGGGAACCGCCCCGCCCCCTCGGCCACGCCCGGGCGGTGCGGGGCCGCGTCGCTCAGCGGTGGCGGCCGCGCTTGGCCTCCATCGCCGCCCTGCCCGCGGCGCCGCGGCGCTTCCACTCCTTGCGGAGTTCGGCGCGCATCCGGGCGTCGGTCTTGGCGACGATGTGCTGGTTCTCCCGCAGCAGCTTGCGGTAGCTCTCCAG
Source organism: Streptomyces sp. NPDC031049 (assembly GCF_055571015.1). NCBI lineage: Bacteria > Bacillati > Actinomycetota > Actinomycetes > Kitasatosporales > Streptomycetaceae > Streptomyces > Streptomyces sp. NPDC031049. Next base: position 178,136 of record NZ_JBVIGC010000006.1, read on the forward strand.
CCGCCGCACCGGCAGTTCCCCGGAGTCGATGGCGGCGAGCACCGCGCAGCCCGGCTCGCTGTGGTGGGCGCAGTCGTGGAACCGGCACCGGGCGGCCAGCTCCTCGATCTCGGCGAAGACCTGCCCGACGCCGCCGCCGGCGTCCCACAGGCCGACGCCGCGCAGTCCCGGCGTGTCGATCAGCACGCCCCCGCCGGGCAGGGCGAGCAGGTTGCGGGTGGTCGTGGTGTGCCGGCCCTTGCCGTCCACGTCCCGGACGGCCTGGACGTCCATGACGTCCGTGCCGAGGAGGGCGTTGGCGAGGGTGGACTTGCCGGCGCCGGACTGGCCGAGCAGCACCGCCGTACCGCCGGCGACGACGGCGGCCAGCACGTCCAGGCCCTCCCCGTGCGTGGCGCTGACGGTCAGCACCGGCACGCCCGGCGCGGTCGTCTCCACGTCCTGGACGAGGTGGGCGAGCGTGGCCGGGTCGGGCACGAGGTCGGCCTTGGTGAGCACGACCACGGGCTGCGCCCCGGACTCCCAGGCGAGCGCCAGGAAGCGTTCGACACGGGCGAGGTCGAGTTCGGCGGCGAGGGACACGGCGACGACGGCGTGGTCGACGTTGGCCGCGAGGACCTGCCCCTCGGAGCGCTTGGAGGAGGTGGAGCGGACGAAGGCGGTGCGGCGCGGCAGGTAGGTGCGCACGTAGCGCGGGCTGCCCGAGGGTTCGACGACGGCCCAGTCGCCGGTGCACACGACGCGCAGCGGGTCGTGCGGGGTGACGAACGCGGTGTCGGCGCGGACGAGCCCGCCGGCGGTGATCACGTCGCACTGCCCGCGGTCGACCCGGACGACCCGTCCGGGCAGCAGCCCCTCGGCGGCGTACGGGGTGAACGCGTCGGCCCAGTCGTCGTCCCAGCCGTAGGGGGCCAGCGCGGAGAACACGGTGGACGAAGCAGGGGAGGAAGCGGTGGAGGAAGTCAACGGTGACCCTTCACAGGGTGGCCCCGGCGTACGAGAAGGGTGAGGTCAGCCGGCGGCCACGGAGGTGGACTTGATGGATTCCCGGATGCGGGCGGCGCCCGTCGCAATGACAGCCATCGGTCGACACCTCCTCGTTCACTCGCGTGCTCTGACGAACACCGGAACTCTAGGGCGCGGCGCACGCCGGGCGCCACCGGTTTTTCCGCCGCTCTCCCCCGCGCGCCGCCGAAGCCGCGCCCCGCCGGAGCCCGCGCCCCGCTGGAACACGGCCCCGCTAGTGGCAGTCGTGGCCGTTCAGGGTGAAGTCGCCCGGCGGGGAATTCTTGCCGCGCCAGGAGGCGACGAAGCCGAAGGAGAGCCGGCCGCCGGCGGGAACGGCGGCGTTGTACGCGGCGGCGGTGGCGGTGACGCGGGAGCCCTGCTGGTGGTGGCCGGCGTCCCACAGCTGGCGGACCCGCTGGCCGTCGGGGAAGGTCCAGGCGACGCGCCAGGAGTCGAGGGCGCGGGCGGTGGTGACGGTGACGGTGGCGTGGAAGCCGTCGGGCCACTGGTCGACGAGGTCGAAGTCGACGCGGCAGGCGGGCGGCTCGTCGTGGCTGGGCGTGGGCCGGGCGGCGGTGGCGGACGCGGTGCCCTGCGGTCCGGGGTCCGGGGCCGGTGGGTCCGTCCGCTCGGGGGCGGTCCGTGTCGTCCCGGGGCGCGGTGTCCCGCGGGACGGGTGCGGGGCCGTGGAGCGCGGGCGGTCCGACAGCGAGGGCGGGGGCGGCAGGGACGGCACGGGGTCGGCGACCGGGCGGCTGTCGGCGGCGTTCTCGCCGCCCCGCCCGCCGAGGGGCATCAGGCTGACGCCGAGCGCGAGCAGGGAGACCAGCGCGGCGGTGACGAGCAGACCGCCCCGCAGGGCGCGGGCCCGGGGCGTGCCGTCGTCCGGCGGGGTGTCGTCGGCGGGCGCGGGAGGTCCGGCGCCGAGGCGGGCGTCGGCGGCCCGGCGACGCCGCTCCAGGTAGTCGAGGCCGCCCCAGCCGATCACCCCGCCGGCCAGGGCCGCGGGCAGGCCGGTCCCGTCCGCGCGCAGGCAGGCGGCGGCCTCGGCGCAGTCGGCGCAGCCGGCGAGGTGGCGGGCGAGGTCGTCGGGGGTGTCGGCGTCCGGGGACCGGGTGACGGCGTCCAGCAGCCGGGCGTAGCCGCGGCACCGCGGGTCCTTCGGCGCGTCCCGGTGGCCCTGGCGGCAGCGGTCCCGGAACACCGCGCGGACCTGGGCGAGTTCGCCGGACAGGGTGGCCGGGTCGAGGCCGAGCCTGCGGGCCACCAGGGTCGGCGGGAGCGACTCGACGTCGGCCAGCCACAGCAGTTCGGCGTCCGGTGCCTGCATGTCCCGCAGTCCGCGCAGGGCGAGCGGGCGGCGCGGGGGCGGTCCGGTGTAGCGGGCGGCCGGGCCGGAGCGGAGCCACCGTCGCAGACCGGGGTCGAGGTCGGCGCCCCCGCCGTCCGCCTCCCAGGCCGCGGCGGTGGTGCGGACGGCGGTCAGCAGCAGCGGGATGCCGGGCAGCCGGGCCGGGCGGCGGGCCGCGTGTCCGGCGGGGCCGGCCGCGCCGCGCAGCTCACGCATGCCGCGGGCGAGCGCCTCGGTGGCGAGCCGGTCGGCCGCCTCGGCGCCGACGGCGCACAGACCGGCGTAGGTCCGCACCGCGTCCCGGTACTCGGCGAACCGCTCGGCCTCGGCGGCGTCCTGGGGGATCGGCAGGTCGGGCATGGGACTCCTGCATCCACGGGCGAGGCCAATTCCCCGTCGGGGCAAGCGCGTTGCTGGGGGGCCTCACGGCAGGGGCAGAGCTTGTCACGCCTCGGGCACACCTGACAAGCGGCGCATGTGAGGGGCCGGCCCGGCTCCCGGTACGTCGTACGGGAGCCGGGCCGGAACGTCTCGGCGGCCGGTGGATCAGACCTCGACGGGCTCGTCCGCGGGCAGGCTGTCCATGAAGGAGCTGACGGAGAAGACCGCGTTGCCGGCACCGGGCGGGCCGTAGCCGGGGGGCGAGGAGAGGCCGAAGTCCTCCATGGTCTGCCGGTAGGCCTGGAGCAGCCGGATGTGGTACTCCAGCGGCGCGCCCTGCGGGTTGGCCTTGCCGAGCGGCGTGGTGGGCTCGGGGCACCAGGTGGTGAAGCGGGGCGTGATGCCGTGCGACATGAAGAAGCGCAGGCCCTCGGTGGTGGAGGCGATGGCCTCGTCGACCGTGGTGAAGCCGAACGGCTCGGCCATCTCCACGCCCGCGACGAAGTTCGGGATGACGTTGCGGGCGCCGAAGACGTCGGCGGAGTCGAGGATGCGCCGGTGCCACTCATCACGGCCGACGTACCGCTCCTTGCCGGGGCAGTACATCTTGAACAGGTACTCGTCCCACACCTCGTAGTTGGGGTGGTAGATCTGCACGCCGTAGTCCTTGAAGCGCTGCACGTCGTCCTTGGGCAGCGCCTGGGCGACGACCTTGCCGATCCAGCGGCCGGGGAAGCGCTCCTCGATGGCCTTGGCGTAGTGGCCGTAGAAGTCGGCCTCGTCCCGTCCGGAGACGGTCTTGGTGATCGCGCCGCCGGTGAGGGTGTAGGCGGTGGAGGCCTTCGCCGTGTCGTACCGGTCGATGATCTCCAGGGCCTCGAGCACCTCCTCGGCGTCCTTGACGCCGGTGTAGGGCCGGCCGGCCGCCTTGTGCTGGCGCCAGTTGTGGTTGATGTCGCAGTACTGGCACTCCTCCTTGGCGCCGAAGTACTGGCAGACCCGGAAGACGGTGAGGTAGATCAGGTAGCCCCACTGGATGGTCGGGGCGACCTCCATGACCGACTTCCCGTTGGACAGGGTGTGCCGGTAGTACTCGGGCATGGGCGGCACGCCGACGTCGGCGATCCGCCGGCCGTCGAGGTAGAGCCCGAGGACGCCGTCGTCGTTCGCGGCCACGCGGTAGGGCGAGGCGGGGTTCACCCGGACCGAGACGACGGTGCGGCGCAGGTCGTAGGGGCCGCCGGTGAGGATGATCTCCTCGGGCGGGCGGCGCAGCGCGGCCTCGCCCAGTTCCGGCAGGGTGCCGTGGTCGAAGGAGAAGATGAAGTACGACTTCGGCTTGACCTCGCCGCCTTCGTTGTCGCTGAGGGCGGACGCGTCGAAGGCGACCCCGCCGCGGAGCAGGTCCTCCTTGAAGACGGCTTCCCGCGGCACGTGCGGAAAGCGCTCCATCAGATCCTCGACCAGCGCGGTACGGCTGCCCATCCCGTGTCTCCTCCCGGTTCCAGGCGTTCGACTTCTCACGGTATGCCCCCGCCCGTGCCCGGTCCGCGCCGGGTCCCCCCAGCCCGCCGGGTAGGTTCCCTCGGAGAGGATCACCGAGGGAGGGCCGGCGCGATGTCCGAGACCATGAGGAACTGGGCGGGCAACATCACCTACTCGGCCGCACGGGTGTGGCGGCCGCGCACGGTCCGCGAGCTCCAGGAGCTGCTGCCCGGCCGCGAGGGGACGGTGCGGGTGCTGGGCAGCGGCCACTCCTTCAACACCGTCGCCGACCCGGGGCCGGAGGGCGTGCTGGTGTCCCTGGCCGGTCTGCCGGCCGAGATCGACGTCGACACCGCGGCCCGGACGGTCCGCGTCGGCGGCGGCGTCCGGTACGCGGAGCTGGCCCGCCGGGTGCACGCGCGGGGGCTGGCGCTGGGGAACCTGGCGTCGCTGCCGCACATCTCCGTCGCCGGGTCGGTGGCGACCGGCACGCACGGCTCCGGTGTGACGAACGGCTCCCTGGCGTCGGCGGTGCGCGAGGTGGAGGTCCTCCTGGGCGACGGCCGCCGGGGCACGATCGGCCCGGACGACCACCGCTACGGCGGGGCGGTCACCTCGCTGGGCGCCCTCGGCGTGGTCGTCGCGCTCACCCTGGAGCTGGAGCCCGCCTACGAGGTCGAGCAGCACGTCTTCACCGAGCTGCCGCTGGACGTGCTCGACGAGGAGACGTTCGAGACGGTGATGGCGTCGGCGTACAGCGTGAGCCTGTTCACGGACTGGCGCGCGCCCGGCTTCCGCCAGGTGTGGCTCAAGCGCCGCACCGACCAGCCGCTGCCGGATGTCCCGTGGGCGGCGCCCGCCACGGAGAAGATGCACCCGGTGCCGGGCATGCCGGCCGTGAACTGCACCGAGCAGTTCGGGGTTCCGGGCCCCTGGCACGAGCGGCTGCCGCACTTCCGCGCCGACTACGTGCCGAGCAGCGGTGCCGAGCTCCAGTCGGAGTACCTGATGGCAAGGGAGCACGCGGTGCCGGCCCTGCACGCCCTGGACGCCATCCGGGAGACGCTGGCACCGGTGGTGCAGACCTGCGAGGTGCGCACGGTGGCGGCCGACGAGCAGTGGCTGAGCCCCGCGTACGGGCGGGACTCGGTCGCGGTGCACTTCACGTGGGTGGCGGACACCGCGGCGGTGCTGCCGGTGGTGCGGCGGGTCGAGGCGGCCCTGGACGGCTTCGAGCCCCGCCCGCACTGGGGGAAGGTGTTCACGGCGGAACCGGAGACGCTGCGCAAGCGCTACCCGCGGCTGTGGGACTTCAAGCAGCTGATCCGGCCGTCGGACCCGTCGGGCGTGTTCACCAACGCGTTCCTGCGCCGGACGCTGGACCTCTGAACCGAGCGGCAGGCCTGCCACCCTATCGGCAGGGCCTCGGACCTCGCCGGCGGGGCGGGTGGCCCCGCCGGCGTCTCAGTGGTCCGCGCAGCACGGGGTGGGGTCGGGGAACTCGAACGGGACCAGTCGGCCGCCCGCGGCGGGCGTCGCGGCCAGCACCAGCCGGCCCCGCTGCCACTGCGGGCGGACATGGTCACGGGTGACCAGGGGCGTGTCGCCGGGCGGCGGGTCCGGGCTGCCCAGGACGGTCACCCGGTCGATCGCGGAGCGGGCGAGCAGCTCCGCGACCGTCAGGGTGCCGGTGAGCGCCTCGGCCCCGGGGTAGAGGACGGCACGGCCGGCGGCGTCCGGCGCCGCGTCCGCCGGCCGGTACCCCTGGGCCGCGAGGTGCGCGCGGGTCGTGCGCAGCACCGGCTCCGAGGCCACCGCGAGGGACAGCGCGATCCGCGGCCGGTGGCCGCGCACCAGGTGCGTGCAGCCGAACGTGTCCCCGGGCAGGGAGAGTTCGGCGGCCAGCGCACGGAGCAGGTGGTCGGCCGCACGCAGCTCGGCGGTGCCGGTGTCGACGCCGACGACGTACGGCGGCGGGGACTGCGGGGCGGTCACGACGGCAGGACCCACACCGGGTTGGAGTAGAACCACAGGTCGCGCCACGGGTCGGCGTCGCCGACGACGTCGATGGCCGGGCCCGCCGGGTCGACGGCCGCGCCCATCGCGCCGACGGCCGACCGGTTGCCGTCGGTGCCGCGCAGACGGACGTAGAGGGGGCGGTCGACGCGGCCGAGGTCGTAGGTGAGGCGGACGGTGCCGGCGGACTTGTTCACCTCGTAGGACTTCACGACCCGGGCCGTGGGCGCGGTGAAGGTGTCCTTGTCGGCGGCCTCGCCGGTGACGTCGCCCTGGATGACGTCGACGCGGGCCAGCGTGGGCTGGAAACCGGCCCAGTTGGGGCCGCCGGCCAGGGCGACGTCCACGCTGAGCGTGACCTTGGTGCCCTTCCGGACGTGCAGCGCGCCGCCGAGCGTGGCCCAGCGGCCGCCGCCGGTCAGCCGGACGTCGAGGCCGCTGATGAGCTGGCCGTGGTCGACCCAGACGCGGCCGGCGCGGATGCCGTCCATCACGGCGGCGTAGGAGAAGCGGTCGGCGCCGACGTGGGTGCGGCTGTACTGGCCGGGCCAGTAGTCGCCCTGGCCGAGGTCGATCCGCCCGGCGTAGACCGGGTCCTCGTAGCGGCCGTCGGCCTTGAAGTCGCTGTTGGGGCCGCGGACCGTGGTGTCGGCGTAGACCTGGTGGGAGTCGGAGTTGGCGGTGATCCACCAGGGCTTGCCCTCGGCGAGCAGGCTGTCCCACAGGCCGCCGACGGTGGCGGTCATCCAGTCGAAGCCGCCCCAGGTGCGGTAGCTCTCCAGCGGGTAGCCGGGGAAGGAGTTGGCGCTCGGTCCGCCGTCGTAGATGCCGCGGGCGCGGCCCATGCCGAGCGGTTCGGGCAGGCCGGCGGCCTGGTGGCCGGGCGCGCCCTCGAAGCCGACGGCGATCTGCCGGTGCCCGCCGGTGGCGTCGCGCCAGGCGCGGATCTCGTGCGGGGAGTCGATGCCCTTGCGGGCCGGGTGGTTGGCCAGCATCAGGGCGTCCCGGACCCGGCGCCGGCGGACCTGGTCGGCGAGGAAGGTCAGGCCGGCGATGGCGAGGGCCTCGTTGGCGGGCGTCGAGGCGGTGGCGCCCTTGACGCCGCCGTCGTAGTCGGTCTCGAACTGCTTGAGGACCTCGACCTCGTGGCGGCCTGGGTGGACGAAGACGGTGCCGTGCTCGGCGGCGGGGATGTTCCACTCCAGGCCCTGGAAGACGAGGGTGTCCTCGTAGGCGTCGCGGGCCTCGCGGATGTCCGGGTTGACCTTCTCGACGCCGATCCGGGCGTGGGTCTCGCTGCCGTGGTCGGTGATGACCAGCCAGTCCATGCCGTGTCTGGCGCCCTGGCGGACCTGGTCGACGACGCGGTACTTGCCGTCACTGCTGTACTGCGTGTGGATGTGGTGGTCGCCGGCGAGCCACAGGAAGCCCTTGCCGCGCCGGTTGTGGCCGCGGCCGGCCGCGTGGTCGGGGGCGGCGGCGTGGGCGGGGGCGGCCCCGGCCGGCGCGAGGACACTGCCGGCCGCGAGCCCGGCGCCGAGCAGCCCGGCGCGGCGCAGCAGGGAGCGGCGCGACTGCTGTTCGGGGGTCAGGGCCTCGTCGGGGACGGAGGTGTCGAAGGCCGCGGGCAGCGGTGCGGTGCTCTCGTGCCCGTGGTGGTGGTCGTGTCCGTGCCCGTGGTGGTGGTGCGCGTGCCCGTGTCCCATGGTGTGCCTCCCGAGTGCCGCGGCCTTCTCGCGGCTGCCGTCCGCGGCGCGTTGTCGCCGCGTGGGGAGGATCGATGCGGAAGATGAACGTTGAACGGCTGTGGTGTGAGGGACAGATGCCACGGACACGGCGGGTCACCTCCCCCCGTGCACCCCCTCCCCGCCGCCGCCCGGCACCCCTGCCGCTGCGCCGCGTCCAGGTCACCGGTGGGTGCAAAGGCACAGCCGGCCCGGGTACAGGCGGTGGAGGTGCCGCACCCGGCGCCGGAGCACCGGCCCCGCGAAGCCGCTACGCCCCGGTGTCCCGGCTGAGGGCCTGCACCTCGGCGTACGTCGGGGCGCTCCCGCCGGGCGCCCGGCCGGCCCGGATGCCGGCCATCGTCTCCAGAGCGGCGCCCAGGGCCCGCCGGTAGAGCAGCGAGCCGAGGCTGACCCGGCGTACGCCGAGGTCCGCGAGGTGCGCGAGCGTGGGACCGCCGGGGGTGTGGAGGACGTTGAGGGGCGCGTCGAACCGGCCGACGAGCGCCGCGATCCGCTGGGGGTCGGTGAGGCCGGGGACGAAGAGCCCGTCGGCGCCGGCCTCCCGGTACAGCTCGAGGCGGCGCAGCGTCTCCCGGCCGGTGCCCTCCGCGTCCCGGCCGCCGTCGCCGAGCCAGTACGTGTCCGTGCGGGCGTTGACGAAGAGGCCCGGGACGGCCGCCTTGACGGCGGCGATCTTGGCGGCGTGCCGGCCGGCGGGCCCGAGCCCGTCCTCCAGGTTGATCCCGGCGGCGCCGACCGCGGCGAGGTGGCGGGCGAACTCGGCCACCTCGCCGGGGTCGTCGCTGAAGCCGCCCTCGGCGTCGACGGAGAGCAGGAACGGCGCCGAGCCGAGGGTCAGTGCGAGGCCGAGGGTGTGCTCCCGGGTCGCCGCCGCCCCGTCGGGCAGCCCGGCGGCCGCCGCGACGGCGAGGCTCGTCGTGCCGATCGCCCGGAAGCCCTGCGCCGCGAGGGCGACCGCGGAGGCGTGGTCCCAGGCGTTGGGGAGCAGCAGGGGCTCGTCGGTGTGGTGGAGGGCCGCGAAGTCGGTCATGCGCCAACGCTAGGCGGGGTTCGGTTCGGTGACGGCCGAACAGTACGCGCCGCCGGCCGGGGGGCGCCGGTGGCGACCGGGGTACACGAGCGACACGTTTCTCTCACATCCGAGGGGTGACATGGCGAGGACCGAGCAGCGCGACGACGGCCGCCCGAGGCGCAGACGGCGGGACAGCCTGTGGGCCGTCGGACTGACCGCCCTGGCCGTGGGGTTCGTCCTGCGGCCGGCGTTCGGCGGCGCGTCGGCGTGGCCGTACGCCGCGGTGGGGGCCGCCTCGGCCGCCGCTTGGCTGGTGTGGCTGGTCCGCCGCCGGCGGCGGCACGACGCCGCGGCCGCCGGGACGGAGCCGGACGACGTGCCCGCCATGGAGCGGCAGATCCTCCAGGGCGCGCCGCCGCCCCGGGACCCGGAGCGGCGGCGGGCGATGGCGGCGCTGGTGGACACCCGCCGGCGGAAGCTGCGCCGTCACCGCTGGTGGGCGTTCCCCCTGCCGGCGCTGATCTTCTTCGGCACGTCCGCCCTGTGGTTCGCGGCCGGCTCCGTCACGGCGGGCACCTCGATGCCGGCGCCGGCGGTGGTGTTCCTGGGCTGGCTGGTCTGGCACCACCGCCGTTTCGACCGCCGTCTGACGCAGCTGCGGCGCCGGCTTCCGAGCTGAGCGGCCGTCAGCGCCGTTCGGTGTCGGCGACGGGGACGCCGAAGTCGGGGGTGCCGTCCGGGTTCCAGTGCAGGCGCTGCACACGGGTGTGCCGGTTGGGGTCGTCGAGCGGGTCGCCCGCGATCTCCTTGTACGGGCGGGCGTGGTAGACGAGGACGTCGGTGCGGCCGTCCTCGGCGACGGTGAAGCAGTTGTGCCCGGGACCGTACTGCCGGGTGGTGTCGTTGCTGGTGAACACGGGTACCGGCGACTTGACCCAGGCGGCCGGGTCCAGGAGGTCGGCGTCGGCGCGGGCCGTCAGCAGGCCCATGCAGTAGTTGGCGTCGGTGGCGCTGGCGGAGTAGGTCAGGAACAGGCGCCCGTTGCGGGCGATGACGGACGGCCCCTCGTTGACCTTGAACCCGACGCACTCCCAGTCGTACTCGGGCGTGGACAGACGCACCTGAGGGCCTTTCAGGGTCCACGGGTTCGCCATCTCCGACAGCCACAGGGCGGTGTTGTTGTCCATGCCGGGCTCGTGCTGCGCCCAGGCCAGGTAGCGGGTGCCGCGGTGGGTGAAGGTGGTGGCGTCCAGGGAGAAGGTCTCCCAGGCGGTCCTGAGCTGCCCCTTCTCCACCCAGGTGCCCCGGAACGGGTCGGGGTGGGCGTTCTCCAGGACCCACATGCGGATGTCCCAGACGCTCTCCGCGGGGGCGGCGGCGAAGTAGATGTACCACCTGCCGTCGATGTGGTGGATCTCCGGTGCCCAGATGTGCGCCCCCATGGCGCCGGTGGCGTGCCGCCTCCAGATGACGGCCTCACCGGCGGTCGCGAGGCCGTTCAGGGTGCGGGAGCGGCGCAGGACGATGCGGTCGTACTCGGGGCTGGTGGCCGTGAAGTAGTACCAGCCGTTGCGGTGGCGGTGGATGTGCGGGTCGGCGCGGTTGCGGACGAGGGGGTTGACGTAGGGGGCGGCCGGCCCCCGACGGCCACCGTGCGCGGCGGCGGAGCCGGCGGGTACGGCGGACCCGGCGGGTGCGGGAGTGGCGTGCGCGGCGGCGGGGACGGCCGCCAGGGCACCGGCGGCACCGGCGGCGGCGACCCCCTTCAACAGCAGGCGGCGGCCGGGGACTTCGGGGACTCCGGGCAGATCATGGGCACGGGTCATACGGGCTGCCTCTCGAAGCGCGGGGGACGACGGCCGGTCTCGGCGAGCCGGTCTGTTCGACATATCGAATGCCATCTGAAATGGCGAACGACGGAAAGGTAAGGGCGTACCGGGAGGAGGTCAACGGGTTGGGCTAGCGTCGAGTCATGACCAGCGATTTCGCCGACGCCCTGGCCGCCGGTCCGCTCGTGCTCGACGGCGGCATGTCCAACCAGCTGGAGGCGGACGGCCACGACCTGAGCGACGCCCTCTGGTCCGCCCGGCTGCTCGCCGACCGCCCGGAGGCGGTCACCGCCGCCCACCTCGCCTACTTCGAGGCGGGCGCGGACGTGGCGATCACCGCGAGCTACCAGGCCACGTTCGAGGGCTTCGCCGCGCGGGGCGTCGACGCCGACCGGGCGGCGGAGCTGCTGGCCCTCAGCGTGGCGCTGGCCCGGGAGGCGGCCCGGCGGGCCCGCACCCGGCGCCCGCTGTGGGTGGCCGCCTCGGCCGGCCCGTACGGCGCGATGCTCGCCGACGGCTCGGAGTACCGGGGCCGCTACGGGCTCACCGTCGCCGAGCTGGCACGCTTCCACCGCCCCCGCCTGGAGGTGCTCGCGGCGGCCGGCCCCGACGTCCTCGCCCTGGAGACGGTCCCCGACACCGACGAGGCGGCGGCCCTGCTCCGGGCGGTGCGCGGCCTCGGCGTCCCGGCCTGGCTGTCGTACTCCGTCACCGGCGACCGCACCCGCGCCGGCCAGCCGCTGGAGGAGGCCTTCGCGCTGGCCGCCGACGCGGAGGAGGTGGTCGCGGTGGGCGTGAACTGCTGCGCGCCGGAGGACGTGGACGCCGCCCTGGCCGTCGCGGCCCGGACGACGGGCAAGCCGCTCGTGGCCTACCCCAACAGCGGCGAGATCTGGGACGCCGGCTCCCGCTCCTGGACCGGCCGCTCCACTCTCACCGCCGAGCGGGTGGCCCGCTGGCGCTCGTCCGGTGCCCGCCTGATCGGCGGCTGCTGCCGGGTGGGCCCGGAGGCCGTCCGGAGCATCAGCCGCACGGTCGTGGGACCCGGGACGCGTTAGCCGAGTCCGAGCGTTTCACCCAGCCGGCGCCTCGGGCTCGAGAGCCCGTCGAGCCGGTCGAAGCCCGTGGCCGGGCCGAGCAGCACGGCGGCGACCGCCGGCACCCCGCGGCAGCCCCGACACCCCAGCGACGCCCGGCGGTTGCTTCCGGGAAGACCGCCGTTCGCCGCACGCTCCTCACCGGCGCGCCAGGCGCCTCGCCCGCGAGCGTGTACCGGGGCCGTCGGCGTCGGGGGCCGGGTCCCACAGGGCCAGCTCGCGGTCCCGGGGGCCGGACACCGTCCGCGGCGGGCCCGCGTCGAACACGCGGACGGGGTGGGTGGCGTCCCACGCCTCCCAGCCGGGGTCGCCCCCGGTCGCGAACCGCACCCACGCCCCGTGCAACGCCTCGGCCAGCGCGCCCGGCGCACCCTCCCCCGCCAGTTTCCGCGACTCGGGAGTCTCGCCCGTGTCGAAGACGAAGCCCAGTTCGAGGGCGTGGCAGGCGCCGAGGCCGGGCCGGTTGGAGGGCCAGGCGAACTCGTACACGTAGGACGCCGAGCCGGTGCGCGCGTCGGCCAGGCGGTGCAGCGGCCGGCGCAGCAGGTGGTCGGTGACCATCTGGCCGACGATCTCGGCGGTGCCCGCGCCGGGGTGCAGGTCGCGGTAGCCGCGGGTCACCTCGGGGCCGCAGCGGCAGCGGGCGCGGGCGCCGGCCAGGGCGACGGCACCGAGCCGGTCGATGCGCTCCAGGAGCCCGCCGGGGACCAGCCAGAGCCGGTACTCGTCGCGGGTCCAGCCCATCAGCAGGTCGGCGCCGGGGGCCGCGCCGCCCTCGGCGAGGGCTTCCAGGGGGTCGCGGGGCACGAGATCGCCGTCGACGACGATGCCGAAGGCGGGGCCGCCGAGCACGGGGCTGCTGAGCCTGCCGACCTCGGCCTGGGTGCGCAGCAGCAGGTCCCGGTCGACGGCCGCGAAGGCCTCGGCGGTGGCGGGGACCTTGAGGCGGCCGGCCATGCGGCGGACCATGCGCCGCACCTTCTCGCGGTCGGCGGCCTCGGGAGGCCCGCTCTGGAGCACCGCCCGCCGGAACAGTCCGCGGGCCCGCGGCGCGGCGAGCAGGGCGCCGACGCTGATGGCCCCGGCGGACTGCCCGGCCAGCGTCACCCGGTCGGGGTCGCCGCCGAAGGCGCCGATGGACTCGCGGACCCACTCCAGGGCGGCGAGCTGGTCCCGCAGTCCGGGGTTGGCGGGGGCGTCCGGGAACAGCCCGTAGCCCTCCACGCCCAGTCGGTAGTTGACCGACACGCAGACGACGCCGTCCCGGGCGAAGGACCGGCCGTCGTACACGGGCACGGCCGACGATCCCCTGGTCAGCGCGCCGCCGTGCAGCCACACCAGGACGGGCAGCCGCGCCCCGGGCCCCGGTTCGGGCGTCCAGACGTTCAGGTTGAGGCAGTCGTCGCCGGGGATCTCCGGGTCGGACAGGTACTGGGCGAAGGCGTCGGAGTACGGCGGCTTGGGCGCCGTCGGCCCGAAGGCGCCCGCGTCCCGCACCCCGTCCCACGGCTCGGGCGGCACGGGCGGCCGGAACCTGCGGGCGCCGAAGGGCGGCGCGGCGTACGGGACGCCCCGGAAGACGGCGACCCCGTCCTCGTACCTGCCGCGCACCGCCCCGTAGGGCGTGGCGACCACGGGGCCGGCGGGCCCCGTCCGGTCCGTCACCGTCATACGACACCAGCCCCTTCACCGCGCGCCGCACTCCGTGCACCCTGCACCGGTGCACGTCAGAGCGTCTCACCGACCGGATGTATTCCCGTGCATTCCCCTGCGGACGTACAACCTTTCGAGGCCGGTCCCGGTCCCATGACCCGAGCACGCGGCCGGCGCGCCGGTCCCGGGGGAGGGCGGCCCGCCGGCGTTCCACGACGTACGGAGGGTCCGTGTCACGCCCTGTAAGACGCCCCGCGCTGCCGGCCCTGGTGGCCGGTCTGCTGCTGGCCCTGGGGACGGCGTCCCCGGCCGCCGCGGCGGAGGAGGACGAACCGCGCTTCGACCGGGCCGTCGAGGAGGTCACCGCCGAGCCGGGGACGACGTTCGAGCTGCCCGGAGGGTTCACCAACGGCACCGGCCGGACGCTCGGCACCGTCTACGTGCGTGTCGACCTCGGCGGCTACCTCTCCTTCACGGAGGAGTTCGGCAACTGCTGGTACGAGGAGGACTGGGAGACGCTCCTCGTCGACGCCATGACCTGCCGGCTGAGCGGCACGGCGCGGCCCGGCCGCTCCTACGACCTGGACCTCGGCACCGTGAAGGCCGACAACGCGGCGTCCCGCGAACAGATCCACTACGTCGCCACCACCGACGACCTCACCACCACGCTGCCGGACGGCGCACGCCGGGGCTCCGGGCCGACGCTGGGCTTCACCGAGCGCGCCCGTCCCGACGAGCACGTGCGGCCGGCGCAGGACTCGCCGTACGTGTACACGGACGTCAGGACCGGCCTCTCCCGGGACCTCGCGGTCAACGAGGTGACGCTGCGCGGCAAGCCGGGCGATGTCGTCGAGGCCGACTTCTACTTCGTCAACAACGGCCCCGGGAGAAGCTCGGCCGTCTTCGACGACGAGTCGGACAACGACACGGCACGCGTCGTGGAACTGACGGTGCCGCCCGGCGTGAAGGCCGTCGACGTCCCCACATCCTGCCGGGGCAAGGAGCCGGGGTTCACGGACCAGGGAGCACCGGGCGCGGCCGGTTACACCTGTGTCCAGGACCGCCTCGACAAGCGCCGCACCATGCCCCCCGGGCAGTTCGAACACTTCCCCTTCGCCTTCCGCATCGAGCGGGCGGACGGCCGGGCCGGCGAGATCAGGATGCCGGACCGCGACGAGTTCGTCGCCTCGGACGCCGACCTGTCGAACAACTCGGCCGCCATCAAGGTCGACGTCACCGGAGCCCCGACCCCCTCGGGGGGCGTCGGAGTCCTCCTGCCCCATCTGCTCACCGGCGGTCTCGCCACCGCCGTGGCCCTGGGCGGCGGCGCCCTGTGGCTGCGGCGCCGGTCCGCGGCCGCCCGCACCTCCCGGGAGACCCGATGAACCGCGGCCTGCGACGCTCCCTCGGCGCCGTCGCCACGACGTGCGCCCTGCTGGTCACGGCGCCGGCCTCCGCCGGCACCGGCCGCCCGGACGAGAACACGGACGCCACCACCGGTCCCCTCGTCGTCATCGTCGACCCGCTGTCGCAGATCCGGCTTCCCGGCCGGGCGCACCCCAACGACGTCTGGGTCTCCAACATCGGGCGGGCCGATCTCACCGACGTCACCGTGACCGTCGACGCCTCCGCCCTCGAAGGCGTCTCGGACGACGTCGAGGTGCCCTGCGATCCCGACGGCGACCTGATCGGTGTCTGCGAGGACCTGGGGCCGGTGCGGCGGGGCGTGCCGGTCGGGGTCGGTCAGGTGCGGGTCGGTCTCGCCAAGGCGTCCGCCGCGGACACCACGCGGCAGGTGCGGGTGACGGCCACCGCGGGCGACGGTTCCCAGGGCATGCAGCGGTTCCCCGTTCAGGTGATCGGTACGGGTCCGGTGTTCGACCGGGCGCCGGCCGCCCGGGAACGGCTCGACCCCGGCGGGACGCTGCCGCTGCCGGGAGGCTTCACCAACTTCAGCCGCAGCCGCCTGGAGGCGGTGGAGGTGTCGCTCACCCTTTCGCCGGGCCTGTCCCTCACCGAGCGCTTCCGGAACTGCCTGTGGCGGACCCCCGACGAGAAGGGCGTCGATGCGACCGTGCGCTGCAAAGTGGTGGGCCCCTTCGCCCCGATGGCCTCCTACGACTTCGACCTCGGCACCGTACGGGCCGCCGACGACGCGACGCGGGAGCGCATCACGTACGGCGTGAGGTCGGTGGAGGCCGACGCTCCCCTGGCTCCCCTCGGCCTGGACGACGAACGCAGGGGCGACGGACCCACCGAGCTGACGGCCGTTGCCCGCACCGGCGCCACCACGTCCCTGCGCGCGGACGCGAACGAGAACGAGCTGGCCAGCGCGATCGACGTGGCCAGCACCGCGGACTTCGTGGTCGACGGGGCGACCCTGCGCGGCCGGCCGGGGGACGTGGTGCGGGGCGAGTTCGCGGTACGCAACGCGGGGCCCGGTTCCCGCGGTGCGACGCGCAAGGAGGAGGAGGCGCGCATCCGGGACGCGGTGTGGCTCTCCGTTCCGCCCGGAGTGACGGTCGTGAAGGCCCCGCCGGACTGCTTCGGGTACAAGAAGGATCCTCCCGGCACCGACTCCGGGACCTGGCTCGGTCTGGGCAAGCCGAAGGGACGTGCGTACGGCTGCGGGAGCGGGGCGTACCTCGAAGCCGGGAAGGAGCTGCGCTTCGCGTTCGAGTTCCGGATCGACTCGCGGGAGCCGGGATCGGGTTCCGTGACCACCATGTTCCGGGCGGACGACCCCCGTCCCGGCAACAACACGGCCCGCGTGGAGGTCGAGGTGCCCTGACCGGCGGTCGTCGAGGTGCCCTGACCGGCGGTCGCCGTCACCCGCCGGCGTCCACGTCGTTGTCCGGCGCCCCGTCCCCCACCGGCGGCAGGTCACCGCGTTCCACGGCGGGGCCGGCGGGCGGGAGGAGGTCCTCGGCCTCGGCGGCGTCCGGGCGGTGGGCGGCCTCGGCCGCCGCGCGCAGGACGTCGCGCGGCACGGCGCCCTGGTCGGCGTTCACGCGCACGACATGGCCGTCCGCGGGCCGGGTGTACTCGTGCTGGTGCGCACCGGCGCGGTACCAGCCGTCGCCGTCGCGCTCGCACACCTCCCACCGCTCACCCCGCCCGCAGTCACCGGCGTCGGCCGAGTCCCGGTCGACGAACAGCCGGATCTGGGCGCCCTTCTCGGAGACGTACACCGCGGAGAAGCCATCGCCGCCGTACACGCCGACGGACTGCTCGGCCGGCGCGTAACCGGGGGCCTCGGTGACGTAGACCAGCTCGGGCGCCACACCCAACGCGCGGGCCCGCGCGGCGAGTTCGGCGGACGGGGAGGCGGAACCGGTGCCGGCGGGCGACCCGGCTTCGGCGCCGGAAACGGAGCCGGCCCGGTCGGTCCCGTCGGCCTGCTCGGTGCCGCAGGCGGTGAGAACTAGCGGCGCCAGCAGCAGCACGGGCAGGACGCGCGGGACGCGTACACGACAGATCATGCCGCCATCCTGCCAGCACCCGGCTCCGGCCCTCGGCCGGTGTCCGTTTCCTTCAAGACCCGCCCCCACCGCCCTCCCTACGGTGGCCCCATGACCGCACGATTCAACGCCATCGGCCTCGTCGTCTCCGACATGGCCGCCTCCGTGACCTTCTACCGCCGTCTCGGCTTCCCCTTCCCGGAGGGGGCCGAGGAGCAGCCGCACGCCGAGGCCGAGTTGCCGGGCGGCATCCGGCTGCTGCTCGACACCGAGGAGACCGTCCGGTCCTTCCACCCCGGGTGGCAGCCGCCCGGCGGGGGCGGGCGGGCCTCGCTCGCGCTGCTGTGCGACACGCCGGAGGAGGTGGACGCGGTGTACGAGGAGCTGGTCGGGGCCGGGCACCACGGCGAGCTGAAGCCCTGGGACGCCTTCTGGGGGCAGCGGTACGCCGTCGTGGCCGATCCGGACGGCAACGGCGTCGACCTGTTCGCCCCGCTGCCGGCCGGATAGGGCGCCGGCTCCACCCGGCTGCCGGCCGGGCAGGACACCCACTCCACCCCGCTGCCGGCCGGGCAGGGCCCCGGCTCCGTCCCGCTACCGGCCCAGCAGGGCGCCCGGTGTGAGGCCCGTCAGCTCCTTGACGTCCCTGGTCAGGTGGGCCTGGTCCGCGTAACCGGCCCGGGCGGCCGTCTCGGCCAGGGGGACGCCGCTGCGGGCCAGCGTCAGGGCGCGTTGCAGGCGCAGGACACGGGCCAGGGTCTTGGGGCCGTAGCCGAAGGCCGCCAGCGCGCGGCGGTGCAACTGGCGGGCGCCGACGCCGAGTTCGTCGGCGATCGCGGCGACGGGGCGGCCCGCCTCCAGGGCGGTGACGACGCGCGCCGGCAGCGGGTCGGGCGGTGTGGCGTCGGCCGCCCGGGACAGGGCCACCGCCTCCAGGCCGTCGGCCGGGTCGGCCGCCGCGTTCACCCGGGCCGTCAGCCGGCGCACCTGCGCGGCCGGCCACAGGTCGGCGAGGTCGACGCGCCGGTCGCGCAGCTCGTGCGCGGGGACCCCGAGGAGGGCGGGCGCGGTGCCGGGGCGGAAGCGGACGCCCGCCCAGCGGCCCGTGCCGTCGGTGAGGTGGGCGCGGGTGTCCGGACCGGCGACCAGCAGCCGGCCCTCGTGCCACAGCAGGTCCATGCAGCCGTCGGGCAGCACCCGGCCCCCGCCTGGCCGGACGGGGGCGTTCGTCCACACCACCGCGCCGGTCAGCCGGGAGGCCCGTTCCGCGTACACACGGCCAGGCTACCTACGCCGAGGGCGTGCGGTGCTGCCGCGGGCTGACACCGTAGGCCCGCTTGAAGGCGGTGGACAGGGCGAAGGCGCTGCCGTAGCCGACCTGGCGGGCGATCGCGGCCAGGGTGTCGTCGGTGGCGCGGAGCCGGTCGGCGGCGAGCGCGAGGCGCCAGCCGGTCAGGTACGTCATCGGGGGCTCGCCCACCAGTGCGGTGAAGCGCCGGGCCAGCGCGGTCCGCGAGACACCGGCCTCGGCCGCGAGCGAGGCCACCGTCCACGGGTGGGCCGGGGCGTCCTGGAGCAGCCGCAGTGCCCGGCCCACGACGGGGTCGCCCAGGGCCCGGTACCAGGCCGGCGCCTGCGCCCGGGGGCGGGCGAACCAGGCGCGCAGCGCGGCGATGACCAGCAGGTCGAGCAGGCGGTCGAGGACCACCTCCTGGCCCGGCTCGTCCCGCGTCACCTCCGTCATCAGCAGCGGGGTGAGCGGGCAGTCCCAGTCGTCGGCGGTGAGGGACAGCAGCGGCGGCAGGGCGTCCAGCAGCCGGCCGCCGATCTCGCCGCGCACCAGGTAGCTGCCGATGAGCAGCACCGTGCCGGCCTCGGGCCGGTCGCCCCAGCTGCGGACGCCCAGGTCCATGGAGCCGTTGAGGGGGCGGCCGTCGGGCCGGCGGCATTCGGCGCCCGGCAGGATCAGCGCCTGCGGCGCCGTGTCCGGGTCGTCGGCGCAGGTGTACGGCTCGGGTCCGCGCGCGACGGCGAGGTCGCCGGCCCGCAGCCGCAGCCGCTGGCCCGTCTCCGGTACGACCCAGGCGTCGCCGCGCACCACGAGGATCACCGTCAGCGGCGCCCGGTCCTCGACCCGAACCGCCCACGGCGGGTCGAAGCAGGCGCGGATCATGAACGCGCCCCGGGCGCGGGGCCCCTCCAGCAGACCGGCGAGTGCGTCCATGGCGTCAGCGCAGGGGCGGCTACGGCGCGTCCGGCCGGTGGCCGGGCAGGTCCTGGTCGGACGGCTTGGGCCCGGACAGGTCGTGGCCGGACGGCCGGCGGCCGGTCGGCCCGGGCACCGACGAGTCACCGCCGGGCGCCTTCTCGGCGGACGCCTTCGACCCGGACGCCTTCTCGCCGGACGCCTTGTGGCCGGACGGATGGTGCCGGGCGTGGGTCCGCAGCCGGGAGGTGACGTCCTCCGGCGGCAGGAACCGGGACCAGCGCTCGGGGAACTCGGAGGGCATGTCCGGGTCGGCCTCGCCGTCGGCGGCGGCACGGGCCACGTACTCGGCGACCTGCGCCTGCCGCAGCCGCTCGTTGGCCTCGCGGGCGGCGGCCGTGGCGGCGGCCGGCCAGACCCGGTCGATGGCCGCGTTGACCGCGGCCCCGACGAGCACGGCGAACGCGGACACGCCGATCCACAGCAGGACGGCGACGGGCGCGGCCAGCGAGCCGTAGATGGTGGGGCCCTCGACGGTGCTGGTGAGGTAGATGCGCAGCAGGAAGCTGCCGAGCACCCACATGGCGAGCGCGACGAGGGCGCCGGGCACGTCCTCGATCCACGGGGAGCGGACCGGGACCGACACGTGGTAGAGCGTGGTGAGGAACGCGATGGACAGGACGATGACGACCGGCCAGTAGAGCACCTGCACGACGGTCGCCGACCACGGCACGACCCGTACCACCGCGTCCGGCCCGGCCACCATCAGCGGCAGCGCGACGGAGCCGATCAGCAGGGCGACGAGGAAGAGCAGGAAGGCCAGCAGGCGGGTCTTGACGATGCCGCGCACGCCGTCGAGGCCGTACATCACGGTGATGGTGTCGATGAAGACGTTCACCGCGCGCGACCCGGACCAGAGGGCGAACAGGAAGCCGAGGGAGATGACGTCGGGCCGGCCGCCCTTCATCACGTCGTCCAGGATCGGCTCGGCGATCTCCGCCACACCGCGCTCGGACAGCACCGTGCGGGAGGCCTCCAGGATGTTCGCGCGCACGCTCTGCGTGGTGTCGGCGCCGGTCCACAGGTCGACGTAGCCGAGCAGTCCGATGACGCTGAGCAGCAGCGGCGGCACCGAGAGCAGGGTGAAGAAGGCGGCCTCGGCGGCCAGGCCGAGGATGCGGTACTCGATGCAGGAGTTGACGGTGTCCTTCAGCAGCAGCCAGGCGGTCCTGCGCTTGGAGACGTTCCGGTAGAGGGCGCGGGCCCGGTGGAGGCGTCCGGAGGGTCGCTCGGGGGGTTCACTTGCTGGCTGCACGTCCTAAAGGTATCCGCCGCGCGGGACACCACTCACCCGCGGAGGGCACCGGACACGGGCGGCCCGGAACGGGGTACGTTCACGTCATGGCAGGCGACAGCACCCACACCGTGACGAACCAGGCCCCGCCGCTGGCCGGGTACGACGTGTTCACCGCCGACCGGGCCCTCGTCGCGGCGGTCGAACGGCATCTGGCACCCGAGCTGCGCGGGGAGGCGCTGGCGGAGCTGTCGGGCCTGGGGCACAGCTGCGGTTCGGCGCAGGTGCTGGAGTGGGGCGCGGAGGCGAACGCGAACCCGCCCCGGCTGCGCACCCACGACCGCTACGGACACCGCGTCGACGAGGTCGACTTCCACCCCGCCTGGCACCGGCTGCTCGGCAAGGGCGTCGCGGCGGGGCTGACGGCGGCCTGGGACCGGCCGGGCGGGCACGTGCGGCGCGCCGCCGCCTTCCTGATGTGGACCCAGGCCGAGGCCGGCGTCGGCTGTCCGCTGTCGATGACCCACGCGGCCGTCCCCGCGCTGCGCACCGATCCGGCGCTCGCCGCGGAGTGGGAGCCCCGGCTGACGTCCACGGTGTACGACCGGGGGCTCAGGCCGGCGCACCTGAAGGCGGGCGCGCTGTTCGGGATGGGCATGACGGAGAAGCAGGGCGGCAGCGACGTACGGGCGAACACCACCGCCGCCCGGCCGCTCGCCGAGGACGGCGCCTACGAGCTGACCGGGCACAAGTGGTTCTGCTCGGCACCGATGTCGGACGGCTTCCTGGTGCTGGCGCAGGCGCCGGGAGGGCCGACCTGCTTCCTGGTGCCGCGGGTGCTGGCCGACGGCACCCGCAACCCGTTCCTGATCCAGCGGCTGAAGGACAAGCTGGGCAACCGCTCCAACGCCTCCGCCGAGGTCGAGTTCGCCGGGACCTGGGCGCGCAGGGTGGGCGAGGAGGGGCGTGGGGTGCGCACCATCATCGGGATGGTGGCGGCGACCCGGCTGGACTGCGTGCTGGGCTCGGCGGGGCTGATGCGGCAGGCGGTGGCGCAGGCGGTGCACCACTGCACGTACCGCGAGGCGTTCGGCGGGCGGCTGGTCGACAAGCCGCTCATGCGCAACGTGCTGGCCGACCTCGCGATCGAGTCGGAGGCGGCCACCGTCCTCGGGCTGCGGCTCGCGGCGGCCTACGACCATGCCGCCGGCGGCGACGAGCGGGAGCGGGCGCTGCTGCGGCTGGCGGTGCCGGTGGCCAAGTACTGGGTGACCAAGCGCTGTGCGCCGGTGGCGGTGGAGGCCGCCGAGTGCCTGGGCGGCAACGGGTACGTCGAGGAGTCGGGGATGCCCCGGCTGGTGCGCGAGTCGCCGCTGAACTCGATCTGGGAGGGCGCGGGCAACGTCCAGGCGCTGGACGTGCTGCGGGCGTTGCGGCGCGAGCCGGCCGCGCTGGACGCGTACCTGACGGAGGTGGGCGCGGCGCGCGGCGCCGATCACCGGCTGGACGCGGCGATCAAGGGGCTGCTGACCGAACTGGCCGATCTGGAGGGGGCCGAGGGGCGGGCCCGGCGGCTGGTGGAGCGGCTGGCGCTGGTGCTCCAGGGGGCGCTGCTGGTGCGGTGGGCGCCGCCGGAGGTCGCCGACGCGTTCTGTGCCGGGCGGCTGGGCGGCGACGGGGGCGCGGCGTTCGGCACGCTGCCGCCGACGCTGGATCTGGCCTCGGTGGTGGCGCGGGCCCGGCCGGTGTCCTGACCCTCGCGGGAACCGCGCGCCGCGCGGGTCACGTCCTTCGGGGCATGGGCCGACCGCGCGAGTCGTGGCGGGGGTGGTGCTGCGCCGACACGGCACCACCCCCGCGTCACTGGCCTACGAGGCCGCGAGCGCCGCTCGGGACGGCGCACACCAAGTTTCGGCCACCGGGGCGGCGGTCCACCAGAGTTGCAAGGGGTTGCAACTTGCCGGTGACTGTGTGCGGACTGTGCCCACGGCACAAGGGCAAGCGGTCATCATGAGACCAACGACCGGTACGGAGTCCGCAGGAGGACGAGGACCAGTGGCGCTCTCGCCCATGGACGTGACGCAGTTCGCCGCCGTGGACACGACGCGTGCGGCTCGGGTGCTCAGCGAGGTCCGCGCGGCCCGGCTGTCGGGCGGGCGGGCACCGGTGGCGCCCCGCCCGGTGATCGAGCAGTCCTGGGAGCGGATGCTGCGCAGCGGTGTCGACCCGGAGCGCGACCGCCGGTCCGGGCTGCTGTCGCACGAGGAGCTTCAGCGGCGGCGGGAGGCCTCGGCGCTGCGGCATGTGCTGCCGGTGCTGCGCGAGGGGCTGCTGTCGGTGGCGGACGTCGCCCACCACATCATGGTGGTCGCCGACGGCGAGGGCCGGGTGCTGTGGCGGGAGGGCAGCGCCCCGGTGCTGCGCAAGGCCGACGTGCTGGGCTTCGAGGTGGGCGCGGACTGGCGGGAGGACGTGGTCGGGACCAACGGCGTGGGCACGCCGGCGGTCACCCGGCGGCCCGTGCAGGTGTTCGCCTCGGAGCACTTCGTGCGCTCGCAGACGACCTGGACGTGCGCCGGGGCGCCCATCACCGACCCGCGCGACGGGCGCCTGATCGGCGTGGTCGATGTGAGCGGGCCGCTGGAGACCATGCATCCGGCCAACCTGGCCTGGGTCGCCTCGGTGGCCAAGCTCGCCGAGGCCCGGCTGCGCGAGTTGCACGTGCAGTCGCTGGAGCGGCTGCGGGCGGTCGCGGCGCCGGTGCTGGCCCGGATCCCCGGCCGCGCCCTCGTGGTGGACCGGGACGGCTGGACCGCGGCGGTGACGGGGATGCCGTACACGGGCCGGGTCACGCTGCCCAAGTCGCCGGGGGCGGGGCCGCGGTGGGTGCCGGGGCTCGGGCCGTGCGCGGTGGAGCCGCTGGGCGACGGCTGGCTGGTGCGGGTGGCGGCGCAGGACGGGGGCGGGGGCGGGGCCACCCGGATCGTGCTGGACCTCGGGCATCCGCGCCGCTGGTCGGTGGAGGTGCTGGGCGGCGCGGGGCCCTGGGCGCACGAACTGAGCCCCCGGCACGCGGAGTTGCTGTATCTGCTGGCCGTGCAGCGCGGTGGCCGCAGCGCGGCGGGCCTGGCCGCGGACCTGTTCGGCGATCCGGCCCGCACGGTGACGGTGCGGGCCGAGATGTCGCGGATACGGCGGTACCTCGGGGGGCTGCTGGAACACCGGCCGTATCGTTTCTGCGAAGGTGCGGAGGTCGAGGTGCGACTCCCCGACGACCCTCGCGACCTGCTGCCCCACTCGCTGTCACCGGTGGTGGCGGAGCACCGCCGCCCGGCACCCGGCCCGTGACCCGCCCGTGACCGGTCCGGCGGGCCGGGGAACCCGACAAGGCGGTTTCTTCTGCATATTTGCAGCGTCCACGTCCCCCGCGCCCCTTCGCTGCCGTAGCATCCCTCTACGGACCGCCCGCACCGCGCCCGGTCAACGCTCCGACCCCCGGGCGCAGTTGGACCGGCCTCCGTGGAGGTTGTATGAAGCATCGCGGCAGACACCGCCGGCGTCGGCGGGGCAGGGCGCTGCGCGCGGCCCTGGCCGGGGCGGCCCTGGCCCTGACCGGTGCCGCGACGATGATCAGCGCCTCGCAGGCCACGGTCGCCGACGACCCCGGCCGCCTGAAGCCGCTCGCCGCCGCCGACCGGGCCCCGATGCGGCTGACGGAGCACCGGGTGCCCGAGCGCTGGCTCGACCGGCTGTCCTCGGCGATGGGCCGCCCCGTGGACCTCGGCACTGCCCTCGCCGGCGCGGACCGGACGCTGCGGGACGCCGACGACTGCCCGGCCGCGGAGCGCGAGGCGCTGCCCGTCGCCCCCGCCGCCACCCGCGCCTACTGCTGGCGGGAGGCCGACACCCGGGGCTGGCTGCCCGGCGCCGTGGCCGCCTCGGGCGACGGGGACGAGGACTCCGGGGTGATCCTCTCGGCGTGGTCCCGCGACGGCGACGGCCCCGCGGAGCAGGGCCTGGCGCGGGTCTCCTTCGTCGCCGCCGGCGACCCGGTGCCCGCCGCGGACGCCCCGGACCGGCCGCGCCACGTCTCGGCGCTGCTGGCCGTCCCGGTCGACGGCGGCCACGACTACCGGGGGCTGGCCTCGCCCGTCTCGGGGATGGTCCGGTACCAGGACAAGCTGCTGGTCACCGCCGGCCCCGGGGACGGCAACGCGCTGTACGTGTACGACCTGGACCGCATCCAGCGGACCACCGCCGACGCCGACGCCGTGGGCCGGGTGCCCGGCGGCTGGGCGGCCGCCGGGCACGAGTACGTCCTGCCGGCCGTCGCCGCGTACCGGCCGGCCGCGGGGCCGGGGGCGGCCCGTCCGCACACGCTCTCGCTGGACCGCAGCGGCCCGCGGCCCTCACTGGTGGCGGGCGAGTGGGTGCCGGCCGACGGCGACCGCCCCACCCGCCTGTGGCGCTACGCCCTCGCCACGGAGCCCGGCCGGGCCGGACTGCCCGCCGCCGACGCCCGCGGGCGGACGGAGCCGCAGGAGGCCTACGAGACGGGGGCGGCCGGCGTCCGGGGCGTGCTGGCGCACCGGCCGTCCGGCGCCGCGGACCCGGACTGGTACCTGGGCCGCGCGGCCGACGACGGGCCGGACGGCCGGGGCACGCTGGTGCGGCAGAACGCCGACGGCACGCGCGCCACGGAGTGCGGCGCCGACCGCTCGCAGCAGTGCTGGACCCCGGGCGCCGGCCCGCTGGCGTACCGGCCGGAGACCGGCGAGGTCTGGTCGCAGTCGGGGCGGGTCCTCTTCGCCGTGCCGCTGACCTCGATCGACGGGTCACTCGGTTAGTCGACAGATCCGGACGCCGGATGGTTTTCTGACCGCTATGACCAACATCGCCGTGACCACCTGGTCGCTGGAGCAGACCGATCCGAGTGATCTGCTGCCGGCGGCCGGGCCCGAGGGAGACGTCCGGATCGTCCGCTCGGAGGTGCCCTCACCCGAGTTCAGCCGCTTCCTGTACGCCTCCGTCGGCGGCGACATCCGCTGGACCGACCGGCTGGGCTGGACGTACGCCCGCTGGGAGGAGCACCTGGGGCGGCCGGGCGTGGAGACCTGGGTCGCCTACGACCGGGGCACGCCCGCCGGGTACGTGGAACTGACCCCCGGGGACGACGGCGTGGTGGAGATCGAGTACTTCGGGCTGATCCCGGCGTTCCGCGGCCGCGGCATCGGCGGCCACCTGCTCTCCTACGGCACCGCCCGCGCCTGGGACCTCGCCGACCGGTGGCCCGGGCTGCCCCCGACGAAGCGGGTGTGGCTGCACACGTGCAGCAAGGACGGCGAGTACGCGATGGACAACTACCGGCGGCGGGGCTTCCGGCTGTTCGACACCAAGGTCGAGGAGGAGCCGGACGTTCCGACGCCGGGCCCCTGGCCGGGAGCGTTCCCGTCCGGAGACGGACGGTCCTGACCTGCGCCGACACGAACCCGCCCGGGCCGTGTGACCGACACCACCCTTGTCTCACCGTGCGAGACAAGGGTGTCCGTATTTTGGACAATGCTGGACTGTGTCCAGATCGCCATGACACGCTTCCGTCATGCCTGGATCTGGAATCGCCTTGGTGAGTCGGCGCCACGTCGACCTCGGCCGCATGTCCAGCGCCATCTGTCCGGTGCGCTGAGAGCACTCCAGCAGCACACAGCAGCACCGGAACCCCCACCTCGCACTTCTCCCCCGCGCAATGCCGCGCCCCCATGCCCGTGCGCGCCAAAGCGCAGGTCAGAGTCTCTTTCCGCCTGTCCCGAAGGACGTATCCACCATGGCCGCCACCCCGCAGAACCCTGCCGCCGCGACTCCCCGCCGCAAGGTGAGCCGTCACCGCGGCGAGGGTCAGTGGGCCGCGGGTCACTTCACCCCGCTCAACGGCAACGAACAGTTCAAGAAGGACGACGACGGTCTCAATGTGCGGACACGCATTGAGACGATCTACTCCAAGCGGGGCTTCGACTCCATCGACCCCAACGACCTGCGCGGCCGTATGCGCTGGTGGGGCCTGTACACGCAGCGCAAGCCCGGCATCGACGGCGGCAAGACGGCGGTGCTGGAGCCGGAGGAGCTGGAGGACAGCTACTTCATGCTGCGGGTCCGCATCGACGGCGGCGCGCTGACCACGCGGCAGCTGCGGGTGATCGGCGAGATCTCGCAGGAGTTCGCGCGCGGCACCGCCGACATCACCGACCGGCAGAACGTCCAGTACCACTGGATCCGGATCGAGGACGTGCCCGAGATCTGGAACCGGCTGGAGGCCGTCGGCCTGTCCACGGTCACCGCCTGCGGCGACACGCCCCGCGTGATGATCGGCTCCCCGGTGGCGGGCATCGCCGAGGACGAGATCATCGACGGGACTCCGGCGCTGGAGGAGATGAAGCGCCGGGTCCTGAACAACAAGGCGTACTCGAACCTGCCGCGGAAGTTCAAGACGGCCATCTCCGGCTCGCCGGTGCTGGACGTGGTGCACGAGATCAACGACGTGGCGTTCGTCGGCGTGCGACACCCCGAGCACGGGCCGGGCTTCGACCTGTGGGTCGGCGGCGGCCTGTCCACCAACCCCAAGCTGGGCGTCCGGCTGGGCACCTGGGTGCCGATCGAGGACGTGCCCGACGTCTACGAGGGCGTGCTGTCGATCTTCCGCGACTACGGTTACCGCCGGCTGCGCACCCGCGCCCGGCTGAAGTTCCTGGTCGCCGACTGGGGGCCGGAGAAGTTCCGCCAGGTGCTGGAGGACGAGTACCTGGGACGCAGGCTGGCCGACGGCCCGGCGCCCGAGGAGCCGGTGAGCCGCTGGCGCGACCACGTCGGCGTGCACCGGCAGAAGGACGGCCGCTACTACGTGGGATTCGCCCCGCGCGTCGGCCGGGTGGACGGCACCACCCTGACGAAGATCGCCGACCTGGCGGAGGCACACGGCTCGGGCCGCGTGCGGACCACCGTCGAGCAGAAGATGATCATCCTCGACGTCGAGGAGGGCCAGGTCGACTCGCTGGTGGAGTCCCTGGAGGCGCTCGACCTCACCGCCCGCCCCTCCTCGTTCCGGCGCGGCACCATGGCCTGCACCGGCATCGAGTTCTGCAAGCTCGCCATCGTCGAGACCAAGGCGCGCGGCGCCTCGCTGATCGACGAACTGGAGCGCCGCATCCCGGACTTCGACGAGCCGATCACCATCAACCTCAACGGCTGCCCGAACGCCTGCGCCCGCATCCAGGTGGCGGACATCGGTCTCAAGGGCCAGCTGGTGCTGAACGACGCGGGCGAGCAGGTCGAGGGCTACCAGGTGCACCTGGGCGGCGCGCTGGGCCTGGAGGCCGGCTTCGGCCGCAAGGTGCGCGGCCTGAAGGTGACCGCCGACGAGCTGCCCGACTACATCGAGCGCGTCCTCAAGCGCTACCAGGCCGAGCGCGAGGACGGCGAGCGGTTCGCGACCTGGGCGGCCCGCGCGTCCGAGGAGGCCCTGTCATGACCGAACGCGCGGCCCCCTTCTACTGCCCCTACTGCGGCGACGAGGACCTGCGTCCCCACGAGCAGGGTCACGGCGCCTGGGAATGCGCGGCGTGCAACCGTGCCTTCCAGTTGAAGTTCCTCGGGCTGCTCGCCCGGGGGCTTCGATCCGACTCCCCCGAGGTGGAATCGATATGACGGCGGTTCAGGAAGAGCGCACCACCGAGGATCTCAAGGCGCTCGCCGAGCGGGCGGGCCGCGAGCTGGAGGACGCCACCGCGCTGGAGATCCTCCAGTGGGCCGCGGACACCTTCGGCAAGCGCTTCTGCGTGACCTCGTCCATGGAGGACGCGGTGGTCGCCCACCTCGCCTCCCGGGCGATGCCCGGCGTCGACGTGGTGTTCCTCGACACCGGCTACCACTTCCCGGAGACCATCGGCACCCGGGACGCGGTCGACGCCGTGATGGACGTCAACGTCATCACCCTCACGCCGCGGCAGACGGTCGCCGAGCAGGACGCCGAGTACGGCCCGAAGCTGCACGACCGCGACCCCGACCTGTGCTGCGCGCTGCGCAAGGTGCGCCCGCTGGAGGAGGGGCTGAAGACGTACGTCGCCTGGGCGACCGGGCTGCGCCGAGACGAGTCCCCGACGCGGGCGAACACCCCGGTCGTCGGTTGGGACGAGAAGCGGCAGAAGGTGAAGATCTCCCCCATCGCGCGGTGGTCACAGGAAGATGTGGCAGCCTACGTCGCCGAGCACGGGGTCCTCACCAACCCGCTGCTGATGGACGGCTATGCCTCCGTCGGCTGCGCTCCCTGCACCCGGCGTGTGCTGGAGGGCGAGGACGCCCGTGCGGGCCGCTGGTCGGGGCGGAGCAAGACCGAGTGCGGGCTGCACGGATGACGACGACCTCCCCGACCGGAGCGACCGCTGCCCGCACCGCGGCCCGGACCACGGCCCCGGCCGCGACCCTGACCGCACCCCCGACCGCACCCCCGACCCAGGAGAACGACGTGACGAGCGGAGCCACCGTCTGGCTCACGGGACTGCCCAGCGCCGGCAAGACCACCATCGCGCACGAACTGGCCGGCCGGCTCCGCGCCGAGGGCCGGCGCGTCGAGGTGCTCGACGGCGACGAGATCCGCGAGTTCCTCTCGGCGGGCCTCGGCTTCTCCCGCGAGGACCGGCACACCAACGTGCAGCGCATCGGCTTCGTCGCCGAGCTGCTCGCCCGCAACGGCGTCACGGCGCTGGTCCCGGTGATCGCGCCGTACGCCGACAGCCGTGACGCGGTCCGCAAGCGGCACGAGGCGAACGGCACGGCGTACGTCGAGGTGCACGTGGCGACGCCGGTGGAGGTGTGCTCGGTGCGGGACGTCAAGGGCCTGTACGCCAAGCAGGCCGCGGGCGAGCTGACCGGGCTCACGGGCGTCGACGACCCCTACGAGGAGCCCGTGGCGCCCGACCTGCGCGTCGAGTCGCAGGACCAGACCGTCCAGGAGTCCGCCGCGGCGGTGTACGCCCTGCTGAGCGAAAGGGGACTGGCATGACGACGTCCGTCGCGACGGTGAAGGACGGCGAGGGCACCGACAGCCCGTACGCCCTCTCCCACCTCGACGCGCTCGAGTCGGAGGCGGTGCACATCTTCCGGGAGGTGGCGGGCGAGTTCGAGCGGCCGGTGATCCTGTTCTCCGGCGGCAAGGACTCCATCGTCATGCTGCACCTGGCGCTGAAGGCGTTCGCCCCGGCGCCGGTGCCCTTCTCGCTGCTGCACGTGGACACCGGGCACAACTTCCCGGAGGTCCTCGACTACCGGGACCGCACGGTCGACAAGCACGGGCTGCGGCTGCACGTCGCCTCGGTGCAGGACTACATCGACCGGGGTGTGCTCAAGGAGCGGCCCGACGGCACCCGCAACCCGCTCCAGACCCTTCCGCTGACCGAGAAGATCCAGCAGGAGCGGTTCGACGCGGTGTTCGGCGGCGGACGCCGGGACGAGGAGAAGGCCCGCGCCAAGGAGCGGGTGTTCTCGCTGCGGGACGAGTTCTCCCAGTGGGACCCGCGCCGCCAGCGCCCCGAGCTGTGGAACCTGTACAACGGCCGCCACTCCCCCGGTGAGCACGTCCGGGTGTTCCCGCTGTCGAACTGGACCGAGCTGGACGTGTGGCAGTACATCGCCCGGGAGGGCATCGAGCTGCCGCAGATCTACTACGCGCACGAGCGCGAGGTGTTCGCCCGTTCCGGCATGTGGCTGACGGCCGGCGAGTGGGGCGGGCCCAAGGAGGGCGAGACGGTTCAGAAGCGGCGGGTGCGCTACCGCACCGTCGGCGACATGTCCTGCACCGGCGCCGTCGACTCCGACGCCGACACCATCGAGAAGGTGATCGCCGAGATCGCCGCCTCCCGGCTCACCGAACGCGGCGCCACGCGTGCCGACGACAAGCTCTCCGAGGCCGCGATGGAAGACCGCAAGCGCGAGGGGTACTTCTAGCCATGACCAGCACCACCGAACCCACCGAGCCGCTGTCGGTCGAGCAGCTGTCGGCGACCACCCTGCTGCGGTTCGCCACCGCCGGCTCCGTCGACGACGGCAAGTCCACCCTGGTCGGGCGGCTGCTGCACGACTCGAAGTCGGTGCTGGCCGACCAGCTGGAGGCCGTCGAGCGTGCCTCGGCCGGCCGCGGCCAGGACGCCCCGGACCTCGCGCTGCTCACCGACGGCCTGCGCGCCGAGCGCGAGCAGGGCATCACCATCGACGTGGCCTACCGCTACTTCGCCACGCCCCGGCGCCGGTTCATCCTCGCCGACACCCCCGGGCACGTGCAGTACACCCGGAACATGGTCACCGGCGCCTCCACGGCCGAGCTGACGGTGGTCCTGGTGGACGCCCGCAACGGCGTCGTCGAGCAGACCCGCCGGCACGCCGCCATCGCCGCGCTGCTGCGCGTCCCGCACGTGGTCCTCGCCGTCAACAAGATGGACCTCGTCGGCTACGAGGAGAAGGTGTTCGCGGCGATCGCCGAGGAGTTCACGGCGTACGCCACCGAGCTGGGCGTCCCCGAGGTCACCGCCATCCCGATCTCGGCGCTGGTCGGCGACAACGTGGTGGACCCGTCCGCGCACATGGACTGGTACGGCGGCCCCACCGTGCTGGAGCACCTGGAGACCGTCCCGGTCAGCCATGACCTGGCGCACTGCCACGCCCGGCTGCCCGTGCAGTACGTGATCCGGCCGCAGACCGCCGAGCACCCCGACTACCGGGGCTACGCCGGCCAGATCGCCGCCGGCACGTTCCGCGTCGGCGACCCGGTCACCGTCCTGCCCTCGGGCCGGACGACGAAGGTCGCGGGCATCGATCTGCTCGGCGAGCCGGTCGACGTGGCCTGGACCCCGCAGTCGGTGACGCTGCTGCTCGAGGACGACATCGACGTCTCCCGCGGCGACCTGATCGTGCCCAGCAAGGACGCGCCGGCCACCACGCAGGACATCGAGGCGACCGTCTGCCACGTCGCCGACCAGCCGCTGACCGTCGGTCACCGGGTGCTGCTCAAGCACGGCACCCGCACGGTGAAGGCGATCGTGAAGGACATCCCGTCCCGGCTGACACTGGCCGACCTGTCCCTGCACCCGCACCCCGGGCAGCTGACCGCCAACGACATCGGCCGCGTGAAGATCCGCACCGCCGAGCCGCTGCCGGCCGACTCCTACGCCGACTCCCGCCGCACGGGCTCCTTCATCCTGATCGACCCCGGCGACGGCACGACGCTGACCGCCGGCATGGTCGGCGAGTCCTTCGCCGCGCCGGAGCCGGTCAAGGACGAGGCCGACGACGACGGGTGGGACTTCTGAGCATGGGCCCCCACGACTTCTCCTCGACGTTCGCCAAGGAGGGCGGCCGGGTCGGCAGCGGCGCCCCGGTCTGGGGGTCCCCCCGAACGGAGTTCGGGCAAGGCCAGGGCGGAGTGGCGCGATGCGGCCGGTGAACCGCGCCCGCCCGCGCCCCCGCCCCCCGCTCCGCCGAAAACCCGCCGACCTCCCGGCCACGGCCTGACCGACGCGTCCCGCGTCCCGGGCAGACCGTGACCGCCGGGCCGACGAGAGGAACCCCTCCCGTGTCCGCCACCACCGCCCCGCACCGCGTCCTCGCGGCCCTGGTCGCCCTGCCGCTGCTGGTCCTGGCCGGCTGCGGTTACGGCTCCCAGGCGAAGGAGAGCAGCGCGGCGAAGATCGCTCCCGGGGCGAAGAAGATCGACGGTCTGGACGAGGTGACGATCGGCTACTTCGGCAACGTCACCCACGCCACGGCCCTGGTCGGCAACCGCAAGGGGTTCTTCCAGAAGGCGCTGGGCGCGACGAGGGCGAAGTACGCGGTGTTCAACGCCGGGCCCTCCGAGATCGAGGCGCTGAACTCCGGTTCCGTCGACATCGGCTGGATCGGACCGTCCCCGGCGGTCAACGGCTACACCAAGGCCGGCGGCAGGAACCTGCGGATCATCGGCGGTTCGGCCTCCGGCGGGGTGAAGCTGGTGGTCGACCCCGAGAAGATCCGATCCGTCGCGGACGTGAAGGGCAAGCGGATCGCCACCCCGCAGCTGGGCAACACCCAGGACGTGGCCTTCCTCGACTGGGCCG
Source organism: Streptomyces sp. NPDC031049 (assembly GCF_055571015.1). NCBI lineage: Bacteria > Bacillati > Actinomycetota > Actinomycetes > Kitasatosporales > Streptomycetaceae > Streptomyces > Streptomyces sp. NPDC031049. Next base: position 210,808 of record NZ_JBVIGC010000006.1, read on the forward strand.
CGGACCAGGGCTGGCGGATCGACCCGATGACCGGCAAGGGCGACGTCACGCTCGTGCGCAGCGACAACAAGGTCACCCCGAACGCCTTCCGCTCCGGCGCGATCGACGGCGCCTGGGTGCCAGAGCCGACCGCCTCCCTGATGGTCGCCGAGGGCGGCGAGGTGCTGCTGGACGAGGCGTCGCTGTGGCCGGAGGGGAAGTTCGTCACCACGAACATCATCGTGTCGCAGGAGTTCCTGAAGGAGCACCCGAAGGCCGTCGAGGCCGTGCTGCGGGCCTCGGCCGAGACCAACCGGTGGATCCGGGACCACCCCGAGCAGGCCAAGGCCGTCGCCAACGAGCAGATCGCCGACGACGCCGGCAAGGCGCTGCCCGCCGAGGTCCTCGACCCGGCCTGGGCCTCGCTCCAGGTCACCGACGACCCGCTGGCCGCCACCCTCGCCGCCCAGGCCCGGCACGCCGTCGAGGCCGGCCTGCTGAAGGACCCCGACCTCACCGGCATCTACGACCTGACGCTCCTCAACAAGATCCGCCAAGCCGAGGGCGAGCCCCCGGTGGACGACGCCGGGCTCGGCGTCCGGCAGCAGTAGGCCCGGACCACGACCACTGACCAGGAGGTGACGACCATGGCCACGACCACGACCCTCGCCAAGGCCGACGAGGCCGCCGGTACCGCCGAGCGGGCCGCCCGGATCGAGCACGTCTCTAAGTCGTTCGCCGGCCCCGCCGGGCCGCAGCTCGTGCTGGACGACATCAGCCTCGACGTCGCGCCCGGCGAGTTCGTCACCCTCCTCGGGGCCTCCGGCTGCGGCAAGTCGACGCTCCTGAACCTGGTGGCGGGGCTCGACAGGCCGAGCGCCGGCACGATCGAGACCGACGGGCGGCCCGCCCTGATGTTCCAGGAACACGCCCTGTTCCCCTGGCTGACCGCCGGCAAGAACGTCGAACTCGCCCTGAAGCTGCGCGGCGTGCCCAAGCCGGAGCGGCGCGGCCGGGCCGAGGAACTGCTGGAGCTGGTGCGGCTGAAGGGCGCGTACGGCAAGCGGGTGCACGAGCTGTCCGGCGGTATGCGCCAGCGCGTGGCGATGGCCCGCGCCCTCGCCCAGGAGAGCCGGCTGCTGCTGATGGACGAGCCGTTCGCGGCACTGGACGCGATCACCCGGGACGTGCTGCACGACGAACTGACCCGCATCTGGCGGGAGACGCGGCTGTCCGTGCTGTTCGTCACGCACAACGTCCGCGAGGCCGTCCGGCTCGCCGAGCGCGTGGTGCTGCTGTCCTCCCGCCCGGGCCGCGTCGCCCGCGAGTGGACGGTCGGCATCCCGCACCCGCGCCGGATCGAGGACACGGCCGTGGCGGAGCTGTCCGTCGAGATCACCGAAGAACTGCGTGGGGAGATCCGCCGCCATGGCCAGCACTGACACCTCCGTGAAGGACGGCGGCAACGACCTCGCCGGGCTGGAGGCGGGCCTGGACGCGCTGGAGACGGTGCACAGGGCCCGCACGCCGCTGCGGCAGACGCTCACCGAGAAGGTCCTGCCGCCCGTCGTCGCCGTCGCCCTGGTGCTGGCGGTGTGGCAGGCGCTGGTCTCCTTCCGCATCGTCGACGACCCGACCAAGCTGCCCGCCCCGGCCGACGTGTGGAACGTGCTGCGCGACGCCTGGCTGAAGGGCGAGCTGCTCGGCTACATCTGGACGTCCGTCTCCCGCGGCCTGCTCGGCTTCTGCCTCGCCCTGCTGATCGGCACGCCGCTGGGCCTGCTGGTGGCCCGGGTGAAGGTCGTCCGCGCGGCGATCGGCCCGATCCTGTCCGGCCTCCAGTCGCTGCCGTCGGTGGCCTGGGTGCCGCCCGCGGTGATCTGGCTGGGCCTGAACAACCAGATGATGTACGCGGTGATCCTGCTCGGCGCGGTGCCGTCCATCGCCAACGGCCTGGTCTCCGGCGTCGACCAGGTGCCCCCGCTGTTCCTGCGCGCGGGCCGCACGCTCGGCGCCACCGGGCTGAAGGGCACCTGGCACATCACCCTGCCCGCCGCGCTCCCCGGCTACGTCGCCGGACTCAAGCAGGGCTGGGCGTTCTCCTGGCGGTCGCTGATGGCCGCCGAGATCATCGCGTCCTTCCCCGACCTCGGCATCGGCCTCGGCCAGTTGCTGGAGAACGGCCGCAACGCCAGCGACATGGCCATGGTGTTCGAGGCCATCGGGCTCATCCTGGTCGTCGGCATCGCCATCGACCTGCTGATCTTCAGCCCGCTGGAGCGCTGGGTGCTGCGCAGCCGCGGACTGCTGGTGAGGAGCTGAGACACCGATGCACCGTCCGGTCCGCCCCGTCCTTCTGGTCGTCGCCCACGGCAGCCGCGATCCGCGGCACGCCGCGACCGTGCACGCCCTGGTGCGCCGGGTCCGCTCGCTGCGCCCGGAGCTGCGGGTGGAGACCGGCTTCCTCGACTTCAACGTGCCGTCCGTGCCGGGGGTGCTGGAGTCGCTGGCCACGGAGGGGGTGCGCGACGTCGTCGCGCTGCCGCTGCTGCTGACCCGTGCCTTCCACGCCAAGGCGGACATCCCCGCGGTCCTCGCGGACGCGCCGCCGCGGCTGCGGGTCCGGCAGGCCGAGGTCCTCGGTCCGTCCCCGCTGCTGCTGTCGGCGCTGGAGCGGCGGCTGTACGAGGCGGGGCTCACGCCCGCCGACAAGTCCTCGACCGGGGTCGTGCTGGCCTCGGCGGGGTCCACCGACCCGGAGGCGATCGCAGTGATCGCAGATATCGCGCGGGAGTGGCGGCACACCGGTTGGTGCGCCGTGCGGCCTGCGTTCGCCTCCGCATCCCTTCCCCGTACCGAGCAGGCGGTGCGCGAACTGCGGGAGCTGGGCTGCGACCGCGTCGCCGTCGCCCCCTACGTGCTGGCCCCCGGGTTCCTGCCGGACCGCATCGCCCGCGGCGCCGCCGAGGCGGACGTCCTCGCCGACGTCCTCGGCCCGGCACCGGAGGTGGCCCGGGTCCTGCTGGACCGCTACGACGCGGCCCGGACACCGGTGCCGCTGACGGCCGGCGCCGCCTGACCCGCGCGGCGCCAAGGCGGGGTACGTCCGCGGGACGGTGCCGGCCGCTCCCTGCCGGGGCGGCTAGTCCGCCGGGGCGGTGAGTTCCACGAGCTTGGTGACGGTGTTCCAGTTGCGGGTGGTGGCGATCAGGCCCTTGGTGACGCGGGGCCTGGCGAGCTGCTCGGCGAGTGCGGAGCGGCCGAGGCCGTTCGGGACGTACAGGTACAGGGCGCGGTCGCCGAGGCGGAACTCCTCGGGCAGGAAGGCCGTCCGGTCGATCGCCGCGAAGCGCTCCTCGCCGGGCGGTGCGGAGAAGTAGGTCACGTGGAGCTGCTTGGGCTCCAGGCCGGCGGCCGGGAACGGGCAGGCGTCGGCGATCGCCTTCAGGTAGGCGTGGTCGCGCACGAGCACGTCGACGGCGAAGCCGAAGCGCTTCTCGATCGCGGCGCTCAGCTCGGCGGCGAGGGACTCCTCGTCCCCGTGGCCGGAGCTGAACACGGCCTGCCCGCTCTGCAGATGGGTGCGTACGTCCCCCTGGCCCAGCTCCGCGATGAGGGCGCGCAGGTCGGCCATCGGGACCTTCTTGCCGCCGCCCACGTTGATCCCGCGCAGCAGCGCCGCATACGTCGTCGTCATGCGCCCACCCTAGAGCGGCCGTCGTGCCCCGTGGGGGCGGGCACGACGGCCGCCGGTCCGCACCCGCGGACGGCGAAACTCTGACCGATGCCGGGCGGGCTCGGCAACCGCTACACGCGGCTGTGACTTGTTCAACAACGTTGCGGAAGGGCCCGGTGGCCGGTGCGGCCGGCGGCGGATGCCGGCCCTCGCCCGCGACGAATCGGCTCGGGCCGCCGCGGCGGCGCCGGTCTCCCGGGACGAGGGGGAACCGGTCCGGGTCCGACCCGGTCACGCGCCGAGGGCCCGCCGGTCGTCCGACGGGCCCTCGGCCGCGCTGTGTGCTCCTAGGCCCGGCGGGCGGGCAGCTCCGCCTCGATGAGGTCGGCGGCGCGGCGGGTGCCGCCCTCCCGGGCCGTCCGCGCCTGGTGCTCCGCGAGGTGGCGGGCCACCTCCGGGTCGTCGACCAGCGCGAGCGCGGCCTCGCGCAGCGTCTCGGCCGTGGCCTCCTCGGCGGGCACGTGCCGGGCGACGCCGAGGGCCTGGAGCATGTCGGCGTTGCCGAACTGGTCCACGGCCTGCGGTACGGCGATCAGCGGCGTGGCGGTGGCCAGGCCCTCCTGGCTGCCGCCCGCGCCCGCGTGGGTGACGAACAGGTCGGCCTCCTTGAGGACCGCCAGCTGCGGTACCCAGGAGCGCACGTCCACGTGGGCCGGTATGTCGCCCAGTTCCGCCGGGTCGACGTGCCGGCCGATCTGGAGGACCAGGTGCCAGCCGGGCAGGTCACCGAAGGCCTTGACGCACTCCCGGTAGAACGCGGGCTGCTTGGTGAAGGCCGAGCCGAGGGAGACGAGGACGACCTTCTCGGCCCCGGCGGGCCGCTGCCAGCCGCCCTCGGCGCCGCGGTCGCCCTGGCAGGCGCCGACGAAGGAGTACACGGTCTCGTCGACCCGGTCGGCGTGCGGCTGGAGTGCCTTCGGGATCAGCACGAGGGAGCGGTCGGGACGGCCGGCGAACGGGTCGGGGTGCAGGCCGATCCCGTTCTCCTCCAGCCAGGCTTGGAAGCGGGCGTAGTAGGCCTGTCCGCGTGCGGTCTTCCTCGGCTCCTCCCACATCGGTTCGGCGACCTCCTTCTCGTAGCCCTCCCAGGCGACCATGCAGGGCGACAGGGAGATCGCGGGCACGCCCCAGCGGTGGGCCAGGACGCGGGCCGGGTAGGAGGCGATGTCGTACAGGACGAGGTCCGGCTCGTCCCCTTCGTAGGCCGCCGCCAGCTGCGGCAGGGCCTGGATCGCGTCGTCCAGGAACGGCTCGACGTTGTCCAGCAGGGTGGTGCCCCAGGCCTCCGGGTCCGCGTCGGGGCCGGGCAGCGTGGACTTCCAGAGCCTGGGTTCGGCGCCGGCCTCGGCGACCTTCTCGGCGAAGGACGGCGGGATCGCGTAGGTCACCCGGTGCCCCCGCGCGACGAGTTCGCGGATCACCTCGAGGCTGGGGTTCACATGGCCGTGGGCGGCGATGGAGAACATGGCGATGTGCGCGGGAGTGGTCATACCGGGACTGTACGCGAGACGAGACGTCTCGTGCAACTTTCTTGGGGACTCCGGACGTGTCATGGGCACAGCTCCTCGTACAGCCGCAGCCACCGCTGAGGCGCCACCTCGCCGACGAGCACACCGGTGTCCAGGCGTGCGGCCCGGAACGCCGCGTCCACCCGGCGCCCGGGGTGGGCGCGCCGCAGGGACGCGTGCAGACAGCCGCCGACGCCGGAGAAGCCCAGTTCGACGAGGTCGCGCCAGCCGCGGTAGGCGGCGGCGTCCAGCAGCGGGGTGCGGCGCCGCTCGATCCGTACGATCCCCGCGTCGACGCGGGGTACGGGCCGGAAGCCGCAGCGGTCCACCCGGCCGGCCAGCCGCCATGCGTAGCGCGGCCAGGTCCGCACCGTCAGCAGGGTCCAGCGGCCGTAGTCGCCGGTGCGCTTGCGGGCGTACTCGAGCTGGGTCAGGAGGGTGGCCTCGGTGAGGGCGGGGGCGCGCAGGCACCAGTCGACGACGTCCGCGGTACGGGAGAAGGGCACGTTCCCGGCGACCGCGAAGGGGGTGTGCGGCGGGCGGGCGGCGAGGAAGTCGCCGGCGACGACACGGACGTGCGGGGTGCGGGCGAAGCGGGTGCGCAGCGCGGCCACGAGCCGTGGGTCGATCTCGTGGGCCCACAGCTCCCGGGAACGGCGGGCGAGCGGTTCGGTCAACGCGCCCTTCCCGGCACCTACTTCGAGCAGGAGGGGTGGGCGGGCACCGTCGGGGACGGCGATCCGGGCGAAGCGCCGGGCGGCGGCGCGGTCGGCGAGGAAGTTCTGGGAGAGCGCACGGGAGGTGTGCGTGGGGCGGGCCATGGCCTGCGGTCCTTGTCTTCCGTGAAGGGAAAAGGGCAGCTCGAGGCCCTGACCGGAAGACGGAGAAAGGGGGAGCAGGCGGAGGACGCCACGCCGGACCGACGGGCGGCGCGGACGGTGCCGGCCGCGCCGGCAGCGGGCGGACGGCGCCGCGCCACGGCCGCCGGGCGGGCGGCGCCGCGTCGCGTCGGCGGGCGGCTCGGGCCTGCCCGCGCGGGATCAGCGGGCGGTGCTCCCCGGGCCGGTCAGGGCTCCGGGGCGGCGACGCATCCGGATGGAGTGCGTGCAACCCCGGCCGTGACCGGTGATGAAGATCGCGTTGTTCGCTGCCACGAGGGGCACGTTAGGCGCCCGTCGTGACGGCAAGCAAAGGGTTTTCCCAAGGGCAGGGACGGGGACGCCCCTTGGCCTTGCGCCCATGTGCCGGTCCTGCCAGCCGAGGGACCGCGCGCCGGGCCCCCTGAGCCGGAGGCCCGCGCCCGGACCCTCGGCCGGAGGCCCGCGCCCCGGCCTCCTCATCCGAGAGCTCGCGCGCCGGACTCCTCAGCAGAGGGCGCACGTACCAGCCGCCCTCAGCCGGAGGCCCGCGTGCGGCGTCGCCTCCGCCGAGGGGTCCCCGCACGCGGCGGGCCACCGCGCACACGCCCCGACCTGTGCGAATGGGACACTGGCCGCCGGCCGGCCAGGACCGGCGGCGCGAGACGGAGTCGAGGACGGAGGCGGACGATGGACGAGGCACGGGCGCGGGAGGTACTGGCCGCGGCGGGCGTACTGCCCGGAGCGGCAGGAGAGGCGCGGCTGCTCTCCCTCGGCGAGAACGCCGTGTTCGCCGCCGGTGACCTGGTCGCCAAGGTGGGCCGCGACGCCGAGCTGCTGGACCGGGCACGCCGGGAGCTGGAGATCGCGGCGTGGCTGGAGGAGTCGGGTGTCCCCGCGGTGCGGGCCGCCGAGCCGTCGGCGCTGCTGGTCGAGGGGCACCCGGTGACCGTGTGGCACCGGCTGGCCGACCCGGTGCGGCCCGCCGGACCCCGGGACCTGGCCGGGCTGCTGCGGCTGGTGCACGCACTGCCCTCCCCCTCCTTCGCGCTGCCGCCCCGCGAGCTGCTGGGCGGCGTGGAGCGCTGGCTGCGGCTCGCGGGCGACGCGATCGACCCCGCGGACGCGGCCTATCTGCGCGAGCGCCGCGACGGATTCGCGTCGGCCGCCGCCGCGCTCACCCCGCACCTGCCGCCGGGTCCGATCCACGGCGACGCGCTGCCCCGCAATGTGCACGTCGGTCCCGACGGTCCGGTCCTGGTGGACCTGGAGACCTTCTCCTCGGACCTGCGCGAGCACGACCTGGTGGTCATGGCCCTCTCGCACGACCGCTACGGGCTGCCGGGCGAGGCCTACGCGTCCTTCACCGGGACGTACGGCTGGGACGTGCGCGACTGGGAGGGCTGTGCGGTGCTGCGCGGGGCCCGGGAGACGGCCAGCTGCGCCTGGGTCGCCCAGCACGCGCCGGGCAATCCCGAGGCACGGGCCGAGTTCGAGCGGAGGGTGGCCTCCCTGCGGGACGGGGACCCGACGGTGCGCTGGTACCCGTTCTGAGCGCCGGGCCTCAGACCGGCTCGCCGGCCGGTTCGCGCAGCGGCCAGGTGCCGTCCACGACGGCCGAGGCGTCGCCCTTGCGGCGCAGGAAGCTCTGGAAGTCCGCCGCCCAGGCGGCGCACCACTCGATCTGCCGGCGGTGCAGCTCCGCCGGGCCGAGGGCGGCCACCTTGGGGTGGCGGCCGGCTATCGCGCAGGCCAGCCGGGCGGCGGCGAGGGCGTCGGCCGAGGCGTCGTGGGCGGCGTCGAGCGGCACGCCGTACTCGGCGCAGACCGCTTCCAGGTTGCGCTTGCCGCGGCGGTAGCGGTCGACGAAGCGGTCGATGGCGTACGGGTCGACGACCGGGGCCGGGTCCAGGCCGCCCAGCCGGTCGCGCAGCGACGGCAGTCCGTGGCGCCGCAGCTCGGCGGCGAGCAGGGTGAGGTCGAAGGCGGCGTTGTAGGCGACCACGGGGACGCCCGACGTCCAGTAGGACACCAGGACGTCGGCGATGGCGTCGGCCACCTGGTCGGCGGGGCGGCCCTCGGCCACCGCGCGCTCGGTGCTGATGCCGTGCACCGCCACCGCGTCCGCCGGGATCGGGATGCCGGGGTCGGCCAGCCACTCCCGGTGCCCCAGCGGCTCCCCGCGCCTGACCTCGATGACGGCTCCCGTCACGATGCGCGCCTCGCGCGGGTCGGTGCCCGTCGTCTCCAGGTCGAAGCCGATCAGCAGCTCCCGGTGCCAGCCCATGGGCTGCCCCCCTTCTTCATGGTGCGTCCCCCAGTGGTCCCCACCCTCGCACGCGCCACTGACAATCGGAGGGCCGCGTTCCGCTCGACCCCGGCAGCCCGGCCCGCCGGACCGTCAGGACACGGGCCGCGAATCCGCCCACATCAGCTCGAACTCCTCGCGGTAGGTGGAGAAAAGTCCGCCTTCGTCCTCCTGGCCGGACTTGACGACCTTTCCGGTGTTCCGCCCGTTCCGCAGCACGAACACCGGCGCCTCCATCCCCCGGGTGCGGCGCAGGTAGGACTGCACGACAGCGATGCCGTCGGCGCCGTCCCCGTCGACCAGGTAGGCGGTGAAGCGGGGCGTCTCGTCGAAGACCTGGATCTCGAAGGCGCCGGGGTCGCGCAGCCGGGAGCGCACCCGGCGCATGTGCAGGATGTTGGTCTCCACGGCCCGGCTCAGCTCGCCCCGCTTGATGCCCAGTTCGCGCTCGCGCCGCTTGACGGCGCTGGAGGCGGGATTGAGGAAGAGCAGCCGCACCCGGCTGCCGGCCTCGGCCAGCCGCACCAGGCGGCGCCCGGAGAAGTTCTGCACGAGCAGGTTCAATCCGATACCGATGGCGTCCAGGCGCCGGGCCCCGCCGAAGATGTCCTCGGCAGGGAACTGGCGCAGCAGCCGGACCCGGTCCGGGTGCACGGCGACCACGTCGGCGTACCGGTCGCCCACCAGGTCCTCGACCGCATCGACGGGCAGCCGGCGGGCGGAGGGCACCTCGCCGCCGGATCCGAGGACCTCCAGCAGCCGGGCGGCGGCCCGCTCGGCCTGGCTGAGGACCGCCTCGGACAGCGCCCGGTTGCGGGAGACGACGTTCCGGGTGACCTCCAGCTCGTCCAGCGCCAGTTCCACGTCGCGGCGCTCGTCGACGTACGGCTCGAAGCAGGGCCAGTGCTGCACCATCAGTTCGCGCAGCTGGGGCAGGGTGAGAAAGCTGAGGACGTTGTCGTCGGCCGGGTCGAGCAGATAGCCCTTGCGGCGGCTGACCTCGCGCACGGCGACCGCCCGCTGCACCCACTCCTGCCCGGCCGGCCCGGCGGCGGCGACCACCCAGTCGTCGCCGTGCACGGGTTCGTACACCGGCCGCAGGACGGCGGCGACCACCGCGCGCAGCCGCTGTTCGACCAGATTCAGCCAGATGTAGGCCCGGCCGGCCCGCTGGGCGCGGGTGCGGACCTCGCGCCAGTTCTCGGCGTCCCAGTCCAGCTCCGGGCCGATCGCGCCCGCGCTCATGGGCCGCGCCAGGGACACCGCACCGGGCGGGACGTCCGTGGAGTTCCCCTCGTGACCGTCGTCACCAGGGGGCAGCTCCAGCCCTCCCGAGCCCACCCGCGCACCGCCTTCCGCTCCCCCGGGCACTCCCCGGTCAACGATCAAGGAAGAGTACTCCGGGAGCGGTCCCGGACGCAGCCTCATGCACAGGCTCGTCGGCTCAACTACCGCTTTGTCCCTGCCCGTTCCGATCATGGGCGGCGCGGGAGTGAGCGGATTCATAGCGGTCGGCGCCCGTCCCGGCCGTGGTCCCGGCCGCCGGGTGGCGGTGCGGTCGGCCGAAAACGGTTCTCTGTTCGCCGCGTGACCTCCGGCTTCCCCGGCGGGACACCCGGCGGGAGGAGCGGAGGTGCTAGGTGGACACCCCACTTTCCGGGGAGACTCGTCAGCCAAGGCGTCCCCACCGGCGCCCCTCACCTGAAAGAGTCGTGTCCATGCAGGTCTGGCCTGGAGAGGCGTACCCACTCGGTGCCACGTACGACGGCGCCGGCACCAACTTCGCGGTCTTCACGGAGGCCGCCGACCGAGTCGAGCTGTGTCTGCTGCACGACGACGGCTCCGAGACGGCGGTCGAACTACGGGAGAGCGACGCGTTCGTACGGCACGCGTACGTGCCGGGCGTGATGCCGGGGCAGCGGTACGGCTACCGCGTGCACGGCCCCTACGCCCCGGAGCGCGGCCTGCGCTGCAACAGCGCCAAGCTGCTCCTCGACCCGTACGCGCGTGCGATCAGCGGTGAGATCCAGTGGGGTGAGGAGGTGTACGGCTACCACTTCGAGGACCCCGATCGGCGCAACGACCTGGACTCCGCCCCGCACACCATGACCTCGGTCGTGGTGAACCCGTACTTCGACTGGGGCGACGACCGGCGCCCCCGGACGGAGTACCACCACACGGTGATCTACGAGGCCCACGTCAAGGGCCTCACCATGCGGCATCCGGGGCTCCCGGAGGAACTGCGCGGCACCTACGCGGGCCTGGCGCACCCGGCGCTCATCGAGCACCTGACGGAGCTGGGCGTCACCGCCCTCGAACTGATGCCCGTCCAACAGTTCGTCAACGACCACCGCCTGGTGGACATGGGCCTGAACAACTACTGGGGCTACAACACCATCGGCTTCTTCGCCCCGCACAACGCCTACGCCTCCTGGGGAGACCGGGGCCAGCAGGTGCTGGAGTTCAAGTCGGCGGTCAAGGCGCTGCACGAGGCCGGGATCGAGGTGATCCTCGACGTGGTCTACAACCACACCGCCGAAGGCAACCACCTGGGCCCGACGCTGTCGTTCAAGGGCATCGACAACCCCTCGTACTACCGGCTGACCGAGGACCCCCGGTACTACATGGACACCACCGGGACCGGCAACTCGCTGCTGATGCGGTCCCCGCACGTCCTTCAGATGATCATGGACTCGCTGCGGTACTGGGTCACCGAGATGCACGTCGACGGGTTCCGGTTCGACCTGGCGGCGACCCTGGCCCGGCAGTTCCACGAGGTGGACCGGCTGTCGTCGTTCTTCGACCTGGTGCAGCAGGACCCGGTGGTGTCCCAGGTGAAGCTGATCGCCGAGCCGTGGGACGTGGGCGAGGGCGGCTACCAGGTGGGCAACTTCCCGCCGCTGTGGACGGAGTGGAACGGCAAGTACCGCGACACGGTCCGGGACCTGTGGCGGGGCGAGCCGCGCACCCTGGCGGAGTTCGCCTCCCGGCTGACCGGCTCCTCCGACCTGTACCAGGACGACGGCCGCCGTCCGCTGGCCTCGATCAACTTCGTCACCTGCCACGACGGCTTCACCCTGCACGACCTGGTGTCGTACCACCACAAGCACAACGAGGCCAACGGCGAGGACAACCGGGACGGCGAGAGCCACAACCGGTCGTGGAACTGCGGGGCCGAGGGCGACACCGACGACCCGGCGGTGCTCCAGCTGCGGGCCCGGCAGATGCGGAACTTCATCGCGACCCTGCTGCTCTCCCAGGGCGTGCCGATGATCAGCCACGGCGACGAGTTCGCCCGCACCCAGCGGGGCAACAACAACGCCTACTGCCAGGACAACGAGCTGGCCTGGGTGCGGTGGCCGGACGGCGAGGAGGACGGCGCCCGGCAGCTGCTGGACTTCACGCGCGCGATGGTGTGGCTCCGCAGGGACCACCCCGTCTTCCGCAGGCGGCGCTTCTTCCACGGGCGGCCCGTGGAGGGCACGCACGACGAGCTGTCGGACATCGCCTGGTTCACCCCGGAGGGCAAGGAGATGACCCAGCGGGACTGGAACTCGGCGCAGGCCTCGGCGCTGACGGTGTTCCTCAACGGCAACGCGATCTCCGAGCCGGGCGCGCGCGGGGAGCGGATCACCGACGACTCGTTCCTGCTGATGTTCAACGCCTCGCCGAAACCGCTGGATTTCGTCCTGCCGGTGAACCACGGCCGGCAGTGGCAGGTGGTCGTCGACACGGCCGTCCCGGACGCGGTACCGCCGGGCACCGGCCGGAAGGTGCAGGCCGGCGACCGGCTGACCCTGGTGGACCGGAGCCTGGTGGTGTTGCAGCGGCCGGTCTAGTCCGACGGGCGGGCGGAGGCGTCCGGTACGCGCGTGGGGGCGGCCGTTCCGGACGCGTCCGGTACGCGCGTGCGGGCGGCCGATTCCGGGCCGGTGGCGCTCGGCGCCGGGCGCGCCGCCAGGGCGAGGAGACAGGCCAGTGCGGCGGCCAGGCTCGCCACCGCGAAGGCCGCGGCCGGGCCGTGGGACTCGGCGAGCCGGCCGGTGCCGGCCACCGCGAGCGCCTGGCCGCCGACGACGGCGCTGGTCGCGAACGCCATCGCCTCGGCGAGCCGGGCCCTGGGCACCGTCCGCTCGGTGAGGGCGAACACGGTGATCAGGTGCGGGGCGTAGGCCACGCCCAGGACGGTGACGACCGCGTACAGCGCGGCCAGGCCGTCCGTCCACAGCAGCGGCAGGGACAGCAGGAACGCGGTCCCCGTGGCCGCCCGCCAGCGGGCCCGCAGCCCGATGCGGGCGGGCACGGCGGCCATGGCCAGGCCGGCGCACGCGCTCATCACTCCCATGGCGGCGTACACGAGCCCGGCCTGCTCCGCCTGGCCCAGCCGCGCGGTCAGCGCGGTGATCCCGGCCTGGCAGGCCCCGAACATCGCCCCCTGGAGGGCGAGGGAGCAGCGCAGGGCGTGCACCGGGCGGGGCATCCGGGGCCGGGCACGCGTGCGTGGGGCGCCGGACGGTTCCCCGGGGCCGGAGGGCGCCGCCGCCCGCGCCGTCGGGTGCAGCGCGAACGCCGTTCCGCAGGCGGCGACCAGCAGGGCGGCGCCGGCCAGGGCGTGGGCGGGGTGGGCCAGGACCGCCGCCAGGCCGACCAGGGCCGGGCCGAGCACGAAGGAGACCTCGTCGAGCGTGCTCTCGAGGGACAGGGCGGCGCCGACGGTCCGCTCACCGGCGCCGGACCGGCGGGCGAGGGCGACGAGGCGGGCCCGGGCCAGTGGTCCGATCAGCGGCACGCTGGCGCCCGCGGCGGCGCCGAGGGCGGCCAGCAGCGCCGTCGGCGCGTCCGCGAGCGCCCCGGCCACGAGGGCGGCGACGGCGAGGGCGTTGAGGAGGCTGAAGACGAGGACGACCGTGCGCTGGCCGCGCCGGTCCGCGAGCCGGCCCACCAGCGGGCCGCAGGCCACCTGCCCGACGGCGAGCGCGCCGCCGGTCAGCCCCGCGGCCGTCAGCGAACCGCTGGTCCGGGCCACCAGCAGCACGCTGCCGAACTGGATCGTGGCCGTCGGCAGCCGCCCCAGGAAGGACACCACCGGCAGCCACGGCCCCGTCAGGCCGATCACCCGTCGGTAGCTCTCCAGTGCGCCGTGCCGCCCCGTGTCCCCGCTGTCGTCCATCGCCCGACGCTAGCCGCGCCCGCGTCCCCCCGTGGAGGGGCCGATGACACGAAAGGCGGCGGGGCGGGTACGTAGCTTTCCATGACACTCGAGCGCCCCGCCCCGGCGGCACCCACCGCCCCCACCGCCACCTACCGGCTGCAGCTCCAGCCCGCCTTCCCCTTCGCGGCCGCCGCGGCGGCCGTGCCGTACCTGGCCTCGCTCGGCGTCTCGCACCTGCACCTGTCCCCTGTGCTCGAGGCGGTCCCGGGCTCGGCGCACGGCTACGACGTCGTCGACCACGCGCGCGTGCGCGAGGAGCTGGGTGGCGAGGAGGGGCTGCGGGCCCTCGGGCGCACCGCGCGGGAGCACGGTCTGGGCCTGGTGGTGGACATCGTGCCGAACCACATGGCGATGTCCCCCCGGCACAACCGCGCCCTGTGGGAGGTGCTGCGGGAGGGGCCGAAGTCGCCGTACGCGCGGTGGTTCGACATCGACTGGGAGGCGCAGGGCGGCCAGGTGCTGCTGCCGGTGCTCGGCGGTCCGCTCGGCGACGTGCTCGGCGACCTGCGTGTCGACGGCGACGTGCTGTGCTACTTCGACCACCGCTTCCCGCTGCGCGAGGGCACCGCGGACCTGCCGCTGCCGCAGCTGCTGGACGCGCAGTGGTACCGCCCGGTGTGGTGGCGGCTGGCCCGCACGGAGCTGAACTACCGGCGGTTCTTCAGCATCTCGGAGCTGATCGGGGTGCGGGTGGAGGACCCGGAGGTGTTCGAGGCGACACACGCCACGATCCTGCGGCTGCTGCACGAGGGCGTGATCGACGGGCTGCGCGTCGACCACCCCGACGGCCTGGCCGACCCCGACGCCTACCTGGACCGGCTGCACCTGGCCACCGGCGGGCGGTGGACGGTGGTGGAGAAGATCCTCGCGGACGGGGAGCACCTGCCCGCCTCGTGGCCCGTCGCGGGCACCACCGGCTACGACGCCCTGCGCCACGTCGACGGGCTGTTCACGGACCCGGCGGGGCACGGGGAACTCCTCGGGCAGTACCGGCGGTTCGCGGCGCCGCAGACGGACCGGGGCGGCGACTGGGCGGCGACGGCGCGGCGGGCGGCGTACAAGGTGCTCACGCACGAACTGGCCGCCGAGTGCGACCGCCTCACCCGGGTCGCGCACCGGCTGTGCGTGGCGTCGCCGGACCCCGCCCTGCGGGACCGGGCCCCCTGGGCGCTGCGCACCGCCCTCCAGGAACTGCTGGTCCGGCTGGAGGTCTACCGGCCCTACGAGTCGGTGGACGCGGCGTCGGTGGTCACCGAGGAGGCGGCGGCCGAGGCGCGGCACGCGTTCGTCGTACCGGAGGAGGCGGGGGCCGTCGACGTCGTACGGGACCTGGTGCTCGGCCGGGCCGGGGACGGGCCCGATCAGGTGGAGCTGCGCACCCGGTTCGCGCAGACGGCGTCGGCGCTGCGCGCCAAGTCGGTGGAGGACACGGCGTTCTACCGGTACGTGCCGCTGCTGTCGGCGACCGAGGTGGGCGGGGACCCGGCCCGGCCGGCGGTGTCCCCGGAGGAGTTCCACGCCTATTGCGCGCGCGTGCAGCGCGACTGGCCCACGACCGGGACGGTGGTCTCCACGCACGACACCAAGCGCAGTGCCGACGTGCGCGCGGCGCTGGCCGTGCTCACCGAGTGCCCCGAGCGGTGGGCGGCCACCCTGGCGGAGGTGACGCGGAGCGGGGAGGGCGTGCCGGACGCGCAACTGGCGTGGGCGGCGTGGCAGACGGTGTTCGGGCTCGGTCCGGGCGCGGGCGACGCCGGCGGCGAGCGGGTGCGGCAGGCGATGCTGAAGCACGTCCGCGAGGCCGGTATGTACACCAGCTGGACGGAGCAGGAGCCGCCGTACGAGGAGGCGGTGGACCGGTTCGTCGCCGCGGGCCCGTGCGGGGCGCCGGGCGGGCACGTGGCCGCGCTGCGCGCCGCCCTGGAGCCGCACGTCCGGGCCAACGTGCTGGGTACGGCCCTGGTGCACCTGACCATGCCGGGGGTGCCCGACGTCTACCAGGGCACGGAGAACGAGTACCGGGCCCTGGTGGACCCGGACAACCGCCGGCCGGTGTCCTTCCCGCCGCCCGAGGAGGACGAGAAGGCGGCGGTGACCCGGGCGGCGCTGGCGCTGCGCGCGCGGCGGCCGGCGGCGTTCGGTGACGCGGCGACGTACGAGCCGCTGCCCGCCGAGGGGCCGGCGGCGGCCCACTGCACCGCGTTCGTGCGCTCCGGTGCGGTGCTCACGGCCGTGACCCGGCTGTCGCTGCGGCTGGCGGAGGCGGGCGGCTGGCGGGACACGCGGCTGACGCTGCCGCCGGGGCGGTGGGCCGACGTGCTGGCGCCGGGACGGAAGTTCACCGGGCACGCGCGCGTGGCGGAGCTGTTCGCCTCGCTGCCGGTGGCGTTGCTGGAGCGGGTCGACGCGACGGGCGGGGAGGACGGCTGACCGAGGCCTCCGTGTCTCTGCGGGGGGGGGCGGGCACGGGCCCTTGCGGGGCGGGAGCGGGCACCGGCCGGGCGCCCGCCCTCGCCGGTGCGTCAGCGGTCCTCGTCCAGTGCGAAGACCGCGCCCGTGCGGGCCGCCATCACACAGGAGTTCGGGAAGGTCTCGGTGTACTCCACCGGCCGGCCCTTCCACTGGCCGCGCGCATGAGCGGTGACCGGGGCGTAGACCATCGGGCAGTGGCCGTCCCTGAGCGGGATGGCGGCGAGATCGCCGTCCGCGGCGGCCAGGTCGGCGCAGGCGCCCGCCGCGCGGACGTGCCCCCGCGGCGGGTCGCACAGCAGCAGGGCGCCCTGCGCGACGTCGTCGGGGTTCTCGCCCCGGGCGACGGTGAGGAGGAGCCAGTCGTCTGCGGACCCGGCGGGTGCCGAGGCCTGCCCCCGGGCCTGAGCCGAGGCCTGCGCCCAGGACTGCGCCGAGGCCTGTGCCTGTGCCGGGACGGCGCCGGCGACGAGGAGTGCGGCGGCGGTGAGCAGTCCGCCCCGGACCGCTCGCGCGGTGGTGGTGTGCGTCATTCCCGGTGCATCGGCACGGCGGCCCCGCAGCCCCAGCCCGGATCACCCGAACGGGAACCGGTGGGGGCGTGCCGTACGGCCAGTTCGAACGCGGCGAGCACGGTGCGCGCCTGGTACTCGGCCTGGCGGGCCACCGGTATCCAGCGCGCCGCGCAGCCGTCCCGGTAGTCGGCGCACCACCGGTCGACGAGGGCGTCCAGTTCCGGCAGGACCTCCGCCGGGTCGCGGCCGGCCGAAGTCACCAGCTGGTGCAGCAGCCCGGCGGTGCGCAGCGCGAGCCGTCGGCCGGCGATGCGCAGGGCGACCAGGTGGGCGGTGCTCAGCGGCGGCAGGGGGCGGCCGGTGCCGTCGTCGGTGTCGGGGTCCCAGGCGTCGGCGAGCCGGGGGCAGACCATCAGGTAGTCGTCGACGGGGGCGAGCAGCCGGGCGGTGTGCTCGGTGGGGGGCAGGTGGGGCCGCAGACGGGCGAGGAGCCGCCGCAGGACCCGGGTGTCGTGGCGCAGGGTGCGGCTGACGCTGCGCAGCACGCCTTCGGTGTCGGTGGGCGGCGAGCCGTCGGCGACGGCGGCCACGCCCCACATGGGGGCCTCGACGACGGCGGTGACGGTGCCGTAGCGCTGCGGGTGGCACCAGGTGGACTCGACGGCGGCCTCGGTGATGGCCGCGGTCAGATCGCCCCGGCGCGGGGGCGGTATGCGGTAGACGGCGGGGCCGAGGCCGGGCCAGTAGAGCGTGTCGTAGGCGCCCAGTTCGCGCGGGATGCCGAGGCGGGCCGCGGTGTGGGCGAGGCGCTGGGCGAGACCGGGCAGGTCGTGGGTCAGTTCGACGAAGCCGCCGCCGACGTCGACGCCGTGCAGGGAGCACTGGAGGAAGGGGCGAAGTTCCTCGTGGAGGGCGAGCAGGGCGCGGGTCTCCGGCAGGGCGGCGCGGGCGGCGCCGTCGGGCAGCCACTCGGGCTGTTCCAGGAAGCCCGGCCGGAAGAAGTTCCGCACGTAGCGGCCGAGGCTGTACGGGCCGGAGAGCCAGCCCTCGTTGTGCCGCAGGCCGTCGGGGTCGAGGCACAGCAGCAGGTTCCAGGTGGCGTCGGCGCCCTCGGTCAGCCGGTGGTCGGCCAGGACCCGTTCGGCCAGGCGCAGGGCGGTGGCGCCGCCCACCGGTTCGTTGGGGTGCGGTCCGGCGACGACGAGGACCTGACGGCTGCCGTGGCCCACGGACAGCAGCAGCAGCGGGGTGCCCGCGCGGGAGGTGCCGACGCGGCGCAGCCTGACCTGGGCGGGGTGGCGGGCGGCGAGGGCGGTGGCCCGTGCGCCCAGGTCGTCGACGGTCGGATAGCGCAGGAGGGGCGTCAGGGCACACCTCCCACGATGCGGCGCCGCCGGTTCACCTGCTGTGCGCGGTGTACGCACAGTCAGTCACGACTTGGGGGGCGCGTCAACACCGCGCGGGGCAAAGGGATTTCGGCCACAGCCCCGCGTGACCGTACGTGAAGCGCAGGCCAAGGCCGGGACGGCCGCAGGCTCCAGTCCGCCGCGCTCTAGTCCGCCGCGAGGCGGAACATCATCTGGCCGAACCCGATCTGGTCGCCCTCGCGGACGACGGCGGCGCCGATGACCCGCCGCCCGTTCACGGTCGTGCCGTTGGTGGAGCCCAGGTCCCGCAGGACCCACAGGCCGCCCTGCCGGCTCAGCTCGGCGTGCACCCGGGAGACCGTCTCGTGGTTCAGCCGCAGACCGCTCGCCGGATCGCGTCCTATGCGCAGCGGGTGTCCGGTGCCGGGGTGGGGCAGCAGCAGCTTGGGCAGCCGCTCGGCCCGCCAGGCCGCGCGCAGCCGGACGCCGAACCCGGAGACCGCCTCGACGGTGCCGAACACCAGGCGGGAGACCCTGCTCTCCCGGGGCAGGTCGGCGGTGAGCGCGGCCAGCTCGTCGGGGCGGCGGGCGGCGAGCGCCAGCTCCATCCGGCGCATGAAGGTGTCGTGCGACAGCCGGCCCAGGGCGACCCCGTCCCGGAGCACCTTCAGCGCCTTGTCGCGCTCCGCGTCGGAAAGCCGCGCGGGGTACGTGTTGAACTCGAAGGACGACGTCACACGCGTGATTGTCGGTCAGCGCGGCCGGGGTGTCCAGAAAGCGGGTGAACGCCCGGCACACGCGCGTACCGGGCGGGACCCGCCGTGAAAGGGCATGTTCCCCGGCGGATCGATCTTTTTTGCAGGACGATGGACGGGCTACATCACGGTGAGCAGACGAAGGGGAACCGTCCGTGCAGTTCGAGGTGTGGGCACCGAAGGCCGACCGTGTGACGCTCCACTGCGACGGGGCCGTACGCCCGTTGGAGCGCGATCCCGAGCGGCCGGGCTGGTGGCGGGGGGAGGCACAGGCCCGGGACGGTTCGCGGTACGGCTTCGCGGTGGACGACGGCCCGGTCCGCCCCGACCCGCGCTCGCGCCGGCAGCCGGACGGCCCGGACGGCCTGAGCGCCGTGGTCGACCACGGCCGGTACGCCTGGCGCACCGACTGGGCCGGACGGCCGCTGCCCGGCGCGGTGCTGTACGAGCTGCACGTCGGCACGTTCACGCGCGAGGGCACGCTGGACGCGGCGGCCGGTCGGCTGGAGCACCTCGCGGGACTGGGCGTCACGCACGTGGAGTTGATGCCGCTGTGCCCCTTCCCCGGCCGGCACGGCTGGGGGTACGAGGGGGTGTCGCTGTGGGCGGTGCACGAGCCGTACGGCGGCCCGGAGGCGCTGAAACGCTTCGTCGACCGGGCCCACGAACTGGGGCTCGGGGTCGTCCTGGACGTGGTGCACAACCACCTGGGGCCGTCCGGCAACTACCTGCCCGTCTTCGGCCCGTACTTCACCGACACCCACCAGACACCGTGGGGCTCGGCGGTGAACCTGGACGCGCCGGGCTCGGACGAGGTGCGCGCCTATCTCGTCGGCAGCGCGCTCGCCTGGCTGCGGGACTACCGCGTCGACGGGTTGCGGCTGGACGCCGTGCACGCGCTGGTCGACACGCGCGCGTGCCACTTCCTGGAGCAGTTGTCGACCGCCGTCGACGGCCTCGCCGCCGAGACCGGCCGCCCGCTGTTCCTGATCGCCGAGTCGGACCTGAACAACCCGCGGATCATCACCGCGCGCGCGGAGGGCGGCCTCGGGGTGCACGCCCAGTGGAACGACGACTTCCACCACGCCGTGCACGTCGCGCTGACCGGGGAGTCGCAGGGCTACTACGCCGACTTCGCGCGCGATCCGCTCGCCGCCCTCGCCAAGACGCTGACCGGGGGCTACTTCCACGACGGCACGTACTCCAGCTTCCGGGGCCGCAGCCACGGCCGCCCGCTGGACCGCACGCGCGTGGCCGCCCACCGGCTGCTGGGCTACAGCCAGACCCACGACCAGGTCGGCAACCGCGCGCAGGGCGACCGGCTGGCGGCGCTGGTCTCCCCCGGGCTGCTGGCCTGCGCGGCGACGCTGACGCTGACCGCGCCGTTCACGCCGATGCTGTTCATGGGCGAGGAGTGGGCGGCGGGCACGCCGTGGCAGTTCTTCACCGACCACACCGATCCCGAGCTCGCGGAGGCGGTACGCCGGGGCAGGCGGCGGGAGTTCGCCGCGCACGGCTGGCGGGAGGAGGACGTGCCCGACCCGCAGGACCCGGCGACCCGCGAGCGCTCCTGCCTCGACTGGTCCGAACCGGAGCGCGAGCCGCACGCGCGCGTCCTGGCCTGGTACCGCACCCTCATCGCCCTGCGCCGCGAACGGCCCGACCTGACCGACCCCGACCTCGCCGACACCAAGGTGGCCTACGACCGGGACCGGCGCTGGCTCGCCTTCCGGCGCGGCGACCTGAAGGTGGCCGTCAACCTCGGTGCGGAGCCGGCGGAGATCCCCCTGGGCAGCCGCCCCGCCCGCGTCCTGGCCGCCTGGGAGCCGGTCGAGGCCCCCGGCCCGGACGGCGTCCTGCGGGTCCCTGGAGAAACGGGCGTGGTCCTGCTTCAGGAGTGACACCGCGCCTCCACGCGCCGGCGAGCGCCCGGCGGACCGCGCGCGGTCGTGGGCGCCGGGTGGACAGCGGCGCGTCGGCGTCGGGTGCCCCGTGGACGGCGGCGCGCCGGTCGTGGGGGCCCGTGGGCAGCGGCGCGTCGGCGTCGGGTGCCCCGTGGACGGCGGCTCGGCGGACCGGTAGGGGCGGTCGGCGGGTCGGGGTGCCGTGCGGTCAGAAGGCGTCGTCGGACGTGTCCCCGCGCAGGTCCGTCACCCGTTCCAGCAGGATCGGCTCCCAGGCGTGGCGGAGCCGGGTGCGCAGGACCGGCGGCGGTGCGGCGGAGCGGCCCGCGAGGGCCTCGGCGAGAGCGGCCACGGCGTCGCAGCGGGCCAGCCACAGACCGCGCAGGCAGGGGCGGGCGCCGTAGCCGGCGAGGGTGGCGGCGCGGACGGCGGCGGGCGACCCGACGGCCGCCGCGAGCCCGGCGATGTCCTCGGCCGGGTCGCCGACGGCGGCGTCGGCCCAGCCGAGCACCCCGCGCACCCGGCCGTCGGCGCCGACCACGAGGTGCTCGGCGGCGAGCCCGTGGTGGACGAGGACCGGCACCCCGGGCTGGGCGGCGAGCTGCGCCGCCGCGGCCGCGGTGAGCTGGGCGAGCCGGGCCGGGTCGAACTCGTCGGCCACGGCGAGGGCGCGGGCGGCCCGCTCGGCGTCCTTGCGCAGCCTCTCCAGCGGGCGCGGCCCGGCCCGGGGCACCCCGAGCGCCTCGGCCTGACGGACCGGTACCTCGCGCAGCCCGGTGAGCAGCCCCGCCAGGTCGGCCTCCCCGACGGCGGACACGTCGTGCACCTCGCCCGAACCGCCCGGCACCCTGGCGTCCAGGGTGTAGGTCAGCCCCGGTGCCCACTCGCCGTGGGCGACGCTCGCCGGCACCGCGACGGGCAGGTGCGGGCGGACCAGGTCGCGCACCCGCAGTTCGCGGCGCTGCCGCAGGGCCGCCTCCCGGTCCGGGGCCAGCCGCAGCACATGGCGGTCGCCGACCCACCAGGTGGCGGGCCGGGCGCCCGCGGCGACGGGCCGGACGTCGGGTCCGCCGGCCCGGCCCTCCTTGAGCAGGGAACGGACCAGCCGGCGGACGGTGTCCTCGGTGGGGGTGGGTGCCTGGGTCATGGTCGCGCCGTCGTCTTCCAGGGGCTGGGGAAGGTGCCCGGGGTCCGGGGAGCCGGGCGGTGCCGGTGGCCGGTCAGTCCACGAGGACCAGCTCCCGCGCGGTGTCGTTGAGCCGCCGGCCGCCGTCCGCGGTGACCGTGACGATGTCCTCGATGCGCACCCCGAACCGGCCGGGCAGATAGACGCCGGGCTCCACGGAGAAGCACATGCCGGGCACCAGGGGCTGCTCCTCGCCCTCGATCATGTACGGCGGCTCGTGGGTGGTGACCCCGATGCCGTGACCGGTGCGGTGGATGAAGTACTCGCCGTACCCGGCCGCGTCGATGACGGCGCGGGCGGCCCGGTCCACGTCCTGGCAGGCGGCGCCGGGCCGCACCGCCCGGAAGCCGGCCTCCTGCGCCTCGCGCACCAGGTCGTGCACCCGGCGCTCCTCGTCGGTGGGTTCCCCGACGTGCACGGTGCGGGAGGTGTCGGAGCCGTAGCCGTCCCGCAGGCCGCCGAAGTCCAGGACGACCATGTCGCCGCGCTCGATGACGCGGTCGCCGGCCTCGTGGTGGGGGTTGGCGCCGTTGGGCCCGGAGGCGACGATGGTGAAGTCGACCTGGGAGTGCCCGAAGCCGCGCAGCAGCTCGGCCAGGTCGGCGGCGACCTCCGCCTCGCGGCGCCCGCCGAACGGGACCGTGCGGATCTCCTCGAACGTCGCGTCGGCGGCCGCGCCCGCCGCCGCCAGCAGCTCCAGCTCGGCCGTGTCCTTGACCGCGCGCAGCATCGGCAGTGCCTCGGTGAGGGAGGCGTACGAGGTGCCGGGCAGCGCGCTCTGGAGGCCCAGCAGGTGCATCGCCCAGGTGTTGTCGCTGACGCCGAACCGTCCCCTGCCGTCGAGCAGGCCGGCGGTGACGGCGTAGGGGTCGGTGCCGTCGGTCCAGTCGCGCAGCTCCAGGGCGGGCGCGCCGGAGGCCTTCGCGGCGTCCGGCGCCTCCAGGGCCGGGACGACCAGGACCGGGTCGCGGCCGGGGGCGAGCACCAGCAGGGTGAGCCGCTCGGTGGCCGCGGGGGGCGCGTAGCCGGTGAGCCAGACCAGGTCCGGCCCCGGCGCCACGAGGAGCCCCGCCAGTCCCGCCTCCCCGGCGGCCCGCGCGGCGCGCTCCATGCGGGCCCGGTAGTCGTCGGTGGTGAACGGGGCGGAACCGGTGCCGGTCATCCGGACCTCCTGAACGGGTGAAGGGACCACGGGCAGCATCCTGCCCGCACCACGGGGGCGACGCGAGCCGATTGGCGGGCCCGCGCCTCCGAGCATGCCCCCGCAGGTGACGACACCGCTGCGTGGCCACCCCCGTCGCGTGACCACGCCCCGTCGCGTGACCACACCCGTCACGTGACGACGCCGGGTACGACCGTCAGCTGCTGGTAGCCGCCGCTCGCGTGCCGCACGGTCAGCTTGACCTCGGTGCCCGGCCGGGCCCGTGCGACGGCGCGGGCCAGGTCGGCGGCCGCGTCGATGCGGGTCGTGCCGAACGCCAGCAGGACATCGCCGCGGACCAGGCCCGCCGAGTAGCCGGGGCCGGGCACATGGACGCCGACCACGAGGGCTCCCGGCCGCTCGTCGTCCACGGCCTCCACGCCGAGCGTCGCGCCGGCCACCGCCCGGGACGGTGCCGCCGTGCTCGGGGCGGGCACGGGAGCGGACGGTGCGCCCGGGCCCGGGTGCACCGCCTGCTGCCTCGCTTCGGCCAGCTTGCTCATGCCGATCACCCCGGCGCCCACCGTGCCCAGCCCGATACCGGCCAGGACCAGCAGCGTTCCGGCGAAGAGGCCGGACAGCACGGTGGTGAGCCGGCGCCGGCGCCGCCGTCCGGGCCGCGGACGGCGGTCGGCTTCCGGTGCGGGGCCGCCGCCCCGCTCCCGGCCCGGCATCGGCTTGGGACGCAACGCAGTCTGTTCCATGGATCGCCTCCGCCAGGAGCCCTACCCGGCGCGTCGCCGCCCGACGTGCCACGAACGAGTGAGACCGGCCCGCGGTCGGGAACGGCGGGGAGCGGCCCGCGTCAGCCGAGCACCGGCTGGGCCGTGCTCCGCGGCACGGGCACGACCGGGGCACGGTCCGGCAGGAAGCCGTGCGTGCGGCCGGCCAGGTACTCCGCCTTGTAGCGGGGGACCTCGCGGTGCCAGTTGAGGATGCCCGCCATCCAGTTCCGCAGGTCGTCGACGTAGCCCCGCATGATCTCCCGGGCCTCGTCCGAGAGCCCGAAGTCGTCGTAGACCACGGGCAGTTCATGGGCGACGACGTGCTCGAACTGGCGCATGCGCTGGGTCATCAGGTCGTGCACGATGCTCAGCGCCCTCGGGTAGTCGATGCCGAAAAAGTTCTGCACGACGAGGATCGCGTTGTGGATCTCGCCCTCGTACTCGATCTCCTTCTGGTACGAGAAGACATCGTTGAGCAGGCACGCGTAGTCGATCGCCGCGTTCTCCAGGGAGCGGACGGGGCCGCTGCGGTAGACCTCGGGCGGGACCGCGGGGCCGTGACCGGCCCGGCACAGGCCCAGGGTGAGGTCGGAGCCGAAGGTGGCGCGGCGCATCTCCAGGTAGTCCACGGGGTCCGGGACGCGGTGGTGGAGCTGGTTCGCCACCTCCCACACCCAGGCCTCGGTCATGGTGTCCACGGCCGTCCTCAGCGGCCGCCGTTGCTCCGGTGTCATGTGGGCGGTGGTGCGCGCCCAGAGGTCGATGAGGGAACGCTCCATCGCGTTGGCGGGCGGCGGCACCGGCTCGCCGTCCAGCGGCATGCACGCCGACAGCCGGGCCGTGGTCAGCCGGGCGGCGGCGAGGTCGCGGCGGTGGCCGAAGACCAGCGGGTAGTAGTCGTCGCCGTAGGTGCCGAAGGCCAGCCAGCCGGAGGCGAGGTCGAGTTGGTCCTGGGTGGCGTCCGGGTCGAGTCCCGCGGCGCACAGCGGAAGGTCGCAACTGGCCAGTTTGTCCTCGTCCCACACGCCCTCGCTCAGCATGCCCATCTCGGCCGCCCAGCGGAACAGGTGCCGCCTGGACCCCTCCAGGGCGGGGCTCAGAGCCAGCGGGAACGGCATGTAGATGTCGGGGATCCGCGAGGGGCCGACCTTCTGGAACGGCACGTGGGTGTGGGAGCGCAGGCGTTCCGCGCCGGCCGCGGCGAGCAGTGCGCGGACGTCGGCGGCGGAGGTGCCGGGCCCGGACGGGGACGGCGGGCCGGTGCCCGAGCGGGCCCTGTCGTTCATGTACCGGCTGGAGCGCATGTGCCATTCGTGGCCGCCCGACTGCCAGTCCTGAAGTCCCTTCGCGTACGCCCCGACGGCGGCGACCTCGGCGGGGGTCAGGCCCGCCTCCAGGGCGAGGGCGGGCACCTCGGTGAACGCGGTGTGCTCGAACTGGTGCAGACGGGAGGTGAGGACGTCGTTGACGGTGTCGGCGGCCTCCTGGGTGGTGCAGCCGAAGAAGGTCTCCAGGACGAGCACGCCGTTGCTGAGTTCGCCCTCCTCCTCAACCTCGCGCTGGTAGGAGAACAGGTCGTTGCGCAGGTGGACGCCGTCGGAGAAGGTCTCCATCAGCACCCTGAGCGGCCTGGACCCGGCGACGCGGGCGGGGACTTCGGCGGTCGCGTACTCCACGAGCCCGGCCGACCAGGGGGCGCCGCCGACCTTGCGGCGCATCTCGATGTACTCGACGGGGTTGGCGATCCGCCCTTCGTTGATGTTGGACAGCTCCCACAGGGACTCGTTGAGCAGGTGCTCGGTCGCGACGGCGAAACGGCGGCGCCACCCGGCCGACATGGCCGGCACCGTGCGCGCCCACAGGTCGGCGAGGCCGGCCTCGACCGGGTTCTCCGGCTCGGGCACGGCGGTGGTGAGGTCGAGCGGCATGAACAGGGGGAGCCGGTCCAGGTGGGCCTTGCCGCCGGGGCGGTCCTGGGTGCGTTTGAACTTCTCCAGGAAGTGGTCGTCGAAGAAGAAGACCCACACGTACCAGTCGGTGATCAGCGACAGGGCCGGACCGTCGCAGTCGGGGTGGGTGTAGGCGCAGAGCAGGCCGTAGTCGTGTGCGTCGAGGTCGGCCTGGTCCCAGACCCCGGAGCCCTCCAGCATGCCCATGTCGCGGGCCCACGCGGTCGAGTGGGCCCGGGCCTCGTCGAGGTGGGGGTTGAGCCGCGCGGGATACGGCATGTAGAAGTGCGGGAGTTCGAAGGGCTGCTGCGTCATGGCCCGGGGCTACCCACGGGTCTTCGAGGGCATCCGCGGGGCGGGACATGATCACACCATCGCGTGAATCACCGCGGAAACACCACGGTGGCACCGCGGTCCGGCCCGGTCACGCCGCGGCGCACTCCCGTTCCAGCCGGGCGGCGAGGCCGGCGTAGCGGGCGCGCCGGGGCACGGGGACCAGGCCCCGGATGATCAGGCGCCACATCTCGGCGACCCGGCGCGGCCGGCGGGAGACGGGTTCGAGGGCGCGGCACACCACGTCGCTGCCGACGAAGGAGGCGACGAGGGCCTGGGCGACGGCGTCCACGTCGATGTC
Source organism: Streptomyces sp. NPDC031049 (assembly GCF_055571015.1). Taxonomy (NCBI): domain Bacteria; kingdom Bacillati; phylum Actinomycetota; class Actinomycetes; order Kitasatosporales; family Streptomycetaceae; genus Streptomyces; species Streptomyces sp. NPDC031049. Next base: position 237,113 of record NZ_JBVIGC010000006.1, read on the forward strand.
CGGGTGCAGATCCGCCTCGTGCACCGCGCCGACCAGCCGGGTGGAGGCCAGTTCCTTCCACTCGGTGTACGGGTGCCGCAGCGGGGGCCGCACCTCGTGCCCCTCGGTGGCCAGCCGCAGTCCGGCCCTCAGTATCGGCCCTTCGACGGACAGCCGGGCGATGCCGAACGTCAGCCGCATCAGCGTCTCCAGGGACGAGTAGCCCCGGCCGTCCAGCTCCCTGGCCAGCCGCCGGGACGTTCTCGACTGAAGTTCGAGGATGGCGTGGGCGAGGTCCTCCTTGGCGGCGAAGTGGAAGTACAGAGCGCCCTTGGTGACGCGGGCGTGCGTCACGATGTCGCTCAGACTGGTCGATTCATAGCCGTGACGGTCGAACAGGTCGGCGGCGGCCATGATGATCGTCGCGCGCGTCTGTTCGGCGCGTAGCTGCCTCGCCATCGGCGGAAACTCCTGCGCTGGAAAGGAAGGGGTACTCCCCGTCTCACCCCCCGGTAACACCCCGTACACGATAACTCACCGTTCGGCCGCCGGAGACGTCAGCCCAGACCCTGCGACTTCAGCCAGGCCTTGGCCACGTCCATCGGGTCCTTCTTCTCCAGCTGGATCTGCGCGTCCAGGTCCATCAGCGTCTTGGTGTCGAGCCGGGCGGAGACGGCGTTCAGGGCGTCGACGCCCTTCTCGGGGAGGTCGCCCTCGCGGACGAGGGGCTGCACGTTCTGGAAGCCGAAGAGGTTCTCCGGGTCCTTCAGGACGACGAACTTCTCCTTCGTGATGGCCGGGTCCGTGGTGAAGATGTTCGCGGCCTGGACGGTGTTGTCCTTCAGCGCGGTCTGGGTCAGCGGGCCGCCCGCGTCCAGCGCCTTGAAGGACTTGAACTCCACGCCGTAGACCGACTTCAGGCCTTCGAGCCCCTGGTGGCGGGTCTGGAACTCGGGGGGCCCGCCGATGACGAGTTCGCCGGCGACGTCCTTGAGGTCGCCGACGGAGGACTCGGCGGTCAGTCCGTACTTCTCGGCGGTCTCGGCGTTGACGGTGACGGAGTCCTTGTTCTGCGCGGCCGACGGCTGAAGCAGCGTCAGCTTGCCGTCGAGCTTCTTCTCGATGGCCGCCGTGGTCTCCTCGACCGTCTTCGGCGTGGCCTCGGCGTCGAGGTAGGCCAGCAGGGCGCCGTTGTACTCCGGCAGCACGGTGACGGAGCCGTTCTTCATCAGCCCGTACGTCGTCTCGCGGCTGCCTATGTTGTGCTTGTAGGTGACCTTGACGCCCTTGGCCCGCAGCGCCTCGCCGTAGATGTCGGCGAGCAGGGTGGACTCGGCGAAGTTGTTGGAGCCGACGACGACGGTGCCCGCCTCCGCCTGCTCCCCGGCGAGCGGGTTGTCGGAGGTGTCCTCGGAGCCGCAGCCGGCGAGCAGGGCCGCCGCGGCGGTGAGCGCGACGGCCGCCGCGCCGGTGTGCCTCGTTCTGGACCTGCTGCTCTTCGCGCTAGAAGTCATCTGTCGATCCAATCCAGCCGTTTGTCGGTCGGTCAACAACGGCGGGGTCACGGTTTGGCGGTGGGCGGGCCCGCGGGCGGGGCGGTCAGCGTCGGCGCACTCCGGGGGAGACGGCCAGCCGGCCGGCCGCCCAGAACACGGCGAGCGTGACCAGTGCCAGGGCGGCGACCAGGGTGGCGCCGCCGACGACCTTCTCGTAGTCGCGCTGGTAGAGGCCGTCGATGATGTACCGGCCGACGCCGCCGAGGCTGACGTAGGCGGCGATGGTGGCCGTCGACACGATCTGGATGGCCGCCGAGCGCAGACCGCTGAGGATCAGCGGCAGGGCGACCGGCAGTTCGACCTGGAAGAGGATGCGTCTCTCCGTCATGCCCATGCCCCGGGCGGCGTCCACCGGGGAGGGGTCGACGGAGCGCACCGCCTCGTAGGTGGTGACCAGGATGGGCGGGACGGCGAGGACGACCAGCGGGATCATCACCGGGAGCAGGCCGATGCCGAGCAGGACGGCCATGAGGACCAGCAGGCCGAAGCTGGGCAGGGCGCGGGCGGCGGTGGCGACGAACGCGAGTGCGTTGCCGCCGCGTCCGGTGTGCCCGGTCAGCAGGCCGGCGGGCAGGCCGATGGCGGCGGCGAGGGCGAGCGCCAGCAGCGAGTACTGGACGTGTTCCGCCAGGCGGCGCGGGATGCCGTCGTAGCCCTGCCAGTGGGCGCCGTCGGTGAAGAAGGCGGAGACGAAGTTCAGGACGTTCACCGGGCCGCGGCCTCCTCGGCTCCGGGCAACCCCGGCCGGCGGGCGGACCCGCGGCGTGTGCCGCCGCGCGGCATCCACGGCGTCAGCAGGACGCGCAGGGCGACCAGCAGGGCGTCGCACAGGACGGCGAGGGCGGCGGTGGTGAGCACCGAGTTCACCGCCAGCACGGGCCGGTCGTACTTCTGGGCCGCCGCGAGCAGGTTGCCCAGGGCGCCCTGGTTGCCGATGAGGGCGCCGACGCTGACCAGGGAGATGCTGGAGACGGTGGCCACCCGCAGCCCGGCGATGATCGCGGGCGCGGCGATCGGCAACTGCACCTGCGCGTAGCGCCGCAGGGGCCCGAAGCCCATGGCGGTCGCCGCGGCCAGGGTCTCCTGCGGCACCGAGCGGACGCCGTCGACGATCGCCGGGACCAGCACCACCAGGCTGTACACGGCCAGCGGGATCATCACCGTCAGTTCGGTCTGTCCGGTGTAGTCGATGAGGACGACGAAGAAGGCCAGGGACGGGATGGCGTACAGCACGGTCGTCACGCCGAGCACGGGCGGGTAGAGCCAGCGCAGCCGGACGCACAGCTGGGCGAGCGGCAGCGCCAGGAGCAGACCGGCCAGGACCGGCAGCAGGGCCTCGCGCAGGTGCAGTCCGATCAGGCCGAGGTAGGTGTTCTGGAGGTCGCTGGGGATGTCGAAGAAGCCGTTCATCCGGCGGCCCTCGCGTCGGTGCGCTCCCCGGTGTGGGCGTCGCGGATGGCGGCGCCGATGGCCACCTGGGAGGCGACGCCGGTGACCCGGCCGTCGGCGTCCACGGCGACGGCCCAGCCGGTGGGCGACAGGACGGCGCAGTCGAGGGCGGCGCGCAGCGAGTCGGTGCCCGGCGTGAACGGCCGCCCGTAGGGCAGCAGCCGGTCGGTCCGGACGTCCCCGGCGGTGAGGTCCTGCGGCTCGCTCCAGCCCAGCGGCCGGCCGTCGGGGTCGGTCACCAGCAGGTACGGGGCGGCGCCCGCGGCACTGATGATCTCGGCGGTGGCGTCGGCCGGCACGACCGGGCCGGTGGTCAGCTCCAGACCGGCGGCGGGGAAGAAGGACAGCCGCCGGATGCCTCGGTCGGCGCCGAGGAAGTCCTCGACGAAGGCGTCGGCGGGGTCGGAGAGGAGTTCGGCGGGCGGCGCGTACTGGGCGAGCCGGCCGCCCTCGCGCAGGACGGCGACCGTGGTGCCGAGCTTGATGGCCTCGTCGATGTCGTGGGTGACGAAGACGACGGTCTTGCCCAGGTCCGCCTGGAGGCGCAGGAGTTCGTCCTGGAGTCCCTTGCGCACGACCGGGTCGACGGCCGAGAAGGGCTCGTCCATGAGCAGGACGGGCGGGTCCGCGGCGAGTGCCCGCGCCACGCCGACGCGCTGCTGCTGGCCGCCGGAGAGCTGGTACGGGTAGCGCTTGGCGAGGGAGGCGTCCAGGCCGACCCGCTCCATCAGTTCCGCGGCCCGGTGCCGTGCCTTCTGCCTGCCCCAGCCGAGCATGCGGGGGACGGTGGCGATGTTGTCGACGATCGTCCGGTGCTGGAAGAGGCCGGCGTTCTGGATGACGTAGCCCATGGACCGGCGCAGGGTGGTGACGGGCCGGCGCTGGACGTCCTCGCCGTCGAGGAGGACGGTGCCCTCGGTGGGCTCGACCATCCGGTTGATCATGCGCAGGGTCGTGGTCTTGCCGCACCCGGAGGGCCCGACGAGGACCGTGATCGAACGGTCGGGTATCTCCAGCGACAGCCGGTCGACCGCCACCGTGCCGTCCGGGTACCGCTTGGTGACTGATTCCATCCGTATCAAAACGCCGAATACCCTTCGGTGGGCGGACAACTCGGGAGGTTCTGGCCAGGGTTGTGCGGGCGGTTGCCGGGAAAGTCTAGACGCCGGTGACCACGGAACCATGGGCGCCACCAGCCCTTACGGAAGGGTGACGGAGCGGCGCGGGTCCGGTGTCCGGGGCCGGGGACGGTTCTAGCGTGGACGCATGCGAGTGCTGGTCACCGGCGGTGCCGGGTTCATCGGGTCCCATGTCGTCGAGGCGCTGCGGGCGCGCGGGCACGGGGCCGTGGTGTACGACGTCCGCGACGATCCGGCGTCGGACGTCCGGGACCCGGACGCCGTGGGGCGGGCGCTGGCGGGGGTGGACGCCGTCTGCCATCAGGCGGCGATGGTGGGTCTGGGGAACGGCTTCTCCGACGCGCCCGAGTACGTCTCCCGCAACGACCTGGGCACCGCCGTGCTGCTGACCGCCATGGCCGGGGCGGGGGTGCGGCGGCTGGTGCTGGCCGGGTCCATGGTGGTGTACGGGGAGGGCCGGTACGCCTGCCCCCGGCACGGGGCCGTCCGGCCGGGGCCGCGGGCGGTCGCCGACCTGGAGGCGGGGCGGTTCGAGCCGCCGTGCCCGGTGTGCGGGGCGGAGCTGGCGCCGCAGCCGGTGGCGGAGGACGCGCCGGCCGACCCGCGGAACGTGTACGCGACGACGAAGCTGGCGCAGGAGCACCTCGCGGCGGCGTGGGCCCGGGCCACGGGCGGGACGGCGGTGTCGTTGCGCTACCACAACGTGTACGGCCCCCGGATGCCCCGGGACACCCCGTACGCGGGGGTCGCCTCCTTCTTCCGCTCCGCGCTCGCCCGGGGCGAGGCGCCGAGGGTGTTCGAGGACGGGCGGCAGCGGCGGGACTTCGTGCACGTCCGGGACGTGGCCGCGGCCAATGCGGCCGCGCTGGAGGCCGCTTCGGCGCCCGGTGCGCTCACGGCGTACAACACCGGCAGCGGAGTGCCGCACACGGTCGGCGAGATGGCCCGCGCGCTGGCCGCCGCGCACGGCGGGCCGGAGCCGGTGGTGACCGGCGAGTACCGGCTGGGGGACGTGCGGCACATCACCGCGGACTCCGCCCGGCTGCGCGCGGAGCTGGGCTGGCGGCCGGCGGTGGGCTTCGACGAGGGCATGCGGGAGTTCGCCCGGAGCTGAGGCTCAGCCGCCGGCGGAGGGCAGGGTGACCTCGAAGCGGCAGCCGCCGGCGACGTTGCGGACCGTGGCGCGGCCCCGGTGCGCCTCGACGATGCCGCGGACGATGGCCAGGCCCAGGCCGGCGCCGGCGGGCGGCGTACGGGCGTGGGTGCCGCGCCAGCCGGTGTCGAAGACGCGGGGCAGGTCCTCATCGGGGATGCCGCCGCAGCCGTCGGTGACGGACAGCACCACGCCCTCGGGCGAGCGTTCGGCGGCGACGGCGACGGTGCCGTCGGCCGGGGTCCGGCGGATGGCGTTGACCAGCAGGTTGCCGAGCACCCGGCTCATCTCCCGGCCGTCCACCTCGACCGGCACCTCCTCGACGCGGTCCCCGACGAGCCGTACGCCCAGTTCCCGGGCGAGCGGGTCGGCGCCGGCGAGGGCGTCGCCCACCAGGTCGTACAGGGACATCCGGGTCGGCGACAGGCTGAGGGCGCCCGCGTGGATGCGGGAGAGTTCGAAGAGGTCGCCGACCATGTCGTTCAGGCGCTCCACCTCGGTGCGGATCTGCCTGAGATAGCGGTCGGGGTCGGCGGCGACGCCGTCCTCCAGCGCCTCGGCCATGGCGCGCAGTCCGGCGAGCGGGGTGCGCAGGTCGTGGGAGATCCAGGCGACCAGCTCGCGCCGGGAGGACTCCAGGGCCCGCTCGCGGTCCCGGGACTCGGCGAGGCGGGCGCTGGTGGCCTCCAGCTCCCGGCTGAGCGCGGCGAGTTCGGCGGTGGCGGGGCCGTCGGGGGCGGCGAAGTCCCCGCCGTCGCCGAAGGAGCGGGCGGCCAGCGTCAGGGCGCGGCTGCGGGCGACGACCCAGCGGCCCAGCAGCAGCGCGGTCACCAGGGAGACGACGGCGGCCATGGCGACGACGGTGGTGACGACGGTCAGGTCGTGCGGGGAGAGGAACATCGCCTGGCAGACCGCGAGGGTGCCGGCCAGCATGGCGGTGACGGCGACGGCGGCGACCACGGCGAGGTGCGCGGTCAGCGAGCGCCGCCGGATCAGCAGGAGCACGCCGGCGCCGAGCAGGCCGGCCGCGGTGGCGCCGAGGAAGGCGAACAGGGCGATGAGCAGGGTGTCGCGCACGGTCACTCCCCGCCGTCACGGGCACCGCCCAGGGCGCCGGGAGAGGGTTCGAAGCGGTAGCCCACGCCCCACACCGTCCGGATGAGGCGGGGCCGGGCCGGGTCGTCCTCGACCTTGCCGCGCAGCCGGCGGACGTGGACGGTGACCGTGGACAGGTCGCCGAAGTCCCAGCCCCACACCTCCCGCATCAGCTCCTCGCGGCCGAACGCCCGCCCGGGGTGGCGCAGGAAGAACGCCAGCAGATCGAACTCGCGGATGGTGAGGGCGAGTTCGGCGCCGTTCTTGAACGCGCGGCGGGCCGCCGGGTCGAGCCGGAGCCCGGCCGCGTGCAGGGTCGGCGCCGAGGGGCCGGGCGGGCGGGTGCGGCGCAGCACGGACTCGACGCGCAGGACCAGTTCCCGGGGGCTGAAGGGCTTGGTGACGTAGTCGTCGGCGCCGACCTCCAGACCGAGGATGCGGTCGTCCTCGTCGCCGCGGGCGGTGAGCATGATGACCGGCACGGCTCCCGCGCCACGCATCCGGCGGCAGACCTCCAGGCCGTCCATGCCGGGCAGCATCAGGTCGAGGACCACCAGGTCGGGGCGGTTGGCGGCGGCCAGCGCCAGAGCGTCCGGCCCGTCGCCGGCCCGGTCCACCACGTATCCGGCCCGGTCCAGGTAGCCGGTGACGATCTCGGCGACGGTCGGGTCGTCGTCGACGACGAGGACCCGGGCACCGGCCCCCGCTCTCGGCTGCTGCTGCTCCATGCCGCCAGCCTCGCACCACGCGGCCGGATGCGCGGCGGCGGGTGCCGGACGTCCTCGATTCGTAAGGAGCGGACGTCCGTGTTCCGTACGGAGCGGACGTCCGTGTTTCGTGGGGAGCGGACGTCCGTGTTTCGTGGGGAGCGGACGTCCGTGTTTCGTAAGGAGCCGATGGGTGATATGTCTGGTTTGCGTTCGTAGGGTGAGAGCCGTGACGACCTCTCCCCCGGAACCCCCCGAACCACCCGCCCGCGCAGCGTCCCCGGCCGCCGGTCCCCCGCGCGCCGCCGAGGCGGACGCCGGCGTGGACGTCGTCCTGCCCTGCCTCGACGAGGCGGAGGCCCTGCCCTGGGTGCTGGACCGCGTGCCGGCCGGCTGGCGTGCCGTCGTCGTGGACAACGGCTCCACCGACGGTTCGGCCGCCGTCGCCCGCGCACTCGGTGCGACCGTGGTGCACGAGGAGCGGCGCGGGTTCGGCGCCGCCTGCCACGCGGGGCTGACCGCCGCCACGGCCGACGTGGTCTGCTTCTGCGACTGCGACGCCTCGCTGGACCCGGCCGACCTGGTGCCGTTCGTCCGGGAGGTCCGCTCGGGCGGGGCCGACCTGGTGCTGGGCCGGCGCCGGCCGGTCGACCGGGGCGCGTGGCCGGCGCACGCGCGGGTGGGGAACCTGGTGCTCGCGCGCATGCTGCGCCGCCGTACCGGACTGCGGCTGCACGACCTCGGGCCGCTGCGGGCCGCCCGGCGCGCGGACCTGCTCGCCCTCGGACTGACCGACCGGCGCAGCGGCTACCCCTTGCAGATGGTGGTGCGCGCCGCCGACGCGGGCTGGCGGGTCGCCGAGCACGACGTTGCGTATCTGGCGCGCACCGGGGCCTCCAAGGTGACCGGCACCTGGCGCGGCACCTGGCACGCGGTGCGGGACATGCGCCGGGTGCTGGCGGAGCCGCCCGCGGGGAGCACGCGGGAAGGAGCCGGGCGGTGACCGGGCCGGCCGGCCCGCCGGTGACGACGCTCCTCGTGATCGCGAAGGAGCCGCGGCCGGGCCGGGTGAAGACCCGGCTGACACCGCCGTTCACCCCCGAGGAGGCGGCGGCGCTCGCGGCGGCGGCCCTCGAGGACACCCTGGACGCCGTGGCGCGCACGCCCGCGCGACGCCGGGTGCTGGTCCTGGACGGGGCGCCCGGCCCCTGGCTGCCGGCCGGCTTCGACGTCGTGCCGCAGTGCGCGGGCGGCCTCGACGAGCGGCTGGCCGCCGCGTTCGCCGGCTGCGACGGCCCCGCGCTGCTGATCGGCATGGACACCCCGCAGGTCACACCCGAGCTGCTCACGGTCGACTTCGCGGACTGCGACGCCTGTCTGGGGCCCGCCGAGGACGGCGGGTTCTGGGCGCTGGGGCTGGCCGAACCGGACCCGGCGCGGCTGCGCGGCGTGCCGATGTCGACGCCCCGCACCGGTGCGGCGCAACGCGCCCGGCTGGCCGGGCTGCGGGTCGGGGAGCTGCCGCCGCTGCGGGACGTGGACACGGCGGCCGACGCCCGGCTGGTCGCCGCCCGGGCGCCCGGCGGCCGGTTCGCGGCACGGCTGGCCGAGATCACGGCGGCGCGCCGGTGAACGGGGTACGGCAGGCCACGGCACCCGTCGGCCGGCAACGCGGCCCCCGGCCCGCACCGGACACCGACGACCCGGCCCCGGACACCGCCCACCATCCCGCACCGCACGCCGACCCCGCACCGGACGCCAAAGACCGCACGACAGACACCCACGACCGCACGACCGCGGCCGGCCCTCCAGGGACCGGCACCCGCCCACCCCGACGGAACCCCGGCCGCCCGACCACGGCGGCCGAGGCGCCGGGGACCGGCACGGACCGGCGGGCCCCGGGCGGGGGCCGCCTCGGCCGGGAGCCAGCCGGCGCGCGGCTCGCCTGGTCCGCCGACGTGTACGACCGTGCGCTGCGCGCCGGACGGGGACCGCTGTTCCTGCGGCGGGCCGACGGATGGCTGCTGCCGCTGGACGTGGAGCGCTGGTGCGCGGAGGCGGACGACGCCGACCTGGAGGTGCTGCGGCGCTGCGAGGGCGCGGTGCTCGACGTCGGCTGCGGCCCGGGACGGCTGGTGGCGGCCCTGGGCGCACGGGGCCGTCGCGTCCTGGGCGTCGACGTCAGCGAGGCCGCCGTGGCCCGCACGATCCGCCTGGGCGGCCGGGCCCTGCGCCGCTCCGTCTTCGAACCGCTGCCCGGCGAGGGCGGCTGGGGCACCGCCCTGCTCATGGACGGAAACCTGGGCATCGGCGGCGACGTCGACGCCCTGCTCGCCCGGATGTCCCGGCTCCTGGCGCCCGGCGGCCTGCTGATCGCCGAGACGGTTCCGCATCCGGACGTCGACGAGCGGGTGCAGGTCCACGTCATCGACGCGCACGGCGCGGCCGGCAGCCCGTTCCCGTGGGCGCGGCTGGGCACGCCGGCCCTGCTGCGGCACGCGCGGCGCACGGGCTGGCGTGCCGAGGCTCAGTGGTCGGTCGCCGGACGCTGCTTCGCCGCCCTGCGCAGCCGCAGGACGAACAGCAGCGCCGAGCCGCCGAACAGGGCGGCGGTGACCAGCAGCCAGCGGGCGGCGAAGCCGCTCCCGGAGAGGCCCGCGACCCCTTCGTAGCGGTCCGCGACCCGCCCGCTGATCAGCGGGAACCACACGAGCAGCAGCAGCCCGGACAGGGCGGCCGGGACCCGGACGTACCCGATGTGGTCCCGGTGGCGGCCCAGCCCCCGGGCCAGGGCGCGGTCGGCCGCCGCGTACACCGGCACCAGCACCAGGTCGTGCACGAGGGCGGCGCCCACGAACCACAGCGCGACACCGAACCAGTCCCCGGCGAGCAGCCGCACGCCGGCGTACCCGGCGAGGGCGAACGAGCAGGCCGTCAGGAGCAGTTGCAGGGGGTTGCCGAGGGAAACGCGGACACGCATCACAGGTCTCCGAAGGTCATCCGGGCCACCCACTTGGTGTTCAGCACACCGGGTGCGGCGGGCACGATGATCCGCGCCGGGTAGCCGTGGTCCAGGGTCAGGTCCTCGCCGTTGACGGCGAGGGCGAGCAGCGAGCGCGGGTCGGCGACCTGGTTGGCCCGGAACGCGGCCCGGCGGAACGCCCCGCGCCGTTGCAGGGACTCCACGAGCAGGTCGGGCCGGTCGCCGCCGTCCACGTCGTATCCGGCGAGGTCCGCGAGGTCCCGCAGCCGTACGCCGCGCCACCACTGGTCGGAGGTCGACCAGCCCTCGACGCAGGCGATGGGCAGCGCGGCGCTGTGCAGGGGCAGCGCTCCCAGCTCGGCGCGGCTGAGGCGGACGGTGCCCGCCGGGCCGGTCAGGACCAGCCGCCAGGTGTCCGCCTCGGTCTCGCGGGCGTCGATCCCGACGTACGCGGCGGTCTTGTTGATCTGGAAGCCGCCCGGCCCGCTGCCCGGGTCCGCCCAGCCGTGCGGGGCGAGGAGGGCGGTGCGGCGCAGCGGGCCGTCGAAGCTGCGTCCGGCCGTGGTGGCGAACAGCAGCAGCGACGCGCCCCCGACCAGCCCGAAGGCCCCGCGCCGGGAGACGGTGGGCGGGTCGGGCCGCGGGGCCACCAGATCGTCGGTCTCCTCGCCCGTGCCCGCCCGCATCCGGCGCAGATTGCGCAGGGCCGTGGGCGTCTTCAGCGCGGCGTGGAGAACGAACGCGGCGAAGAACACCCAGGCGCCGTAGAAGTGCAGCGGGTAGAAGGAGCCGGGGAAGACGTAGTCGAGCTGGACGTTGAGGATGCCCGTCGCGAACTGGAAGAGCGCGCCGCCCACCACGAGCACCAGCGACAGCCGCTCCAGCGCGTGGGCCAGGGAGCGGGCCGGCGGCAGGGCGAACAGCCGGGGGACCACCGACCACAGCTTGGCCAGCAGCACCGGGACGAGCGTGATCCCGAGCGTGACGTGGACGCCCTGGGTGAGCCGGTACAGCCAGTGCGGCCCGGTCGGCCAGGAGAACAGGTAGAAGCCGAGGAGGCCCTTGTCCGGCGTCTTGTCGTTCACGGGTGACAGGTCGGGGTTGTAGGCGGCGTACGACAGCAGGCCCGTCACGAACAGCAGGGTGATGCCGCCGAGCAGGACGACACCGAGGACGGCGGTGAAGCGGGGGCCGCGCAGGGGGCTGCGCCAGAAGGCGGGCGAGAAGGGAGACCGTGCCATGGACCGACGGTAGGCACCCCAGCGCCCGGACGGGCGCCCCGAACGATGACGAAACGCTGACGTCCACGCACGTCGGGCGCCTGCGCCTGGCTGAACGGCCTAGCGTGCCGCACGTGAACCGCGCTCTCCTGAGGGACCTGTACGCCGTTGCCGCCGCCGCCGTCCTCGTACTGGCCGCCGTGCTGATCGGCACCGCCGTCCAGCGCCGCGACGGCACGCTGTTCGTCGGCTGGCCGCCCCTGGTGGGGCACTGGGAACCGCACGTCGGCCCCGGCACCCCGGCCGCCCTCGCGGTGGCCGTGGCGGTGGTGGCCTACGGCCCGGCGCTCGCGGCCCGGCTGCGCTGGCGCCCGCTGCTGGCGGCGGTCTGGGCGGCGGGGCTGGCCTGGACGTGGTCGCTGGCCCTGATCGACGGCTTCGAGCGGGGCGTGGTCGCCCGGCTCACCACCCGGCACGAATACCTCCAGGTCATCGACCGGTTCGCCGACATCCCGGCCGCGCTGCGGACCTTCACCGACCACATCCTGATCGACGCGCCGGACAACTGGCCCGCGCATGTCGCGGGGCATCCCCCGGGGGCCACCCTGTCCTTCGTGCTGCTGGACCGGGCCGGGCTCGGCGGCGGGGGCTGGGCGGGTGCCTGGTGCATCACGGCCGGGTCGACGGCGGCGGTGGCGATCCTCGTCACCGTCCGGGCGCTCGCCGACGAGACGCTCGCGCGGCGCGCCGCGCCGTTCCTGGTCCTGGCCCCGGCGGCGGTGTGGATGGGCGCGTCGCCCGACGCCTACTTCGCGGCGGTCACCGCGTGGGCGGTGGCGTTCCTCGCGCTGGCGGTGACGGGGCACCGGCCGGTGTGGACGGGTCTCGCCTCGGGTCTGCTGTTCGGCCTGACGGTCTATCTGTCCTACGGCCTGACGCTCTTCGCGGTGCCGGCCGCGGCCGTGCTGCTCCTCGGCCGGCGGCGGGTGCGGGCGCTGCCCTGGCTGCTGGCCGGCTTCGCCGTCCTGCCGGTGCTGTTCACGGCGCTCGGCTTCCACTGGTGGGAGGGGTACGACACGCTGGTCACCCGCTACCACCAGGGAGCCGGCGGCGTCCGCCCGTACGCCTACTGGGTGTGGGCGAACCTGGCGTGCACGGTGCTGCTGGTGGGCCCGGCGACGGTGGCCGGGCTGCGCCGGTCCGCCACGCTGCTGGGCCGGCCCGTCACTCCCCCACCCCGCCTGGTGCTGCTGGTGGCCGCCGCGCTGCTGGCCCTGCTGATCGCCGACCTGTCCGGGATGAGCAAGGCGGAGACGGAGCGGATCTGGCTGCCGTTCGCCCTGTGGCTGCTGCCGGCCTGCGCCTGGCTGCCCGGGGCGCGGGCGTGGCTGGCGGCGCAGGCGGCACTGGCGCTGCTGGTGAACCACCTGGTGCTCACCGGGTGGTGACCGCCCGGCGCGCGGCGGCCCGTGCCCGGCGGGACCACCCCGTCAGTCCCCGGCCTCGGCCGGCGTCAGCCGCAGCGAGACGGAGTTGATGCAGTAGCGCTCGTCGGTCGGCGTCGGGTAGCCCTCACCGCGGAACACGTGCCCCAGGTGGGAGCCGCAGCGGGCGCAGCGCACCTCGGTGCGGACCATGCCGTGGGACCGGTCCTCCAGCAGTTCCACGGCGTCGGAGTCCTTCGGGTCGAAGAAGCTCGGCCAGCCGCAGTGGGACTCGAACTTGGTCTGCGAGGTGAACAGCTCGGCGCCACAGGCACGGCAGGAGTAGACGCCCTCGGTCTTGGTGTCGGTGTACTCGCCGGTGAAGGCGGGCTCGGTGCCGGCCTGGCGCAGGACGGCGTACTCGGCCGGGGACAGCTCCGCGCGCCACTGCTCGTCCGGCTTCTCGACCTCGTACGGCATGGCCTTCAACCCCTCACTTCGACAGACGGTCCAGGATGCGCGGGCCCAGGTCGGTGACGTCGCCCGCGCCCATGGTGAGAACGAGATCACCGGCCTGCGCCATTCCCGCGATCACCTCGGGGACCTCCGCCTTGTCGTGCAGCGGCACGACGTCGGCGCCCGCGGCCCGGGCCGCCTCGATGATCAGGTCGCTGGTGACGCCGGGGACCGGGTCCTCGCGGGCCGGGTAGATGTCCAGGACCACGGAGGCGTCCGCCAGGGACAGGGCCTGGCCCATCTCCTTGCCGAGCTCCTGGGTGCGGGAGAACAGGTGCGGCTGGAAGACGACGAGGATACGGGCGTCGCCGGCCGCCGCGCGCATGGCCTCCAGGTCGGCGGTCATCTCGGTGGGGTGGTGGGCGTAGGAGTCGATCACCTGGACGCCGGCCGCCTCGCCCTTGAGCTGGAGGCGCCGCTTGACGCCGGTGTAGGCGCCCAGCGCCGGGGCCAGCTCGGCGGCGGGGACACCGAGGGCGGCCCCCGCCGCGAGGGCGGCCACGGCGTTGTGCGCGTAGTGGCGGCCGGGGACGGAGACGGTGAAGGTGAGCCGGGCACCGTCCAGGACCACGGTCACCTCGCTCTTCAGGCCCTGCGGGACGACGGAGAGGATGCGCACGTCGGCGTCCTCGGACTCGCCGTACGTCACCGTGCGCACCGACCCGGCAAGCCGCCGGGTCAGCTCCCGCGCGCCCTCCTGGTCGGCGGCGATCACCAGGGTGCCGCCGGGGACGATCTTCGCGGCGAACGTCTCGAAGGACTCGTAGATCTCGTCCATCGAGGCGTAGTTGGCGTGGTGGTCCAGCTCGACGTTGAGGACGACGGCGACCTCGGGGGCGTACTTGTGGAAGCTCCGGTCGCTCTCGTCCGCCTCGGCGACGAAGATCTCGCCGTCGCCGTGCAGGGCGTTGGAGCCGGGGGCGTCCAGGTCGCCGCCGATGGCGTACGAGGGGTTCAGGCCCAGCTCGGACAGGGAGACGGCGAGCATCGAGGTGGTCGTCGTCTTGCCGTGGGTGCCGGCCACCGCGATCGGGCGCAGGCCGTCCATCAGGGCGGCGAGGGCGTCGGAGCGGTGGACCACCGGGACGCCCCGCTCGGCCGCGCGGGCCAGCTCGGGGTTGTCCTGGCGGATCGCCGACGACACGACCACGCAGCTCGCGTCGTCGGCGAGGTGCTCCGCCGCGTGTCCGATGTGCACGGTGACGCCCAGCGCGCGCAGCGCCTCGGCGGTCGCGGAGTCCTTCGCGTCGCTGCCGGCCACCTTCGCGCCGCGCTGGGCGAGGATCTTGGCGATGCCCGACATTCCGGCGCCGCCGATCCCGATGAAGTGCGGTCGGTCCATGGCGGTGGGAAGGCCGGGTGCCATGCGCGTGTCTCCCTGTGCGTGCGGTGCGGGCGGTGGGTCCGCCGGCGCGGCGGACGTACAGCCGACCACCTTATGCCTTGCTGTGGGAGAACAGCTTCAGCACCGGGACGCCGACCTTGTGCCGGGCCCGGGAGGCCCAGTCCCGGTGGAAGAACTCCTCCACGTAGTGGGGGTCGGTCAGCACGATCACCTCGTCGGCGCCGACCTCCTCGACCAGGGTCTTCAGCGCGTCCAGGGGGTGGTCGTCGACCAGTCGGCCGGTGGCCTCGCTGCCGGCCGCGTGCAGGGCGGTGAGGGACACCTCCAGGGCTCTTTGCCCCACGCTCAGCGCCTCCTCGCCCTCGGGGGTCTCGCCCTCGCGGACGGCCTCGTCGAGTTCTCCGAGGGCCACGTCGTCGATGGCCCGCAGCAGGCGGTCGGCCTGTTCGCCGCGGGGCTGGAGCAGCAGATGGAAGGAGACCGGCTCGTCCCCGTGCAAGGTCGTGACGAACTCCACGTCGGCGGAGGTCATGGCCTTCTCGATCATCAGAACACTGGTGAACAACAGGCGCCCCTTCTGCTTCGAGGGCCCCCCGTGGGCCCACCTTCCGCATGGCCGAACCAGCCGTGCGGAAACCATCCTGCCCCGTGATCGCACGGGGACTGCCGGATTCAGTGTGCCCGGCGCGTGCTAAACGGAACGGAAGATTCCGCCGATTCCCGGAGGCGCGGTACCGCTCGTACAGGTGTCCGGTCTCGCGCCGTTCACGCCCTCGGTCCGGGGGTTCAGTCCCGTCGGTAGCGGCTGAAGAGGAAACCTTCCTCCTCCAACAGGGACGCCAGCGCGAAACGCCGCGGCACCGCGACCGACGGCCCGCCGGCGATCCGCTGGGCGTCACCCGCCGTGAGCATCGGCGAGACGGTCAGGCACAGCTCGTCCAGCACGCCCGCCGCGACGAACTGACCGAGCAGCCGGGGGCCGCCCTCGGTGAGCAGCCGGGTGTGGCCGAGCCCGGCCAGGGCCCGGACGGCACGCTCGGGGTCCACGCCGACCCCGTCGCCGGCGGTCACCACGCGGGCGCCCGCCCGCTCGGCGGCGGCGACCCGGTCCGGGGCCGCGGCGGCACCGGTGAGGATCAGGGTCGGCACCAGCGGCGACGTGAACAGCGGCAGGGTGAAGTCCAGCTCCAGGCCTGCGCTGACCACGGCGATCACCGGCGCCGGGCCCTGTCCGGCGGCCCGCCGCGCCTCGGCGAACTCGGCACGCGCGCGTGCCGGGCGGTACCCCTCCCGGCGCACCGTCTCGGCACCGACGACCACGACGTCCGCCAGTGCCCGCAGCGTGCCGAAGATCCGCATGTCGGCGGCGCTGGAGATGGGCTGCGAGCGGCCGTCGTGCTGCGCGGCGCCGTCGAGGCTGGCGACCATGTTGGCCCGCAGCCACGCGCCCGTGCCGCCCGGCTCGGGGTAGGCGTAGGCGTCGGCCAGCTCGGCGAGGCTCCACTCACGGTCGGTCACCGGATCGGGGCCCGAGTCGGCTGTCAGATGGGTCACAGGGAACAGGCGTCGCATGCCGTGCAGTGTTCCACGCGGGACGCCGCCCATCCCGTACGCCGTGAGCGGCCTGCTCCTGCCCCACCTGGGCCGTTGCCGGGCCGGCGGAACGGCCGGGGGCGGCGCGGCACGGCCCCGGCGACAGCCCGTCCCGGACCCGACGACGACTCGGACCCGACCGGGGGCCGGTCGGGGGCCGGTCGGGAGCCCGGCCGTGGCTCCGGGCCATCGGCCCCACCGGGGGCCCGGGTCATCGGCCCGGCCGGGTCATCGGCCCGACCGGGGCGGGGGCATCCGCCGACCGGGGCCCGGGCCACCGGCCCCACCGGGAGCCCGGGCCATCCGCCCGACCGGGGGCCCGGCGCGGACCCCGGCCAGGGCCCGGTCCGCGCCGGAGGAGCACCGGTCCGCCGCGCGGACCGCCCGGTCCGCGGAAGGCCCGCCCTTGTTGTGCCCGGCCCGTCGCCGGGGCGTCGCGTCCGTCGCCGGAACTTGCGGCGCGCACCGACGACGGCGGCCCGTCGCCCGAACGCCCGGTCCGCCACACCGCCACCCCGCCGCCCCGCCGACGCGCCGACCCACCGACCGTCCGGACCACCCATGCCACCCCTCACCAGGACCCGGCCCCACACCACCTACGCCCGCGCCCGTCGCCCCCCTGCCCGGCCGCCCGCACGCACCCTCACCCACCCCCACCAGGACCCGGCCGGTCGCCGTTCGCCGGTGGGGGGCCGAGGGCACCCCCCGGCAGGCCCTAACATGGGGAGGCGTGTCGTCCTCCTCCGCCGCCTCCGGTTCCGCCGCCACCGGGCCCAGCCCGATAACCGGCGCCGCCCCGCTGTCCCTGTGCGCCCGCGAGCCGCACGTACCCGCGGACCGGCTGGTGGCCGAGATGGTCCCGCCCCCGCGCTTCGACTCGGTCCGCTTCAGCACCTACATGCCGGACCCGAACCAGCCCAGCCAGAGCGAGGCCGTGCGGGTGCTGGAGGACTTCGCGGCGGGGCTGGACACGGCCCCCGCGAGCGGCGGCAGGCGCGGCCTGTTCGGCTTCGGCCGGAGCAAGGCGCCCAAGGCCCCCGCCGGCCCCCGCGGCGTCTATCTCGACGGCGGGTACGGCGTCGGCAAGACCCACCTGCTGGCCTCCCTGTGGCACGCCACCCCGGCCGACCCCGCCCGCAAGGCCTTCGGCACCTTCGTGGAGCTGACCAACCTGGTCGGCGCCCTCGGCTTCCAGCAGACCGTGCAGACCCTCTCCGGGCACCGGCTGCTGTGCATCGACGAGTTCGAGCTGGACGACCCCGGCGACACCGTCCTGGTGTCGACCCTGCTCGGACGCCTCGTGGACGCGGGCGTGGCGCTCGCCGCCACCTCCAACACGCTGCCCGGCAAGCTCGGCGAGGGCCGCTTCGCGGCGGCCGACTTCCTGCGGGAGATCCAAGGTCTGTCGGCCCACTTCCGCACCTTGCGCATCGACGGCGAGGACTACCGTCACCGAGGGCTGCCCGAGGCACCGGCGCCGCACTCCGACGCGCAGGTGACCCGGGCGGCGCAGGCCACCACGGGCGCCTCCCTGGACGCCTTCCCCGACCTGCTGGACCACCTCGCCCGCGTCCACCCCAGCCGCTACGGCGCCCTGACCGACGGCGTGCGGGCCGTGTGCCTCACCGGCGTACGCCCGGTGGAGGACCAGTCGACCGCCCTCAGGCTCGTGGTGCTCGCCGACCGGCTCTACGACCGCGAGGTGCCCGTCCTGGCCTCCGGTCTGCCCTTCGACCAGCTGTTCGGCGAGGACATGCTCAAGGGCGGCTACCGCAAGAAGTACTTCCGGGCCATCTCCCGCCTCACCGCGCTGGCCCGGGACGCGGCGCGCCTGGTCGATTCCTGACCACGCGCCTGGTCAAGTCCTGACGCGTTTCCCGCGCTCCCGCGGGAAACGGGCTCGACACCCCCGCGCGAGTGCAGAGTTCGCGCCACCGGAGGCACAATTTTCGGGCTCTCTTCGGCTCGTAACTCGTAGTTAACCCTGCAAACGCCGACGCCGGGTTACCGTATCTCTTGACCAAGCGTTGACCAAGCTTTGGTGTTCGCTTAACGTGCGCCACGCGTGCGCCGGACACGGAAAGCTGCTGAAGGAGCGACATGTTCGGAGGTACGGCGGTGCGGCGGACGAGATCACTCCTCGCCCCCGGCCCGGTCCACCCCCGCTCCCTTCACCGGCACCGGGTCCTTCGCACCCGCATATACACCGCGTAAATCCGTGGCCAACGTCGGCAGGTGCGGGGACCCGACCGGTCCCCCGCCCACGGACCCGTCCAGACCCTCGACGGACCGCGCCGACGGCACGTCAGGTCGATCGCTGCCGAGTGTCAGAGCAGCCCCCCACCTCTGTCCTGCCCATCCGACGCGCTCCCCACCGCGCGCCAGGAGGAAAACACCACGTCATGCAGCCCCTCATCGACAACGCCCGCTCGTTCGGACAGCGCCCTGAGGAGTTCGCCGGGTTCGCCGCGGGCCAGTCCCCCGACGTCCTGTTCATCACCTGTTCCGACTCCCGGGTCGTGCCTGCCCTGATCACCGGCGCCCGGCCCGGTGAACTCTTCGAACTGCGCACCGCCGGAAACGTCGTGCCGCCGTACGCCGCCGAGCGCCCGGCCGGCGAGGCGGCCACCATCGAGTACGCCGTGCAGGTGCTCGGCGTCGCCGACATCGTGGTCTGCGGCCACTCCCACTGCGGCGCCGTGGGCGCGATGGTGCGCGGCGACGACCTGTCCGCCGTCCCCGCGGTGCGCGACTGGCTCGCGTACGGCGCGGACCAGCCCAAGTGCTCCGACCCGGCCGACCCCACGGTCGCCGAGGCGGTGCAGAACCACGTGCTCGCGCAGATCCTCCGGCTGCGCTCCTACCCCTGCGTGGAGCGCCGCCTGACGGAGGGCCGGCTCCGGCTGCACGGCTGGTACTACGAGGTCCACACGGGCACCGTGCGCCAACACCGGGCGGACACCGACACGTTCGAGGTCCTGTGAGCGGCGCCGTGACCTCGATATCCAAACTCCCCCACCTGCGGCAGGACTTCGCCGCCTCCCTCGTCGTCTTCCTCGTCGCGGTCCCGCTGTGCGTGGGCGTGGCCGTGGCCTCCGGCGTCCCCGCGGAGCTGGGACTCGTCACCGGAATCGTCGGCGGCATCGTCACCGGCATGCTGCCCGGCAGCAGCCTCCAGGTCTCCGGGCCGGCCGCCGGTCTGACGGTGCTGGTATTCGAGGCGGTCGACACCTACGGCGTGCCCGCGCTCGGCGTGATCGTGCTGGCCGCGGGCCTGCTCCAGCTGGGCATGGGGGCGCTGAAGCTGGGGCGCTGGTTCCGGGCGATCTCCCTGTCGGTCGTCGAGGGCATGCTGGCCGGCATCGGCCTGGTGATCATCGCGGGCCAGTTGTACGCGGCGGCCGGTCTGGAGGCGCCGGCCTCCGGCATCGACAAGATCATCGGTCTGCCCGGCGCCTTCGCCGACATGCTGGGCAGCACCGACGCCCTGATCTCCCTCGCCGTCGGCGCGGGCACCGTCGCGGTGATGGTGCTGTGGACGAGACTCCCCGAGCGGGTGCGGACCGTGCCCGGCGCGCTGGCCGCCGTCGCCCTGGCGACACTGGTCACGGCCGCGTTCACGCTGCCGGTCGCGACCGTCGAGGTGAGCGGCCTGCTCCAGGCCGTGCAGCCGCCCGGCGGCGAGGCCTTCGGCGAGCTGGCGAGCATCGGCATCCTCGGCACCATCCTCGCGTTCACGCTCATCGCCTCCGCCGAGAGCCTGTTCAGCGCCGCTGCGGTCGACCGGATGCACGACGGCCCGCGCACCGAGTACAACAAGGAGCTGATGGCCCAGGGCGTGGGCAACACGGTGTGCGGCGCGCTCGGCGCCCTGCCGATGACCGCGGTCATCGTGCGCAGCTCCGCCAACGTCAACGCGGGCGCGCGGACCAAGGCCTCCCGGGTTCTGCACGGGGTGTGGCTGCTGCTGTTCGCCGCGCTGCTGCCGGCCGTGCTGGCCCTGATCCCGCTGCCCGCACTCGCCGGCATCCTGGTCCACGCCGGCTGGAAGCTGATCCCGTTCCGGCAGCTCGTGCCGCTGTGGCGGGCGCACCGGGGCGAGGCGCTGATCCTGGCGGTCACGGCCCTGTCGATCGTCGCCGTCAACATGTTCGAGGGCGTCCTGATCGGCATGGCCCTGTCGGTCGTCAAGACCGCCTGGGAGACCTCGCAGCTCAAGCTGGAGATCGTCGACAAGGGCGCCGGGCCCATCCAGGCCCATCTGTCGGGCAACGCGACCTTCCTGCGGCTGCCGAAAATAATGGAGAGCCTGGAGGCGCTGCCCAAGGACCGTCCGGTCGAGGTCGACCTGTCCGGGCTCCACCACCTGGACCACGCCTGCCGCACCGCGCTGGAGAGCTGGGCGGAACGGCACAGCGCCGTCGGCACGGACCCCGTGAAGGTCATGGACACCGGCCGGGCGGCGACACCCGCCTAGCCGCCCACGGCACCGGGACCGCCCGGCCGCACACGATCGGGCGCCTGGTCCGGGGCCGCGGGCATGGCCGCGGACCAGGCGCCTGGCCTATCGTGATATGAGGGATATCAGCGACATCGTGACGCGAGCGCACGAAACGGACCTCTGCGAAGGAGGTCGTCATGCTCGAGGAGCTCCTGACCGCGGCCGCCGGCGTCGGCACCGCCGGGGTGCTGTACGTCGCCTCGGCGGCGCGAATCGTCAAGCAGTACGAGCGCGGAGTGGTCCTCCGGCTCGGGCGGCTCGTCGGCGAGGTGCGGCAGCCCGGCTTCACCATGATCGTTCCGATCGTGGACCGGCTGCACAAGGTCAACATGCAGATCGTGACGATGCCGGTCCCCGCCCAGGAGGGCATCACCCGGGACAACGTGACCGTGCGCGTGGACGCGGTGGTGTACTTCAAGGTGGTCGACGCGGCCAGCGCGCTCATCCGGGTCGAGGACTACAAGTTCGCCGTCTCGCAGATGGCGCAGACGTCGCTGCGTTCGATCATCGGCAAGAGCGAGCTGGACGACCTGCTGTCCAACCGGGAGAAGCTGAACCAGGGTCTGGAGCTGATGATCGACAGCCCGGCCGTCGGCTGGGGCGTGCAGGTCGACCGCGTCGAGATCAAGGACGTGTCCCTGCCCGAGACGATGAAGCGGTCGATGGCCCGGCAGGCGGAGGCGGACCGGGAGCGGCGGGCCCGGGTGATCAACGCCGACGGCGAGCGGCAGGCCTCCAAGGTGCTCGCCGAGGCCGCCCGGGAGATGTCGGAGACCCCCGCCGCGCTCCAGCTGCGGCTGCTCCAGACGGTGGTGGCGGTGGCCGCCGAGAAGAACTCCACGCTCGTCCTGCCCTTCCCGGTGGAGCTGCTGCGGTTCCTGGAGAAGGCGCAGCCGGCACCCGAGCAGCCCGTGGACCGCACGGCCCGGACCCCGGAGCGGTCGGCGGGCACGTGACGCGTGTAGCACGCATGGTTCCCGCGGGCCTTGTCAGGTGATAGACACGGCGGGGTCACAGTTCCTGTCCGCCAGCAGGAAGGCTGCCCCATGCCCGAGTACGCGCTCGAGACCACGCCCGACACCGCGCCCGGGAGCACCGGCGCCACCACGACCGGGAGCACCGGCGCCACCCCGTCCGACGACGGCCGCGCGAGCAGACGTCAGCTCCTTGCCCGCACCGGCGCGTTGGGCGCCGGGATCGCCTTCGCCGGAAGCCTCTCCGAACTCTTCGCGGGCACCGCCGTCGCGCAGGACCGCCTCGGCCACGGCTCCGGCTACGGCCCGCTGGTCCCCGACCCGGACGGCCTGCTCGACCTGCCCCGGGGCTTCCGCTACCGCGTGCTGTCCCGCGAGGGCGACCGGCTCCGCTCCGGCGAGGGCCCGGTGCCGTCGAACCACGACGGCATGGCCGCCCTCCCCGCACGCGGTCACGGACGGCACGGCCGGGACCGCCGCGTCCACCTGGTCCGCAACCACGAGAACCGCACGGGCAGCCGGGTCCCCGTCCCGACCGTCGAGGGCCTGACCTACGACCCGGCCGGTGAGGGCGGCTGCACCGCCCTGACCCTGGACGCGCGCGACCACGTCCTGTCCGAGCGGGTCGCCATCGCCGGCACCGCCGTCAACTGCGCGGGTGGGCCCACCCCTTGGCACACGTGGCTGACCTGCGAGGAGACCGAGGACAAGGCCGGCACCAACGGCTACACCAAGGACCACGGCTTCATCTTCGAGGTCGACCCCGCCGACCCGCACCGCACCGGTGCCGTGCCGCTCACCGCCATGGGGCGCTTCCAGCACGAGGCGATCGCCGTCGACCCGCGCCGGGGTGTGGTGTACGAGACCGAGGACGCGTTCGAAAGGCCCTTCGGCCTGTTCTACCGGTTCCTGCCCGACAAGCCGCTGGGCGGCACGGGCTCGCTGCGCGCGGGGGGCCGGCTCCAGGCGATGCGGGTGCCCGGCGTGCCGGACCTGTCCTGCGTCCAGGAGACCGGGGCGGCCTTCGACGGCATCGAGTGGGTGGACGTACCCGACCCGCTGGCCAGGGAGACGGCCATCCGCCACCAGGACTTCGGGCGCGGGGGCATCACCCACGCGCAGAAGCTGGAGGGCTGCTACTGGGGCGGGCGCTGCGTGTACTTCGTGTCGTCCTTCGCCCGCAGCGCGGAGGGCTCGGCGGGCGACCACTACGGGCAGATCTGGCGGTACGACCCGGAGCGGCGCCGGCTGACGCTGGTGATCGTCTTCGGCCCGGACACCGACGTGCAGCTGCCCGGCGAGTCCCCGGACAACATCTGCCTGGCGGCCGGGGGCGGCCTGATGGTCTGCGAGGACGGCGGCGGCGCCCAGCACGTGTACGGCGTGACCCGGCGCGGCGAGGTGTACCCGATGGCCCGCGGCCGGCAGAACATCGGCACGCCCGAGGAACCGGAGTGGGGCGAGTTCGCCGGTGTCACCTTCTCCCCCGACGGCGACACCATGTACGTCAACTGCTACACGCCGGGGACGACCTTCGCGGTGACGGGCCCCTGGCGGAGGTAGTGGGGGCGTAGTCCGATCGGGCTGTCGGGGCCGGCCGGTCACTGAAGCCGCCCGGGTGGGGTACCCGGGGCCGCATGACGGAGAACGCGCACGTCAGCGGCTCGTACTGGCTCAGTACCGCACCGGGCGGCCCCCCGCGCCCGGCGCTCACCGACGACCTCGACGTCGATGTCGCCGTGATCGGCGGCGGCGTGGCCGGGCTGAGCACCGCTTACGAACTGGCCCGGGCAGGGCGCAGCGTGGCGGTGCTGGAGGCCGGGCGGATCGCCGCCGGCGTCACCGGGCACACCACGGCCAAGCTGAGCGTCCAGCACACGCTGATCTACGACCGGCTGCGCCGCACCCGCGACGCGGAGGCCGCCCGGCTGTACGCCCGTTCGCAGACGGAGGCGATCGAGCACGCCGCCGCCCTGGTGGCGGAGCTGGGCATCGACTGCGACTGGGAGACACGGGACTCCTACACCTACGTCCGCGACGCGGACCGGGTGGAGGAGGTGCGCGCCGAGGCGGCGGCCGCGCGGGAGGCGGGGCTGCCGGCCTCCTTCGTGACCGGGACGGGGCTGCCGTTCGACGTGGCGGGAGCGGTCCGGGTCACCGGGCAGGCGCAGTTCCATCCGCGCAAGTACCTGCTGGCGGTGGCCGAGGACCTTCAGGCGCGCGGCGGGCGGATCTTCGAGAACACCACGGTCCACGGCCTGGACGAGGGCGAGCCGTGCCGGGTGGCGACCGGCACCGGCGCGACGGTGACCGCCCGGGACGTGGTGGTCGCCACGCACTACCCGATCTTCGACCGGGCGCTGCTGTTCGCCCGTCTCTCCCCGCGCCGGGAACTGGTCGTGGCCGGCGCGATCGGCGCGGACCGCGACCCGGACGGCATGTACATCACGCCGGACGAGAACACCCGCTCGGTCCGTACGGCGCCCCTGACCGGCGACGGCGCCGACGGACAGCGGCTGCTGATCGTCACCGGGGAGCACTTCACGCCGGGCACGGTCGACACCCGGGAGCGGTTCGGCCGGCTGCGCGCCTGGGCCGGCGAGCACTTCCCCGGCGTCGACCTCACCCATTCCTGGGCCACGCAGGACATCGACCCGACGGACACGGTGCCGATGGTGGGGCCGCTGCACCCGGGCGCGAAGCACACCTACGTCGCCACCGGCTTCGGCGGATGGGGGCTGAGCGGCGGCATGATGGCGGGCCGGCTGCTCACCACGCAGATCACCGGCGGCAGCTGCGCGTGGAGCGGGCTGTACGACCCGCGCCGGCTGCGTACGGCGGTGCGCGAGGCCCCGCAGTTCCTGAAGACGCAGGCCGAGGTCGCCCGCCACTTCGTCGGCGACCGGCTGCGTCCCGTACCGCCCGTGGACGCCCTGCCGCCCGGTGAGGGCGCCGTCGTCCGGGCCGGCGGCGACCGGCTCGCCGTCTACCGGGACGACGCCGGCGCGCTGCACGCCGTCTCGGCCCGCTGCACCCACCTGGGCTGCCTGGTGGCGTTCAACGCGGCCGAGCGCGCCTGGGAGTGCCCCTGCCACGGCTCCCGTTTCGGCACGGACGGCACGGTGATCCAGGGCCCGGCGACGAAGCCGCTGGAGCGGCGGGACATCTGAGGCACCGGGCCGGACGGGTGACGCCCGGGTGCCATAACGGCACAAAGCACTCATAACGCCTGACACGCCCATACGTTCGTACGATGATCAGTCCTGCTCTCGTACGACGTGTGGCCGCCCTCTGTGTCCTGGGCGCCGCCCTCGCCGCCTGCGGCACCGCCCCGGCACCGCAGAAGGCGCAGCAGTCGCCCCGCCCGGCGCCGTCCCACTCCCCTTCCCCGTCCCGTCCGCCGACCCTCGCGCCCGGCCCCGCGGGTCTGACGCCGGTCTTCGCGCACGGGCCCCGCACCGGGCGGGACCGCACCGTCGCCCTGACCTTCGACGCCGACATGACCGCCGACCAGGGGCCGCGGGCGGCCGGCGGCGAGCGGTTCGACAATCCGGAGCTGATCGCGGCGCTGCGCGAACTGAAGGTGCCGGCGACGGTGTTCATGACCGGACGGTGGGCCGAGCAGTACCCGGAGCAGGCCCGGTCGATCGGCCGGGACCCGCTGTTCGAGGTCGCCAACCACTCCTACAGCCACTACGCCTTCACCGGTGACTGCTACGGGCTGCCGACCGTCTCCCGGGACCGGATGGCCGCCGACGTGGAGCGGGCCTACGCGGCGTTCCGCAAGGCGGGGGTGCCGGAGCCGATGCCGTACTTCCGCTTCCCCGGCGGCTGCTACGACCGCCCGGCGCTGAAGGAGCTGGCGGCGGCCGGTGTCACCGCCGTGCAGTGGGACGTGGTGGGCGGGGACGCGTTCGCCACGGACGCGGACGCGGTGGCCCGGCAGGTGCTGGACGGGGTGCGGCCGGGGTCGGTCGTGGTCCTGCACTGCACCCGCAGCGCCGCCCCGGCGACGGAGCGGGCGGTGCGGCAGGTCGTCCCCGAGCTGCGCCGGCAGGGGTACCGGTTCGTGAAGGTGTCCGAGCTGATCGGGGCCGCCGAAGGCCGGCGCTGAGCCGCCGGTGCGGGCCTACGCTGGACGTATGACCGACGAGGACTACTGCCTGATCGACGCGGCCAGGCCGCCGAAGGCCGCGGGCCCGCCGTACGCCGAGTGCGTGCTGTGCCGGGAGCCGACGGAGTACCCGGAGTCGTACAAGGGGATCACGCTCTGCCCGGCCTGCGAGTGGCGGGAGGCCGAACGCGGGGCCTGCGGCTGCTGACCGGCGGGGCGGACGCGCGGCCCGCGCGTGCCGGCCGGAGGGTGCACGCGCGGCCCGCGCCCGCCGGCCGGCAGGGCAGACTGGAGGGCATGAGCCCGGAGACCACCCCGCTGACGCACGACAGTCCCTTCCGCGCCGAGCCCGGCGACCGCGACCTGGCCCCGCAGTTCGTGCTGCCGCTGGTCGTCCGCATCGAGCGCGGCTCCCCGCCCGCCCGCACCGACGCGCTCCAGACCGCGGCCCGGGCGGTGCTGGTGATGCTCCAGGACGAGCGGTCCACCGGGGACGGCGAGTGGGCGCAGGCGATGCGGGACTGGCAGGACGCCCGGATCCGCAAGGTGGTGCGCCGGGCGCGCGGCGCGGAATGGCGCCGGGCCGAGGCGCTGCCCGGCATCACCGTCGCCGGTGAGACGGCCGAGGTCCGGGTCTTCCCGCCGGTCCCGCTGGACGGCTGGCCCAAGGACCTGGCCCGCCTCCAGGTCTCCGGCACGGACCTCGACGACCCGGAGCCGCCCGCGCCCGCCGACCCCGCCGGCCCCGTGCTGTGGCTCAATCCGGCCCTGGAGATGTCGGCGGGCAAGGCGATGGCCCAGGCGGGCCACGGCGCACAGCTTGCCTGGTGGGAGCTGCCCCCGCGGCAGCGCGCGGCCTGGCGCGACGCGGGCTTCCCGCTGGCGGTGCGCACGGCCGCCCCCGGCGCGTGGCAGGGCCTGACGGACAGTGGCCTCCCGGTGGTCCGCGACGCCGGTTACACGGAGATCGCCGCGGGCTCGTGCACGGTGGTCGCCGATCACCCGGCGCTGCGCTGAGGGCGGTCCGCCCCGGTGGCCGCCCGCGGCGTTCGTGACGCCGCCGGACCGCACCGTTGCCGGAGCGTTCACCTCCGCCGCGTATCCCTGGTGACAGGACCCGTCGGGGCACGAAGGGCGTGCGCACGGGGGATGGGGGAGGTCATGCAGCCACACGGAAAGGCCGCGCTCGTGGGGGCCGTGCTCGTCGGCGCGGTGGTGGTGACGGGGTGCACGAAACCCGACCGGAGCGAGATCGTCACCTGGACCGACCGGCACGGCCGGGCCTGCACCGGTGTGGCGGTGATCGACTCGGAGGACGGGGACCGCGAGGTCACCGGCATCGACTGCGACTACCCGCCGGAGGGCAGGCAGCCGGGCCTGGCGACCTCCGCCCCCTTGCCGGACTGACCGGCACCGATCGCCGGAGGGGCGGTTCGGGGCACCGGGCCGGCAACCTCAAATGTTGCTCTGAACGTGACCGCGACAAGATTGGGCCGCCCGGCTCCCGGCCATACCCCCCTCACGTCCGTGCACGGCGTGGCGAAGGAGGGGGAGGACCATGGAGCGACTGGGGACGGGGATCGGGTGGCGGCCGGAGATCTCGGACGTCGTGGAGCGGCTGCCCGGCATCGACTGGGTCGAGGTCGTCGCCGAGAACGTCTGCCCCGGGCACCTTCCCGACTCGCTGGTGCGGCTGCGCGAGCGCGGGGTCACCGTCGTGCCGCACGGCGTCTCCCTGGGCCTCGGGGACGCCGAACGGCCCGACCCGGCGCGGCTCGCGGCCCTCGCCGAGCGGGCCGAGGCGCTGGGCGCCCCGCTGGTCACCGAGCACATCGCGTTCGTCCGGGCGGGCGGCCCGCTGACCGCGTCGCCGCACCTGGAGGCGGGGCACCTGCTGCCGGTGCCGCGCACCCGGGACGCCCTCGACGTGCTCTGCGAGAACGTGCGCATCGCCCAGGACGCGCTGCCCGTGCCGCTCGCCGTGGAGAACATCGCCGCCCTGATCTCGTGGCCGGGCGAGGAGATGACGGAGGGACAGTTCCTGTACGACCTCGTCGACCGCACCGGCGTGCGGCTGCTGATCGACGTGGCCAATCTGCACACCAACCACGTCAACCGGGGCGAGGACCCCGCCGAGGCGCTGGCCGGACTGCCGCTGGAGGCCCTCGCCTACGTGCACGTCGCCGGCGGGTTCGAGCGGGACGGCGTCTGGCACGACAGCCACGCCCATCCCGTCCCCCCGGCCGTCCTGGACGTCCTCACCGACCTCGCCTCCCGGGTGGCGCCGCCGGGGGTGCTGCTGGAGCGCGACGAGGACTTCCCCGGGGCGGCCGAGCTGGAGGGGGAGCTGGACGCCGTGCGGGTCGCCGTGGAGAAGGGGCGGAGCGCGGCGGGTGCGGTGGGCGCCGGTGCGGCGCCCGAGGCGGAGCCGGAGTCCGGGGCGGAGGACGGGGGCGGAGGCGGTCGCGGCCGGGGGCGCGGTGGTCTCCGGCTGCTGCCGGACACCGGGCCCGCCCGGCAGCGGCTCGGGCTCGCGCAGACCGCACTGCTGTCCGCGCTCGTGGCCGGCACGCCCGTCCCCGAGGGGTTCGACCGCGTCCGGCTGGGCGTGCAGGCACGGGCGCTCGTCGCCAAGCGGGCGGGGGTGGTGGCCAAGGTGGCCCCCGAACTGCCGCGGATCCTCGGCGCGGAGTACCGGACCGCCTTTCACGCCTACGCCCGGAAGCGGCCGATGAGCGGCGGGTACCGGCGGGACGCGCTGGACTTCGCCCTCCACCTGCTGCGCTCCGGCGGGTTGGAGGACGACCGGGCGCGGCGGCGGGTGCACGAGTGGTGGCTGGAGCGGTCGGGCCCGGTGCCGCGGTCGCGGCAGCCGGTGGTGCGGCTGGCCCGGGCGACACGGCGGGCGCTGCTGCGGCGGTGACCTTCCCGGCGCACCCGGCCCAGGACCCGGCCCGCACGTCACCGCCGGCGGCACCGGCACCGACTCCGGCACCCACGGAACGTCACGGATGCACAACACCACGTCCCGGAATGTGAACAGGGCATGGCGCCGGTGAAAGCGCCTGGCATAGAAACACGGCATGTTCTGGGTACTGCTCCTGCTGCCGGCCTGGGCCGTAGCCGGTGTGGCGTGTCTGCGGCTGTGCCTGGCCGCCGTGCACGCGGCCGCCGTGGAGGCCCGCCCCGGCCGGACACGTGAGCTGACGCTCTACGAGGCCGCCTTCCTGTCCGGCGGGCCCCGGCGGGTCGCCGACCTCACGCTCGTCTCCATGGCGCACCAGCGGCGGCTGCTGCTGGCGCGCACCGGATGGGCGACCGTCGTCGACCCGTGCGGGCAGGACGAGATGGAGCGGACCGTGCTCGGGGCCATCGGGCCCGGGGGGCAGTCCAGGATCGCGCCGGTGCGGGCCGCGGCAGCGGCGGCGGACGCCGTGCGCGCGCTCGCCGACGGGCTGGTCGGGGCCGGTCTCGCGGTGCCGGACGGCGCCCGGAGCATAGCGGCCGGGGTCCGGCAGGTGCGGTACGCGGCGCTGGCCGTGTGCGCGCTGGGCGCGGTGGCGCTCACCCTGCCCGTCCCGGCGGACCTGCCCCGGCATCTGATCGCCGCGTGGTTCGCCCTGCCGCTGGCACTGACGCTGAGCTGTCTGGCCATCGCGCGGATGGAGGTGCACCCGTACTCGCCGTGGGCCTCCCCCGCCGGACAGCGGCTGCTCGGCGCCCTGGCCCGGCAGGCCGACGGGCGGCGCGGGGACGACCGTACGTTCCTGACCTCGGTCGCCGTACGAGGGATACAGGCGGTCGGCGAACCGGACCTGCGCGCGGCCTTCGCCCACCGCGAGCGGCAGCTGCGGGAGTTCCCGGACGGGGGCGGCCCGAGGGACCCGCGCGGCTGAACGCGCCGGGGGCGCACGGGGGCACCCGCGCCGACACCGGCCGACGGTGCTTGCCTTCCCTTCGCGGCGCGCCAAACATCCCATGCGTCGCCGCCGTGCCACGAAGGGATACGCGATGCGCGCTGCCGCCCTGTCCTCGGCCGCCGGGAGCCTGCTGCTCCTTTCGGGCCTCACCGCCGCCCCGGCCGGCGCCGTCCCGGACGCGCCCGGCGCGGACGTACCCGGCACGGACGTGCCCGGCACGGCCGAGCGGCGCGGCACGGCGGTGGCCGCACAGCGCGCGGCGGCGGCCGGCGTCGCGTTCGGCGACTGCCCGCGGGCGGAGGAGCTGCCGGGCGCCATCCGGTGCGGCACGGTGCGGGTCCCGCTGGACTACGCCCGCCCCGACGGCCGGCAGATCGAGCTGACGGTCAGCCGGGTGCCGGCCACGCGGAAGGACGCCGACGGCGGGCGGACGGTGCCCCGGCAGGGCGCCCTCGTGTACAACCCGGGCGGACCGGGCGCCTCGGGGCTGTACTTCCCGGTGATCGGCATGGTGCCGCAGTGGAAGCGGCTCGCGGCGGCCTACGACCTCGTCGGGTACGCCCCGCGCGGCGTGGCCCCGTCCTCGCCGCTGTCCTGCGTCGAGCCCGAGCGCTTCTTCAAGGGGCCGCGGCCGGCGCCGACGCAGCCGTCGGAGGCGTTCAAGCGGGAGCGGGTCGCCGAGGCCCGGGCGTACGCGCGCGGCTGCGCCGAGCGGGAGGGCGAGGCGCTGCGCCACTACCACTCACTCAACAACGCCCGGGACCTGGAGGTGCTGCGGGCGGCGCTCGGTGAGGACCGGCTGACGTTCATGGGGGCGTCGTACGGCACCTACTTCGGGGCGCTGTACGCCGAGATGTTCCCGTCGCGGGTGCGGCGGATGGTGTTCGACGCGGCGGTGAACCCGGACCCGGAGCAGATCTGGTACCGCAACAACCTCGACCAGTCGGCGGCGTTCGAGGACCGCTGGCGGGACTTCAAGAAATGGATCGCCGGCCACGACGGCGTGTACGGGCTCGGCGACACGGCACGGGAGGTGCAGAACAGCTACGAGCTGGCGAGCGCGCGGCTGGCGGCGGAACCGGCGGGCGGCACGGTGGGGCCGGCGCAGTTGCAGGGGCTGTTCCTGCGGGCGGGGTACTACGACGACTACTGGCCCGCCCGCGCCGAGGCGCTGTCGGCCTATCTGAAGGGCGATCCGCGGCAGCTGGTCGACCTGGCCGGGCCGCACCCCGAGGCGGCGGCCGAGGCGGAGAACTCGCACGCGGTCTACACGGCCGTCGAGTGCAACGACGCGCCGTGGCCGACGGACTTCGCGGTGTGGGACCGGGACAACACCCGGCTGGCGCGCCGGGCGCCGTTCGAGACCTGGGACAACGTGTGGACCAACCTGCCGTGCGCGTTCTGGCGGGCGCCCCGGCAGCGGCCCCTCGACGTGCGCACCGCGCCGGGTGAGCTGCCGCCGACGCTGATCCTGGCCGCCGAGGACGACGCGGCCACCCCGTACGAGGGGGCGCTGGAGCTGCGGCGGCGGCTGTCGGGCTCGGCGCTGGTGACCGAGCGGGACGCCGGGACGCACGGCATCGCGGGCGGCCCGAACGCGTGCGTCAACGGGCACCTGGAGGCGTATCTGCTGGAAGGCCGCCTCCCGGCGCAGGGCGCGGAGTGCGCCCCGCGCCCGGCACCCCGGCCGCGGCCGGCGGCGTGACCACGGCCGCGGGCCCGGCCGGGCCCGCGGCGCCCGCGGCCCCGCGCGTCAGGCCAGGCCGGCGATCAGCTCGCCGATGTCCTTGCGGCGCCCGGTGAAGAAGGGGACCTCCTCGCGGACGTGCATCCGGGCCTCCGAGGCGCGCAGGTGGCGCATGAGGTCGACGATGCGGTACAGCTCGTCGGCCTCGAAGGCGAGGATCCACTCGTAGTCGCCCAGGGAGAACGAGGCGACCGTGTTGGCGCGCACGTCCGGGTAGCCGCGGGCCATCTTGCCGTGGTCGGCGAGCATGCGGCGGCGGTCCTCGTCGGGCAGCAGGTACCAGTCGTAGCTGCGCACGAAGGGGTAGACGCTGATGTAGTCGCGCGGCGTCTCGTCGGCGAGGAAGGCCGGGATGTGCGAGCGGTTGAACTCGGCGGGGCGGTGCAGCGCCATGTTCGACCACACCGGCGTGAGGGCGCGGCCCAGCCGGGTGCGGCGGAAGAGGTTGTACGCCTCCTGGAGCTGGTCGCTGGTCTCGGCGTGCCACCAGATCATGAGGTCGGCGTCGGCCCGCAGACCGGACACGTCGTAGGTGCCGCGGACCGTGACGTCCTTCGCGGCGAGCTGGTCGAACAGCTCCTGCACCTCGTCGGCGTGGCCGGCCCGGTCCTCGGGGAGCACGTCCTTGAGCTTGAAGACGGACCAGAGCGTGTAGCGGATGACCTCGTTCAGGTCCTTGGCCAGCTTGCCCTTGTTCGGAATCCGCTCGGCGGCGGGGGTGGAGGCGTCGTCACTCATGGTCCCTATTCTCCCGCTCCGCCGTGCAGGCTCTGCACCGGGTGGGCGGTGAGCCGCCGCACCCCGCGCGGGTCGCCGCCGAGCTGGTCGGCCGCCGCGCGGGCGCTCGCGATGGACGCCGGGATGCCGACGCCGTCGTACGCCGCCCCGCAGACGGCGAGGCCGGGCAGCTCCGCCACGTGGGCGCGGACGCGGGCCACGCGCGCGTGGTGGCCGACCGGGTACTGGGGCAGGCCGTCCTGCCAGCGGGTGACGCGGGCGGCGACCGGCGCGGCGGTCAGGCCGGTGGCCTCCGCAAGGTCGTGCCGGGAGACGTCGATCAGGCCGGCGTCGTCGCGGCCGAGGATCTCCGTCTCGCCGTACCGTCCGACGGAGGTGCGCAGGACGACCAGGCCGGGGTCCTCGCGGTCGATCCAGCCCCACTTGCGGGAGGCGAACGTGGACGCCTTGATGGTGCGCCCGTCGACCGGCGGCACCAGGAAGCCGCTGCCCTCGGGGAGGGCGGCGGCGTCCGCGCGGCGGTAGGCGAGGGTGACGAGCGCCATGGAGGCGTACTCCACGGCGGCCAGCTCGGCCGCCGCGGCCGGCGCCTCGGCGCGCAGCAGGCGGGCGGCCGCCGGGGCGGGGACGGCGACGACGACCGCGTCGGCGTGCAGCTCGCGGCCGCCGGCGACGACGCGCCAGCCGGCGGGTGCCGTGCGGCGCAGCTCGGTGGCGGGCGTGCCGGTGAGGATCTCGCCGCCGCGCGCGCGGACCGCGTCGGCCACCGCCTGCGGCAGCGTGCCGACGCCGCCCTCCAGCCCCATGAAGACCGGGCCGGCGGCCTGCGGGGCCGTCGCCGTGCGCCCCTGGATCTCGCGGACGGCCTCCGTCAGGGAGGGGTGTCTGCGGGCGGCCTCGAAGAGCTGGGGGACGGCCGAGCGCATGGAGATGCGGTAGGCGTCGCCCGCGTACACCCCGCCCAGCAGCGGCTCGACCAGGCGGTCGACGACCTCCCGGCCCAGCCGGGCCGCCACGTACTCCCCGACCGCCACGTCGTCGCCGATGGGTGTGCGGGGCAGTCCGGCGTCGCGCTCGATGCGGGCGAGGCCCTCCTCGGACAGCACCCCGGACAGGGCGGCGGCGGTCCCGGGGACGCCCATGACGTGGCCCTTGGGCATGGGGCGCAGGGCGCCGCGGGTCCACAGCGCGGCCGTCGCGGTGGCCGGCGGCTGGAGCCGGCCGGCGAGACCGACCTCGCGGGCGAGGCCGACGGCCTCGGGGCGGCGGGCCAGCATCGACTCGGCGCCGAGGTCGACGCGGACGCCCGCGATCTCGCCGGGCAGCAGCTTGCCGCCGACGCGGTCCGACGCCTCCAGCACCGTCACCCGCGCACCGCGGTCCAGCAGCCGGTGAGCGGCGGCCAGTCCGGCGATGCCCGCTCCGATGACGACGACCTGCTCGGTGCCCGCAGGGGCCTGGCTTGCGCACATGTCCCCAGCCTCTCAGACCCCTCCGACAGCGGGCCCCGCGCCCCGTCGCGGCGGGCCGAGTCCGGACCGTGACCTCTTCGGAACCGTTCCGCGCCAACGCCGCGGGCGGTCCGGGCGTCGAAGGGACGTCAGCTGTCACACGACCCTCGGGGGACCGCATGCGCGCACGACCGTCCGTACGACCCGTTCCGGCCCTGGCCGCCGTTCTGCTGGCCGGGGCCCTCGCCCTCACCGGTTGCAGCGCCGGCGGCGACAGCGGCAGCGGTTCCGACAAGGCCGCCGCACAGGCCGACTCGCACGCCGGCGCGGACCGGGCCACCGGACACGGCGCCTCCGGCAGCGGCCCGGAGCAGGCCGGGCCGGCGGCGTCGGCGGGACCGGCGGGGTCGAAGGCGCCGCGGGCCTCGGCCGGGCACATCATCCGCACCGTCTCGCTCACCGTGCGGGTGAAGGACGTGCCCGAGGCGCTCGGTGAGGCCCGTACCTCCGTGGAGAACGCCGGCGGCTACGTCGGCGACGAGACGACCACCCGGGACGGGGAGGGCCACGAACGCACCCGGCTGGTGCTGCGGGTGCCCGTCGAGGAGTACGAGGAGGTCCTCGCCGCTCTGGAGGGCGCCGGGAAGCTCGTGGAACGCAAGGCGAAGGCCGAGGACGTCACCGACCAGGTCGTCGACGTGGAGAGCCGGATCGCCTCGCAGCGCGCCAGCGTGGCCCGGGTGCGCGAGCTGATGGACCGGGCCGACAAGCTCAGCGACGTGGTGACGCTGGAGGGCGAGCTGAGCAGCCGCCAGGCCGAGCTGGAGGCCCTGCTCGCCCGGCAGGCGTCCCTGAAGGACCGCACCGGCATGGCCACCATCACCCTCTCCCTGACCGAGGCGCCCGCGCGGGAGGCGGCCGAGGACGACGACCCGGGGTTCACGGACGCGCTGGCCGGGGGCTGGGACGCGTTCGTGACGATGCTGCGCTGGCTGGCGGTGGCGATCGGCGCGGTGCTGCCGTTCGCCGTGATGGCGGCGCTGCTGGTGCTGCTGTGGCTGAAGGCGGTACGGCCCCGGCTGCCGCGCCGGGAGCGGTCGCAGCCGCCGGCGCAGCCCCGACCGCAGCCGGCCGATCGGGACTGAACCCGTCCGGCCGCCGTAGCGTGTGCGCATGAGCATGAGCAGCGCGCGCGGTGCACGGGGGTCACGGGAACGCCTGGTGGTGATCGGCGGTGACGCCGCGGGGATGTCCGCGGCGTCGCAGGCGCGCCGGCTGAAGGGGCCGGACGAGCTGGAGATCGTGGCGTTCGAACGGGGCCACTTCACCTCGTTCTCGGCCTGCGGCATCCCCTACTGGGTGGGCGGCGACGTGCCCGACCGGGACCAGCTGATCGCCCGCACCCCCGAGGAGCACCGCGCCCGGGACATCGACCTGCGGATGCGGACCGAGGTCACGGAGATCGACGTGGCCGGGCGGCGGGTACGCGCGCGTGACGTCGATTCCGGGGCGGAGTCCTGGACGTCGTACGACAAGCTCGTGATCGCGACGGGGGCGCGGCCGATCCGCCCGGACCTGCCGGGCATCGACGCCCCCGGCGTGCACGGTGTGCAGACCCTGGACGACGGGCAGGCCCTGCTCGACTCGCTGGCCCGCACGCGTGGCCGGCGGGCCGTCGTCGTCGGCGCCGGCTACATCGGCGTGGAGATGGCGGAGGCGCTCATCAACCGCGGGTACGAGGTGACGGTCGTCAACCGCGGCCGGGAACCGATGTCCACGCTGGACGCGGACATGGGCCGCCTGGTGCACGAGGCCATGGAGGGCCTGGGCATCACCATGGTGAACGACGCGCCGGTCACCAAGGTGCTGACCGGCGACGACGGCCGGGTCCGTGCGGTGGCCACGGACGACGCCGAGTACCCCGCGGACGTCGTCGTGCTCGGCATCGGCGTGCGCCCGGAGACGTCGCTCGCCGCGGCGGCGGGGCTGCCGCTCGGCGAGCACGGCGGGCTGCTGACCGACCGGGCCATGCGGGTGCGCGGGCACGAGGACATCTGGGCCGGCGGGGACTGCGTGGAGGTGCTCGACCTGGTCTCCGGGCAGCAGCGGCACATTCCGCTGGGCACCCACGCCAACAAGCACGGCCAGGTCGTCGGCACCAACGCCGGCGGCGGATACGCCACGTTCCCCGGGGTGGTCGGCACGGCGGTCAGCAAGGTGTGCGACCTGGAGATCGCCCGCACCGGGCTCCGGGAGAAGGACGCGCGACGGGTGGGCCTGCGGTTCGTGACGGCCACCATCGAGTCGACCAGCCGCGCGGGCTACTACCCGAACGCCTCCCCCATGACCGTCAAGATGCTCGCCGAGCGGCGCACCGGCCGGCTGCTCGGGGTCCAGATCGTGGGCCGGGAGGGCGCGGGGAAGCGGGTGGACGTCGCGGCGGTGGCGCTCACCGCCGGCCTGACGGTGGAACAGATGACGGCGCTGGACCTGGGCTACGCCCCGCCGTTCTCCCCCGTGTGGGACCCGGTCCTGGTGGCGGCCCGCAAGGCGGCCAAGGCGGTGGAACGGGAGTCCTGACCGGGCGCGAGGGACGACGCGCCCGCCCTCCACGAGGGAACGGGCCACGGCCCGACGGCCCCTGCGGCACCGCGCCGCACGGCATCGGGGGACCCCGGGGAGGCCGGTCGGGTGCGGGTCGTCCAGGAGACCACCGGCCACGCGCGGCCCGCTCCCGGTGCGGCCCGCCCGCCCACGATCCGCGCGTGCGTCGTCATGCCGTTCCGTTGATCCGGTCGATGGCCTGCCGTGCCTGTTCCGCCGGCGGCCGGGACGGCAGCGACGACACCGGCGCCGGGGCGGGGACGGCCGGCGGCTGCTCCCCCGCCGGCTTGGCGTGCGCGGCGGCGGCCCGCGCACTGCGCAGCCGGTGGCTCACCGCCTCGTCCAGCGTCACCGGCCGCTGCCGCTGCGCGGCGAGCCGCCCGGCCTCCTGGCCGAGCCGGGCGACGTCCTCCCAGGGCAGGCGCACCACGAGGGCGATCTCGGCTTCCCCGTCGGGCAGGGCGTGCATCGCGGGAGCTACTCGGTCGTTCATCGCCTGTTCCTCACGTCGTCCCCGCGACGCGCCTTCCCCGTGCCGCGGGCGGTTGCGGATTCATACGCAACGGGGCCCGCCGGCGTTCAGCCGTCGCCGCACTCCTGGCGCCCGCGCGGTGAGCGGTCACCTGCCGAGACCGCCGACCAGGATGCGAGAAATTCCGCCGCCGTCTCATACCGGGCCGTACCGGCGACGAACACCAGTCAGGAACAGGAGCGCGCACGGCGGCACCCGAGGGAGTGCAGATGACGGGACAGCAGCTCCAGGTGGCGGCCCACGGCCCGGCGGACCACCCCTCTTCCCCCGACGGACCCGCGACCGCCACCGACCCCGGTACGGCACGGACACTGGCCCAGCTGCTCGCGGACGTCGCCCACGTGGAGGAGGTACCTCTCGACAGTCACTTCTTCACCGACCTGGGGGCCGACTCCCTGGTCATGGCGCACTTCTGCGCCCGGGTCAGAAAGCGGCCGGGGCTGCCGTCGGTGTCGATGCGCGACGTCTACCGGCATCCGACCATCGCCGCCCTGACGGCCGCGCTGACGGACGGCACCGGCCCGGCCGCCGGGCCCGCGGCGCCGAGGCCCGCCGGGGGCTCCGGCGCGTCCGAGAGCCCCGGTCCGTCCGAGGGCCCCGGTCCGTCCGAGGGCCCCGGTCCCTCCGGGGGCTCCAGTGCGTCCGAGAGCCCCGCAGCCTCCGCCGCCCGGCGAATGACCCGAGCCGAGACCTCCGACGACGGGCCGGCGTCCGCCCCCGCGCGCCCGGCCGGCGGCCGGCCCCGCATCCTGCTGTGCGGCACTCTGCAAGTGCTGGGCTTCCTCGGCTACGCCGTCCTCGTCGCCTTCATCGCCGCCCGCGGCTACGACTGGATCTCCGCCGCGCAGGGCCTGCTCGACGCCTACCTGCGCTCCGTGGTGTTCGGCGCCGCGCTGTTCGCCGTGCTGTGCGCCCTGCCCGTGCTCGCCAAGTGGCTGCTCATCGGCCGGTGGACGCCGCGGCGGTTCCCCGTATGGAGCCCGGCCTACCTACGGTTCTGGCTGGTCAAGACGCTGATCCGGTCCAGTCCGCTGGTCCTGTTCACCGGCTCACCGCTGTACCCGCTCTACCTCAGGGCCCTGGGCGCGCGGATCGGGCGGG
The DNA here is from genome assembly GCF_055571015.1 of Streptomyces sp. NPDC031049. NCBI lineage: Bacteria > Bacillati > Actinomycetota > Actinomycetes > Kitasatosporales > Streptomycetaceae > Streptomyces > Streptomyces sp. NPDC031049. Next base: position 274,954 of record NZ_JBVIGC010000006.1, read on the forward strand.
GCGTGACGATCCTGTCCCGCAGCGCGCCCGTCTGCGCCGACCTGCTGACCATCGGCGCCGGGACGGTCGTACGCAAGGACTCGCTGATCAACTGCTACCACGCCCGCGCCGGGGTGATCGAGACCGGTCCGGTCACCCTGGGCCGCGACGCGGTCGTCAGTGAGGCGACGGTCCTGGACATCGGCACCCGCATGGGCGACGGCGCCCAGCTCGGCCACGCGTCGTCCCTGCACACCGGCCAGGCGGTCCCCGACGGCGAGCGCTGGCACGGGTCGCCGGCCCAGCCCGCCGACGCCGAGTTCCAGCCGGTGCCGCCCGCCCGCTGCGGCACCCTGCGGCGGGCCGGCCACGGAACGCTGCTGCTGCTCACCATCGTGCTGGTGTACGTGCCGCTGGCCGTCGGCTGCCTGGACGTGCTGCTCTCCCGGATGCTGGAGGGGTCCGGCGTGGGCGCGGCGGCATCGGCCGGCTCCGTGCTGTACGGCGGCGTCCTGGTGGTGACGTCCGTGACCTTCTTCGGCGGGCTGCTCGCCGTCCTCGCCGTGCTCGCCACCGTCCCCCGCCTGCTGGGCAGGTTCCTCGTCCCGGACCGCGTCTATCCGCTCTTCGGCTTCCACCACGCCGTGCACCGGGCGATCCTGCTGCTCACCAACCGGCGGTCGCTCACCCGCCTGTTCGGCGACAGCACCTGCATCGTCCCCTACCTGCGCTGGATCGGTTACCGGCTGACCCCCGTGGAGCAGACAGGCTCCAACTTCGGCACCCAGGTCAAGCACGAGAGCCCGTTCCTGAGCACGGTCGGCACCGGCACCATGGTCGCGGACGGCCTGTCCCTGATGAACGCCGACTACTCCAGCACCTCCTTCCGGGTGTCACGGACCGCCATCGGCGCGCGCAACTTCCTCGGGAACCGGGTCGCCTACCCCTCGCGCGGCCGGACGGGGGACAACTGCCTGCTGGCGACCAAGGTGATGGTTCCCGTCGACGGGCCGGTCCGGCACGACGTCGGGCTGCTGGGCTCCCCCTGCTTCGAGATCCCCCGGTCCGTCCAGCGGGACCGCACCTTCGACGCGCTCAAGGACGGCGACGGGCTGCGCCGGCGGCTGGCGGCCAAGAACCGGCACAACGCGCGGACGATGGCGTGGCACCTGCTCGCGGGCTGGCTGTACTTCTCCTGCGTCGCGCTGCTCTTCGCGTCCGCCGCGAGCCTGTACCCGCGGTGGGGCACGGTGGCGATAGCGCTGGCCAACGTCGTCGTCCTGCCGTTCAGCCTCCTGTACTTCGTCCTGGTCGAGCGGGCGGTCACGGCGCTGCGTCCCCCGGGGCCGCTGTTCTGCTCGATCTACGACCGGCGCTTCTGGGTCCGGGAGCGGTACTGGAAGGTCCCGTCGGAGACGTATCTGCACATCCTCGACGGCACCCCGTTCAAGCCCGTCGTCTGGCGCCTGCTCGGCGTCCGGATCGGCGCCCGCGTCTTCGACGACGGATGCAGCCTGACCGAGCGCCCCATGGTCGCCGTCGGGGACGGCTGCACGCTCAACGCCGGCAGTGTCCTCCAGTGCCACTCGCAGGAGGACGGCGCCTTCAAGTCGGACCGCATCGCGATCGGCGCCGGCTGCACCCTGGGCGTCGGCGCGTTCGTGCACTACGGCGTGACGGTCGGCGACGGGGCCGAACTGGCGGCGGACTCCTTCCTGATGAAGGGCGAGTCCGTCGCCGAGCACTCCCGCTGGACGGGGAACCCCGCCCACCCCGCCTCCGACGACGACGCAGCCGTGCCCCGGACCACATCCGCCGACGACCGGGCCGCACTCCGGACCACATCCGACGACGACCGCGGAGGTGTGCGATGACGACGACGGCGGCGACCGCGGCCGGCGGCCAGGTCTCCGGACCCGGCGCCCACCCCACCGAGGGCGGCTTCACGACCGTACCGCGCTGGGCCCCCGCCCCCGTCGCGGGCACCGCGGCCCACGTCGCTCCCGTCCCCGGCGGCCTGGCGGCGGCGCTGCGCCGGCGGGCCCGCGAACTCGGCGTGCCGCTCGGCGCGCTTCTCCTGGCCGCGCACGTGAAGGTGCTCGCGGCACTGTCCGGGGACACGGCGGTCCGCACCGGCTACCTCCCGCCGGGCGGCACGGCACCGCTGCCGCTGGAGCTGGCGGCCGGGCCCGGCACCTGGCGCCGGCTGGTGCTGGCGGCCCGGGACGCGGAAGCGAGGACGCTCGCCTCGCACGGCTTCCTCCCCGCATCGTCCTCAGCCCTCGCCTCCGCCCCGCCCTCCCCGCCGGCGACGGGCTCCCCGGTGGCCGGACCGTCGCCGACCGGCCCGGAGGTCGTCTTCGACCCGGCCGGGACCGAGCCCGCACTGCCCGCGGAAGGCACCGTGCTCGGCGTGGCGGCGGGCGGCGCGGACGGACGGCCCGTGCTGCGGCTGCGCCACCGGACCGACCTGCTGGACTCGGGCTGCGCCGCCCGCATCGCCGGCTACCACCTCGCCGCGCTCGAACGGATCGCCGCCGACCCCGACGCCGAGCACCACCGGTGCAGCCTGCTGTCGGCCGCCGAACTCCGGTTCCAGCTGGAGGAGCTGGCCGGTCCCGTGCGCGAGCTGCCGGACCGCCGGTGCCATGAACTGTTCGAGGAGCGGGTGCGCCGGCACCCCGACGCCGTCGCCGTCGTCCACGGCGACCGGCAGTGGACGTACGCGGAACTGAACGGACGGGCCAACCGGCTGGCGCGGGCCCTGCTGGCCGCGGGACTCGGCCCCGAGGACACGGTCGCCGTGGTCACCGAACGCGACCTGGACTGGGCGGCGTCCGTCCTCGCCGTCCTCAAGGCGGGCGGCGCCTACCTGCCCGTCGACCCGCACTATCCGCCCGCCCGCATGGCCCGGATGCTCACCCGCGCCGGCTGCTCGCTCGTCCTGACCGAACCGGGCAGCACCGCCCACCTCGACCGGGCGCTCGGCTCGCTGCCCGGGGTCCGCCGGCTGCTGGTCCCCGAGGCCGCCGGCCGGTGGACCGACGGAACCGACCTCGGCCTCGCCGTGCCGGCCCACCGGCTCGCGTACGTCTTCTTCACCTCCGGCTCCACCGGCGAGCCGAAGGGCGCGATGTGCGAACACGCCGGACTGCTCAACCACCTGTGCGCCAAGATCGACGACCTGGGCATCGGCGAGGGCACCGTCGTCGCGCAGACCGCCTCGCAGTGCTTCGACATCTCGCTGTGGCAACTGCTCGCCGGTCTGCTGACCGGGGGCCGGACGCTGCTGGTCGGGCAGGACGCGGTGCTGGACGCCGACCGGTTCCTGGACACGATCGCCGCCGGGCGGGTCAACGTGCTCCAGGTGGTGCCGTCGTACCTCGACGTCATCCTGTCCGCGCTGGAGCGCGCCCCCCGCGAACTGCCGGACCTGCGGTGCGTGTCGGTCACCGGCGAGGCGCTGAAACGGGAGCTGGCCCAGCGGTGGTTCGACACCGGGCCGGGGGTCCGGCTGGTCAACGCCTACGGGCTGACCGAGACGTCCGACGACACCAATCACGAGGTGCTGGACCGGGCGCCCGCCGACGGCCGGGTCCCGGTCGGCCGTCCCGTGGCCAACGTCCGGGTCCATGTCGTCGACGACCACCTGATGCCGGTCCCGCTCGGCGCTCCGGGCGCCATCGTCTTCGCCGGCGTCTGCGTCGGCCGCGGGTACGTGAACGACCCCGAGCGCACCCGCCTGGCCTACCCGGCCGACCCGTTCCGGCCGGGCGGCCGGCTCTACCGGGGCGGCGACTTCGGCCGCTGGCTGCCGGACGGCAGGCTGGAGTACCTCGGCCGCCGGGACGCGCAGGTGAAGATCCGCGGGTTCCGGGTGGAGCTCGGGGAGGTCGAGAACACCCTGCTGCGGGTGCCCGGTGTCCGCGACGGCGCCGTCGTGACGACGGGCGGGGACGGCCGGGGCCGGCAACTGGCCGCCTTCTGCACCGGCGAGGACACCCTCACCGGCGAGGCGGTGCGCGAGCGGCTCGGCGAGCTGCTCCCGGCGTACATGGTCCCGGCGTTCTGCCACCGGCTGGACCAGCTGCCGCTGACGGCCAACGGCAAGACCGACACCAAGGCCCTGGCGGCGCTGGCCGGGACGCTCGGCTCCGCCGCGGGCCCCGGGCCCGGCCCCGGCGACGGGGACCGGGGAGCGCCGCGGACGCCGGCCGAACGCCGGCTCGCGGCGGCCTGGTCGGCGGTGCTCGGCACGGAGCCGGCGCGGATCGGCCGGCACGACGACTTCTTCGGCCTGGGCGGCACCTCGCTGTCGGCGGTGCGGCTCGCGGTGGCGCTGGACCGGGTGATCTCCCTGCGGGACCTCACCGCCCACCCGGTCCTCGCCGACCTGGCCCGGCTGATCGACGCCCGGACCGGCCCCGGGTCCGACGCCGCGCCACCGGGCGGGCCGTGAACGCCCGCATCGGAGGGACACGAGAGGAGCACCACATGCTGTCCGCACTGTTCCGCAGGCACCCGGCCCCCGCCGAGCCGGCCCCGCCCGCCGACGGCACCCCGCCGGCGCTGACGGACGATCCGCCGGTGTGGCGGACCGAGGGCGTCACCGACCCGGCGGCCTGGGCGGCCGGGCAGCGGGACACCCTGCGCCGCCTGGTCGCCGAACACGGCGCGCTCACCGTCCGGGGCCTGGCCCTGCGCACTCCCGCCGACGTCGAGGCGGTCCTGCACCGGGTGGCCGACCGTCCGGTGACCGAGCGGGAGGCGTTCGCCGAGCGCGTCCGGCACGCGGAGGGCGTCTACTCGTCGTCGGCCTGGCCGCCCAACCAGCTCATGTGCATGCACCACGAGCTGAGTTACGCCGTCGAGTGCCCGGGCCTGCTGCTGTTCGCCTGCCTGGTGCCCCCCGACGAGGGCGGCGCCACCGCCCTGGCCGACTCGGCCGCGGTGCTCCGGGCGCTGCCGGCCGAGCCGGCCGCCCGGTTCGAGCGGGAGGGGTGGCTGCTCACCCGGACCTACAACGGCGAGATCGGCGCCACGCCCGCCCAGGCGTTCGGCACCGACGACCGCGCCGCCGTGGAGGCGTACTGCCGCTCCCACGCCATCGACTTCTCCTGGCAGCCGGACGGCTCCCTGCGCACCCGTCAGCACCGGCGCGCGGTCGTGCGGCACCCGGTCTCCGGGCGGCGCTGCTGGTTCAACCAGATCGCGTTCCTCAACGAGTGGACGATGGCGCCGGAGGTGCGGGAGTTCCTCGTCGACGAGTACGGCCCCGACGGCCTGCCCTTCAACACCCGCTACGGCAACGGCGACCCGGTGCCCCGGGACGTCGTGGAGCAGATCAACAAGGCCTACGAGGCGCACACCGTGCGCCGGCCCTGGCAGGCCGGGGACCTGCTGCTGGTGGACAACATCGCGACCGCGCACAGCCGGGAGGCCTACCAGGGGCCGCGGGAGGTGGTGGTGGCGATGGCCGACCCGGTCCGCCTCGATGTGCCCGCCTCCGGGCCGCCGGACGGGAGGGCAGCGACATGACCACGGTGCACCCCGCCCCCGCACCGGCCGGCGCCAGAACCCCCGCCATGCCGTCCTTCTCCGTGATCCCCGGCGCCCAGGTCCAGGAGGTGCTCCGGGGCCGCGAGCGGTCGGTGGTCGAGGTCGTGGAGGCGACGTACCGCCTGCACGGGGCCGGCCGCACGGTCAACCCGCCGTCGTCGTTCCTGCGCTTCCCCGACCGGCCGTCCTCGCGGATCATCGCCCTGCCCGCCTCGCTCGGCGACGAGAGCGCCGAGGACCGGGTGGACGGCCTGAAGTGGATCTCCAGTTTCCCCGGGAACGTGGCGTCGGGCATCCCCCGGGCGTCGGCCGTGCTGATCCTCAACGACCCGGTCACCGGCTACCCGTTCGCCTGTCTGGAGAGCTCCATCATCAGCGCCACCCGGACCGCCGCGTCCGCCGCCGCGGCGGCCGACCGGCTCAGCAGGGGGCGCCCGCGCCCCACCCGGCTGGGGTTCGTCGGGGCCGGCCTGATCGCCCGGTACATCCACACGTATCTGGCGGGCACCGGCTGGTCCTTCGACGAGGTCGGCGTGCACGACCTCTCCCCCGACAGCGCGGCTGGCTTCCGCACGTACCTGGAGCGGTCCGGGGCCGCCGCGGACGTCACCGTCCACGGCAGCGCCGAGGGGCTGATCACCCGCAGCGACCTGATCGTCTTCGCCACCGTCGCCGACCGGCCGCACATCGCCGAGCCGGCGTGGTTCGGCCACGCCCCGGTGGTGCTGCACGTGTCCCTGCGGGACCTCGCGCCGCAGGTGCTGCTGGCCGCCACCAACATCGTGGACGACGTCGACCACTGCCTGCGCGCCGCCACCTCACCGGACCTCACCGAACGCCTCACCGGCAACCGCGACTTCGTGCACGGCACGCTCGACGACGTGCTGGCCGGCCGGGTCACGGTGCCGGCCGGCCGGCCCGTGGTGTTCTCGCCGTTCGGCCTGGGGGTGCTCGACCTCGCGGTCGGCAAGTACGTCTACGACCAGGTGGCCCGCTCCGGCGGCCTGCGGATCATCGACAACTTCTTCCACGAGACCCGCCGGTACGGGTGAGGGTGTCCCCCGCCCGCCGCCCGTCCGGCGTCCTCAGCGACGAGGAGACCATCGTGCCAGTCATCTCCGTTCCCCAGGCGTTCAACGAGGAGGACCTGTACGTCGACCTCGAGCCGATGACCGGGCAGCGGCTCTTCCTCAAGTGCGAGGGCTTCAACTTCGCCGGCTCGATCAAACTCAAGGCCGCGACCGAGATGGTGGAGTCGGCCGAGCGGCGCGGGGTGCTGACCCCGGACTCGGTCCTGGTGGAGTCCTCCTCGGGCAACCTCGGCGTGGCGCTGAGCATGATCGCGGCGAGCAAGGGCTACCGCTTCGTGTGCGTGACCGACTCCCGCTGCAACCTCGCCACCCGGCTGATGATGGAGGCGCTGGGCGGCCAGGTGCACGTCGTCTCCGACGAGCACGTCGAAGGCGGGTTCCTCGGGGCGCGGCTGGCGTATCTGCGCGGCCTGTGCGCCGCGGACCACCGGTACGTGTGGCTGAGCCAGTACCACAACCCCGACAACTGGCGGGCGCACTACCACCGGACCGCGCCGGCCATCGCCCGGTTCTTCCCGCGGCTGGACGTGCTGTTCATCGGGGTCGGCACCACCGGCACCCTGATGGGCTGCGCGCGCTGGTTCCGGTCCTGGGACCGGCCGGTGCGGATCGTGGCCGTGGACAGCGCCGGCTCCGCGATCTTCGGCGGTCCGCCGGGCCGGCGGATGATCCCCGGCCTCGGCATGAGCGTCCGTCCGCCGCTGCTCGACGAGGCCTACGTGGACGAGGCGGTACGGGTGGAGGAGGCGGACACCGTCCGCACCTGCCGGGAACTGGCCCGGCGGGGCTTCCTCTTCGGCGGATCGACCGGCACGGTGGTCAGCGGCGCGATGAGCTGGCTGGCCCGGCACGGGCGGCCCGGCCTCACCCCGGTGGCGATCGCCCCGGACCTCGGGGAGCGCTACCTCGACACCATCTACCAGGCCAACTGGGTGCAGGCCCTCTACGGCAGCGACGCGCTCGGCCCGCCCGAGTCCCGCGACGACCCCCGCGGCGGCCGCCCGGCCCACCCCGTCGACCGGCTGATCCGCTGACGCGCCGCCACGCCCGGCGCTCCCCGGCGCGCCCCGGCGCGCCCCGGCCGCGTCATCCTGGCAGCGAGAGGTAGACGAGGGGTTCGCCGGTGGGCCGGGAGGAGCCGCCGGCGGGTTCGACGGTGATGCAGACGGCGGTGGCCCCGCCGATCGGTCCCTCCAGCACCCGCATCCGACGGCCGCTCTCGGAGGGCAGCAGTCCGGCGGGCCGGTACCGTCCCGACTCGGCGTACCACAGCTCGTAGACCCGGCCGCCGGTGAGCCGGGGCAGGCCCGCCGCGGCGAGCGCCACCCTGTCCCGGGCCCGGGACGCGATCACACCGGCCGTCGCGCCACCGGGCAGTTCCCCGGTGCTGACGGCGGCGTCCGGTGCGGTCAGCACACCGCTGACCGCCCGGTTCTCGGCGCGGGCGTCGGCGGCCCGGGCCCGGGCGGTGCCGGCCTGGGAGTGCTGCCACCAGGCGACGCCGCCGAGGGCGGCCGCCGCCGCCAGGGATGCCGCCAGGGCCGGCCGCAGCAGGCGCCCCCGCCGGCGGTGCCGCCGGGACAGGGCGGCGACGGGGCGGTCCTGCCGCACGGTGGCGATCTGTTCCAGCACCCGGCGGCGCACCTCCGCGGACGGTGCGAGCGTGTCGGCCACGACCAGCCGGCTGGCCGCCGTCGACAACCGGTCGGCCTCGCGCCGGCACTCCGCGCAGGCGGCCAGATGGTTCTCGAAGGCGGCCTCCTCGTCGGCGGGCAGGGCGTGCAGCACGTACGCGCCGACGTCGAGGTGGGCGTCGGTGTGGTTCACGACTCGGCGTCCAGACACTTGTGGAGGCGTTCCAGTCCCTGGCGCATCCGCGACTTGATGGTCCCGGCGGGAACGGACAGGGAGTCGGCCACCTCCGCATAGGTCAGCCCCTCGTAGTAGGCCAGCACCAGCGGCAGCCGCAGGTCCGCGTCGAGCCGCGACACGCAGCGGAACAGCAGGCGCCGTTCCTCCCGCTCCTCGACCTCCTCGACCACCGCGTCGAAGGACCGCCCCGGCTCCAGGACTCCGGCGCGCAGCTCACGGGCCCGGCCGGCGGCGACCGACCGCACCCGGTCCACCGCCCGGCGGTGCGCCAGGGTGAGCACCCAGTTCCGGGCGGCTCCCCGCTCCGGGCGGAAGCGGTCGGCGGTGCGCCACACCTCCACCATCACGTCCTGGGTCACCTCCTCGGCCTGGGCCTCGTCCCTCAGCACCCGGCAGGCCAGCCCCATGACCGAGTGCGCCAGGGCGTCGTACACCCCGGCGAAGGCCTCCTCGTCGCCGTCGGCGGCGCGGCTGAGCAGCGCGTCCACACGGGCGTCGTCCGAGGCACCCACCGGGCGCGCGGGCGCGCGGCTGGTCATCCCCGTGTGGGCTCCACGATCCATCACCACTCCTCGGACTCGGCTCGACCCTGCCCCCGCCCCGGGGCGTGCGCACCCCGTCCGGAGCCGTCCGCCTGACGGATTCACCTGCCTGCCGCAGGATGCGGGCGCCACCGTCCCGAGGGACGGGGCCTGTCGGCGGTCCGGGACCGGGGGCCTGTCAGCGGGCCGGGGCGGGGGCCTGCCGACGGTCCGGGTCCGGGACCTGTCGGCGGTCCGGGACCGGGGTCTGTCGGCGGCCCGGGAGCGCGGCTAGCCTGGCACCGGTCGTTGCTGACACGTGTCAGCGCCTGCGGCCACCCAGCCTGAAGCCCCGGCGGAAAGGGCCCCGATGAAACTGAACGTCCATGAACGCGGCACCGGCGACCGCACCGCCCTGCTCGTCCACGGCGGCATGGCCGACCACCGCACCTGGCACGCGGTGGAGGACCGTCTGGCCGGTCTCGGCTACCGCGTCCTCGCCCCCGACCTGCGCGGCCACGGACGCAGTCCGCGCGGCACGTACCGTCCCGAGGCCCTCGCCGACGACCTGGCCGAGAACCTGCCGGCGGGCGCCGACCTGGCGATCGGGCACTCGCTCGGCGGGCTGGCCCTCTCGCTCGCGGTGACGCGGCTGCGCCCGGCCCGGGCGGTCTACTCCGATCCCGGCTTCCTGCTGGCCAACGTCCCGGCGGGATCGTACGAGGCCATGCGCCGCATGGTCGCCACGGCCACCGAGGAGTCGGTGCGGGCGACGAACCCGCGCTGGTCCGACGCGGACGTGGCCGCGGAGCTGGCCGGATTCTCGCTGTTCGACCCCGAGTTCCTCACCGCCCTGGCGGAGTTCGAGCCGGACTACCTGCCGGACCGCGCCGTCGTGCCCTCGCTCGTCCAGCTCGCCGACCCCAGCCTGTGCCTGACGGCGGCGGACGCGGCCCGGCTGGCGGAGGCCGGCTTCGAGGTCCGGACGGTGCCGGGGGCCGGCCACTGCGTCCACCGCGACGACCTCGCGGGCTTCCTCGCCTCGCTCGACGGCTGGATCTGAGCGGCGGCCGGGCGGGCCGCGCCCCGGCCAGGGTCCGCGCCCGCCAGGGGCGCGGGACGGGTCAGCGGGCCGTCTGTTCGTGGACGTACTGCACCAGGCGGGTCAGCGCGTCCGGGTCGGTGGCGGGCAGCACGCCGTGGCCGAGGTTGAAGACGTGGCCCTCCAGGTCCGCCGCCGCGTCCAGGACCTCGCGGGTCTTGGCCTCCACGGCCTCGGGCGTGGCGAACAGGACGGCCGGGTCGAGGTTGCCCTGGAGCGCCTTGCCGGGGCCGACGCGGCGGGCGGCCTCGTCCAGCGGGACCCGCCAGTCGACGCCGACGACGTCCGCGCCGGCCTCGCCGAGCAGGCCGAGCAGCTCGCCGGTGCCGACGCCGAAGTGGATGCGCGGCACGCCGTACTCCGCGACGGCCTGGAAGACCTTCGCCGAGGCGGGCATCACCGAGCGGCGGTAGTCGGCCGGCGACAGGGCGCCGACCCAGGAGTCGAAGAGCTGGACGGCGGCGGCGCCCGCCTCGATCTGCACCTTCAGGAACGCGGCCGTGATCTCGGCGAGCCGGTCCAGCAGGTCGGACCAGAGCTGCGGGTCGCCGTACATCAGCGCCTTGGTGTGCTCGTGGTTGCGGGACGGGCCGCCCTCCACGAGGTAGCTGGCGAGGGTGAACGGCGCTCCGGCGAAGCCGATCAGCGGGGTGCCGCCCAGCTCGCGGGTGAGCAGGCCGATCGCCTCGGTGACGTAGGAGACGTCCTCGGGGGTCAGGTCGCGCAGCTGCGCCAGGTCCGCGCGGGTGCGGACGGGGCGCTCGACGACCGGGCCGACACCGGGCTTGATGTCGAGGTCGACGCCGATGGCCTTGAGCGGGACGACGATGTCGCTGAAGTAGATCGCCGCGTCCACGCCGTGCCGGCGCACGGGCTGGAGGGTGATCTCGGTGACCAGATCCGGCCGCATGCAGGACTCGAGCATCGGGATGCCCTCGCGCACCTTGCGGTACTCCGGCAGCGAGCGCCCGGCCTGCCGCATGAACCACACGGGCGTGTGCGGCACCGGCTCACGCCGGCACGCCTTCAGGAAGGCGGAGTCGTACGTGGCGGTCGGCTGCTTGCCCGCGGGGCTCTGGTTGGCACTCACGACGGCAAGTCTCGCATGTCCGGCCGACGCTCCCGGCCATGGGCCACCGGACCCGGGGCGCGGGCCGCGCGGACCTGGATCCCGGGGTGCGCGGACCCGGATCCCGGGGCGCGCGGAGCCGGATCCCGGGGCGCGCGGAGCCGGAGCAACCGTCGGCCGGAACAGCCGCCGGCCGGGACGGCCGCGTCGCCGCGGAGGCGCCGCCGCAGGGGCGAGCGGGCGTCGTCGCGGGGGCGTGCGCCGCGCCCCGGGGCCCGCCCGCGCCCCGTGCGCGCGCCGTGCTCTCGGGGCGTGCACCGCGTGATCCGGACATCGTGTGCGCACGCGGGTGTCCCTCCCTGCACCCGGGCGCCGTTCCGCTTAACCTTCCCCGCATGGCTGCGGCTCAGGGACGACTGTCGGACGGCGCTGGCGGAATGGACGAGGCGAAGGGGGCGGAGGAGGGCGTCCCGCATGCGGGAAACACGGTCCCACCACCGTTCCGGGCCGCCGTCGAGGCGCTGAGATCCGCGCGGCTGCGGCCGCAGATCGAGGTGGAGCCGACGCGCGCGCCCCAGCGACTGGCGCCCCACGCCTACGCGCTGGAGGCCACGGTCGTCGACGGCGACCAGGATCTGGCCGACGGTCGCCTGGTCCTGCTGCACGACCCCGCCGGACACGACGCCTGGCACGGCACCTTCCGGCTGGTGACGCTGGTGCGCGCGGAGCTGGAGCCGGAGATGGCCGCCGACCCGCTGCTGCCGGACGTGTGCTGGACCTGGCTGACCGGCGCGTTGCAGGCACGCGGCCTGACCTACGGCGAACCCAGCGGCACGGTCACCCGCGCCAGCTCGCACTACTTCGGCGGCCTCTCCGCCCGCCCCGCCGCCTCGCAGATCGAGATCCGTGCCTCCTGGACGCCCCGCGAGGGACTCGGCGGGGTCCCGGACACCGCCGCGCACCTGACGGCCTGGTGCGATCTGCTGGCCCAGGTCGCCGGGCTGCCGCCGGCCGGTCCGGGCGACGCCTCGGTGGTGACGCTCCCGCAGCGGCGCGGACCGCAGTCGCCCTGACCGCTCCCCCACCCCCCCTTCTCGAGCGACCTCCGGGCACCCCCGTGCCCGGAGCGGGATCCGTCACTTTGTCGATACGGCCACTTTCAGACGGATTACGACACCGTAACGACGCAGAGCGAAACCGTTCGGTCTTCGAATGATCGATCGCGTGTCCGAATTGCTCGGATTGTTACTCACCAGATCGTGATCATTCTCTAAAGGCGGGCGGGTTCGGTGCCGAAGACGACTGTGACCTTGAAAGCACGGTTCGTCCCGGCTTCTTCCCCACGAGCCGGCCCCGTCCCCGCACCCCAGGAGGCCTGGTGTCCGTTCTTCTCGAGCAGCCCGCAAGCCTGGTCGCCTACCGCCCGAACAAGCCGACCGCCATGGTGGTCGTGGCCGATCCGCGCGTCCGCTCCACCGTCACCCGCCACCTGTGGGCGCTCGGTGTGCGCGACGTCATCGAAGCCTCGTCCATCGCGGAGGCTCGTCCCCGCATCGGCAACCCCCGCGACATCTGCGTCGCCGACGTCCACCTGCCCGACGGCTCCGGGCTCACGCTCCTGTCCGAGACCCGCGCCGCGGGCTGGCCCAACGGGCTCGCCCTGTCCGCCGCCGACGACATCGGCGCCGTGCGCAACGCCCTCGCCGGCGGCGTCAAGGGCTACGTCGTCACCGGCACCCGTACCAACCTCGGGCTCCCCACCCGCCCGGGTGCCGCCCCCATCGGCGCCGCCGCCGCCCGGCTGCACCGCCGGCCCCCGGGCGCCCCGAGCCACCCGGGCGGCTACCGCGAGCTGTCCGGCCGCGAGGTGGAGGTGCTCAGGCTGGTGGCGGAGGGCCAGTCGAACAAGGCGATCGGCGTCTCGATGGGCCTGTCCGCCCTCACCGTCAAGAGCCACCTGGCCCGCATCGCCCGCAAGCTCGGCACCGGGGACCGTGCCGGGATGGTGGCCGTGGCGCTGCGGACCGGCATCATCCACTGACCCGCACCCCCGGCCTCCGGGCCTCCTCTCCCCTTCCCCGCCTCCCCCCACCCGCTCCGCCGCCCGTTCCCGCCCTTCCCCGGCTCCCCGGCTCCGCCCCGGTCCCGCCCGGTTCCCGTTCACTGCCGTGAACGGCACGACCACCGGTCCGCTGGTGGGCTGCCGCCGGCCGATCCAGGGCCCCGATTCACCGACCTGACTGGTTTACGACCCCACAGCGCCCGTCGACGGAACGTTCCGTCGACGGGCGCTGTCCACACACGGATACTCTTGACAGGTGACCGACGCCCACGAAACCGCAGCAGACCGTTCACTGCGAACCACCGGAGGCGCCCCTCCGGACGAGGCCGGATCTTCTGCTACGGAGGCGCCGATCCCCTTGCTCGAGCCCCGCGAGGGCATCCCCGCGGTGATCGCCGACCCCGCCGCCCTCGCCGAGGTGACCGCCGCCTTCGCCGCCGGCTCCGGCCCCGTCGCCGTCGACGCCGAACGCGCCTCCGGCTACCGCTACGGCCAGCGCGCCTATCTCGTCCAGCTGCGCCGCGAGGGCGCCGGGAGCGCGCTGATCGACCCGGTGGCGTGCCCCGACCTGTCCGCGCTGGGCGAGGCCCTCTCCGACACCGAGTGGGTGCTGCACGCGGCCACCCAGGACCTGCCCTGCCTGCGCGAGATAGGGATGGTCCCCCGCCGGCTGTTCGACACCGAGCTGGCCGGGCGGCTCGCCGGGTTCCCCCGGGTCGGCCTCGGCGCGATGGTCGAGGGCGTCCTCGGCTACGTCCTGGAGAAGGGCCACTCCGCCGTCGACTGGTCCACCCGTCCGCTGCCCGAGCCGTGGCTGCGCTACGCCGCCCTGGACGTCGAACTGCTCGTGGACCTGCGCGACGCGCTGGAGAAGGAGCTGGAGCGGCAGGGCAAGCTGGAGTGGGCCCGGCAGGAGTTCGACGCCATCGCCTCGGCACCGCCGCCGGAGCCCCGCAAGGACCCGTGGCGGCGTACGTCCGGAATGCACAAGGTGCGCCGGCGCCGGCAGCTCGCCGTCGTGCGCGAGCTGTGGCAGACCCGGGACCGCATCGCCCGGCGCCGGGACGTCTCCCCGGGCAAGGTGCTGCCGGACGCGGCGATCGTCGAGGCGGCGCTGTCGATGCCGGCCGATGTGCACGCCCTGGCCGCGCTGAACGGGTTCGGGCGGGTCAACCGGCGTCAGCTGGAGCAGTGGCAGGCGTCGGTGGACCGGGCGAAGGCGCTGTCGGAATCGCAGCTGCCGCAGCCGGGGCAGCCGGTGACCGGGCCGCCGCCGCCGCGGGCCTGGGCCGACAAGGACCCGGCCGCCGCGGCCCGGCTGAGCGCGGCGCGCGCCGGTGTGTCGGCGCTGGCCGAGCGGCTGAACCTGCCGCAGGAGAACCTGATCACGCCGGACACGGTGCGGCGCGTGTGCTGGGAGCCGCCGGCGGTGGTGAGCGACGAGGCCGTGGCGGCGGCCCTCGCCGGGTACGGGGCGCGGCCGTGGCAGGTGGAGCAGGTGACGCCGCTGCTTGTCGCTGCGCTGGCTTCGGGGGGCGGGGCGGAATAGCGTCCGCCGGCTTCCTGCGCGGGGGCGGCTGTCGGGTCCCAGCGCGGGGGCGACTGTCGGATCGCAGCGGGGGGGGGGGCGGCTGTCGGGCCCCTTTGCGGGAGCGTCTGCCGGGTTTTCGCCGTGGGCGAGTGCGGGTGGTGGCGGGCCGAGCGCGCAGTTCCCCGCGCCCCTTCGGGGCGCTTCGGGTGGCCGGCAGGGTGTGGTGACCCTTTTGGCGGTGTGACGTTCGCCGCTCCAGGGCGCGAGACTGGGCAGCTACGTTACCCACAAGTAGCATGGGGCTGAGCGCGCGCTCAGTACATGCGTGCCGCAGCAGTGCCATCCCGCACCCTGGAGGAGAGCCATCGTGCCTCGTACCGTCAGGGACGTCGTCTTCGTCGACGGCGTCCGCACCCCGTTCGGCAAGGCGGGCCCGAAGGGCATCTACCACGAGACCCGCGCCGACGACCTCGTCGTGAAGGCGATCCGGGAGCTGCTGCGCCGCAACCCCGGTCTCGACCCGAAGAAGATCGACGAGGTCGCCATCGCCGCGACCACCCAGATCGGCGACCAGGGCCTGACCATCGGCCGTACCGCCGGCATCCTCGCGGGCCTGCCGCAGTCCGTGCCCGGTTACTCCATCGACCGCATGTGCGCCGGCGCCATGACCGCCGTGACCACGGTGGCCGGCTCCGTCGCCTTCGGCGCCTACGACATCGCCGTCGCCGGCGGTGTCGAGCACATGGGCCGCCACCCGATGGGCGAGGGCGTGGACCCGAACCCGCGCTTCGTCAGCGAGAAGCTGGTCGACGAGTCCGCCCTGTTCATGGGCATGACCGCGGAGAACCTGCACGACCGCTACCCGCACATCACCAAGCTGCGCGCCGACGAGTACGCGGTGCGTTCGCAGGAGAAGGCCGCCAAGGCCTACGCCAACGGCAAGATCCAGGCCGACCTGGTGCCGATCTCGGTGCGCCGCACCAACCCCGAGGGCGGCGAGACCGGCTGGGGCCTGGTCACCGCCGACGAGCCGATGCGCCCGGGGACCACCCTGGAGAACCTGGCCGGGCTGAAGACGCCGTTCCGTGTGCACGGCCGGGTCACGGCCGGCAACGCCGCCGGTCTGAACGACGGCGCCACGGCCTCCCTGATCGCCTCCGAGGAGTTCGCGCGGGAGAACGACCTCCCCGTGAAGATGCGGCTGGTCTCCTACTCCTTCGCGGGCGTGGAGCCCGAGGTCATGGGCTACGGCCCGATCCCGGCCACGGAGAAGGCGCTGGCCCAGGCCGGCCTGTCCATCTCCGACATCGGCCTGTTCGAGATCAACGAGGCCTTCGCCGTCCAGGTCCTGGCCTTCCTCGACCACTACGGCATCGCCGACGACGACGAGCGCGTCAACCAGTACGGCGGCGCCATCGCCTTCGGCCACCCGCTGGCCTCCTCCGGCGTCCGCCTGATGACGCAGCTGGCCCGCCAGTTCGAGGAGCAGCCGCACGTCCGCTACGGCCTGACCACCATGTGCGTCGGCTTCGGCATGGGCGCGACCGTCATCTGGGAGAACCCGCACTTCGAGGGGGACAAGTGAGCACCACCGCCGAACTGTTGAAGGGTGCGGCCGAGCTGTTCCCGGACGAGGTCGTCACCACGGCGCACGTGCGCCACTTCGACCTCCCCCAGGGGGCGGGCCGTTTCGCCCTGATCACCCTGGACAACGGACACGACCACACCAAGCCGACCACCTTCGGCCCGCAGTCGCTGGCGAACCTGAACACCGCCATCGACCAGGTCGAGAGGGAGGCCGCCGACGGCGAGATCGTCGGCGTCGGCATCACCGGCAAGCCGTTCATCTTCGCCGTCGGCGCCGACCTCAAGGGCGTCGAGCTGCTGAAGGAGCACAAGGACGCGCTCGCCATCGGCAAGGGCGGCCACGACGTCTTCAAGCGACTGGCGCAGCTGGCCGTGCCGACGTTCGCCTACTACAACGGTGCCGCGATGGGTGGCGGCGTCGAGGTCGGCCTGCACTGCACCTACCGCACGGTCTCCGCGGCCGTCCCGGCGTTCTCGCTGCCCGAGGTCTTCCTCGGCCTGGTCCCCGGCTGGGGCGGCTGCACGCTGCTGCCGAACCTGATCGGCGCCGACAAGGCCGTGACGGTGATCATCGAGAACAGCCTCAACCAGAACAAGCAGCTCAAGGGCAAGCAGGTCTACGAGCTCGGGATCGCCGACGCGATCTTCGAGGGCGCGGACTTCCTGGAGCAGTCGCTGATCTGGACCGCATCCGTCCTCAAGGGCGAGATCGAGGTCGAGCGTCCGGTGATCGACCGCGGCGAGGCCTGGGACCAGGCCGTCGAGCGCGGCCGGTTCATCGCCGACTCCAAGGTGCACGGCGCCGCCCCGGCCGCCTACCGCGCCCTGGACATCGTCGCCGCCGCCAAGAACGGCGACCTCCA
This sequence comes from Streptomyces sp. NPDC031049, assembly GCF_055571015.1. Lineage (NCBI taxonomy): Bacteria > Bacillati > Actinomycetota > Actinomycetes > Kitasatosporales > Streptomycetaceae > Streptomyces > Streptomyces sp. NPDC031049. Next base: position 292,190 of record NZ_JBVIGC010000006.1, read on the forward strand.
GCAGGGCTACGACGCCGAGGACCGGGCCCTCGCCGACCTGATCATGGGCGGTGAACTGCGTGCCGGCATCTACGCCTTCAACCTGGTGCAGAAGCGCGGCAAGCGTCCGGCGGGCGCCCCGGACAAGAACCTGGCGCGGCCGGTCACCAAGGTCGGCGTGGTCGGTGCGGGCCTGATGGCCTCGCAGCTCGCCCTGCTGTTCCTGCGCCGCCTGGAGGTCCCGGTCGTCCTCACGGACATCGACCAGGAGCGCATCGACAAGGGCGTCGGCTACGTCCACGCCGAGATCGACAAGCTGCTCGGCAAGGGCCGCATCAACCAGGACAAGGCCAACCGCCTCAAGGCCCTGGTGACCGGTGTCCTGGACAAGGCCGAGGGCTTCGCGGACGCGGACTTCGTCATCGAGGCCGTGTTCGAGGAGATGGGCGTCAAGCAGCAGGTGTTCGCGGAGGTCGAGGCCGTCGCCCCGGCGCACGCGGTCCTCGCCACGAACACCTCCTCCCTGTCGGTGTCGGAGATGGCCTCGAAGCTGAAGCACCCCGAGCGGGTCGTCGGCTTCCACTTCTTCAACCCGGTCGCGGTACTGCCGCTGCTGGAGATCGTCCGCGGCGAGACGACCGACGACGCGTCGCTGGCCACGGCGTTCGCCGTCGCCAAGAAGCTGAAGAAGACGGCCGTGCTGGTCAAGGACGCCCCGGCGTTCGTCGTGAACCGCATCCTGACCCGCTTCATGGGCGAGATCCAGAACGTCATCGACGAGGGCACGCCGGTGGCCGTGGCGGAGAAGGCGGTCGAGCCGCTGGGCCTGCCGATGTCCCCGCTGGTGCTGCTGGAGCTGGTCGGCCCGGCGATCGGCCTGCACGTCTCCGAGACGCTCAACAAGGCGTTCCCGGACCGCTTCACGGTCTCCCCGAACCTCAAGGCGGTCGTCGAGGCGGGCAAGCGCGGCTTCTACGTCTACGACAGCGGCAAGCCCGAGCTGGACCCGGAGGTCGCCGCGCTGCTGAAGCAGGGCGACACCGTCCTCACCGAGGAGCAGGTCCGCGCCCGGGTCCTGGACGCGGTGGCCCAGGAGATCGGCCTGATGCTCGACGAGGGCGTCGTCGCCGAGGCCCAGGACATCGACCTGTGCCTGATCACCGGCGCCGGCTGGCCCTTCCACCTGGGCGGCATCACGCCGTACCTGGACCGGGAGGGCGTCTCGGAGCGGGTGAACGGCAAGCGGTTCCTGGAGCAGGGAGTGGCGAGCGTCCCCGCGTGACGCCGGTCAGCACACCGACGAGGAGGGCCCCGTGCGCGGGGCCCTCCTTGCTGTGCGGGGCGTCAGTAGCCGAACGGCTGCGCCGGGGCCGGCGCGTGGCTCACGGCGAACGGAACGAGCGCCGCGGGTGACTCGGCCCCGAGAGAGTCCACGGCGATCACTTCCACCGTGTGCATGCCCTCCTGCCACGGCCAGCCCGGGTCCCAGGACCACTGCCCGTCCGCCGTGACCGGGCAGGTGCCCAGCAGCTGACCGCCCGCACGGAAGCCGACCTGGGCCGCCCCGGCAGCCAGACCCGTGAACCGCACGACGGAGCCCGCGACCTGCGCGTAGGGCTCGGGGGTGTGGACTTCCGGTGCCTGCAACGGCCGCCCCGGGACCTGGTGGGCCGGGTGCCCGGACTGCTCGGGAATCCGGTGGGCCTGGTGCCCGGGGTGTTCCGGGGCCCGCGCCGCCGTACCCCCGGCCCGGACCGTGAAGGCCACCTCCACCCGGCCCGAGTGGAAACCGGCCGGGTCCACCGCGAAGATCTTGACCGAGTGCTTGCCACGAGCCCACGGCTTCGGCGGCTCCCAGTGCCAGGTGCCGTCGGGGGCCACCTGCGGGGACGCGACGAACTTGCCGTTCTTCCACATGCTCACCCGCACCGCTCCCGGGGCCGTGCCGGTGAACCGCAGGTCCGTGGCGGCGACTTCGGTGCCCGGGCGCGGCGTCCCGACCACGGGCGGCGGGAAGTGGTCCGGGCTCTGGACCTTCGACGTGGCCGCCAGATAGGCGTCGACGGCCGACCGGTCGGCGTCGAAGTCCTCCGGTGCGTGGCGCACGAACCCCAGGCGTGGGGCGTAGCCGTCGGCCAGCAGGTTCAGCAGTCCGACCAGTGCCGGCACGTTCCGGCGCGTCACCGTGGCATGGCCGGTGATCGTCGGCGACTCGCTGTGCAGGTAGTTGAAGTTCTCGTAGCCCTGGAACAGACCGAGAAACGGTTCGACCTGCAAGGAGTAGTGCTCGTCCTGCGGCGAGGAGAGCAGATAGATGTTGGCGTTCCGGTTCGCCCCGGCTCGGACCAGGTCGGGGATGAGCGCGTCCAGCATGCGGGCGTGGTGGGCCGGCGCCCCCTCGCCGAGCATGTAGGCGGCGACCTTCGGGTGCCGCTTCTCCAGGACGTCGCCGATGAGGAACTGCGGGACGATCGCCACGATGTTCCGGTAGCCGTGGGTCAGCCCGAAGTAGAGCGCCGCGCTGCCGCCCTTGGACCCGCCCCACAGGGTGACCTGGTCCGGTGTCAGCCCCAGCGCCCGCATGAAGTGGGCGATGAGCATCTGCACCGAGTCGGCCAGGCCGAAGTCCATGTCGCGGCAGAGGTAGAAGGCGTTCATCCCGTCGAAGCGGTCACGGATCCACAGGATGTTGGCGCGCACGTCGTCGAAGACGCCGTTGGACCAGCCGTAGTCCTCGGGTGCCGAGAAGTTGGCGAACACCACGACGAGGTGGCGGTTGCCGCTCTTGGCGTGCGAGAACCGGTACTCGACCGGAAACGCGCCGGACGCTTCGATGCCGTTGAACAGCTTCCGCCCGCTCGACGGTGATGTGGACATGCGGAACTCCAGACTCAGGACGACTCGACGAGGTCGGCGAAGCGGGCGCGTTGGCGTGGGATCGGCCGATCGGACATGATGTCGTGATGTTCCGGGCTTCCGATCGCCCTGGGGGCGCGGGCCCAGGGGGCACCCTGCTCGCCGCGGCCCTGGTCGTCGCGCTGTCGGCGCTGCTGGCCTTCGTGCCCGCCTCCCGGAGCACCCTGGAGCCGGCGCGGTCCCCCGCCGGGGAGAACACCCTGACCGTGGCCACCTGGAACCTGTGCGGCGTGGAGCGCTGGGGCTGCACCGGCGGCCAGAGCGCCAAGGCCGCGGCGGTGCGGCGGCTCGCCCGTGCCGGCGCGCAGGTGCTGTTCCTCCAGGAGGCGTGCGCCCGCGTCGTCGCATCGGTACGGCAGGCGCTGGGGCCGTCCTGGAGCCTCTCCTTCCGGCCGTACACCTGGCACGACCGTTCGGGACGCTCCCGTACGGTGCGGTGCGACGGACCGGACCGGGGGGCGGCCGGCCTGGCGATCCTCTCGGCGCGTCCGCTCTCCGAGGTGGACGAGGTCGTCTCGCCGCAGCCCGCGGCGGGGCTGCGCAGGGGCATTCTCTGCGCGACGGTCGCGGCCTGGGACGTCCGGGTCTGCAACGCCCACCTGAGCCTGCCGGACGGCGATCCGGCAGGCCCCGGCCGGGAATACCGCGGCGGCCAGCTGCGGGCCCTGACGGCACACGTGCCGGCGCGGCGCACCGTGTTCGGTGGGGACTTCAACCTCAGGCCGCCCGGCGCGGGCGGCCGGGCCGACCGGTTGTGGCCGGACACCGCCTACCGCACCCACCGGGAGTGCGACCAGACCTCGGACACCGACCGGTCGGCGCGCCCCACCCATGAGTCCGGCACCAAGCTCGACTACCTGTTCACCGGGCTGCGGGTGACGGGCTGCCGGGTGGAGGACACCGGGGTCTCCGACCACCGGGCCCTGGTGATGCGCGTGGACGGGCGCCCGGGCACCGACTGAGGCGAGTGCGCCGGCCGAGGGCACGGGCGTCACACGATCACGCCCTGGTACGTCCGGTGCTCCTGAGCCCGCACGGCGTCGTCATGGGCCTTGTCGGGCTGTCCGGGCACGGCGCCGACGAAGGGTCCGGCCTCCTCCTGGTACGCGGACGGGCGCTGCGGGGTGAACCACGGCCCGGCGACCGGGATCGGGGTCATCGGCCGCCCGGCGTGTCCGGTGCCGACGGAGCCGACGGCCGGGGCCTGGGCCTGTTCGGGGGCGAGGTCGCCGCCCGCGACCAGCATCCGGTCGGCGAGGCGCGCCGCGGCGTAGCCGTCGTCCAGGTCGCAGAACTCGCGCTGGAACCAGCGGTAGCGCTCGGCGTAGAGGTGCTGGATCCGGTCGATGTCGCGGATGGCCGTCACCAGTTCCCCGGACGTGGCGAGCAGGGGGCCGGGAGCGCTGCTCTGGAAGTCGAAGTAGAAGCCGCGCAGGGTGTCCCGGTAGTGGTCCAGGTCGTAGGTGAAGAAGAGGATGGGCCGCCCGGTGTTGACGTAGTCGAACATCAGGGACGAGTAGTCCGTGATCATCACGTCCGTGATCAGGGAGAGGTCGGCCATGTCCGGGTAGTCGGAGACGTCGAAGACGAAGCCGTCGCCGGCGCCGGGGACGGGGTCGACCACGTTGGGGTGGCGGCGCACGAGGAGGACGTGGTCGTGGCCGAGCCGGGCCCGGGCGTCCGCGAGGTCGACGCGGAAGTCCAGCTTGTACTTGCCCGGCGCGTAGAACTGGTCGTCGCGCCAGGTCGGGGCGTAGAGCACGACCCGCTTGCCGTCCGGCAGGCCGATGCGCCGGCGGATCTGCTGTTCGCGCCGCTCCGTACCGGGGCGACGCAGGACGTCGTTGCGCGGGTAGCCGCACTCGACCATCTCTCCGGGGAAGCCGAAGGCGCGCTGGAGGATCGGGGTGGAGAAGCTGTTGGGCGAGACCAGCAGGTCCCAGTTCTGCACCTCCTTCTCCACGCGCTCCAGGTAACGCTGGTCGGCGAAGTGGATGGCCTCGATGTCGTGGCCGATCTTCTTCAGCGGGGTGCCGTGCCAGGTCTGCACCACGACCTGGCCGTCCCGCTTCTGGAACCAGTCGGGCAGGTGGTTGTTGGCGACCACGTAGCGGCTGGTGGCGAGGGCCTCGTACCACTCGGGCGACCACATGCGCACGGGCTTCGCGGTGGGCGGCACCTGGACCTGGTCGTCGCGGACCACCCACAGGTGCTCGAGGTCGGTGCGGCGCCGGACGAGTTCCTCGTGCAGGGCGCGGGGGCTGTCGGAGTACTGGGTGCCCTTGAAGGCGTCGAAGAGGACGGCGTCGCGCACGGGTCTGCGGCGGGCCGCGGGGTAGTCCTTGGTGCGCAGCAGCTTCTGCCGGTAGGGGCCGCGCGCGTGGTCGGGCATCGCCGAGTGGACGAGGAGGGAGAGCCGGTCGTAGGCCTCGGCCTGGAGTTCGTAGCGGCGCTCGTTCTCCTCGTACTCCTGCGGGAACGTTTCGACAAGATCCTGTTCGATCTTCAGCATCAGGTCCTCGAGGCGGTCCTCGCGGGCCACCGACGAGTGGTCCTGGCGGCGCAGGAAGAAGTCCCAGCGGCCGGCGGCCAGCGGGATCTCCCCGGCCAGGGTCCGCATGGCGGCCGGGGTCAGGACGGAGCGGAACGCTTCGCCGTCCCAGACCAGCGGCACGGCGCGCTCGGCGCCGTGCGCCCGTGAACGCACGACGAGGTGGGCGTCCCGGTACTCCTGGTCGGAGAGCCGGTCGACGGCCAGGTAGCGGCCCTGGATCTCCAGCGAGCCGTCCTGGTGCCAGGCGAAGCGGGTGGTGGTGGGCAGGGTGGCTCGTTCGAAGAGCACGAGGTAGCCCGAGCCGTTGCGGTGGACGACGACCTCCCGGTCCCCCTCCGGGGTCTGGAGGGAGCCGGGCATGCGGTAGTGCCCGTCCTCGGTCCCCTCGGCCATGACCGGGTAGATCGGCGCCTTGCGGCCCTCGACGTGGAGCGTGGTCTTCCAGCCGTTGCTGCCCATGTTCCAGGACTGCGGGATCTCGGCGTCCGCGGCGGCGTCGGCCCGGAACCCGGGGACGAGGGCGCGCAGCGGCACCTTGGTGGAGAAGGTGCACCAGCCCTCACCGCCGGGCGTGAAGTGCACCCGGGCGTCGTGCCGGCCGGCTCCGCTCATGCTGGTGACGCGGAACCTGCCCCACTCGGGAACCTTGGGTCCGAGGTGGACGCCGCGCAGTTCCAGCTGGTCGCCGACGACGCGGTGGCCGGTGATCCGGCAGCGGACGATCTCGACCCGGAGCTTGAGCTTGCCCTGGAGGAAGACCGGCAGGACGCGGGTGTTCTTGTCGACGTACTTGTAGGGCGGGTTGGCGGCGGTGCCGGCGCCGCCCCGGTCGATGCCCCGGTAGCGGAACAGACCGCGGCTGAGCACGCCCGCCGCGACGTCCCAGGTGCCCTCGACCCACTGGCCCTTGCGCTTGAGGCGCGTGGTGTCGATGCGGGCCTCGAAGCCGGCCCAGTCGTAGCAGTACCGGCTCTGTTGCGAGTTCTCGGTGGCCTGCGGGGCGTAGACGGTCTTCGCGGTGGTGATCACCATGCGTCCCTGCTTCTTGTTCCGCAGGGCGATCGCCTTGACCGACATGTGCTTCTTGTGCACGTTGATGTAGCGGACGTAGGCGGTTCCGGTGAGGGTGAGCAGGTCGCCGTTGGCGCTCCAGCGCGCGCCGGACAGCGAGCCGTGCAGGGAGAACTCCTTGTCGAGCCGGTAGGCCTTCTTGTCCAGGCCCACCTCCCGGTCCCCGAGGTAGGGGTACTTGAGGTAGCGGTGGAACCGGCGCTGTACGGGCATCGGCCCGCCCTTGCGCTCGAACTCGATGACCTCCAGCAGTTCGGGGAGCCGGCGCTCGCGCACCAGCAGCCACTTGACGCGGGCGGCGGCGGGGAGTTCGTCGATGATGGTGAGGTCGGTCTCGTCGAGGAACTCGTTGGCCCACTCCATGAAGGCGTGGCGGTACTCCTCGTCGGCGTCCGGCAGCACCTTCAGGTGCAGCATGAGGTCGGACTTCAGGCAGGCCAGGTCGTACTTGCGCTTGCTCTCCCCGTACTGGCGCGAGCGCCGGTCGGCGAGGAAGCGGCTCACCGACTGCACGGCGGCGACGCGGTCGCGCAGGTTGGACAGTTCGCTGTGGCGCTGGGTGATCGAAGGGGCCGCCCCGCCGTCCCTGCGGCGCCAGTAGTAGACGATGTCCGTCAGGACGTCGACCTTCTCGGCCCGGAAGTGGGCGTACATGTTGACCCACGAGTCCTCGTACATCACGCCTTCGGGGAAGCTGATCTGGTGGTGGTCCCAGAAGGAGCGCCGGAAGAGCTTGTTCCAGACCGTGCGGTCGTAGATCAGCGCCTCGAACTTCGTGATGTGGGTGCCCTTGCGGTTCTTCTGCATCGGGCCGCGGTGCAGCGGCGACTGCCACTTCTTGGTGGAGTTCATCATCTGCACGTTGCCCGAGACGAAGTCCGCGTCGGATTCCTCCAGGGTGCGGACCAGCAGTTCGTAGGCGTATTCGGGCAGGACGTCGTCGCCGTCGACGAAGGCGAGGAACTCGGCGGCGGGGTGCGTGTTGCGCAGTCCGGCGTTGCGCGCGTGTCCGGGCCCGTGCGCCTGCTGGCGGACGAGCCGGAAACGGGGGTCGGCCGTGCAGTAGTCGGCGGCGATGCGGACGGAGCCGTCGGTGGAGCCGTCGTCGACGAGGATGACCTCGAAGTCACGGAACGACTGGCGCGCGATCGACTCCAGGCACTCGGCGAGATAGGCCTCGACGTCCTGGAAGGGCACGACAACGCTCAGGCGCGGATGAACCACCAATTCGTACTCCTACCAAGACATTTCGCCCACCGGGCACCAACACTCCGCCCCTGGGGACGCCCCACCCCTACTGGTGCACCAGCGGCCCCCTTGCCGCCTTGGTTTCACCTGTCACCTGAGCCCGCCGTGAAAGCCCCCCTTCACCCAGGGCACAAGTTCGCCACATCTTATGTCACTCTTAAGGTTGGTCAAGTGGCGTTGATGTGGCGTACGTCGCTGTAACACGCTATGGTCGCCCGTTCTTCATCTGTGTCTCGGCCAGTGCCTATAGTTCTCCCACTGACGTGACCGCATCAGTGGGCCGGTCTCCCCCCACCCGGGCCCTGCCACTCCGCAGCGCGGAGCCCGTGAGGAGAGGAACCGAACACCCATGACGCACAGCGCCACCACGGAGCCCCGGCGTGCCCGCCGGGCCGAGTCCGGCGGCGGTCGCCGGCGCGCGCGGAAGGGCCGGCGACGCTGGGGGCGGGTCGTCCTGCTGAGCCTGCTGGTGCCGCTGCTCGCGGCGGGCGGCACCGGCTACTGGCTCTACCGCGGCCTCGACGGGAACATCGACGGCGTGGACCTCGACGAGGCGCTCGGTGACGACCGTCCGGAGAAGCTGCCGACGTCGGGGCAGAACCTCCTGGTCCTGGGCTCCGACTCGCGCGCCGGCGACAACGGCTCGCTGGGCACCGGCAAGGTCTCGGGCGCCCGGTCGGACACCGCGCTGGTGGTGCACATACCCGAGGGCCGCGACCAGGCCGTCGCCGTGAGCATCCCGCGCGACACGCTCGTCTCCCGCCCGGAGTGCACGGCCTCGGACGGCACGGCCCACCCGGCGGCCGACCGCGTGATGTTCAACTCCGTCTACTCACTGGCCGGTCCGGCCTGCGTGGTCAAGACCGTGGAGAAGATGTCCGGCGTCCGCATGGACCACTACATGGAGATCGACTTCGCGGGCTTCAAGGGGCTGGTCGACGCCATAGGCGGCGTCACCGTCACCGTCGACGAGCCCATCCGGGACAGCGCGAGCGGACTGGACCTGAGCGCCGGCACCCACCGGCTGAACGGGACCGAGTCGCTGGCGTTCGTCCGCACCCGGCACGGGGTGGGCGACGGCAGCGACCTGGGGCGCATCGGGCTTCAGCAGCAGTTCATGATCGCCCTGCTGAGCGAGATCAAGCGGCAGGACCTGCTCGGCAGCCCCACCAAGACGTACAAGATCGCCGACACCCTGACCTCGGCGCTGACCACCGACTCCGAGCTGGCCTCGCTCACCAGCCTCGCCGACTTCGCGCGCAGCATGAACGGCGTCGACCCGGCGAACATGGAGACCATCATGCTGCCGGTGGCGTACGACAAGGCCGACCCCAACCGGGTGGTGGCCGCCGAACCGCAGGCGACCGAGCTGTGGAAGGCGATCCGCTCGGACGGCCCGATCCCCGAGTCCGCCAAGAAGTCCCCGGCGACCGGGGGCTGACCGCGCCGCGTCAGGCGGGCACGCTCCCGCCCGCCGGCGTGACGCGGACGGCGTCCCCGGCCGGGCGCGCGGCGCCGGGTCCGTCCGGCCGGGCCGCGGGTCAGTGCCCCAGCGTGTGCCACCGGGTCAGGGCCAGGCCCGAGCCGGGTTCCTGGCGGGCGACCTTCGGCACGCCGTCGGGGCCGATCAGCGCCATCACCACCCGGCCGCGGCCGTCCCGGGCCAGGGCGGGAGCGCCCTGGCAGGGTTCGCCGAGCGCGTACCACCAGAAGCCGCCGGCCTCGTTCTCCGTACCGCCCATGCCGAGCACGGCGGAGCCGTCCGGGTCGCGGTAGGCGAGGACGACGCAGTCGAAGCCGTCCACGGGCGCGCGCAGGGAGGCGTACGGGTGCCCGGCCGGAGAACCGCCCAGCGCGACGGGCCACCCGCCCGCCCGCCAGGCCGAAGCGCCGCCGCTGCCGGCGTCGGTCCAGAAGAACGTGGCGCGGTCGGGGCCGGTCTCCACGGCGGTCACGGTGCCCGGTGCCGGACGCAGCGCGAAGCCGCGGGGTCCGGTGAAGTCACCGCCCGGCTCCAGTTGCCGCCAGACGAGCACACCGCTCCCGACCGCCGCGCAGACCTCCAGCCGGCCGCCGGACAGCGAGACGGGGGCGGGCATCTCGTCCAGGCCGCCACCGCCCAGGTCCTCCCAGGCCCGCCAGGCACCGTTGGGCGCCTCTCGGCGCAGCGCCAGGCCGTGTCCCGCGGTGCGGACGAAAACGTGCACGGTGCCGTCCGGCGCGACCGCTCCGACCGGCGGGCCCACCTCACGCCCCTGCTCCCGGTCCCGGTGCGGGCCGCCGAGCGAGCGCCAGTCGGTGAAGGCCAGACCCGTCTGGTACTGGATGGCGTGCACGATGTCCACGGCAGGCGCGCCGTCGGCCGCCGCACGTTCCCGGCGGCCGAAGAAGTGGACGTAGCGGTCCGCACCCTGAGCGACCGTCACATGGGTCAGCCCCGCGACAGGCACGAAGTGCGGCCCGCTCCACCCGGGACCGCCCACGGTGGTCTCCGTCCAGCGCAGCAGCCCGCCCTCGGTGGGGGCGTAGAGGCTGAGCCTGCCGTCCGTGCCCGCCGTGAGCCAGTCGCCGCGGGCCGTCCCGGACGCGATCCGGACGTGCCCGGCGTCCGCTCCGGCCGGGGCGTCAGCGCGCACGGGGACCGCCGACCTTCTGCGCATGGCCTGGTGCACCTTCCCTGAAGCCCGCCGTCTCACGGACAGGGGATCTGAACGCGGAACATCATATGCTTGCCGTTCACCTGTTCCCCATGGCCGTGTCACCGGTCCGCCCGGCGGCCTCACACCGCCTGCCACGCCGCCAGCGCCAGTCCCGGCTCCTCCTTCCGTCGGGTCAGCAGCAGTCGCCCCGTCGACGGGGACAGGCTCGCCGCCACCACGCGGCCGTCCTCGTCCAGGGTCAGCGCCACCTCGGCGTCCGCCGGCAGCTCGGGGCCGGACGGGGTCCACCAGGCACCGGCCGACTCCTGTTCCGACGGGTAGGCGGCGAAGGCGACCCGGCCGCTCGCCGCGCGCTGGGCGAGCAGGGTGCAGTCGTGGCCGTCGATCTCGCAGCGCAGCGCGGCCACCGGGCCGGGGCCGGCCGCGGTGAGCAGCGCCGCGGGCTCACCGCCGGGACGCCAGGCGCACAGGTCGCCGGAGGCGTCGTCGGTGAAGAACACGGTGGTGTGCTCCGCGGACGTCGCCAGGGCGCACAGCGTGCCCGGCCGGGCGTCCGCCTCGACCGTCTCCGCCTGCGCGAACCCGGCGCCGGGCTTCTCCTGACGCCAGTGGAGCAGCGCGCCGGGGGCGGCGGCGTAGGCCTCGACGCGCCCGCCCTCGCCCACCAGTGCGACGGGGGCGTCCCGCAGGTCGTCGCCCTCGAGGTCCTGCCACGAGCCCCAACCGCCCTTCTCCTTCTGGGCCCGGACACTGAGTCCGCCCTGGGCGTTGCGCACGAAGACATGGGCCCGCCCCTGGTCGTCGACCGCGACCGCGGGCGTCCCGGTGCGGTCGCCCTGCTTGTCGGGGTGGCCGATCGGCTGCCAGTCCAGGGGCGCGAGCCGGGGCCGGAAGTGCGTGGAGTGGACCAGGCCGGACTCACCGGAGACGGTGGGCCGCCAGGCGACCAGATGGGCGTAACCGTCCTCGCCCCGGCCGACCGAGAGGCCGGGCCGCAGCTTCTGGTCGCCGCCGATCCTGCGCGGCGGTTCCCAGGGCCCGCCGGGCCCGAGCTCGGCCCGGCAGCGGGCGGCCTCGCCCGACGGCAGATAGACGCAGAGGCGGCCGTCACGGCCGCGAAGGAGCCAGTCGCCGTTCACCGGTTCACTCTATTCGGGGCGGGTACGGCGGTCGCCGGGTGGGTTCGGCCGGTCGGCGGGGGCCGTGCGATTCTGGCCGCATGGACGACAACGCGCCCCTGCTCGTGATCGTCGACGCCGCGAACGTCGTCGGATCGGTGCCCGACGGCTGGTGGCGGGACCGGTACGGCGCGGCGGAGCGGCTGCGGGACCGGCTGGCCGCGGACGGGGTGCCGGGGCGCTCCGGTGCCGTGGAGATCGTGCTCGTGGTGGAGGGCGCGGCGCGCGGCGTCGGGTCCGTGCCGGGGGTGCGCGTGGAGTCCGCGCCGGGCAGCGGCGACGACCACATGGTCGACCTGGTCGCGCGGGCCGGCGACCGCGCCGTCCTGGTGGTCACGGCCGACCGGGAGCTGCGCCGCCGGGTGACGGAGCTGGGCGCCGAGGTGGCGGGGCCGCGCACGGTGCGGCCGTAGACCGGCCTCCCTTCCGATCCGAGGGACCAGCTGGGCGCTCCCGACGGACCAGCGGGTCACTGCCGACGGATCAGCGGGTCCGCACGTACAGCACCGCCCCGTCCACCGACCCCGCCTCCGCGTACCCCCGCGCCAGCAGCCGGCGCAGTGTCGGCAGGCGGTCCGGGGTGTACGGCTCGCCCCGGGAGTCGTCGATGACGAGGGCGGGCGGGTGGGCGGTCAGTTCCGCCCGGAAGACCGGCCACGCGCCGTCGACGCCGTACTCCTCGCCGACCGGGGCCCCCGACCGGCCGCCGCTGTAGTTGGTGAGCAGGCCCGCGGTGAGGTAGCGGCTGGCGGGGGTGCGGTCGGCGAACCAGTACGTCTCCGGGTGCATGCCCCAGATCAGCACCCGCTCGTGGGGACCGGTGCGGTGGGCGGCGGCGTCCGCCACGCGCCGGGCGTGGTCCAGGTCCGCGCGGGGTGCCAGCAGGCCCCAGACCAGGAACAGGACACAACAGCAGGCGGAGACCGACAGGGCCCGCCCGTGGTCCGCGCGGGGCAGCGCCCGCAGCGCGGCGGTCGCCAGCAGCACCAGCGGCGGTACGAGCTGGAGGTAGTAGTGGCCGAAGAAGTGCAGCCCGGTCGCCACCGCCGCGGCCGACGACGCGAGCCACAGCCACAGGTCGGCGGCGCCGGCCCGGCCGCCGCGGGAGCGCAGCGCCCGGACGAGCGGCGGCAGCAGTCCCGCGCAGGCGACGGCGAGGATCGCGGTGTTGGCCAGTGCCCTGCCGAGGACGTGCGCAACGGAGCCGGAGAACGAGGCGTACGTGCCCGAGCCCGTGACCGTCCAGAAGAGGAAGCCCGCCGGGTCGGTCAGCAGGGCCGCGCCCAGAACGGGAGCGGCGGCGCCCGCACCGACCCGAAGCAGACCGTCCCACCGGCCGGCACCCCCCGCCCCGCACCGCACCCGCCCGGCGGCCGACAGCCACAGCCAGAGGACCGGGACCAGGACGGCACCGCCGGTCTGCTTCGTCAGGAACGCGCAGCCGACGGCGAGCCCGGCGGCGCCCCAGCGGTGGCGGTCGGCGCACCACATCGCGGCGGCCGTGCACGGCAGTAGGAACACCGCGAAGGTGGCGGCCTGGGCGTCCTCGGGGTTGAGGCCGACCGAGACGAGCGGATACAGCACCCCGGCCGTCCGCCCGGCGGCGTCGCCCCAGCGGCGCCGGGCGAGGGAGGCGAGCGTCGCGGCGGTGGCGAACTGGGCGAGGACGGCCAGCAGGCGCACCGACAGCAGCGACTCGGACCCGGTCAGCGCGAACGCGGCCTGGTAGAGCCACGGCACCAGCGGCGGCTTGCGGTCGACGACCGTCTCGTACAGCTCCCCGCCGCCGGCCAGCATGCGGGCCTGTACGGCGAGGAAGCCCTCGTCGGGGTTCCACACCGGGCGGGTGAAGGACGGTACGCGGGTGAGCAGGGCCAGCGCCGCCAGCAGCGGCAGCAGTCGCGTCCAGTACCGCGTGCCGCCGCCCTCCCGGCCGTCGGGCACGGTGCGTGACGGCAGTGGGGGCCGGACGTGCATGCGCAGCACGCTATCCGGCCTCGCGGTCCCGACCTAGCGGGACATACGGGGCCGAAGGGTTCCTCGGCGGGCCGGCCGCCCGGCGGCGGTGACCGGCCGTCCCGGCGGCGGTGACTACGGAGTGCCACCGCCGGGGCCGTCGGTGCCGCCGGAGGGTTTGAACACCTCGTCCACCGGGGTCTCCTCGCCCCGGCCGAGCCGGCTGTGGCTGCGGCTGTAGACGAAGTAGACGACGATGCCGATGGCCATCCAGATGCCGAACCGGACCCAGGTCTCGGCCGGCAGGTTCAGCATCAGCCACAGCGAGGCGGCCACCGACACGATCGGCAGGACCGGCACCCAGGGGGTGCGGAAGGCGCGGTGCAGGTCCGGGCGGGTCCTGCGCAGGATGAGCACGCTGATCGCCACCACGACGAAGGCGAACAGGGTGCCGATGTTCACCAGCTCCGCGAGTTCGGTCAGGCTGGTGAAGCCCGCCAGAATCGCGATGATCACGCCGAGCAGGATGGTCGGCCGGTGCGGGGTGCGGAAGCGCGGGTGGACGCGGGAGAAGAAGCGCGGCAGCAGTCCGTCGCGGCTCATCGCGAAGAACACCCGGGTCTGCCCGAGCAGCAGGATCATGCAGACCGTGGTCAGGCCGACGGCGGCGCCGAAGCTGATGAAGCCGGCGAACCAGGGGTGCCCGGTCGCCTTGAAGGCGTCGGCGAGCGGTGCGTCCACGGACAGTTCGCTGTAGTGCTGCATGCCGGTGACGACGATGGACACCGCGACGTACAGCACGGTGCAGATGAACAGGGAGCCCAGGATGCCGCGGGGCATGTCGCGCTGCGGGTTCCTGGTCTCCTCGGCGGCGGTGGCGACGATGTCGAAGCCGATGAAGGCGAAGAAGACGACGGACGCCGCAGTGAAGATGCCCATGACGCCGAAGTTGGCCGGCGCCCAGCCGAACATCAGCTGGATCAGCGGGGAGTGCAGGCCCCCGCCGGCCTCGACGGGCTGCGCCTCGGGGACGAAGGGGTCGTAGTTGGAGCCGGTGATGAAGAAGGCACCCGCGATGATCACGACCAGCACGACGGTCACCTTGATCGCGACGACCAGCGAGGTGACCCGGGCGGAGAGCTTCATGCCGAGGACGAGGATGCCGGTGAGGACGAGGACCAGCGCGGCGGCGAGGACGTCGAAGCTGAAGCCGTCGGCGGCGGTCGGCCCGGCGAGCCCCTCGGGCATGTGCCAACCGGCGTTCTCCATGAGCGAGCGGATGTAGCCGGACCAGCCGACGGCCACCACCGCCGTCCCCAGCGCGAACTCCAGGACGAGGTCCCAGCCGATGATCCAGGCGGGCAGCTCACCGAGCGAGGCGTACGAGAAGGTGTACGCCGAGCCGGCCACCGGGACGGTGGAGGCGAACTCCGCATAGCACAGCGCGGCGAGCGCGCAGACGACACCGGCGACGACGAAGGACAGGGCGACGGCCGGGCCGGCGTTGTTCTTCGCGACGGTGCCGGTCAGGACGAAGATGCCGGTGCCGATGATCACACCGACGCCGAAGACGGTCAGGTCGAGCGCGGACAGGGACTTCTTGAGCTGGTGCTCGGGCTCCTCGGTGTCGAGGATGGACTGCTCGACGTTCTTCGTCCGGAACAGACTGCTGCTCATGGGGACCTCCCACGCGTGCGTCCTCGACATGATCGAGAGGGGGCGTACTGCCGTATGCCCCGGCGTGGGCCACGTCACGCGGACGGGCCGGTGCCACCACTGCATCGAGTGGGTGACACCGGCCCATCGGCGGTACCTCAGTCGCGGGCGGCCTCCACCGAGTCCACTTCCGCGCCCGTGCGCTCGTAGCCGCCGAGCTTGGCGACGAGGCCGGTGACCTGGCGGGCGATGTCGGGCGCGGTGAGCCCGATCTCGGCCAGGACCTCGGCGCGGGAGGCGTGGTCGAGGAAGCGCGGCGGGATGCCGAAGTCGCGCAGCGGTACGTCCACGCCCGCGTCCCTGAGGGCCTGGGCGATGGCGGAGCCGACGCCGCCGACGCGGGAGTTGTCCTCGACGGTGACGACGACGCGGTGCCGCTCGGCGAGCGGGGCCATGGCCTCGTCGACGGGCTTGACCCAGCGCGGGTCGACGACGGTGGTGGAGATCCCCTGCTTGTTCAGCAGGTCGGCGACCTCCAGGCACATCGGCGCGAGGGCACCGACCGAGACCAGCAGCACGTCGGGCGTGTCGGTGCCCGGCTCGCGCAGCACGTCCATGCCGCCGACGCGGCCGACGGCCGGGACGGCGGGGCCGACGGCGCCCTTGGAGAAGCGGACCACGGTCGGGGCGTCGTCGACGGCGACGGCCTCGCGCAGCTGGGCGCGGACCTGGTCGGCGTCGCGCGGCGCGGCGAGCCGCAGGCCGGGGACGACCTGGAGGATCGACATGTCCCACATGCCGTTGTGCGAGGCGCCGTCGGTGCCGGTGACGCCCGCCCGGTCCAGGACGAAGGTCACCCCGCACCTGTGCAGGGCGACGTCCATCAGGACCTGGTCGAAGGCGCGGTTGAGGAAGGTGGCGTAGACGGCGAAGACCGGGTGCAGGCCGCCGTGGGCGAGGCCGGCGGCGGAGACGGCGCCGTGCTGCTCGGCGATGCCGACGTCGTAGACCCGGTCGGGGAAGCGCTTGGCGAACCTGTCCAGGCCGACCGGCTGGAGCATCGCGGCGGTGATGGCGACGATGTCCTCGCGCTCCTCGCCGAGCTTGACCATCTCCTCGCCGAAGACGCTCGTCCAGTCGGCGCCGGAGGAGGCGATCGGCAGGCCGGTGTCGGGGTGGATCTTGCCGACGGCGTGGAAGCGGTCGGCCTCGTCGGCCAGGGCCGGCTGGTAGCCGCGGCCCTTCTCGGTGAGGCAGTGCACGATGACCGGGCCGCCGAAGCGCTTGGCCCGGGTCAGGGCCGACTCCAGGGCCTCGATGTCGTGGCCGTCGATGGGCCCGACGTACTTCAGTCCGAGGTCCTCGAACATGCCCTGCGGGGCGATGAAGTCCTTCAGGCCCTTCTTGGCGCCGTGCAGGGTGTCGTACAGCGGCCGGCCGACGACCGGGGTGCGCTCCAGGACCTCCTTGGTGCGGGCGAGGAAGCGCTCGTAGCCGTCGGTGGTGCGCAGGGTCGCCAGGTGGTTGGCGAGACCGCCGATCGTGGGGGCGTAGGAGCGCTCGTTGTCGTTGACGACGATGACCAGGGGGCGGTCCTTGGCGTCGGCGATGTTGTTCAGCGCCTCCCAGGCCATGCCGCCGGTCAGGGCGCCGTCGCCGATCACCGCGACGACGTGGTCGTCGCGTTTGAGCACCTGGTTGGCCTTGGCGATGCCGTCGGCCCAGCCCAGGACGGTGGAGGCGTGGCTGTTCTCGATGACGTCGTGCTCGGACTCGGCCTGCGAGGGGTAGCCGGACAGGCCGCCCTTCATCTTCAGCCGGGAGAAGTCCTGGCGCCCGGTGACCAGCTTGTGCACGTACGACTGGTGACCGGTGTCCCAGAGCACCTTGTCCTTGGGCGAGTCGAAGACGCGGTGCAGGGCGAGGGTGAGCTCCACCACGCCGAGGTTGGGGCCGAGGTGGCCGCCGGTCTTGGAGACGGCGTCGACGAGGAAGGTCCGGATCTCCCGGGCCAGCTCCTGAAGCTCCTCCAGGCTGAGCCGGTCCAGATCGCGCGGTCCCCTGATGCGGGTCAGCAGCGGCACCCGTGCCTCCTTGCAGTAGAGCTGTTCGAGCTGTTGCCGGGCTTGTCGAGTCTAATGTTCCGCCGCGGTGGAAGGTGGCCGGGCGGTGCGTCGTGCGTCACGCAAACGGCCGTACCCAACTACGGCCGGTTCTACGACACGGCTGTGCCCGGCACCGCCGTTGGTGCCGGGCACAGGTCGGTGGGGCGGTCGTCGCGGCTAGGCGCGGCCCGCCGTCCGCTGCGTCTTGCGTGTCACCGCGTCGATGACGACGGTGACCAGCAGCACTCCGCCGGTGATCATGTACTGGACCGGCGAGGCGATGCCCTGGAGGGCGAGGCCGTACTGGATGGAGACGATGACCATCACGCCGAGCAGCGCGTCCCAGGTGCGGCCGCGGCCACCGAAGAGGGACGTGCCGCCGATGACGGCGGCGGCGATGACGTTCATCAGGAACTCACCGGTACCCGCGCCCTGGTTGGCGGAGGCGATCTTCGAGGCGACGAAGAGGCCGCCCATCGCCGCGAAGGTGCCGGCGATGGCGAAGACCGAGATCCGGACCAGCTCCACGTTGATGCCGGCCCGGCGGGACGCCTCGACGCTGCCGCCGAGGGCGAACACCTTCCGCCCGTAGGGGGTGCGCCGCAGCACGAAGTCCGTGAGCAGCAGGAAGCCGAGGAAGATCACCACGGCCAGCGGCAGGCCCTTGTACTGGTTGAACACCGCGGCCACGACGAAGGACAGGACGCCGAGCAGCACCGTGCGCACGATGGTGTCGCTCAGCGGCCGGGACGGCACACCCGCGGCCTCGCGGCGGCGGTTGCCGAGGAAGGCGGTGACGAAGTAGCCCGCGGTCACCACCACGGCCAGGCCGTAGGCGGCGGCCACGTCGCTGAAGTAGTAGCTCGTCAGCTTCACGACGATGCCGTCGGTGTTGAGGTTGATGGTGCCGTTGCTGCCGAGGATCTGGAGCATGAAGCCCTGCCAGAACAGCAGGCCGGCCAGGGTCACGGCGAAGGCCGGGACGCCGATGCGGGCGAAGAAGAAGCCGTGCAGGGCGCCGGCCACCGTGCCGGTGAGGACGGCCAGCAGCAGGGCCAGCACCTCGTTCATCCCGTGCGTGATGTTCAGCACCGCGAAGGTGGCGCCCGCGACACCGCTGACCGAGCCGACGGACAGGTCGATCTCGCCGAGCAGCAGGACGAAGACGATACCGACGGCGATCATGCCCGTGCCGACCATGGCGACGGACATGTCGGAGAAGTTGCCGGCCGTGAAGAAGTTGGGGTTCAGGCTGGTGAAGATGGCCCAGATGATCAGCAGACCGACGATCACCGGGACGGAGCCGAGGTCGCCGGCCTTCATCTTCCGCTTGAGCTCGCTGACGTAGCCCGCGAAGCCCTGCTCGCGCACCAGCAGCCGGGGGTCGACCTTGGCGGCCGCGCCGGAGGCCGCCTCCGGGTTGTCCACCGCGTGCTCGTCGGCGACGGGGGTGGTGGAGGTCTTGTCGGTGCTCACTTCTTGATCTCCCCATTGGTGCGCGCCGCACGACGGGTCACGGCGTTGTCCGTGGCGCCGGTGATGGCGGAGATGATCTCTTCCTGCGAGGTCGACTTGACCTCGAAGACGCCGTTGTTGCGCCCGAGGCGCAGGACGGCGACCTTGTCGGCCACCGCCTTGACATCGGCCATGTTGTGGCTGATGAGGATGACGGCGTGCCCGCGCTCGCGCAGCCGCTCGACCAGGTCGAGGACCTGTGCGGTCTGCTCGACGCCGAGGGCGGCGGTGGGCTCGTCGAGGATGACCAGCTTGGGCTCGCCGAGCATGGAGCGGGCGATCGCCACGACCTGGCGCTGACCGCCGGAGAGGGAGGCGATCGGGATGCGGACGCTGGGGATGCGGATGGACAGCGTGTCCAGCAGCTCGCGGCTGCGGCGCTCCATCTCCACCTCGTCCAGGACGCCGCGCTTGCGGATCTCCCGGCCCAGGTAGAGGTTGCCGACGACATCGATGTTGTCGCACAGCGCGAGGTCCTGGTACACCGTCGCGATGCCCAGGTTCTGGGCGTCGTGCGGCTTGTTGATCGTGACGGACCTGCCCTCCCACTCGATGACGCCCTCATCGATGGGGTGCACGCCGGCGATCGTCTTGACCAGCGTGGACTTTCCGGCGCCGTTGTCGCCGACCAGGGCGACCACTTCACCGCCGTGGACCTCAAGCTCTACGTCGGTGAGCGCCTGGACGGCACCGAATCGCTTGGAGACCCCGCGCAACGCCAGCACGGGCGTAGCGGACACGTGAACCAACTCCTTCGCCGCCTGACCCGGCGGAAGGTAGTGCAGAGAGTTTGGGGGGTGTTCCGTCCGGCGCCCCGACTGGCTTGCGGGGCTGATGTGTGCGGGGCGCCGGAGGAGCTGTGGGCGGCCTCTCCCGTACCGTTCACCCGGTACGGGAGACGGGGCCGCTTACTTCAGACCGATCTTGTCGCAGGCGGCCTTGTACTTGCCGCCGCAGATCTCGTCGATCGTGTAGATGCCGTCCTTGACGACGGTGTCCTTGATGTTGTCCTGGGTCAGCGAGACGACCGGGACGAGGACGGCGGGGACACCCTTGGTGGTGGGGCTGTCGACCTTGTCCTTGGCGATGGAGTCGAGCGACTCGCCCTTGGCGAGGGCGACGGCCATCTCCGCGGCGACCTCGGCCTCCTGCGGGTAGGGCTTGTAGACGCTCATGTACTGCTCGCCGGTGACGATGCGCTGCACGCCGGCGAGTTCGGCGTCCTGGCCGGTGACGGGGATGTCGGCGATGCCCGCGCGCTTCAGGGCGGTGATGATGCCGCCCGCCATGCCGTCGTTGGCGGAGTAGACGCCGATGATCTTGTCCTTGCCGAGGGCGGAGATCGCGGCCTGCAT
Organism: Streptomyces sp. NPDC031049; assembly: GCF_055571015.1. Lineage (NCBI taxonomy): Bacteria > Bacillati > Actinomycetota > Actinomycetes > Kitasatosporales > Streptomycetaceae > Streptomyces > Streptomyces sp. NPDC031049. The sequence goes on from NZ_JBVIGC010000006.1 coordinate 312,383, forward strand.
GTTGGCGTTGGCGTTCTCCGGCTTCCACTCCTTGGTGTCGTAGGAGCGCCCGATGTTCACCTTGCCCTCGAGGACCGACATCGCGCCCTCCTTGAACTGGGCGGCGTTCGGGTCGGTGGAGGAGCCGTTCATCATGACGATCTGGCCGTCCTTGGCCTTGTCGCCCAGCGCCTTCAGCAGGGCCTCGCCCTGGGTCTTGCCGACCGTGACGTTGTCGAACGAGGTGTAGGCGTCGATCGGGCCCTCGGCCAGCCGGTCGTAGGCGACGACCGGGATGTCGGCGCTCTCGGCCTTCTGGATGGAACCGGCGATGGCCTTGGAGTCGACCGCGTCCACGATCAGCACGTCGACCTTGTTGGTGACCATCGTGTCGACCTGCTGGGCCTGAAGGCTGGCGTCCTGCTTGGCGTTGGCGTAGACGATCTCGGCCTTGCCGTTCGTCAGCTCCTTGACCTTCTTCTCGATCAAGGGCTTGTCGAACTTCTCGTACCGCGCGGTCTGGTTCTCCGGGAGCAGGAGACCGACCTTGATGTTGTCGCCCTTCTTGGCGGAGTCGCCGCCGGACGAGGAGTCGCTGCCTCCGTCTGCCTCCTTGGCGCTGCCACAGGCGGCCAGCGAGACGGCCATCGCGGTGGCGGCAACGGCTACGGCGGCACGACGCATACGCGTGTTCACTTCTACAAACCTCCCTGACGAGGCCGCGTCGTTGCGGCCGAGGTGGCTGGAAGTCAACTCGGCCACACGTGCGACGTCAAGAAGTAAATCCTTAACGAGATGGCAACGGTGCCATCCGTTCTCTAAGTGAAGGCGGGGGCGGCGGCGGGCAGAGCCCCGGACGCACTCCCGTCCAGAAGGGTCGAATCACCCATCTCGCTGAGTGCGAGGGCGAGGGCTCCGAGCACCTCCGCACGGCCGCCAAGTGCCCCGGGGAGAACGGAGAGTTGACGCGCCGCACTGGGGATCGCGTAACGGCCCACCGACTCCCTGATGGGCCCGAGGACCAGCTCTCCGGCCTCGGCGAGATCACCGCCGAGGACCACGCGGCTCGGGTTGAGGAGGTTGCAGAGGTTGGCGACTCCGCTGCCGATGTGGCGGCCGACGTCGGCGATCACCCGACGGCAGCCCGGGTCGCCGTCCCGCGCGAGCCGCACGACGCCCTCCATGGTCAGGTCGCCGCCGTGACTGGGCTGGAGCAGCGGCAGGACGTAGCGGGCGGCGGCGAAGGTCTCCAGGCAGCCGCGATTGCCGCAGCGGCAGACGGGGCCGGCTTCGTCCAGTGTAATATGCCCGATTTCTCCTGCCGTGCCGCCCGGTCCCCGGTAGATCCGCCCGTTGATCACCAGTCCGGCGCCCACACCGCTGGCCACCTTGATGTACGCCAGGTCCCGCACCCCCCGGCCGCTGCCCCAGACCAGCTCGCCGAGCGCGCCGAGGTTGGCGTCGTTGTCCACGTGCACGGGGACGCCGAGCCGCTCCCGCAGCTCCTCGGCGGGCTTGGTGCCGCCCCAGCCGGGCAGGATGGCCGTCGAGCCCAGGGTCCCGGACTCCACGTCGATGGGGCCGGGCACGCCGAGCCCCACCCCGGCGACCTTGGAGCGGTCCACGCCGGTCGCCGCGATCAGCCGGCCGACCAGCTGTTCCGCCCGGTCCAGGCCCTGGGTCGAGGAGGCGTCCACGTCCAGTGGCTCGGACTCCTCGGCGAGCACCTGGTGGGCGAGGTTGCCGACGGCGACCCGCAGGTGCGTGTGCCCGAAGTCGACGCCGATCACGATGCCGGCGTCCCCGCTCAGCGAGACGCTGCGGGCCCGCCGGCCGCCCGCCGAGGTGGGCGTGACCTCGACGGTCCCGCTGTCCTTCAGTTCCCGGACGATGTTGGAGACCGTCGCCGCGGACAGTCCCGTGGTCCTCGCGATCTCCGCCTGCGTGAGGGACCCGGCCAGCCGTACCGCACGTACGACCCGCTCCAGGTTGGCTCGGTGCAGCGACGACTGCGACCCCGGAGTCTCCACGACGACCTCCTGCGTACGGGACCGCTTCGATGAGGCCCCGTCTATGTCCAACTAGTGAACTCTAAGCTGAGCCGTTCGGGTCGCCTCCCGTCAAGAGGTTGAACCGCATCCGGGTGCCCCGCACACGCATGCGTATGCCGCACCCGGCGGACCGGGTGCGGCGTGCGCGAGGCGGCGGGCGGGGCGTGGGAGCGCTACTTCAGGGCGCCCGCCGTCAGTCCCTGGACCACCTGCCGCTGGAAGACGATGTACGCGCCCAGCACCGGCAGCATGGCCATCACCAGACCGGCGAAGAGCCCCGACCAGTCGCCCTTGTAGCCCTGGCTGACGGCCAGCTGCACCAGTCCCTGGGTGAGGACGCGCTGGTCCGGGTCGGTGTTGAGCACCGTCGGCAGCATGTACTGGTTCCACTGCCCCAGGAAGTTGAAGATCCCGACGCTGATCAGGCCGGGCTTGGCCATCGGCAGCATGATCTGGAAGAAGGTCCGGGTGTGCGAGGCGCCGTCGACGAAGGCCGCCTCGGCCACCGACGAGGGCAGCGTCCGGAAGAACGCCGTGAGGAAGAACACCGTGAAGGGCAGCGAGTAGGCGATGTAGACCAGGATCAGCCCGTGGATGGTGTTCAGCAGCCCCATGTTGTTCACCACGTAGAACAGCGGGACCAGGGCGAGCATGATCGGGAAGCTCATGCCGCCGATGAACAGGTAGTAGATGAACCGGTTGCCCGGGAAGTCGAACCGGGCCAGCACGTAGGCCGCCATGGAGCCCAGCACCAGCGTGCCGACGAGCGAGCCGCCCACCACCAGGACGGTGTTGAGGAAGTAGTCGCTCATGTGGGCCTCGGTCCAGGCCCGCGACCAGTTGTCGAAGTGCAGCTCGTCCGGCAGCGACCAGGGCGAGCGGAAGATGGAGGCGTCGTCCTTGAACGACGTCATCACCGCCCACACCAGGGGCATGGCGACCATGAACGCCCAGATGACCAGGATGCCGTGCGAGAAGACGTTGAGGACGGTGCCTTCCTTCTTCGCCTTCCCGGGCCCGCCGGCCGGGGCGTCGGTCTTGGTGACGGCGGCACCGGACGGGGCCGGCACGTCAGCGGAGGTCTCGGTCGTCTTCATCGATCAGTACTCCAGCCGCTCGCGCCGGCCCAGCCGCATCACCAGGGCCGCGAAGGCCAGCGTGACGACGAGCAGGGCGACGCCGATCGTGGTGGCGTAGGCGGCCTGACCGTCACGGAACGCCTTCTGGTACACGTACAGGACCATGACGGTGGTCGAATAGTCGGGTCCGCCGGGCCCGGTCGTCATGATCTGCACGACCGCGAACGACTCGGCGCCGAGGGCGAGGATGCCCATGTAGACCCAGCCGGACTGCACGGTGTCCCACAGCAGCGGCAGGGTGACCCGGAAGAACGTGGTGAAGCGGCTGGCCCCGTCCAGCAGGGCGGCCTCGTACAGCTCCGTCGGGATGGAGGCCATGCCGGCCGAGAACAGGACCACGAAGAAGCCGACCGTGGACCACACCAGCACGGCCATCACGCACCACAGCGCCAGGTTCGGATCACCGAGCCACAGCGGCTGGACGCCGTCCAGGCCGATCCCGCTGAGCAGGGAGTTGATCGCGCCGCTGTCCGGGTTGTAGGCGAACTGGAAGAGCAGGGCGACGATCGCGATGGAGAGCACCTGCGGGAAGAAGTAGACGATCTTGTAGAGGCCGGAGCCGCGGACCCCGGAGATCACCGGACCGCCACGGCGGTGCCGTCCGCCCACGTTGATCATGAAGGACAGGAACAGCGCCAGGCCGAGCGTCACCAGCGGCACCAGCAGCGCGAACAGCACGCTGTGCCAGAGCGACTTCCAGAAGATGTCGTCGTCGAGCATCCGCTCGTAGTTGTCGAAGCCGACCATCGAGAACTCGGGACTCAGCCCGGTCCAGTCCGTGAACGAGTAGTAGATGGACTGGATGAACGGCCAGACGACGAAGAGCGCGTACAGCCCCAGGGGAACCGCCAGGAACCCCACGATGAACCGGTACTTGCCGTGCTGCATTGCCTACGACCCCGATCTGTGCGCGGGCGGCGCCGCCAGGGCCCGCCCGGCGCGCCGCCGGACAGGCCCTGGGGGACGCGTCCTCACTGGTGCTTGTAGTGCTTGATCGACGAGTCCTTGGCCGCCTCGTCGGCGAAGCCCTGGATCTTCTTGATGGCCTCCGCCGGGGTGAGCCGCCCGGCCATCATCTCGCCCAGACCGGCCACGCCGATCTTCTCCTTCTGGAGCTGCACGTACCAGTCCTGGATGCGCGGGTTCACCACGTTCTCGCCGGCCAGGTCCAGCGCCGCGACACCGGCCTTCAGGCCCGGGGTCAGCTCGATGCCGTCGGTGCCGCCGTTGTACGCGGTCAGCGACTTCACCTTGCTGGTGAAGTTCTTCGAGGAGGCCTCGCTGAGCATGATGCGCAGCTGCTCCATGCCGCCCAGGCCGTTCTTCGCCTTGGCCGGGACGATGAACGGCTCGCCGCCGGAGGCCCAGATGGTGCCGAACGGCAGCTTGTCGGAGTCGTCCAGGCCCGAGGGCGCGGAGACGGTCACCTCGAAGTCGGCGGGGATGACCTTGGCCGACTCGTTCTCCACCCAGGAGCCGTTGGGGATGAACAGGGCGTCGCCCTTGGCCCACGCGGTCTGCGACTGGATGTGGTCCAGGCCGGGGGTGCCCTTGAGGATGTAGCCCTTGCGGTACAGCTCGTAGTAGGCCTCGAAACAGGCCTTGACCGCCGGGTGCTTCCAGGCGTTGGGCTCCAGGTTGTCGATGGCGTCGAGCACCTCCACACCGCCGACCTTGCCGATCATCGGGTAGAGCGAGAAGGGGATGTAGTACGGGTACTTGCCGGGGTAGGTCCAGCCGGCGATGCCCTTCTTCCTGGCCTTCTCGCAGACCGCGAGCATCTCGTCCCAGGTCTTGGGGTATTCGGCGTCGAGGTCGTTCAGGGCCTTCTGCGAGTACCACACGCCGTACACCGTGTAGGCGTAGTAGAGGATCCAGACCTTGTCGCCGTCGAACTGGCCCATCTCCACGATGCCGGGGCGCAGCGTGTCGCGGACCTTCTTGTCCGGGTCGTCGTAGGACGGGGCGTCCAGCAGCGGGGTGAGATCGGCGAGCTGGTTCTTGCCGACCAGGACGCCCATGTCCATCTGCTCGGCGCCGGAGTTGTCGATGAGGTCCGGCGGATTGCCCCCGTTGAAGCGGGGCTGCAGGGTGGACTGGATCTTCTGGGTGGCGGAGAACTTCACCGACGCCTCGGGGAAGTTCTTCTCGTAGATCTTTACGGCGTCCTCGCCGTACTCCTTGCCGAAGCCGCCGTCGAAGAGCACGAATTCCATCGGGGCGCTCTCGTTGACCCCGAGCGGGTTCTCGGCGGTCTTCTTGCCCGCCTTGGCCTTGTCGGTGTCGTCGCCCCCGCCGCCGCTGGCGCAGGCGGACAGGAAGCTCATGGTGGGGACGGAGATCAGGCCGAGCGCGGCGGACCTCTTGATCAGGCTGCGGCGGCCGACGCCCGCGGTGCCGGTGTGCGCGTTGTGCTCGGCGTTCTCGGCGTTCTCGGCGGAAGTGGATCCCATGCTCAAGTCCTCGCCTTCTCCAGGACTCAGGCGGTGAACCGGATCCTCCCCGGCACCGCGATCGGGTCAAGCTGGGTCGTGCAGGAAGTGCGGGTCGTGCTGTTCGGGTGCTCTGGCGGTTCCCCTTCGCGGTTCCCCCCGGTTCCCCCGGTGGCCGACAGGTATAGTCCACTTCCCGCCAGCGGAGCAAGATCGAATGCAAGGTTGGCGGTACGTCTTTTCCGAGTTGAGACCTGGCGGAAATACCGGTGGCCCAGGCGCCTCCTGCCGGAAAAATCCTTGACACGGGCCCCGGACACCACCGTCAACACCCTTGACACCGCCGTGCACTTGACCCACTACTGGACCTTGCGCACAGGAATTGACAACGTTGTCCAGCGCGGTCCCGCGCACAGGGAGGGTCCTGGCAGATGCAGCGCAGAACTCGGCACAGATGGGGTCCGGCGGTCGTCCTGACGACCGCCTTCGCGTTGGCGGTGGGCTCGCAGGGCGCGGCGGTCGCCCTGCCGCAGGCGCCGGCCGCCCCCGACCGGGAGTTCGCGTCCTCGTTCGAGACGGACGATCCGGCCCCGGACTGGCTCAATACCGTCGACACCGGCCCGGACGGCGAGAAGCGCTCCTCGGGCGTCGACGGCGGGTACACCACGGGCATCCCGGGCAATGTCACGGACCATGTCACCGGCGTCCGGGCCAGCGCCGAGAACACCGGCGGCGGCGAGGTGAAGGAGAACCTGGTCGACGGCGAGCCGGGCACCAAGTGGCTGGCCTTCGAGCCCACCGGCTGGGTCGAGTTCGACCTGGACGCGCCGGTGCGCATCGCGAAGTACGCGCTCACCTCCGCCAACGACCACGACGAGCGCGACCCGGCGGACTGGACCCTGAAGGGGTCGGCCGACGGCGAGGAGTGGACCACCCTCGACAGCCGCTCCGGGCAGTCCTTCTCCGAACGTTTCCAGACGAAGACGTACGAGCTGCCCGAGCCGGGCGAGTACCGGCACTTCCGGCTGGAGATCACCAAGAACCACGGCGGGGGCATCCTCCAGCTCGCCGACGTGCAGCTGTCCACCGGCGAGAGCGACGGGCCCGTCCCGCAGGACATGCTCTCCCTGGTCGACAGCGGCCCCAGCGGCTCGCCGACCGCGAAGGCGCGCGCGGGCTTCACCGGCAAGCGGGCGCTGCGCTACGCCGGGCGGCACACCGCCGACGGGCGGGCGTACTCGTACAACAAGGTCTTCGACGTCGACGTGAAGGTCGGCCGGCACACCGAGCTGGCGTACCGGATCTTCCCGTCCATGGCCGACGGCGACCTGGACTACGACGCCACGAACGTCTCCGTCGACCTCGCCTTCACCGACGGCACCTACCTCAGCGACCTCGGTGCGAGGGACAGCCACGGGTTCGCGCTGACGCCCCGCGGGCAGGGCGCGGCGAAGGTGCTGTACGTCAACCAGTGGAACGACGTGAAGTCCCGGATCGGTTCGGTGGCGGCCGGCAAGACCGTCGACCGGATCCTGGTGGCGTACGACTCTCCCGAGGGCCCGGCGAAGTTCCGGGGCTGGGTGGACGACGTGGCGCTCAGGACGGTGCGCCCGGAGCGGCCCAAGGCCCACCTGTCCGACTATGCGCTCACCACCCGCGGCACCAACTCCAGCGGCGCCTTCTCCCGCGGCAACAACTTCCCCGCGACGGCCGTGCCGCACGGCTTCAACTTCTGGACGCCGGTGACCAACGCGGGCTCGCTGAGCTGGCTGTACGAGTACGCGCGCGGCAACAACGCCGACAACCTGCCGACGATCCAGGCGTTCAGCGCCAGTCACGAGCCGAGCCCGTGGATGGGCGACCGGCAGACCTTCCAGGTGATGCCGTCGGCCGCGTCCGGCACGCCCGACACCGGCCGTGAGGCGCGGGAGCTGGCCTTCCGGCACGAGAACGAGACGGCGCGGCCGTACTACTACGGGGTGCGGTTCGAGAACGGTCTGAAGGCCGAGATGGCGCCGACCGACCACGCCGCGATGTTCCGCTTCACCTACCCCGGCGACGACGCGAGCGTGCTGTTCGACAACGTCACCGACCAGGCGGGCCTGACGCTGGACGAGGAGAACGGGACCTTCACCGGCTACTCGGACGTCAAGTCCGGTCTGTCGACGGGCGCGACCCGGCTGTTCGTCTACGGCGAGGTCGACGGCGCGAAGGTGACCGGGGGCTCCGCCGAGGGCGTCAAGGGCCATCTGCGCTTCGACGCGGGCCGGGACCGGACGGTGACGCTGCGGCTGGCGACCTCGCTGATCAGCGTCGACCAGGCGAAGGACAACCTGCGCCAGGAGATCCCCGGGCGCACGTCCTTCGACAAGGTCAAGCGGGACGCCCAGCGGCAGTGGGACCGCATCCTCGGCAAGGTCGAGGTGGAGGGCGCCACGCCGGACCAGCTGACCACCCTGTACTCCAGCCTGTACCGGCTGTACCTGTACCCGAACTCTGGCTTCGAGAAGGTCGACGGGAAGTTCAAGTACGCCTCCCCGTTCTCCCGGATGGAGAAGCAGGACACCCCCACGCACACCGGTGCCAAGGTCGTGGAGGGCAAGGTGTACGTCAACAACGGTTTCTGGGACACCTACCGGACGACCTGGCCGGCGTACTCGCTGCTGACCCCGTCCAAGGCCGGTGAGCTGGTCGACGGCTTCGTGCAGCACTACAAGGACGGCGGCTGGACCTCGCGCTGGTCCTCCCCCGGCTACGCGGACCTGATGACCGGCACCTCCTCGGACGTGGCGTTCGCGGACGCGTACGTCAAGGGCGTCGACTTCGACGCGGAGGCGGCGTACGAGGCGGCGCTGAAGAACGCCACCGTCGTGCCGCCGTCGTCCGGTGTGGGCCGCAAGGGCATGGCCACCTCGCCGTTCCTCGGGTACACCAGCACCGAGACGCACGAGGGGCTGTCATGGGCGCTGGAGGGCTTCCTCAACGACTACGGCATCGCGCAGATGGGCCGGGCGCTGTACGAGAAGACCGGGAAGAAGCGCTACCAGGAGGAGTCGGCGTACTTCCTCGACCGCGCCCGGGACTACGTCAACCTCTTCGACGGTGAGGCGGGCTTCTTCCAGGGCAAGGACGCGGCGGGCCGGTGGCGCGTGGACTCCGGGAAGTACGACCCGCGGGTGTGGGGCCACGACTACACCGAGACCAACGGCTGGGGCTACGCCTTCACCGCCCCGCAGGACAGCCGGGGCCTGGCCAACCTCTACGGCGGCCGGGGCGGCCTCGCGGACAAGCTGGACGAGTACCTGGCCACGCCGGAGACCGCCTCGCCCGAGTTCGTCGGCTCCTACGGCGGTGTCATCCACGAGATGACCGAGGCGCGGGACGTGCGGATGGGCATGTACGGGCACTCCAACCAGGTCGCCCACCACGCGCTGTACATGTACGACGCGGCCGGGCAGCCCTTCAAGACCCAGAAGAACGTCCGCGAGGTGCTCTCCCGCCTCTACGTCGGCAGCGACATCGGCCAGGGCTACCACGGCGACGAGGACAACGGCGAGCAGTCGGCCTGGTTCCTCTTCTCGGCCCTCGGCTTCTACCCGCTGGTGATGGGCAGCGGCGAGTACGCCATCGGCTCCCCGCTGTTCACGAAGGCGACCGTCCACCTGGAGAACGGGCGCAAGCTGGTGGTGAAGGCGCCGGAGAACAGCGCGGAGAACGTCTACGTGCAGGGACTGAAGGTCAACGGCAAGCGCTGGAACTCCACCGCGCTGCCCCACTCCCTCATCGCGCGCGGCGGCGTCCTGGAGTTCGACATGGGCCCGCGGCCGTCCTCCTGGGGCACGGGCGAGAACGCCCAGCCGGTGTCGATCACGCAGGACGACGAGGTGCCGGCGCCGCGGAAGGACGCCGTCGAGGGCGACGGCGCCCTGTTCGACGACACGTCGGCGACGGACGCGGCCGTGGCCTCCGTCGCGCTTCCGGTGGCCAAGGGCGTCGAGGCGGTCCAGTACACGCTGACGTCCTCGGCGGACCGGACGAAGGCCCCGACGGGCTGGAAGCTCCAGGGCTCGGCCGACGGCAGCACCTGGCGGACCCTGGACGAACGCTCCGGGGAGTCCTTCGCCTGGGACCGGCAGACCCGGGTGTTCTCGGTGAAGTCCCCGGGGACCTACGCGCACTACCGCCTGGTCCTCGGCGGCGAGCACACGCTGGCGGAGGTGGAACTGCTGGCGTGAGGCGCTGAGCGCGGCGGCGGGTCCGGGCCTGGCCGGAACCCGCCGCCGCCGTGCGGTGCCCCACTTCCCCCGCCCCCCCGGCGCCCCACCACAAGAGGAAGCCCCGAGGGGGACGGGGGGCACCCCCCACAGGGG